>CAZDQG010000004.1:124050-143943 GCA_964507535.1 uncultured Saprospiraceae bacterium
TCCCAATAGAAGGATGCTAATGGGGGCGTGCACATTTGTGGGACATGACCATATACCTGATATTCCATGTCAAAGAACTTGGCAGAATTGAACCATACTCCCGGGTGGTAGGCGTGTTTGTGACCCAGGAGATTATTCGCAAGCACTTCGCCCATTTTACGGCCTGTGTACCATAGGGGTTCAATCGCCCTTCTGCCTTCATCGGGCTTGCGGAGCTGGGCACAGTCCCCGATGGCATAGACCCCGGGAAGGTTTGTTTCCAGAAATTCATTGACCAATATACCGGTATCGCATTCCAACGGACCAGAACGCAGAAAGTCAATATTTGGCCGGACACCGATGGTTATACCAACAAAATTGCAGTCGATTTTCTGATTGCTTTGCGTACGGACCCATGCAACCCTGCCTGTAGAGTCCGGAAGGATTTCATCCAGCTGGCTTGAGACCCTGAGGTCGATACCATGTTTTAAAATATGCCTGGAAATGAGTGCAGACTCCTCATCTGGCAGCATAAAGTTCATATAGCTTTTTTCCCGGACAAGCATGGTTACCGGGATTTTTCTGGAGTGGAACATCTCCGCCAATTCGATTCCGATAAGGCCCCCACCGACAATAACTGCGCTGTGGATGTCTGCGCTCAGGCGTTCGATTTCTTCCAGGTCCTGTTTATGGTACAGGCCGCTGACGCCTTCCAGGTCTTTTCCAGGCCACGAACCCATGATGGGAGTAGATCCTGTAGCAAGAATCAAACGGTCGTAGGTCATCGGCTCGCCTTCCGCAAAGACGATCTTTTTGTGTTCAAAGTCAATAGATCGTACTTCCTTTTGAGTCCGAAGGATGCGGTTTTTCTCCCAAAAATTAGCCTGATAGGGTTCGATGTCCTGCCAGCGCATATGGCCCATATAGACATACATCAGGGCTGTGCGGGCGAAGAAATAATCAGTTTCCGATGAAATCAGACTAATGGGATCATTACAACCCATCCGAAGGCAGCGGGCGAAGGTAGTTCCTGCGATTCCATTTCCGATGATACAATAATGGGGCATAGCTTTTGGTGTTCTGAAGCGCCAAATAAAGATATTATTCTGGTAAAATGTTAAGATTTAAAAATCTTCAATTGAAAAAATTACATTTGCATGCTAAAAATTATTCTAATCTAAAATAAGCTTTATGAAAAAAATCTACCTATTTCTATTGGTGCTTTCCAGCCTGAGCGCCATGCTTCAAGCCCAGGCCAAGAGGAAGGTTTTGGTGGAAGAATTCACCCAAGCCTCCTGTGGTCCCTGTGCTGCTACCAATCCGGGTTTCCATAAAATCCTTTTTACTCCTGGTAACGACACGAAAATTACCTTGTTAAAATACCAAACCAGCTGGCCAGGGACCGACCCGATGAACACGCAAAATCCTACGGAAGTAGCAACGCGTGTGACCTATTATGGGGTTAACTCAGTGCCTCACGGAGTGGAAGATGGTGGTGCTACAGAAACAAACGCTGTCATTTTTAAAGACCATCCTGCTAACTTCAGCCAGGCAAATATTGACAGCCGTGCTGCTGTAACCAGTCCCCTTGAAATAAAAGTGGATCATGTTGTTGCGGACAAACTGGATTCTGTTCAGATTACAGTGAACGTTAAAAACGTAAGTGCCAACAACCTGGCCGACCTTTATACATTGCACGTAATATTGATCGAAAAGGAAATCAATTTCAGCATCCCTCCGGGTACAAATGGTGAAACGCAATTCCACTCTGTAATGCGTAAGATGATTCCAAATGCAAGTGGTACCAAATTGGGTGCATTGGATGCAGGAGCTTCCAAAGATTTTAGTTTTAAAATTGCCATACCTTCCTATATCTATAACTACAGAAACCTTGGTGTAGTAACGTTTGTGCAAAACACGACCAAAAAGGAAGTCTTGCAATCTGAAGAAAGCCTTCCCAAGCCATTGCCAACAAACAGTACCTATATTGACATCAAAGCGAGCTCTTCAGTTACAGGTTATTCCGGACTGTGCGACAACAACGTAGGACTTCTGGTAAATTTCGAAAATCTGGGTAAAGATTCCATCCGTACCATTTCCATCGACCTTCTTGTAAATAATATTAAAAAAACAGGTCAAACTGCTTTACAGCTTGACTTGCCTCCAGGTGGTACAGGAACCTATGAATTTAAGAATGTTAACGTCAGTCCTGGCAAATCAAATCTCAATTTCCGGATTAACAATGTGAATGGTTCTACAAAAGATATCGATAAACTGAATCATGCTGGTCCAAATCGCGTGGTGTTCAATGTCGACCCTGTTCCTTTTACAAAAGAACTGACTCAGGGATTTGAAGTGAATGCAACAGGTGCATTTCCAAAAAATGTGTATGCGGATAACAATTCCTCAATGAGGGTTTATCCTGCACAGAAAAGTTTCTTTGGAACCTCCTTCGATGTAGGTGGATTCGGAAACTCTGTATATGCTCTATTCTGGGATTGGTACTTCGGACCTGTGAATACTGAAGTAACTGTATTTTTTGATAAAATAGACCTCAGTACTTCAACCAATACAACCTTGTCGCTGGATCGTGCTTATGCTCAATTAGGCGCAGAAGCTTCCTATTTCCAAATTGAGGCTTCAAAAGATTGTGGTGCAAACTGGACTACAGTGTATCAGAAAAATGGAGCAGAGCTGGCTACAGCTGGACCTGTTCCCGGAACTTATTTCATTCCGGATCCATCACAATGGGTACGCGACAGTGTCTCCATGAAAGATTTTGACGGAGCTTCCGAAGTCATTGTACGGATGAAAGGCTTCAATTCTCCCGGTGGTTCGAACCTGCTGTTTATCGATAACATCAACATTGGTTCAGTAGTTGTAGCTACGGACAATCCAGGTGTAATCACCTCAACCAATGTCTATCCAAATCCTGTTACGGAGCACTTCAGCTTGCGCATCAATGTGGAAGAAGCCGTTTCCGGAAGTTTAGAGCTGGTAGACCTTCAGGGCCGCACAGTTCGCAGTTTTGACCGTCAGCTGCATTTGAAACAGGGTATTACCAATGTTAGTTATCCTGTTAGTGGAATTCAGCCTGGATTTTATAATTTAAGACTTCAGACTGAGAAGGGAACTAAAAACATGAAGTTTCAGATTCTTTAATCTGTAGTACTTTCATAAAATATCGAAACCGGCCCTCAAGGCCGGTTTTTTTTTTGTTAAATTAAACCCAATCTTGTTGTTCATTGGTATATTTACATTTGGATAATTATAGAATTGAGCCTATGAGATATATTTACTTGATTTTCACTATTTTATGTTTTAATTTAGCATTCGCCCAGAATCCCAGGTTTACGGCTGCCCCTAATCCGAATACCGTTTACTTCGTTCCTGACAATTCTGACCACAATGCGCACGGGCATATACGGAACCACACCAATGGTCCTCTGAATATGTATTGGACACGAGAAATTCTCATGCTGCCAGCAGGATGGAGCACTTATGTGTGTGATGCGAACAATTGTTACGCGAACCATGTTGGAAAATGCCCTGAAATTTACCCAAATGTGATCAAAGGCAATGATTCAGTCAGTTTGGATGTGCATGTTTTTGACGATGGAACCAATGGTGAAGCTCATATTGTAATGTGGGTCTATGAAAAAGAAGACACATCCAAAAAATTAAAGGTGGACTATACTTTCAATAAAACCGTATCTAACCGCGATGTAAAAAATATTATGGTTAAGGTGTATCCTAACCCTGCTTCAAATTCATTTACTGTAGATTATACCACTGGTTTACTGCGGGTCGAACTGTACAGTATTTTGGGAAAAAGGATGAAGTCCTTCAACGCAAGTCCAAATTCTTCCTATGATATGAGCGAGCTTGAAGACGGATTGTATTTTGTCCGCCTCATTGGTCCAAATGAACAAACGCTTCGGACCATACGTTTACAAAAAAGAAGCATCAAAGCATAATTCTTAATTTTTATAAGAAAAGGCAGGAGTACTTACTTCTGCCTTTTTTATTTCCGGGCCTTTAGATCTGATGCAGGACGATTTAGGCGGGGTATTCCACGAAATTCCGGGGTGTTTCAGATAACCGGATGTGTATGTCCAATTCGGGGGAAAGCACAGCGCGCATCTTCGTATAAATTTCAATGCAAATATTTTCAGCAGTTGGGATCTTATGCTCAAATTCAGGGCAGTCGAGGTTCAGGTTTTTATGGTCGAAGTGATCCTCCACATGTTTTTCAATCAGTTCCTTAAGCACTTTTAAATCGATCAGAATTCCGGTCTTAGGATCCAATTCCCCAGTAACCTTGACTTCCATTTCGTAATTGTGTCCGTGAAAGTTAGGGTTGGCACAAATTCCGAAGACTTCGAGATTTTTAGCCGTATCCCAATCTGGGCGGAAGAGTCTGTGGGCAGCATTAAAGTGGCCCTTGCGAATGACTGATATTCTCATTTTTTTGTCTCAAAACTAAGTAAACTAGACATTCATGCCATCTTAATGGGCTCAACTAATTTATTCAGGGCCTAAAAAGCCCTTATAATTATTCGTTTAAGCCGAGCTATTATATATTTGCCTTGCCTTAAATCAAAAGGAGGCATTATGCAATCCAATCATATTCCCTACGATTACATGCCTGTCGTGCTGCAATTGCTGGTCGCCTTAGGCTTTATCTTCTTTGTTTTAATTGTAACCCACCTTTTAGGACCTAAACGGCATGGTAAGCGCAAGGATGAGAGTTTCGAGTGCGGCCTGGATAGTGTTGGAAATGCGAGAAGCCCTTTTTCGGTGCGGTATTTTATGACGGCTATTCTCTTTGTCCTGTTTGACGTGGAGATTTTATTCATGTATCCATGGGCAGTTAATTTTAAAAAACTTGGTTGGTTTGGATTTGTGGAGATGTTTATTTTCCTTGCTTTCCTCATGGCAGGTTTTTACTATGTTTTGATGAAGGGAGTATTAAAGTGGGAGACGCGTGAAGATGTTTAAAATATTGGATTTGAGATCATCATTAGAAACAAAGCATAATTCATTCTATGAGTAAGCAGATACATGTCGCAGAAGCGCCTGAAGGTATAGCAGGCCATGGGTTTTTCGCCACAAGTTTGGATGCTGTGGTTGGCCTGGCCCGCAAGAACAGCATTTGGCCTCTTCCATTTGCCACTTCCTGTTGCGGTATCGAGTTTATGTCAACAATGTCCAGTCATTATGATTTGGCACGTTTTGGATCTGAGCGGCTGAGTTTTACCCCGCGTCAGGCAGATCTGCTTATGGTTATGGGAACCATCGCCAAGAAAATGGCTCCTGTACTCAGGAAGGTCTATGAGCAGATGGCTGAGCCCAAATGGGTGATTGCCGTGGGAGCCTGTGCATCCAGCGGGGGTATTTTTGACACATACAGTGTTTTGCAAGGCATAGACCGGGTAATTCCGGTGGATGTGTATGTCCCTGGTTGTCCACCTCGCCCAGAGCAGATTATTGAAGGAGTAATGCGTATTCAGGATTTGATTGGAAAAGAGTCCTTGCGCCGCAGAAATTCTGAAGAATACACCCGTTTGATGGACGAATATTTTATAAAATAATGCAAACGCACACCACAGAGCAAATCTCAGAACATCTGAGTACGAACTTAGGAGCGTCCTATACGGTGACACGCGATACATACGGGGTGTATAATCTCGAAGTACCCGTTCATGAATTGTACCGCCTGGTACTCTTTTTATATCGCGATGAAGTTCTGGGCATACAATTTCTAACCGATTTGTGTGGCGTTCATTATCCGGAATCAAAAGGACGAGAGTTGGGAGTTGTATATCACTTGCATGGTATGCGTTCAGGAATTCGCCTCCGCGTAAAAGTATTCGTACCTCTTGAAAAGCCAGAGGTTCCAAGTTTAACGGGCATTTATGCCAGTGCAAACTGGATGGAGCGCGAGACCTATGATTTTTTTGGAATCCGGTTCGCCGGGCATCCCGATTTGAGAAGAATACTTAATATGGATGAAATGACGGCTTTCCCTTTGAGGAAGGAATATCCACTGGAAGATCCAACGCGTGAGGATAAAGCTGATTTTCAATTTGGACGATAAGATTCATGAAGACAAACCAAGAGTACCTCGCAACCCTTAAGACGAATGAACGTCCGGGAATTCCTTACAATACCCTTAATTTAGGACCTACCCACCCCGCGACACATGGCATTTTTCAGAATGTACTGACGATGGATGGGGAACGGATTGTAAAAGGGGAACAAACAATTGGATATATTCATCGGGCTTTTGAAAAGATTGCCGAGCGAAGGCCATTTTATCAAATCACACCGCTCACGGACAGGCTCAATTATTGTTCTGCTCCTTTGAACAATACCGGTTGGCATCTGACGGTGGAGAAGCTGCTCGGAATTCAGGTTCCCAAGCGCGTGGATTACATGCGGATCGTAGTGATGGAACTTGCACGAATTGCAGACCACATTGTTTGCAACAGTATTTTGGGTGTGGACACCGGAGCACTAACGGGATTTACCTACGTCTATCAATGGCGCGAATTTATATATGAGATTTATGAAGAAATTTGCGGAGCACGATTGACAACCAACATGGGACGTGTAGGTGGTTTTGAGCGCGACTTCAATCCCATCGTTTTTGAGAAGACCCGCAAGCTTCTGCGCGAATTTCCAAAGGGCTGGAAGGAATTTGAAAACTTGCTGAGCAGGAACCGGATCTTTATGGATCGCACGATAGATACCGGACCACTCAGTCTTGAGCGTGCATTAAATTACGGAATGACAGGACCGAATCTCCGCGCCTGTGGTATTGATTACGACCTGCGCGTTGCAGAACCCTATTGTTCGTACGAAGATTTTCAGTTTGATATCCCTGTAGGTACTACCGGAGATACCTATGACCGGTTTTTAGTGCGGAATGAAGAAATTTGGCAAAGCCTGAAATTGATTGAACAGGCCCTTGATAAAATTGAGAAAATGGATCCGGTATACCATGCGGATGCAGATCATTATTATCTGCCGCCTAAACAGGAGGTGTACAGGAACATGGAAGCTCTGATCTATCATTTTAAAATCATCATGGGTGAGATAGAAGCTCCGGAAGGCGAGGTTTATCATGCGATAGAAGGTGCAAACGGGGAGCTGGGTTATTACCTCATCAGTGATGGAGGCAGGTCGCCGTATAGATTGCATTTCAGAAGGCCCTGCTTTATTTATTATCAGGCGTATCCGGAAATGGTGAAAGGGCAATTGTTGTCCGATGCCATTGTAGTTATGAGTAGTCTAAACGTAATTGCAGGGGAGTTGGATGCTTAAAAAATAAAAGACTGGGGCATATCGCGTGCTGCAGGTAGTTTAAAATTTGAAACACAGATCAAAAAATAATTAGAATCCGATCACATGACATTCTCAGAAAACAGGACAAAGGAAATTGAACAGATTATAAAACGGTATCCTGAAGGCAAGCAGAAATCTGCATTATTGCCCTTACTGCATATTGTTCAAGAAGATCATGGCTGGCTGAGTATTGATGCAATGAATGAAGTGGCCCGTATCCTGCATTTGCAACCCATTGAAGTGTATGAGGTAGCAAGCTTTTATACCATGTTTCACATTAAACCCGTCGGAAAATATGTTTTTGAAGTTTGCAGAACGGGTCCTTGTTGTCTTGTGGGAGCAGAGCGTATCCTTCAATACCTGAAGAACAAGCTTCATATTGAAGAAGGTGAAACTACTTCAGATGGAATGTTTACCATCAAAACTGTTGAATGTCTGGCTTCCTGTGGAAGCGGCCCTGTGCTGCAGATTGGTCCGGAATACCGCTATCACGAGAACCTGACGGAAGAAAAAATTGATCAGTTAATTGAAGAACTAAGATCCAACTCCTGATATGGCAAAACAATTGTTATTTGAACATTTAACGAAGGAGGGCATTCAGGGAATAGAAGGCTATCTAAAACACGGAGGCTACGCTTCCGTTGTCAAGGCTTTAAAAAATCTGAGTCCTGATCAGCTTGTAGAAGAAGTTAAAACTTCCGGATTGCGGGGAAGGGGAGGAGCTGGATTTCCGGCAGGCATGAAATGGTCTTTCCTCGACAAGAAATCGGATAAACCAAAATATCTCGTTTGCAATGCAGATGAATCTGAGCCGGGAACATTTAAGGACCGGTATCTGATGGAGCACATTCCGCATCTGCTTATCGAAGGAATGATTGTTTCTTCGTATGCCTTGCAAGCGAACACTTCCTATATCTATGTTCGTGGCGAAATGATGTATGTCATTCGCATACTGGAGAAAGCAATAGCAGAAGCGTATGCGAAAGGATATCTGGGTAAAAACATTTTAGGCAGCGGGTACAGTCTTGATTTGTATGTGCAACCTGGTGGGGGCGCTTATATCTGCGGCGAGGAAACGGCCTTGCTTGAATCACTTGAAGGCAAACGAGGAAACCCGCGCAACAAGCCACCTTTCCCCGCGGTATGGGGCTTATACGGATGTCCCACGGTGGTCAATAATGTAGAGACCATTGCCTCTGTGCCATGGATTGTAAACAATGGTGGTGCAAGTTATGCAGCAATAGGAATAGGAAAAAGTACAGGAACAAAACTCATTTCAGCGTGTGGAAATATCAATAAACCAGGTGTATATGAAATTGAGTTGGGACTTCCTGTGGAAGAATTTATATACAGTGATGCGTATTGCGGTGGAATAGCTAACGGTCGTGAGTTAAAAGCTGTTGTTCCGGGAGGATCTTCTGTGCCCATTTTACCAAAATCCCTGATTTTGAAAACAGCGGCAGGAGAGCCCAGACTAATGAGTTATGAATCACTTGCGGAAGGTGGATTTGAAAGTGGATCCATGCTTGGATCAGGTGGATTTATTGTTTTTGATGACCAGGCATGTATTGTCCGAAACCTTTGGAATTTTACACGTTTCTACCATCATGAAAGCTGCGGGCAATGCAGTCCTTGCCGGGAGGGCACGGGATGGATGGAAAAGGTATTGCATCGCATTGAATACGGGCATGGAAAAATGCAGGACATAGATTTACTCGTGGATGTTGCAAAGCATATTGAAGGCAAGACGATTTGTCCTTTGGGTGACGCTGCGGCCTGGCCTGTAGCAAGCGCCATACGCCATTTTCGACAGGAATTCGAAGATCACGTAAGGAACCCCGATTCCTGCCTGGCCAAACATTTACATTATGAACAAAGCATGGCACATTAAAAATATACGGGCATGAGCGATTTACTTAAAGTAACGATAGACGGGAGAAGTATTGAGGTTCCAGCGGGAACAACCATACTTCAGGCTGCCAGACAGTTGGGAGGAAAATATCCACCGGCAATGTGCTATTATTCTTCATTGAAAAATACCGGCGGAAAATGCAGGGTCTGCCTTGTAAAAGTTGCACAAACCAGTGAAACCAATCCGCGGCCGATGCCAAAACTCGTTGCGAGTTGCATCACACGTGTGGAGCATGGGATGGTAGTTGAAAATGAATTGTCGCAGGAAGTCATCGATGCACGAAATGGCGTGGTGGAGTTTCTGTTGATCAACCATCCGCTGGACTGTCCGATTTGTGATCAGGCGGGCGAATGCGATTTGCAAAATTTATCATTTGATCATGGTCGTGAAGCCACGCGATATGAAGAACCCCGCCGGGAATTTAATAAGATAGACCTTGGGCCATATATTCAATTGCATATGACGCGTTGCATCCTTTGCTACCGCTGTGTATATGCAGCAGAGCAACTGACAGAGCAACGAGTTCATGGAGTATTGAACCGAGGTGACGTATCTGAAATTTCAACCTATATCCAAACGGCAATAGATCATAATTTCTCAGGAAATATCATCGATGTCTGTCCGGTCGGTGCATTGACGGATAAGACCTATAGATTCAAACAAAGGGTTTGGTTTTCCAAGCCTTATGATGCGCATCGAAATTGTCCCTCCTGCTCTGGCAAGGTTGTCGCCTGGTTGAAAGGTGATCAGTTGATCCGAATAACTGCCAGGAAAAACCAATTTGGAGAAGTTGAAGATTTCATATGCAACGATTGCAGATTCAACCATAAATCAAAAGAAGACTGGGTGATCGAAGGAGCCCGCGACATCAGTCACGAATCCGTCATCTCTGCAAATAAATACGAATTGCCGGTGGTCTCCCCGGCAGTAAATGTGGATGCAAAATTTGTATCGGAATGAGCGAGCTGATTTTTAAACTGATCTTTATTGCAGTCATCTTTGGATTGTCCTTGTTTATTGCAATGTATACGACCTATGCAGAGCGCAAACTTGCTGCGTTCCTGCAAGATCGTCTTGGTCCCAACCGCGCAGGTCCATTCGGGATTCTGCAACCGCTTGCGGACGGTGTAAAATTATTTTTCAAGGAAGAATTTATTCCACAGGCATCTGATCGCTGGTTGTTTATTATGGGACCTGCATTGTTTATGTGTACGGCTTTAATGACAAGTGCGGTGATTCCATTTGCTCCGGATTTACATTGGGGTGATCAGGTGTATTCTTTTCAGGCGACAGACCTGAATGTGGGAATTCTGTTCATCTTCGGCGTGGTGTCTCTTGGAGTGTATGGCATCCTTATTGGTGGATGGGCATCAAACAATAAATTTTCCTTGTTAGGTGCCATTCGTGCAGCATCCCAAAATATCAGTTACGAACTGGCCATGGGACTTTCTATAATCGCGCTGATCATGACCAATGGAACACTATCGTTGCGTGAAATTGTGGATCAACAAGCAGGCTGGCATTGGAATGTTTTTTACCAGCCCTTGGGCTTTTTAATTTTTATAATTTGTGCATTTGCTGAAACAAACAGAGCTCCTTTTGATTTGCCGGAATGTGAAACCGAATTGATCGGGGGTTACCATACAGAGTTCTCATCGATGAAACTTGGATTTTACCTGTTTGCGGAATACATCAATGTGTTTGTAAGCAGTGCAGTCATATCCACACTGTTCTTTGGCGGATATCAATTTCCATTTATTAGTGAAATGGATCCAGGTATTTTGAAGACCGTTTTAGGTGGAGTTGTAATGTTTGGAAAAATCTTCTTTTTTATATTTCTTTTTATATGGATCCGGTGGACGTTACCTCGTTTCCGCTATGACCAGTTGATGGGATTGGGATGGAAGATATTGATTCCTCTATCGGTCATCAATATTATTATTACTGCACTTGTGATCCTTATTAAATAATCCGGCATGCAATTGATAAAACTGACAACGCGAACAAAAGTAATGGAACGGAAGCCAATGAGCTTTTCGGAGCGCATATATCTTCCGGCTGTATTTAAAGGCATGGGAATTACGCTAAGCCATTTGTTTAAGAAAAAGGCTACCATCAGTTATCCGGAACAGAAGCGGCCTATGAGTGCTGTATTCCGCGGCCTGCATATTTTGAAACGCGATGAAAAAGGAGCCGAGCGCTGCACCGCATGTGGACTTTGTGCCCTTGCTTGTCCAGCAGAAGCAATTACGATGACCGCTGCAGAACGAAAGCCAAGCGAAAAGCACTTGTACCGCGAGGAAAAATATGCTGCGGTTTATGAAATCAATATGTTGCGTTGCATATTCTGTGGATTATGTGAAGAGGCTTGTCCTAAAGCGGCCATATTCCTGCAAAATGATAAAATGGCACCTGCAAGTTTTGATCGCGATGATTTCATTTATGGTAAAGACAGGCTCGTAGAGCCATTTCAACAAAATTAATTTTATGGATAAGGTATTTTACATATTATCCGGACTCACTGTACTTTGTGCCTTGATGGTCATTGTATCCAAACATCCCATCCGAAGTATCCTCTTTCTTGTTGCAACCTTCTTTTTGATTTCCGCGCATTACATACTTTTAAACGCACAGTTTCTGGCTTTGGTCAATGTGGTTGTATATGCGGGAGCAATTATGGTTTTGTTTTTATTTGTGGTCATGTTTCTGAACTTGAATCGCGAAATTGAGGCATTCAAGTCGTGGATACCCGTTTTAGCTGCAATGATCTCCGGTGGAGGATTGTTCCTTATTCTCCTTGCGGCATTCAGCAATTCAAAAATTGAAGTTGAAAATTCAGGAGGTTATGAATTGGGTTTGGTCCAACAATTAGGTGAAGTATTGTACCGCGATTACCTGGTTCCTATGGAATTGTGCTCTGTACTTTTTTTAGTTGCCATGGTTGGAATTGTATTGCTGAATAGAAAAGAACACGTTGAATCTTCTAATGTAACTTTACCATGAATCATATACCTGAACTGATACGCACCATTCCTTTTTCACATTATCTGCTGTTGAGTGCCAGTTTGTTTTTTATTGGCATGATCGGTGTGCTCTTGCGTAAAAATATCATCATAGTCTTCATGTGTATTGAGATCATGTTAAATGCCGTGAACCTTTTAATGGTTGCTGCATCGTCCTATCGTGGAGATGCTGCGGGGCAGGTGATGGTGCTTTTTACTATGGCGGTTGCCGCTGCAGAAGTTTCTGTAGGACTTGCCATCATAGTAATGCTTTATAAGAATTTGAAAACAACCAATATCGACCTCTTCAATCAATTGAAAGGTTAAAACAGATAGACACTACTAATGAATCCGGAACTTATCTTACATCTCATTTTATGGCCACCTCTGGCGGGGTTTGCAATAAATGGAATCTTCGGTTCGAAGCTTCCGAAATGGCTGGTCACTTTGGTGGCTTGCCTTGCACCTTTTACAAGTTTTGTAGGAACCCTTTTCGCATATTCGTATTTTCCTGCTGAACCTAAAACCATAAATCTGTACACATGGTTTGTGGCAGAACATTCTGCTCGTGTCAATTTTTCATTTTATATCGATCAGCTGACCATAGTCATGCTTTTTGTAGTGACGGGAATTGGTACATTGATTCATGCCTACTCTTCCGGTTACATGAGCGAGGATAAAGGCTATCACCGCTTTTTTGCCTATCTCAATCTGTTTGTATTCAGTATGCTCATGTTGGTATTAGGATCTAACCTGGTGGTATTGTTTGCCGGTTGGGAAGGTGTAGGCTTATGTTCTTTTCTGCTCATCGGTTTCTGGTACGACAATTCCGAGTACAACAAGGCTGCATCAAAAGCTTTTATCATGAACCGCGTCGGAGACCTGGCTTTTCTGATCGCCATCTTTTTGACTATTGATTATAGTGGAGCTGTTGATTTTACGGATATTCAGGAGACCATACTCAATGGTCAATCCATCAATGATCCCCAGGTAATCCTCATCACCATCTTGTTTTTTATTGGCGTGTGTGGCAAGTCTGCGCAGATACCACTTTTTACCTGGCTTCCCGATGCGATGGCGGGTCCAACACCTGTATCGGCTTTAATCCATGCTGCGACCATGGTGACGGCGGGTATTTATCTCGTAGCCCGTATGCATTTTCTTTTTGATCTCGCTCCAATAAGCCTTTACATTATCGCAATAGTGGGAGCCCTGACTGCAATTATTGCAGCAACCATTGCATTGAAACAAAATGACATTAAAAAGATACTTGCCTACTCCACAGTAAGCCAACTTGGCTTCATGGCTGTGGCACTTGGAGTTGGAGCCTATGTGACTGCAATTTTCCATCTCATGACGCATGCCTTTTTCAAAGCCTTGTTGTTCCTTGGAGCCGGTAGCGTGATCCATGGTTTACATGGTGAACAGGATATCCGCAAGATGGGTGGATTGAAAAGTAAAATGAAAGTGACCTACATCGTCATGCTTATTGGAACGCTTGCAATTGCAGGTTGTCCTCCTCTTGCCGGATTCTTTTCAAAAGATGAAATCCTGGCATCCGTTTTTGCAAAACAGATATGGCTATTTGCTATATTGGCTTTGGCTTCCATTTGTACAGCGTGGTATATGTTCCGTTTGTTCTTTTCTACATTTCATGGAACGTTTAAAGGGGATGCGTCAAAGTATGATCACGCGCATGAATCTCCACTCAGCATGTTGCTTCCATTGATAGTGCTGGCTGTGTTCTCAATTATAGGTGGTTTTGCCGGAGTGCCGGACCTGATGGGGTCTCCACATAAACTGAGGATTTTCCTGAATGCGGTAATTCCCCAAAGCAAGCCGGCAGTATCCCATGAATTTGAATATGCGCTGTGGGCATTTACAATTGTGGTTTTGCTCGTTACAGTTTTTTTGACCTACCGGTTCTATGCAGGCAAAAAAACCGAAGAAGAAGCGGAAAGCTCAAATCCCATTTCAAAATTGCTTGAAAACAAATATTATCTGGACGAAATCTATGACCTTCTTTTCGTTCGTCCGCTCAAAAAACTGGGCACCGTTTTTATGAATTTATTTGAATATAAAATCATAGACCGGATTGTTTGGTTTCCGGTGCATTTGGTTCAGTCATGCAGTTCAGCCTTACGTCTTATTCAAAACGGAAGTCTGAGTTGGTATTTGCTGTACAGCGTATTGGGACTTTTGATCACACTCATCTTATTTCTGATAATTTAATTCATCATGCATCAGGTTGCGTTTTTAGTTCTTATTCCGGTATTCTTTTCCCTGATTACTTTTTTTTCAGGGAAGAAATGGGCACCGGTATTGTCTTTAAGTTCGGGTGTACTGAGCACTTTTTATTTTCTGATATTGATGAGTGCTTATAATGTTGACAAGGAATACCTGTCCTTTAACACGCATTTTGAGTGGTTGCCTTCTTTGAAAGCGCACATTCACTTTGGATTGGATGCGGCTGCAGTATTGCCACTGTTGCTCACCCAACTGGTCGTTAGTTTGAGCGTTCTCGCTACGATGGTTAGCGGCAACCAAAGAGATCCCCGGTATTATGGACTCATAGGACTGGCACATGCAGGTCTAAATGCATTCTTCTCCGCACAGAATCCCATCACTTTTTACATCTTTTTTGAAGCAGCCCTGATTCCGGTTTATCTTCTCGTGCTTCAATATGGTGGAGCGGAACGCAAAAAAGCGGTATTCAAGTTTTTCCTGTACACCGTATTTGGAGGACTGCTCATGCTTTCTGCAATTTTGTTCCTCCAGTTTTACATGCCTGAAAAAATTTCACTCCTGACATGGGAGGATTTCTATAAATACAAATTGCCTACAAAATATCAACTGTGGTTGTTTCCCGCTTTTTTTATTGCTTTTGCCATTAAAGCACCTTTGTTTCCATTTCATACGTGGCAGGCGGGACTTTATTCTCAGGCAGACAGACCCAGTTTAATGATTATTGCCGCAGTGATGTCAAAGATGGGTGTTTTTGGTTTGATACGGTTTGATTTTCTATTTCTGGATGCCGTCTATAAATGGTTTGGATATCTCATTCCACTTATTCTTGTAGGTGTGATCTACGGTGCATTGATAGCGTGGCGACAAAAGGATATGATAAAACTTTTGGCATATTCCTCTCTGTCTCATATGGGACTAATTGCTGCGGGTATACTGACCACCACAAATAAGGGAATACAAGGGGGCTTGTTTGCCATGCTTGCCCATGGTTTGGCTGCTGCAGGTTTGTTTTTTGCTGCAGACGTAATGATCCGCAGAACCAACAAAGACCAGATTGATGAGATGTCTGGCATTGCAAGATCTAATCCGCGATTCGCTGCCTATTTCTTTATTTTATTATTGTCGGCAGTGGGACTTCCGCTTACCTGTGGATTCATTGGCGAATTTTATTTGATCTGGTCTATTTCCGAATTCCGGTTATGGGTTGGTTTTTTAGCGGCCCTTACCTTGATATTTGGAGCGGTTTACATGCTGCGATTTTATCAGAAAACCATGTTTGGTGTGAGTGCACATCAAGGACAGGTTTTTGAAAGACTTTCTTTGTCTGAAGATTATGTGTTTCTTGTTCTGGTAATATTGGTACTTGCATTGGGATTTTTCCCAAGTAGTTGGATCGGCCTCGGGCAATATGCTTATGGATTTATGAATTACTTACCCACTGAATGAAATGATATGATGTTGTCGTTGATCATACTTAGCCTTTTTGGCGTCCTTATCCTTTTTATGGGTTTTCTGAAAAGGAGTGGTTGGGTCATTCCGGTTTCGATCCTGGCTGTATTATTGGCTTTGGCAGCTTTGCTGGGACAGCAAAGTTTTTGGAATCATTATCTTATGGATATGGTTCAAACAGATGGAACTGCCAAAATATTAACTGCATTGGTATTTACCAACGGGCTTGTATTGCTCCCATTTTATACGCAATTCAACAGCCGTGGAAATGAAGAAATGGCAGATTTCCTGGGATTGATCTTGTTCTCTTTGATTGGTGCTGCCCTCATGGTAAGCAGCACGCACTACATGAGTTTGTTTATTGGTGTCGAGATCCTTTCCATTTCCATGTATATACTTGCGGGTGCTGACCGAAGAAAAATCCGTTCAAACGAAGCCGCTTTGAAATATTTCATCACCGGATCATTTACAAGCGCCCTAATGCTTTTCGGCATTGGTCTTTTGTATGCGGTGAACGGAAGTTTAGCAATGGATAGTCCTGCTTTTGAACCGGGCATCCTCTCCAGTATCGCTTACCTGTTTTTGTTTACAGCATTTGCCTTGAAGGTCGCTGTGGTACCCTTTCATTTTTGGGCACCTGATGTGTATGAAGGCACACCAACATTATTTACAGCAGCAATGGCGAGTTTGGTAAAAGTAGCTTCTGTGGGCGCTTTTTTGCGCATTGTACAGATGAATCACGAGCTGTTTCCGGATTGGATGAATTGGTATTTTGCATTTTTGATTTTGCTTACCCTGGTTTTTGGAAATTTGTTTGCATTGCAACAGCGAAGCGCCAAACGATTGTTAGCATATTCAGGAATTGTTCAGGCAGGTTTTATTCTGATGGGATTCATCGAATTGCAGGCAGGACAGGAATGGCCAATTCTCTATTATTTTGTGGCGTATGTGTTGGCTTCGCTAGTATGTTTTATTGTTGTCCATTATGTGGAAACAAATAGCGGATCGGATGATCTGGATTCCTTTGCCGGTTTAAGCAAAAGCAATCCGACTTTAGCCTGGGTGATGACCATCGCATTGGTGTCACTTGCCGGCGGTCCACTTACAGCTGGATTTGTCGGAAAAATAAGCATGCTCGAACATGCCATCCAACATGGCTTTTCTACATTGGTTGTGATAGCTGTGATTTGTACATTGCTGTCGGTATACTACTATTACAAAATAGTAAATGCAATGTTTTCACCAAGCGGAGATCAAAAATGGTCCATCTCCATCTATCATTCCGGACTTTTGATCCTGATTACCCTGGTCACGATAGCTGCAGGAATTGTTCCTGAATTATTGAATCAATGGCTTCGGTGAGTCCAGGTATATTTCAGCTTGATCTGCAGAACGCTTTAACTTGAAATAGCGGTACGTTTCCAGTACGAAAAAAAATAGTGGAGACCTAAGTTCGTCACACCTGCGATAAAGCAAATTTTTGCCGTCAAAAGCAATAGGGCGTTGCCATAGAATTCCGAAAACATCCAGCAACCATTTGCTGTAATCCAAAAAGAGACCGATACATTATGACGGAACTCATTCATCTCTGGTTTTGAACGGTAGGTGATGAGTAAAGCGAGGCTCAAGGTTGGAATGAACATCACAAAAGCGAACATTTTCCAGGCCATCATCCAGCTAGCATCTTTCAGGAGCCACAAGACGATATGGCCGTTTTCGAGTTTTCTGAGTTGACTAAACTGGCCGAATGCGTTTTTCATTGCCTGCATTTTATTGGATTATACCATCAAAGGTAGAAGCGCAGGTGGAGAGCTGCAAGTCATTGGGTCCTTGAGGCTGGATGCATTCTGTCGGGTTCCACTCCATATATGAGAAGTACTACATCGTGTATGTCTTAGCCTATACCCGGTCCGGCTCAGAAGTAGAAAAGCCCTACCGACGAATGGCCCGGGAAGCGCATCTATTGAAAAACAATGTATTACAAATATTTTATATATTGAATATGTAAATAACTATATATCAATAATTAAAATTAAAAGTAAGTAGCAGAAATCATTATCTTTGTTCCGGGATCATGCCTTTACAATGACGGATGCACAGGTAAAAAACAGCCTTATAAATCTCTGGTCTGACCAGCTGGTAAGTCAGGACGTATTGTGGAATAAAATACGGAATGCCATTCATTATGGGCATTTTCCGCATCTAAGCCTGTTCAGCGGTGATCCTGGAAATGTTCAGCTTGTGTTGGCTCTGGCTACTGCGCAGGCGCTTTTATGCATTGAAAAGGAGAAACCCTGTGGCCGTTGTGATGCGTGTAGAAAAGTTGCAGGATTGATTCATTCCGATCTCCATTTCAGTTTTCCGCTGCACAAGTCCACAGATACCTGTGACCTCTATGCCGCAAACTGGCGTGCGGCTTTATTGGAAACCCCATTTATGGGAGTTTCGCATTGGTTTGCGCATTTTACAGAAGACAGCAAGAATGCAAACATAGCCACCAGGGAAGTGGATCGCATGATGGGAATATTGCAACTCAAACCCTTTGAATCGGACCGCAAAGTGCTGATTATATGGCTTCCGGAATATCTGGGGAAAGAGTCCAACCGCCTTCTAAAAGTGTTTGAGGAACCTCCTGAAGAGACCTATATTATATTGGTTGCAGAATCTGTAGAACAGTTATTGCCTACAGTGCGTTCCAGGGCACAATTGTTTCGACTTCATACTATAAATATGGAAGAAGCAAGTGCTTTTTTAGCAGCACGTAGCCAGCAGGCGGAGGACCTTTTATTTGCTGCCTTGCTTACTTCTGGTGGCAATCTCCATGAAGCTTTGCAGCAGGTGGATCAGGAAGGGAATGTTTCTATTGGATTTTTGCGAAAATGGTTACAACATACATATTCCTATCAACTTACCGGGATGCTGGAGTGGGTAGAAGAATTTTCGAAAATGAATCGCGAGGATCAGAAACACTTTTTGGGTTGGGTACAGCGTTTACTTTCTTTTGTTCTCAGGTTTAAGGCGGGAATGGAACCAGAAGCCCAGCATGCCTATTTGCAGTATGCTATGAAATTGTCAGGAAGCATGCAGTATGAACAAATTGAACAATGGAGTATTTTAATGGATGAGGCATTGCTTGCAATCACGCGCAATGCCAACGTAAAAATACTGATGACAGATTTGAGTATAAAGCTATCCGGGATACTCCGGAAGAAAGCGAATTTAAATTGAGCTTAAAAAACGAATAACATGGCGTGTACGTCTTGTTCAAATCAAAAAAACGGAATGCCCTCGGGCTGCGGAAATAAAGGTCACTGTTCTTCAGGTGGGTGCAATCGCATGAACACCTATGATTGGCTTACGGTGCTGGACATTGAGGATCCCATGGAATCCAATTTGGCGGAAGTAAGTTTTAAAAATGGGGCACGGAAAACCTTTTACCGCATTTCTGAACACAGCAGGGTAACTACGGGTGATCTGGTGGTTGTAGATACCGGATACGGTGGCTATGATATTGGTCGCGTAAGTCTTATGGGCGATCTCGTAAAACTTCAGATGAAGAAAAAGAATTTTGCGGAAAACCGCATCACATTTGAAATTTTACGCAAGGCAAATCCGAGGGACGTGGAACGTCTGGAAGAAGCGCGCATGATGGAACACGGTGCCTTGGTTAAAGCCCGCGTCATTGCCCGCAATCTTAAACTGGATATGAAAATCGGAGATGTAGAGTTTCAGGCGGATATGCGCAAAGCTACATTTTATTATACGGCGGACGGTCGTGTGGATTTCCGGGAACTCGTACGCATGTATGCCAAGGAGTTTAAGACTAAAATCGAGATGTGGCAAATAGGGGCACGCCAGGAATCAGCACGCATTGGCGGCATTGGATCCTGCGGAAGGGAGTTGTGTTGTTCGACCTGGTTATCGGATTTTAAAACTGTAAATACCAACGCTGCG
>CAZDQG010000005.1:0-122118 GCA_964507535.1 uncultured Saprospiraceae bacterium
GTTAAAACAGATACCATCCCTGGAAAACAATGATGCAAAACTTCCAAAACATCAATCCTAATAATTCCTCAGGACGGTTGCGTTCATCTTGAAAACAAACCACTTTATTAGAGACCATGGATTACTATACGCTTGTGATTTCATATACTTCCAAATTGCATACGTAATTATTTATAGCATTAGCTATAATTCCTGTTTAAAGCTTTTCTCCTCATCTTCATCCTCTTCTCACCAGGCACCAGCCTGAAGTACCCAATGTGTATAGAGTGCAAGTTAAATTGACATAAAATGTTTATATCATTAAGGAATTTATATTCGACAGATACTTCAAAATCCAGGGTCTATCGGTCTTGAATGAAGCACCAAGACTTGAAGCGGGCATAGCATATGTTCTTCTTCCTTACTTCAGCAGGTTATCCTTCAAAAAAACCACAGCTTCATTATATACGGGGCTAATCTCCAAATATACTAAGCCAGGATGAAATTCACATTTAATATCATGCACATATAGCATAACAAAATGCATCTTTGAAATCTGAAGCAACAATCTAACAGCTACCCAGAATCACGTACCTGATCCTAACATGATAAGCAAACATATCTTAATTTCGGACCAAAACTACAAGCAATAAAAGATATGTATATCTTTAACATGATGCTTTATGTTAAGTTTTGACGTAGCTATAAAACATAAAAACAATGCAGAACACTACTGTTTCAAAATCCAGAGAATCATATACATTCCGGTCTAAATCCTTCGTCTCATTAGGTTTTCGGATCTTTTTGCTTTTTATATCTTCCTGCTTGATCATTGCGTGCAAAAAGGAAGAAGTCAAAATGGAATATGATCAATTTGGTTATCTGGCGAGACAGGCAAGCTATAGGGACAAGAAGCTCCATGGCAATACCACCACCTTCTATCAGGACGGCAAGGTCAAATCGGAATTACACTACTCAAATGGCTTGCTGGATGGAATCTGTCGTTACTATAATGAACAGGGAAAGAAGATTGCGGTTCGTTCTTTCCAAAATGGAAAACATACAGGAATTGATTCTTTATTTGATGAAGAAGGCATTTTAAAAGTCACAACAGACTATCTCAACGGTAAAATGCACGGATACCTGCGTAAATTTGACAAGGCTGGAAAATTAAAATTCGAATCTCGTTATGCCAAGGACAGCCTGATCGAAATAAATGGGATTCCCTTAAAAAAGTGAAAGATCCTGATGTATAAAAAAAAAAGCTGGAACATCGTCCCAGCTTTTATTTTTTATGTATACATTCAAATTACAATCGGTATAATTTCCCATTGTCTTCAACAACAAGATATGCATCCTTAAATCCTCTGGACTTTAGCTTCTTTAAAATCTTTTTTGCAGAATCTTCAGTTTTGTAACTTCCCAGTACGATAATGGTTAAGCCACTCTTCGTCCAATGTTCGATATTTCCCAGATCATTGATCTTGCTTACATCAAACCAATCAGGTGCTTTATATTCGGAAACGCGGATTTTATATTTTCCTTCTTCTGAGTCGTCGGTAGCAGTGGAAACCTGATCCTGCTTGTCTGCATTTGGGTTTTCTGTTGGTGTAGTCTCCGTTTTTGGAAGTTCTTTAGGAGTACTCGCCCCAGATGATGATCGCGCTAACAGTACAGTTCGTTCCTGATCGATCACATCGGATACAATAAAAGCATCTTTAAAGTCATTTTTCTTTACAAGCTTCATTACTGCAATTGCTTCATTGATATCATTGAAAGCACCAATTCGGATTTTCATTGCTCCATCCACTTGAACTTTATAAATATCTCCATAGGTAGCAAACTTTGCAAACTTTTCATCCATCCTGTTGCTGTATTTAGTCAGGGAAGTCAATTGAATGAAATACAGTTTGGAGGTCTGCAAGGGCTTTTGAATATCGTTTGCAGAAGGATTTGTAACTGCATTTTTTTCTGCGTGTGACTGTTCAAATGATTGCTGAACCAAATTTTCCTGCACAAAAGCAGCGGATCCTTTTGTAGTCAGGTTACTAGCCGGACTTTGTTCTTCCGTTACGGGCTCCTGTACAGACACAGGCAGCGAGGCTTGTGTTTCAGCAGACACCCTTTCGTGTGGTTCTTCGAGATTTGACAAAGGGTTTTTGCCAGAAGAAAGCTGATCACACAAACCGGCAAAATAGCTGCCGATTACGGGATTGTGCCTGGCATATTCAAGATAATACTTTTTAGCCTCGGCATATTCTGCGTTGGACTTTAATAAATCGGCATATTCAAAGAGCACCTCAGGATTCACTTCCTCTTGAATAATCAATGCCTCATAACTTTTCCGGGCCTTGTCGAATTGGCCACTGCGTTTGTAACATAAAGCCAGGGCACTTTTAAATTCAGGATTATCCGGATCGTTTTGGGCCAGGTATTCAAATGAAAGAGCCGCCTGGTCATAGTTTTTGAGACCAAAGGACTCCTGGGCTTCTTTCAAAGTACTATTTTGGGTGGAACTCTGTGCTATCAATTGACTCAATAATAGCACGGCGGAAAGAATCATGAATTTTCTCATACTTTGAATTTTGGTTGATAAAGACACAATACTGTAATTAAAGCGCTAATATATGATATTTATTTATAATTTATAATAATATGATAAAAATTAATAATATATTATCGTGCATTTCATTCGTTTTAAGGATATTGTGCCGAATTTCATCCATGCACCCATGTCATATCAACTCAAGACACCTCTGTTCTTCCTTATTTGTTTCATAAGCTGGACCCAATCAACCGGACAACAATTGAACTACCGATTGGGACAACTCATCGTTCAATTGAAAGCCGAAGCCCCTATAAGCGATCTTGGCAGTCTGTCCAATCGTTCTTCAGAACACTCCTACCAGTTAAAACCATTGCGTCGTCTAGGGAGTGTGTGGAATATCTGGCTTGTTGAATACGACTACATCCATTTTAACTCTTCTGAAATAATGGAGTCCCTTCGAAACCATCCATCCGTAATTCAGCTGCAAAAAAACCGGGTATTATCATATCGGGCAAAACCCAATGATCCCTTTTTTGGGTGGCAGTGGCATCATGTGAATGATGGAAGTCAAGGTGGAAAGGCGGGAGCGGATTTTGACTCTGATCTGGCCTGGGATCTAACGACAGGAGGAGTAACCGATCAAGGGGACACCATCGTTTTATGTATTATTGACGACGGAATTGAAATCACGCACGAAGATCTTGCACCGAACATGTGGGTAAATCATGGTGAAATTCCTGGCAATAGAATTGATGATGACTTCAACGGGTATATCGATGATTACAGAGGTTGGAATACGTTCAAAGCAATCGATACATTTTCAGAAGGCCGGCACGGAACTCCTGTATCGGGATTGGCGGCTATGTCCGGCAATAATGGCCTTGGCGGTACCGGCATTTGCTGGAACACCAAGATCATGTTTGTTGCAGGTGGTGGTGATGAAGCGAATGCTATTGAATCCTATGGCTACCCTTTATGGTTTCGCAGACAATACAATCAAAGCAACGGAAAAAAAGGAGCATTTGTAGTAGTAACCAATTCGTCGTGGGGATCTGATTATGGAAAACCTGAAGATGCGCCTCTTTGGTGCGCCATTTACGATAGCCTTGGCAAGGAGGGCATTTTAAATGTGGCATCTACTTCCAATCAAAATATTGATGTGGACATTGAAGGAGACTTACCTACCACATGTCCAAGTTCCTATCTTATTGCCGTAACCAATTTAGATGATCAGGATCAAAAATACAGGAATGCCGGATATGGAAAATATTCCATCGATTTAGGCGCATATGGCGAATCTGTATATTCGACGTACATCAATAACACATATCGCAATTTTGGGGGCACCAGCGCGGCAGCACCACAAGTGAGCGGTGCCGTGGCCTTGCTGTATGCATTACCATGCTCGAATCTTTCAAAGCTTGCCCTCGCAAATCCATCAAAAGCGGCACTTGAAGTCAGAGCCGCAATTCTTGAATCCGTAAAACCCAATGCAAGTCTCCAAAATATAAGTGTCACCGGGGGTGTGCTAAATTTGTACAATGCCTTACTGCACCTTAGTCCTTTACAGATAAGCTCCTCTTCAGCAAACATGTTGCATGTAAAATGGAATCAGGGAATTCAATTTCCCTTTTCCATCCGATATCGCATTGCTGGTGCGCAGAACTGGACCGAAGTAATGGTTTACCAGGGCACAGACCTGGATTTGAATGGCCTGGAAGCCTGCACGGATTATGAAATTCAATTCAAAGGTATCTGCAACCGTTTTCAGGAAAATTACTCTCCGATACGCATCTATAAAACTTCAGGATGTTGTGACGCCCTCCGTGAGATCAAACTTCTCGACCAAATTGGACAGCGTGCCCGTTTTCATTTTTACGATCCCTCAAACAGCTCTGAAATAACGGCACTGCTACGAGTAAGCGGAACTCTAAAATGGGATAGTTTTCAGATAGCCGTTCAACAATCGGAATTTCTGTTAAACACCCTTCTGCCCTGCACACAATATGATCTTGCCTGTTTTAGCTTGTGCAACGGTGCACGGACTCCATTAAGTGAAATCTACCAATTCACAAGTGCAGATTGTCAGGTATGTTCAAATATTGATTACTGCAGGCGTTACAGACCTTCAAGCGACCTTGAGTGGCTTAATGCCATTGAAATAGAAAAACAAACGTTTGTTAGCGGTAATAACCAGGGTTATGGCAATTATGTGGGAACCAATCATCAATGGACTTTTGAAAAAGGAAAAAACTATGAAGTAAATTTAAGAGCGGGATACCTCGATGACAGCAGCCAAATGGTAGTGGCCGCATGGATTGATTTTGACCAGGATGGACAATTTGAAGATACTGAGAATTTTGCTAGTCCAACCATTGCCTTTAAATACAGTGTTTCATACACACTGAAAGTACCACAGAGTGCCAAATCCGGATACACCCGGATGAGGATAGCGATGAAATATGCTGAGTTCAACCAATCGACTCCTCTACCCTGCTTTCAATCTATCGAATTTGGAGAATATGAAGATTATTGTGTACACGTCATAAGTGAAGCTTGTAACGAACTGGGGAATGTTCAACTAACCGAAGTCAATACCCAAACTGCGGAATTCTTACTTCCCCTCCATTCTTCGTCCCAATATGCATATTCCTATAGAAAACTGTATTCCTCAGACTGGACATTTGGCACTATAAATTCAAGAATTTTGCGAATAAGCAACCTGGACAGTTGCAGCACTTACGAAATTAAGCTAGCCGCGGTTTGTAAAGACCTCAATTCGAATCCTACCGTAATTCGATTTAAAACAAAAGGTAAAAATTGCATCTCTTCCTTCGATAACCTAAGTTCATCGGATTTTAACGTGTATCCAAACCCTACCACAGGACAGGTCCACATCCAATGCAACCATCTCCTTGAAAAATGCAATGTTATTTTGTATTCACCTCATGGAAAGCCATTGAAAAAATATCCTGTACATGAAGATGCTGTTGAATTTTCAATTGATTTACCTTTTCCGTCTGGTCTTTACTATCTCAGGATTCAGGGGAACAATGGAAAGCCTGTCGTTTTTCCCATAATCAAGTTATGAGAATCATCCCTGAAATCAAACAAACTAAACACTGTTATTTTCTTGCTTCCGCATAATCTATTCATGGGGCCTGATGTGGTTGCGCAGGTAAGGAATAATTGTGGTGTCTGCATCTGATTCGGTTGCACTCTTTGACTCTGTCTGAAGCACATCTAAGTCCGGCTGTCCCGCTTCAATCCAGGCACTCATCCACATGCTACCCAAATTAAGAATACACGCACGCATACGCTCTTCCACCTGACCATCCAGCCGTTCATGATATGCCCTTGCAAAATCAGGACAAGCCAATTTTGCAATAACACCGTTTCTCTCCTCAAAACAATACTGACTGCTTTGAGCTGATTCTGCAGCGAGGCGCTTTTCCTCTTCAAGTACTTTCAACACACAAGCATGACTATCCTTAACAACGTTCCAGATAAATGTACGTATATCCGTAATGAATGAGGCCCTACCTACAATAAAATCAAATTCCTCTTCCGCAAACAGTTCAGGTATGCGGCTTTCCCAAAATGCATGAATGCCATATTGGTTGGTCAATTGTCCGTTATAATTCTTTGTTGTATGCAAGGGTACATGGGCATCGCCAAGATAATGTCCTAATTCAGAAGATAATCGAAGAATCCGGTTTGCATTCTGCTGGCGGAATGCATCGATGAGCTCATGGTATGCTTTTATAAGATGGTAAGGCAATATTCCGTGCGCCGAAAATGAATCTTCAATTACCAGGTGGTCGCCATCAACTATATTTGCAAACCATGGTTTAAGTACGCTAGCATTCACGGACCAATTTTCCGGATCATATTCTGAAAGGAAATCCCTGTAAAAGAGGGCTCGAACATCACTCCAGCATAAAGTTGCTGTGGCGTACATACAAGAGTCCGACGATATTATCTGAACCGATAATCCATCTTGTACTGTGGAAGGATTCAGTGCAATATAAAGCAAGCATGAATCCCTTTTCCGAAGAATTAAGCGCGCATGAAGACGCCAGGCTTCGGCATACTCCAATGGCAAGGAATCTTTACCGCTTGCAAGCCAATGATCCAAATCAATATAATGCCGGATTGCCTCCCCTTTGGAAGCATATCTTCTTTTATCCGGATCTACTGCATGAGATGAGATATATTCAAGATGTTTTTTATAGAATTCAATCATTTGCGAAGGCAGGGTAAATACTGCAAGTCGGTTGATCAAACGGTGCGCAAAAAATCCCCATTCCGATTTGCAAAGACAATATGTACTGATCAATGAATCTTTCAAACCTACTGTAGAACCACTCTTTAATTCCCTTGCTGAATCGTGATTTTGAGATCGTTTGGAGTCGTTGTTAGTTTTACGTTCCAATGGAACATATGAAACAAACACCATGAAACAGATACATAAAATACCATAAGGAAGCCTATTCATCATCCCTGCAGCGTGCATTCAAGAAATGCATAAATGTAAAGGTCACGGCAACATATGGCTGGCATGATTTTTTTAACATGCCGGCCCATTTATCAAAAGCTTAGAGGACTTTATTGATTACTTTCCGAGAAAATCGTATTTACTCCAAAGCAAAGGTTTCATTACCTGATATTGAACCACCAGGAAATCTCCATCCGAGCGATCCACATTAAATCTAAAAAAATTTCCTTCCGCAAGGTAGTCGGGATCGAGGTTTACCGCAGACCCTGTGGAATCATCTTTAATAGGATAAAATTTGCAAATATATGGATCCGGTGTACCAGCTCGCTTGACAGAAATCTGGCAAAAGGGAATCATTTCTGCAATTTTTTTACGACCTGGATGATTATTTTGAATTCCTTCAGCACCTAACTGCGACATGGTCTCGAGATAGTTTGTAAGAAGTTTTCGATTTTGAATGGGGATGGCCTGTGTACTTTCCTGCCCATCGAAAAACTTAAGTTGATTTTCGTCCTTTAAAATGCGAAATGAATTATTCCTATGATAGGGATAATCTACCCGTACTTCTTCAATTTCGGCAGCAGGTATATCGATCAGGGTGCGATCACGCCAGTCTGTAAGACTTAAATCATAGCGCTCCCTGACATTCCCGATAAAGTGAGGTATTTCCATAATGTATGGCTGCCTGGAATGTTCCATGAGGAAATACGTTCCATATTCCTGTTGCGTAGTACCTCCAACTACATACGATTTCAGTTTTTCATCATTACCGTCATAAATCTCCACTTTAATACCCATACCGCGCAGGCCATCCATAATGTTCTTGTAATATCCTTTTGAAGGTATGGATTGCAAGCGAACAGATCCAACAGCATCCAAAAGATTGGAAACGGAATTCGGAAATGCTTTATATGTTTCATTTACCATCCAGTAAGATCCATGCCGTTTCAGGATTATGGAATCCCCAACTGGATTTATCAGTTTTATTTTCTCGATCTCTGCAACATCTTTAATTGCAAAATCCCGATCCGCAGTTAATTTTGAAGTGTTCAGATCCTGATAACGAACCAAATACCAGGCTACACCAGCCAGCACGATCAGCATAACCGCCAACAGACCGCTCCATTTGTTTTTTATCATGTATTTGCAAATCGTTTCTTCCGAATATAATGGTGGACCAATCCAAACAGAATAAGTAAGAAAATGGGAAGAGCAACATTCAGGATTTGCCAAAATGCTTTCTCCCTTTCAATTTTTACAGCATCAAGCAGCCTAATGCGAAACTCCTTTGCACGGGCTTCAAGAATATTTTCACCACTGCAGAGATATTCCACAGAATTAAGAAAGAAGCTTTTATTGCCCTGGTATGTCATTTTCTCAAATTTACTATAGCCCATTGGAGAAAATTTCAGGGTTGATGTGTCGTAATAGTTGCGCAAAAAGTCTCCATCAGCAACGATGATCACTTTCGTTTCAGGGCTTTTGGAAACATATTGAAGATGGATGGCTTCCAATCCCTGACGCATGGATGGATCCAATTTGTGTTCATAGGGCGAGCTGAATTCACCTTCCAATAGAATACCCATTATTTGATGAGGCTTGTCAAATTTCGAAGGTTCTGGTGGATAGCGCAGAATATCAAATCCCACCTTAGTTGGCGACAATTGGTAGCGGCTATAAGGAGATGAAACAATTAAGGGGGTTTTCCGAACTGGAAATTTGGTTTTTACGGTATCCATGCGTGCTGGAAAATCCAGTAACATCCTGTCAATATTATTGACAATTGGATGATTAGAGTATGGAGCAGGAATTGGAAAATAATACCATGGAAATAATTCAATTTGAGGTTTATCGCCAATTTTTCCGACCACTTGCGCAATTTTTGCACACTCGAGATCGACAACCAGGCTGGGCTCCAGTCGAACCCCGTAATTAAAAAATAAATCTGAAATTTGTAATTCCAGTGGCTCAGGAATAAATTCGGGTCTATAGGTCAAACTGTCAATGCCAATCTGAAGTGCATCAACAAACCAAATCATTTTACCACCATTCATGAGGTACTGATCCAAAATAAATTTATTGCGTTCCGAAAATGGCTTTACAGGCTTGGCTATGATTACCAGATCTACTTCCTTTTTAATAGCATACATGCTGTCGAGACTCGCATGAACGATGTTGTAGAATGGTCTAAGTATAAGTTCCGCGGCCCTCAAATTTTCCGGCAACAATTCACCATTGGAATTTGTAAAAAGAATATTTTTCTTTTCCTTTCGTAGTAATTTTTCAATGGCGTTGACACATTTATATTCCAGCTGTGAAATACTGTTATTCAAATTTGCTTCCTGATCCAGTTCCGGCTGTTGTTCCAATAAGCTTATCGCAATTTTTCGTTCGCCAAGGTTCAAAATTGCATAGGGATAAATCAATTGTTCCGTCTGCTCAGTTCCAGACTTAACCTTTAAATTTATTGGAACAATTCCATCTTTAGAAAGTTTCTCCCTGCGGCTATTGATATCTTCCAGTGATCCTTCATTTGGATTTTCAAAGACAAAGTCGATATTGGGATTGATGGATTTAAACCGGAGCATCATATCCCGGACTGAATTCTGCAGGCGCTTGAAACCAGAAGGAAAATCGCCCTCAAGTAAAATGCGTACAAGGATAGGTTCCGGAACCTTTTCAAGCGTTCGCACTGTGGCCGTAGTCAATGTAAATTGTTTCTCTTCAGAAAAGTCAAACGTGAATTTAAAAAATGAAATAATGACATTGACAAGAATGACAATACCAAACACCAAAAGTATCCGCACAGTCCGGTCAAAGTGATTGAACTTCATTTTAGAATTTTCTGCTTTTTAAAGATTCCACAGTAAGAAATAAAAACAAGCATATCAGGCTAATGTAATAAATCACATCCCTCAGGTCAATAAGGCCTTTTGACAATGCTTCATAATGGTAATCCATACCTATTCTTTGAACCATGTCATCGCTTTTGCCAAAAAAAACAGGCAGTTTTGAGATAAAGTAAAATCCAAAATAAAAAATAAAGCAGAGTGCGGAAGCTGCAAGAAAAGCAACAATCTGATTCCTGAACAGGGATGAAGTGAAAATTCCGATAGAACTGAATCCTGCTGCCAGAAATAGTAATCCAACATAGGACCCAAGCACCGCTCCAGAATCGATATTTCCTACAGGTGATCCAAGCCTATAAATGGAATAGTAATACAACAATGTAGGCAACAATGCAATTACACTTAAACTGAAAGCTGCCAAGAACTTACCAGTTACGATACCCCATTCTGTAATAGGCTTTGTCAGCAGCATTTCCAAGGTTCCACTTTGCATTTCCTCGGAAAAAGAACGCATCGTCACTGCTGGAATTAAGAAAAGAAAAATAAATGGAGCCAATGCGAACAGTTGTTCAAGGCTTGCATAGTTGTAATTCAAAATACTAAAGTCCGGAAATACCCACAACATCAAACCAAGAATAAGCACAAAGATGCTGATGACCATGTAGCCTATCAAGGAATTAAAAAAACTGTTGATTTCTTTTTTAAATAAGGTCCACATGTTACTTTTCTTTGGTTAGGAGACTAAACACATCTTCTACGGAAGAATGCTCCTCCTTCAATTCCAGGATGGTCCACGCGTTGATCGTTGCCAGTTTAAATAAGCTTTCCCTCGGGTCAAAATCGCGGCTCCCTCGTAATTCAAAGCGTTTGTTGTCACCTGTTGAAACCTGAGCATTTTTATATGATGCCCTTAACTGTTCAGCTGATACCGGATTCGCAAATTCGATCGTAAAGATGCGTGAGGAGTCACTTTTTTGAAGCAATCTATCTATGCAATCATCTGCCACAATTCTTCCCTTATTGATAATGATCACCCGGTCACAAAGTGCCTGGACTTCCTGCATAATATGCGTTGAAAAAATCAAGGTTTTTTCCCTTCCAATCTGTTTGATCAGGTTTCGTATATCAATCAGCTGATTGGGATCCAGTCCACTGGTAGGTTCATCGAGCAAGAGCACCTCAGGATCAGATAGCAATGCCTGGCATAAACCCACCCGTTGTTTATATCCCTTTGACAATGATGAAATAAGTTTATGTTGTTCCGGGCCCAGTCCGGTTTGTTGAATGACATCCCGAATGCGATTCTTTGAATCACGCACATGACAAAGACCCGCAAAAAACTCCAGATATTCACGCACATACATGTCCTTATAGAGCGGATTATGCTCTGGAAGGTATCCGATTCGACGTCGAATATCGAGTGACTGCTCTTGAACGGACATACCACAAATGCGGATTTCACCTGATGTGGCGGGAAGAAAGCCGGAAATTATCCGCATGGTAGTCGTCTTACCAGCCCCATTTGGGCCTAAAAATCCTAAAATTTGTCCTTTTTTAGCTGTAAATGAGATATCATCTACAGCTGCCTGGGTGCCAAACTTTTTAGATAAATGAATTACTTCAACGGACATATTTAAAAACAAAGTGCTAAGGTATAACGATCAACAGGAATTATCGTTTTTGGATCGCACTGAGGAATCGCTTTAATTCATAAAAATTCCATGATTGCTCCCGCGTATACATCCCAATGCGCTCTCTTTGCAACGAGGAAAGATAGGCACCACAACCCAGGCGCATGCCGAATTCATGAGCAAGGGACCGAACGTAGGTACCTTTACTGCAGACAATCTCGAAACCTATTTCAGGCCAATACTGGGTTTCAATTTCAAATTGAAGGATATGCATGGGTTTAGGTTCCATTTCAACCAGCTCGCCCTTTCTCGCAAGTTGGTAAGCTCGCTTGCCAGCCATTTTTATAGCAGAATGAGCGGGCGGAGGAAGATGGATCGTGCCTGTAAGTTGCTGTTTTACTGAATGGATCACTTCCAGTGAAATTCCCTTAAACGGAAATGATTGGACGATGGGGGTTTCCATATCGTAACTAGGTCGGACGAATCCCAATTGAAAACGCCCGGAGTACACCTTGGTAAGTGCCTGGTAGTTTTCAAGTTCTTTGGTCATCTTGCCTGTAGCCAGAATCAACAGTCCGGAAGCAAGTGGATCCAGTGTCCCGGCATGGCCTATTTTTAGCTTTTTTCCGGTTCCACGGGTAATTGCTGCGCGCACTTCATGGACCACCTTAAACGAGGTAATGCCATAAGGTTTATCAACCAACAATACAGCTCCTTCCCAAAAATCGGGACATGAAACATCATTTTTTGAAAATATCAACCGATCGCGTTTTGCTACTCCTTCATATGCATATAAATGATATAAAAGAGCATATTGTAGGAAATCAATTGGTCCTTATAGTTCAATCGACTTTAAAGATAGCATAGATCTGAAATCCCAATCCTATGAGAATCATGATTGGTGCTAGCGTGAGTCTGCGGGGGCTATAAATGATGCTTTCATCCCAAACTTCGGGACTGGGCATCCATCCTCCATACATCAGTATTAAGCCCAGGGCAATGCATCCTATGCCAATAAGCACCCATCGATATTGCGCCTTGCCGTAGGTTATGGATCCCGTTCCTTTTGAAGTGGCGGTACCTGAAGTTTGACGCAACGGTTCTGCGGATGACTTCTCTTTTTTTGATCTTGCTTCTCCCATTAGATTAACGTATTAAAGCGTTTATTTTTCTTCGAACCAATTCAGATTGCAAAATTGGGCCTAAAAACAATATGATAAACACTACAATCAGAAATTTTATTGTGTCTACCCATTCGTAAGCCCAAGGAAGCAGGTAATATAAAAATAATATCATCACACCCATCAGACAGACACTCAGCAGAGAACTGGCCAATCCTAGTGACATAGCCCTTCTCAAATAGGGTTTTTGAATAACCTTAAGGGAAGCCCCCATTTGATGATAATTTCTAATGATTTCAATGCGGGAATCCACAAAAACCTGGGCAAGGTACTGACTGATGAGTATGCCAATAAGGGTAAATAATAAAGTAATAAACATAAATCCCATTTTCAACCTCCCTATAGCTTTATCCAAATCCTCCGTGAGTTCATTCTGGTAATAAAACTGTTGAACGGATTTCCTTTTCTCGAGCCTGTTCTTAAAAGCATTGAATTTTTCCCTTTGAAAATGTTCCTTTGCTAATTTAAAGGTAAATATGTACGGGAAATGCTCTTTCGCAGCCGATATGAGGGTATCGGAATCCAATTCATCCGACAATACCTGCGAAAGTTCTCCTTCCTCTATTTGGTGTACAGATTCCTTAACTACTTCTGGCTGATCTTCCAGCCAATTTTTAAAATGTCCGGATTCTTGTGCATCGGTTTCCTTTTGCAATTCAACAGACAGAATAGACCCTTCGAGAATATTTTTCTCAAGTCCAAATACATGAAGCCAAATGAGCAGGGAGATGCCCATTAAAAACAAAATCCAGGCATAATTAACAACGTGAAGAATATAGTTCCGGTCTGCGTGCACTCCAATGGATTTGAAAGCACAAAGCTACAGATATATTACAAATAATCTTATGTTATAAGGCAGGCAGCAGATTAACTGAATGAAGGCCTTGAAGGACCTTCTTATCAGGAATGCATGCAATAAGGCCGTTAGCTTAAGCACGTATTTCGCGATAACACGCCAGCAAGATTTTAACTTCATCTGTCCAGTTGATAGCAGCCGATGCCGCGCGACAAGCCTGTTGACAATGCTCGTGGAAGGCCTGATCTTCCATCTTTCGAATTGCATGAACCAATGCATTCACATCCAGCGAAGACAATAAAATTCCCATTTGAAATTGTGCATGCAATGCTCTATATTCCGGAAAATCCATTTGTATCATTGGAAGTCCTGCATGCATGTAATCAAATGTCTTGTTACTTAAGGAATAGAAATAACTTGCACTTGAATCGGACAACAAGTCTAGTCCAATCCAGGCTTCATGTGCCTTTTCATTCAATTTCATGCGATCAAGCCTTCCATAAAACGTTACACGGCTCTCCAATTGATGTTGCTGGACCATTCTTCTTAAATCATGCAACAGATCTCCATCACCTGCTATACCCAGCGAATATTCAGGTAATTGGAGCAGGGATTGGATGACCAACTCCAGTCCTCTTCCCTTATTGACAGCTCCCTGATACCACAACAGACGATGATTCCTGGATTTGTAGCAATTTCCCAAAACTGTATCCGGAATATTGCGAACCACTTGAAAAGGATATCTGTATTTTTCAGATAGCACATGTGCCAGCGATGCAGAAACCGTATAGCGTGCGCATGTTTTCGGAATGCATGTATACGCAATTCCTTCCCATATTTTTTGGATAGGTCTTTTATGTATGATTTCGACGCTTTCTTCAAAATATTCGTGGGCATCAAAGACAAGCCTGGATTTCTTTAAGCTTGCCGCCAAACAAGATCCGAGCAGGGTATCAAGATCACATGCACAAATAATATCCGCTTTATGGAAAAGCAAATAGAAGAACAGGCGGATGTTGTATTCTGCATAAAATAATGCAGATCTTTTAAAAAAACACGAAATCCAATGTGCTTTAAATTCAAATCGATCCGCATTCATTACGTTCTCTTTTTTGCGACCAACGACGGAGACTTCATAGCCGTTGCGAACGAGTGCTGTAGCAATTTTGATAATGCGTTGATCAAAATAGATATCCGTGGTGACTGCAATCAGAATCTTCATGGGACCTGCGTATCTGACAAACGAATGAGATCCCAATTTCGTATCAACTGCCCTTTTGCAATCATCTCTTCAATAAGGCCCTCAATGTCTTTGCGTCTGTTTATGGGAAACTGATAAAGTATCATCCGGAGCGGGATCGCTTTTTTTGAATCTGCCAGCATTGTACATATCTTATTTTTCCATGCTTGTAATTCATCTGCATCAGGCCTCTTTTGACGTTTTTCAATACAATTGTCGCATACACCGCATTCTGAAGATTCCTCCTGTCCGAAATATCCGGAAATAAAAACCTGCCTGCACTGCCTGGTGCTCAGAAAGTTTACCATTGCATCCAATCTTGCCTTGAATATTGCTTTGCGTTTACTGTACCACACCCGGTCCAATTCCAGGTCTTTTGCTGCGACACGCAAGGTAGAAAACATAATCTGAGGCCTGGATTTTGCTTCCAGATATTTCAGAACACCCTCCGCATCCATAAGCCGGAGTGTAGCTATAAGCTCCTGTACATCCAGGCCAGTGATGCGCGCTATCTGAGCTTCTTGTATAGGTACAGGTACGGTTAGTATTCCTTCATAGGCACGTAGTAAGAAATCGATTACCATTTGAAGGCGTGGATGATGTTTACGCATGTTATTCAAAACACGATCATCTGCTTCAATAAAAACCCGGGAAGGTCTCCATACTGCCTCCGTCATAACCAACTTGCCACTTTGCTCTAAAATTCGCAAGGCATGGAGCGTCCTGTCCTTTTTTAATGAAAACCTTGTACAGAATTCAGACAGATCAAAATCAAGGCTCTCTTCCATTTCCATACCTTTTGGAATGTCTAAGTGAATTGCCAGCAACCTGTAGATTTCCTTTATTTCACTGATTTCAGGAAATCGATTTTCCCACTCATCCAATACCCTTCTGATATCAGCCTTATGGTGCATAAGTACTGCAAAAGATCGTTGTTGATCCCTGCCCGCCCTTCCTATTTCCTGAAAATATTCTTCCAAACCTCCGGGAAGATCCTGATGCAACACAAGGCGGACATCGGGCTTATCAATACCCATTCCGAAAGCATTTGTTGCCACAATCACGCGTACTTTATTTAAAATCCAATCTAATTGTCTCTCTTTTCGAACTTCCGGATTAAGGCCGGCATGATAAAAGGTGGCAGGAAGGCCATGCTGGCTTAGGTTTTCGGATAGTTCTTTTGTCGATTTCCTGTTGCGAACATAGATCAGAGCGGGACCTTTAATTTTATGGATCAGATGAAGCATGAGGTCGTTTTTGTGCTCTTCTTCTCTCACAATGATTGATAGGTTTGGTCTTCGGAAACTCATTTCAAACCATTGCGGATTTTCCAGCTTGAGCCTCGTAGCTATTTCAGAACGCGTTTCTTTTGTGGCCGTGGCTGTTAAGGCAAGAAATGGAGCTTTAGTCCATTCTCTGCAATCGGCAATATGAAGATAGGAAGGCCTGAAATCATGCCCCCATTGAGCAATGCAATGTGCTTCGTCAATGGCAACGAGATTTATAGAAATCTCTCTTAGTTTAGACCTCATTTTAGAGGTAGCAAGACGCTCTGGTGACAAGTATAGAAATTTCAATTTCCCATGCACGGCATGAGAAAGTGCATTTTCAATTTCCCGATAAGACATTCCGGAATGAATAGCTTCAGCCTCTATATGCAGATTTTTGAGTCGTTGCACCTGGTCTTGCATGAGAGCTATAAGGGGGGAAATCACAAGACAGACACCTTCCATGCACAATCCAGGTACCTGATAACAGATGGATTTACCACCACCCGTAGGCAAGAGCGCCATCGTATCGTTCCCTTCCAATATAGATTCCACGATCCTGTCCTGCATGGGACGAAAGGATGAATACCCCCAATACTTCTGGAGGACTTTTAGCGGATCATGTATCAAAGGGATCATTTAAAATACCGGGCAGCGAACTGGTTTTTTATATAAGCTGTTTTTGAAGTAGTTGTTTTTCCCAAGGTGGAAATTAACAGAAAATGAGAAACTTTGGTAGCCATCATTGGATTTTGGATTCGCCCTCTGATCACCTGTTTGTGCATCGATTTTATTTCCGAGATCAGCGGCTGTCCGACCTTTATTTTGAAGCAGGTAGGAATACGAAACATAATAACCCGATGCATCGTCAATATAATCGCTTGCAGATAATCTCCACACATACTCCATTGCAATCGTCACATTGGAGCTCAAAGCAAATCGCAATCCTCCACCCATGATACCGCAAAGAGCATGGAGCGCATATGGATCTTTGTAATTTGGCAAACCCTGGCCTTCCGTCCCCAAAGGCTGTAATGAGACCCAAGTCCCTTGATAATACGTCTGTGGATTAAAATACACGATCCCCAGACCAAGCTGCAAGAAAGGGCTACAGCGCAATGGCTCATATGAGAACAGGTCCAGTACTTGTACTTGTGCAGTAAGCGACCATTCCGACATATCCGATGAAAAGCTTAAATTCCTTTTTTTTATAGACTCATTTGTGGAATACGAATCACTTCCACTAAGTGTAAATCGAGCATAAAGGATGCGGAGGCTAAAAAAAGGATCCAGTGATAAACGGGCGTGCACACCCAGGTAGGGATGGGTACTTTTCAGACTGCTCTTCCAATTCTCACTCAAATCCCCATTATAATTTGCACCACCTAAAGACAATCCAAGGTCCCATTGTTGCGTTGCAGCTTGAAATGCCCAAAATACGGTAATCACAATAAACCCAACACGCATCATTTCATCGTATAGAATTCGCAAATCTACTTATTTTTGAGCCCCAAATTCAAATTACACCTCTTGGTTATGAATATATTACTTATTACTATTTTATTTAAATCAAAAATGAAATTCTTAAAATTTGTACCGATAATTCTCCTCTTAGTCGCTGGCCCTGGACTCCAATCACAAGAGATCTTACCAGAAAACTGGCATCTTCTGGATGCCCAGGAAACCGGTTTGCCAGGAATCAGTGTTGAAAAAGTGTACCAGGAATTGCTTGCAAACAGAAGGTCAAAACCCGTGATCGTTGCTATTCTCGACTCCGGTGTAGATTACCTCCATGAGGATCTGAAAGATGTCATGTGGGTAAATCCGAATGAAATAGCGGGGAATGGTATTGATGATGATCACAATGGCTACATTGATGACATCCACGGTTGGAACTTCATTGGAGGTGCAAAGGGCAATGTATCCTTTGACACTTATGAAGGAACGCGTCTTTATGCACAAATGCGATATAAATATGAACAAGCGGATCCGGATAAATTGAACAAGGACCAAAAGAAGGAGTATGACTTGTTTATTAAACTAAAGACAGAAATAGAATCCAAGAGGAAATCTGCCCAATTAAATTACAACAACATTGTGCAGACGGAAGCACTCATCAATAGTGCATTAGATGCTTTGCAGACTGCATTGAAAGGAAAACCCTTGAATTCCGAGAACCTCGAATCCATTGAGGAAGGCGATTCCAAAGCCTTATCCATGGGGATTGCCATCGCAAAACAGCTGATTCAGGAAAATGTCCCATTTTCCAGCATTGAAGAAATAAAGAACATGATATCAAAAGATTTCGTTGATGGGAAATCGCATTTTGAAAAAGAAATGAAATATGCCTACAATCCCGATTTTGACCCCCGTCCGATTGTGGGCGATCACTATGAGGATGTACGTGAACGGTATTATGGCAACAATGATGTTAAAGGCCCGGATGCAATGCATGGAACGCATGTAGCCGGCATTGTAGCGGCAAAGCGAAAAAATGATAAAGGCATTGACGGTATTGCAGATAATGTACAGATCATGTCGGTCCGTTGTGTACCAGATGGTGACGAGCGGGACAAAGACATTGCCAATGCCATTCGTTACGCTGTCGACAACGGCGCCTCTGTCATCAACATGAGTTTCGGAAAAGGCTATTCTCCAAACAAAGAAATCATTGATGAAGCGGTCAAGTACGCTGTTGAAAAAGATGTACTCCTCGTCCATGCCGCAGGCAATGCCGCGAGCAATAATGATGCCGTAGAAAATTTTCCAAACAAAAAGTACAAACAGAAAAAATTTCTTTCCTGTAATCAGGCTTCGAATTGGGTGGAAGTCGGCGCATCAAGTTTTGAAACAGGTCCTGATCTGATCGCTGGATTTTCCAATTATGGAAAAAAATATGTCGACTTATTTGCCCCAGGAGTTCAAATCTATTCCACAACACCTGAAAATAACTACGAACCTGAGCAAGGCACTTCCATGGCGAGTCCCGTGGTAGCTGGAGTTGCTGCATTGTTACGATCCTATTTTCCAGAACTGACGGCTAAACAAGTGCGTGATATTCTCTTAAAGTCTAGTATCAGGCAGAACTATAAGGTAATTACTCCCGGAACCAAAAAAGAAGTTGCACTTTCTGAATTGTCTAAAACGGGAGGCTTGGTCAATGCCTACACAGCAATTCAAATTGCCTTAAAAACCAAAGGCAAAAAGAAAAGCCAGGAAACCATGGGCGAAGGGATACAAGTCAAATCAGACAACAAGCCAAAAGCCTGATTTTAGGATCCTCGCTCTCCGCTTCTGTTTTGCCTTAACGGAATTATAATGTATTGAGGCTGATCCCAAACAAACGTTTGTTTGGAGCAAAGAAATATGCAAAGATTTTTTAAACGGGTTCTTTATCCGGCTGCTTGGAAACAATTTGCTGAACTATTTCTCGGATTGGCTTAATGCGGTTCACAAATTTTATGCTGGTGCCCGCAACCCAGACATTCCGGTAATTTAAATCAAAGGCTGCCTTTTTTAGAATATGCATGCCCCGTTCATAGGTAATGAGCTTTATCAGTTTCTTCAAAGGCCTGAATCTGTTTAGTACAAATTGCAGTTTATTTTGCTTTGTACCTGTCTTTTGTACATAAGCTGTATTGATCACGGTACAAGGGATTCCGCTCAACTTGGTTGTAGTTACAATATCCTTTTCATCATAATGTACACAGGCATTTTTATAGGCATCCTGCACGGGAGCCTCTTCAGAAGCAATGAATACCGTACCTACAGATACTCCACTTACGCCCATATCCATCAGGGCTTTATAACTCTGGTAATCGCCTACCCCACCTGCAGCAATTATAGGCATTTCAGGAAATGCCTCAATTAACTGCGGAATGAGGATTTCAGGTGCCCATTCCCCCAAATGTCCACCCGCTTTGTTGGTAATTGCAATTAAACCGTCTGGTTTGCATGCAGCAGCCTTGACAGCATAGGTCATAGTAGAAACGTCGCAAAAAACGCGAATGCCTGCTGTCGAACATGCCCTCACAATATTGGAGGGATTTCCAAGTGATGTAATTATGAATGGCACTTTGTATTTCAGGCAGAGTTTAAGTTGTCCCGAAAGTTTGTAATTGCTTTTATTGACCACCAAATTGATGCCGTAACAAGCTCCTGATTTTTGAAGAATCTGAAGAGCCTCTTCCAGCTCCGATAGACTTTTAAAATTCAATGCAGGAATACAAGGAGCAATTCCGCTTTCAATTGCAGCCAATGACATACGAACGTTGGAGATCAGAAACATGGGAGCCATAATAATTGGATAGCGAATTCCCAATATTTCGTCCAGACGGGGAGCCATGGAAATCAATATGCCCACTTCAAGTAGGTGGTCCCCCATGTGAACCCACCACCAAAAGCACTCAGAAATATTTTATCGCCTTTTTTTAGCTGCTTTTCCCAGTCCCAGAGGCACAGGGGCAGGGTGCCTGATGTGGTATTTCCATATCGCTGGATATTCACCATCACTTTACTTTTATCCATCTCCAGAAATTCAGCTACGCTATTGATAATCCGGATATTTGCCTGATGTGGCACGAGCCAGTCTATTTCTTCCTTTCCCAGATGATTGCGCGATAATACCTCCTTTATGGATTCGACCATACCTGTGACCGCCGCCTTAAACACAGGTTTCCCATCCTGAAACACATAGTGTTCTTTATTCTGTACGGTATCAAAAGAAGGAGGCTTCAACGAGCCACCTGCTTTCATATGAAGATATTCTCTTCCTGAACCATCACCATGAAAAACACTATCAACGATCCCATATCCTTCGGCGTTTGGTTCCAACAAAACAGCCCCCCCACCGTCTCCGAAAATGATGCAGGTTGCACGATCGGAATAATCAATAATGGAAGACATCATGTCGACACCTACTACAATTACTTTGCGGTGCATTCCAGATTCAATAAATTTTGCACCTGTTGTAAGCCCATACAAAAATCCGGAGCAGGCTGCATTAATATCAAAGCCCCAGGCATTTTTGATACCTACTTTGTCACATATAGTATTTGCGGTATCAGGAAAAACCATATCTCCCGTAACTGTGCAACAGATGAGCAATTCTATTTCATCGGGATGCGTACCTGTTTTTTTAAGCAGACCTTCAACGGCTCGTTGACCCATGTCAGAGGTGGCTTTACCCGGTTCTTTAAGAATGTGACGCTCTTTTATTCCCGTTCGCGATGTGATCCATTCATCATTGGTATCCACAAGACGTTCCAGTTCCGCATTGCTAAGTATGTAATCCGGCACATAGCCCTGGATTCCCGTAATTGCAGCCTGTAATTTGGCCATAACCATTTCAGTTTAAGGTACAAAGATACACTTCAACGCGTAAAAAGCACTTTTGAAATTATCATATTAAATATTTTATTAAATTATTAATAATTGTTTTTCTGTTTTTTACATATTTTATTTATTATAATTTATTTTACTGGTACAAAATTTGTGCATTTCATGTTATACGCGCATTCATCACTAAAACTCAAAAGACATGAAAACCATCCAAACTTTTTTGATCAGTTCCATCTGCCTCCTTACCTTACACGCTGCAGATCCTTCACTCATTGTGTTTTCAGGTAGTATCAACGCTGCACGGGAAAAAGCCTGCAGAGAGAAAAAGGTATTGCTTCTGGAATTTACAGCAAAATGGTGTGAACCCTGCCGCATGATGGATCGGGATGTCTTCTCCAATCCAAAAGTTCAGGAGTACATTCAAAAAAATGCAATCCTTTATAAAGTGGACATCGATATTCCTGCAAACAGACGATTAAAAGAAGAATACCGTATTTCTGTATTACCTACGACGATCCTGATGCGCGCCTCAGGAAAAATATTATCAAAAAAGGAACAGACCTTTAATCCTGAATCCTTTATCTCCTGGATCGACGAAGGCAAGCAGTCTGCACCAATGATGGTCCAGAATGACAGAAACCTGCAGGAAGATGAACCCGTAACAATGGAACTTCCCTCAAAAGAAGAGTTTGAGCTGTACTCAGATCCTTCCGGCCAGATTCAGGACCTTAGTGAAATTGATAAAAAACAAAACGAATCCTCATTAACAGGATTCTCAGCTACTATTTTTGTGCAATCCGGAGTGTATTCCAACAAACAAAACGCAGAAGCCCAAGCCGTTAAGTTATTAGCCTTGTACAAACAAGATGTCCGCATTGCAGAGGAAATCCATCCAGGTAAAAAATTATATAAAGTATATATTGGTCACTTTGAATCAAGAGAAGAAGCAGAAATACTTGCGAACCAAATGCACAAAGACCGCTTTGAAGCCGTTGTAAAACGCTATTGATTTATTATAAGACAATGTTTACAGCATGGCACACTTACCTAAACTGATTCACAATATTTCCTGGCTGTACCTTGCTTCGGATGATGCTTTAGGATTTAGAAAAGGGAATGCTATGTCAAACCTTCCCAAGCTGGCAGATGCTTTTGTATTGATTTCCCCAAGCGGTACAATTGAAGATTTTGGTCCTGCCAATAAGGCTCCCCGTATCGAGGGTCAGGTTATCGATGCGAAAGGTGGTATCGTGTTACCCGGATTTGTAGATTGTCACACCCATCTGGTTTTTGCGGACTGGAGGGAATCTGAATTTGTAGATCGTCTCCAGGGTTTGAGTTACCAGGAAATTGCAGAAAAAGGAGGTGGAATTTTAAACTCTGCCAGGAAACTCTCGGCACTTCCGGAGGAGGAACTATATAGGCGTTCATTGAATCGCTTAAAAAAAGCCATACAACAAGGCACTGGTGCAATTGAGATTAAAAGTGGATATGGACTGGATACCGACGCAGAATTGAAAATCCTAAGGGTTATTCAAAAATTAAAGAAACAAGCCCCTATACCAATACGATCCACATTTTTAGGTGCTCACGCCTACCCTGCAGCATACAAGGAAAACCACAAAGCGTATATTGACAAACTGACCAAAGAGATGATGCCCCGGATTGCTGCAGAAGGTCTTGCAGATAATTGCGATGTTTTTTGTGAACGAGGATTTTTTAACATCGAAGAAAGTGATGAAATTTTGAGCCACGCTGCACGACTGGGCTTTAACATCCGTATCCATACAAACCAGTTTACCCACAGTGGCGGTATACCCCTTGCAATTCGCCATAAGGCAAAAAGTGTAGACCATCTGGAAGTATTGAACGATGAAGAAATTGAGCAACTTCTGCATTCCGAAACACATCCTGTCCTCCTCCCTTCCGCAGCTTTTTTCATGAGGCAGGAATACCCTCCCGCTCGAAAAATGATTGACCGCGGTTTGGGTGTCATTCTTGCTTCTGATTTTAATCCTGGTACTTCTCCTTCTTCAAACATGGCTTTTGTTTGGAGTTTAGCATGCATTCAGATGAAGATGCTTCCCGAAGAGGCGCTCTGTGCACTCACAATAAATCCAGCATACAGTCTGGGCCTGGAACAAGAATTGGGAAGCATTGAAAGGGGTAAAGTCGCAAATCTTATAGTAACAAACCCTTGTTCCCAATTATCCTACCTACCCTACTCCTTTGGCGACTCCTGGATTTCCATGATTTTTATCCGTGGAAACCCTGAATTTTTGGGTCTAAACCCTTGAATCAGACTAAAATAACGGATCTTTCGTTGAATAAGATACCTACCTGTCCGCTCATATACTTATTTTATATAATATCTTTGCGGTTTAAATGAACTATTGATGTACACGGGAATGCTATGTAGACGCTCTATTTTTTTAATACCCATCCTTCTTTTATGTGTTCACCTTGAGAATCTTGCATCACAAAATTGTGTGAAATTTGACATTATTGGTGGAAACGCACCAAAAGGAGATTGCATTTGGGTACCTGTCCGCGTATTTAACTTTGACACAGTGCTGTCGGTTCAATTTGGACTGGCATATGATCCCCAGGTTTTAAAACCCATTGATAAATGGGCAAATCCGACATTAGTTGGCCTGGATCCCAACAACAATATCAATTTCGATTCCATCAGAAAACTGGTTCGTTTTTTATGGTCCAACCCAAATGCGGACTGCTCCGGCCTTAATGATGGGGATACATTGATCATGATTAAGTTCAAATTAATTGGTGAACCCGGAACATGTGCCCCAATTTACTTTTTTAACAGGAGCCCTATACAAAATGAAGTGCTCGACTGCAATGCTGATGAAATTTGCTTTCAGGAAATAAATCCACAGGATAATGAAATATGCATAGGTACTCCAGTGGATTTGTGTGTCATTTCCTATACATGCGGAACCCTTACAAACAGTGGGAGTATCACCATTAAACCTTATGGTGGCACTCCGCCCTACACCATAAACCGAATTGCTCCACCACAATTGGATGTGTTGCAGAAAAGCGGGGACTGCCTCATTTACAACAACCTTTTTCCAGGAATCTACATGATCAATGTGAAAGATGCTGCTGGAAAGGATACAACGCTTACTGTTACCGTTGGAATGGGAAGCCCGATTGCCATACTTCCCAATGGAATCAAACAGCCCAGATGCTGGAATACCAGCGATGGAGAAATCAGTATCCGTATAACCGGGGGAGTTGGAAGCCTTGTAATTGGCTGGAGACCTATAGATATTTATGGGGTGACCACCGTTAGAAATTTGCCCGTTGGGAAATATACAATCACAGTTCATGATTCAGCAGGATGTTACGCGACAGATGATTTTACTCTTTTTGCAGACACCTTGTTTTCTGAATTAGATGTGATAAAAGATGCGAGTTGCACAGATGATGGTGCAGCTGTTGCACGTGCGCGAGGTGGCAATCCATATCCAGGAGGCCTCTATGATTATTTTTGGTCGCAAAACGTGGCAGCAAACACCGCTGATACTGCAAGTTACAATTACCGTTTGTCAGGAAAACAATTCGTCATTATCAGGGATTCAAGAGGCTGCATGGATACCTTGCTTTTTGAAATACCCTATTCAGGGGTACTTCTTGATTCCATTGTCATTGATAGCATTAAATGTTTTGGGGACTCCTCGGCGATCCTGCATTCTTTTGTTCGCTCCAATGGCACCCTGAACGCACCTTTGGCTTTTCGCCTTACAGACCAAAATAATAAAGCCATTCTAGGTGGTGTGAATGGCGTGGACCGGTACACAAGCCCCGGGTTAAAAGCCGGCATGTACTATCTTGAAATTACGGATACAAGCGGATGTAAAAGGCTAGACACGATTGTAATCACTCAACCGCCCTTACTTGAACTTATCGAAAATAATATTGACAGTACCGAAAGCTGTAAGCCAGGAAAAGATGCATTTATCGATATTCGTGGTTTTGGCGGCATCACACCTTACCGTTTTCAATGGAGTAATGGACCTTTTACACCTGTAAATTCTAATCTGGCAGCAGGAAGTTATACTGTGACCCTTACCGATCAAAATGGTTGTATTGTTCAAAAAACATACCTGGTTAAAAGACCAAATGGCCCGCACATAGACAGCATCTCAACAATGGGACCTAATTGCCCGGGAGATTTTACAGGAAGCGCTGAAGTATTTTATACCCAGGGAGATCAAGCTGTAAATAGCTTTTTATGGAACACCACCGCAACGACAAAACGCCTTACGAACATTCGAGAAGGAACCTATTCCGTAACCATAACAGACCTCAATGGTTGCCAGGATAGCCTGTCTACAGTGGTCAACCCTGCGGGAAATGCACTGCGAATCAGCGCTACTGTTTTGCGCGACCCACGCTGCAACGGGGATCAGGATGGTTTTATCGTGGTCTCTGTAACAGGAGGACAAACACCCTACACGTATTTATGGGACAATGGCAACCAAACACCAAATAACACGAACCTTAAAGCAGGAAAACATTGTCTGCGAATTGATGATATGGGAGGCTGCCCCCCTCTTGATACTTGTTTTACACTGGTGGATCCTCCAGCAATAGGTATTAACCTCTTCGGGATCAGTTCACCAAGTTGCGCCTCTGTCGGCACGTGTGATGCACGCGCTTCCGTCACCTTGAATTGCCAGGATAGTTCTACATCTATTACCTGGTCCTCAGGTGAACAAGTGTTCTCTCGCAGCGACACGGCAACTCGCTTGTGTTCCGGACAACAATTTATCATTGCATCCTGCGGTTTTTGTGCCGACACCTTGTTGTTCAATGTCCCTGATGCGATTCCTATTCAGATCGATAGCAGTAAGCTGCAAATCAAAGCTCCCCGTTGTTACAATTCAAATGATGGACAAATCAGCATCCAGGCAAAAGGCGGGAAAGGCCCTTACCAATACCGCTGGGTAAATCCCGCCATAAATTCTCCTACTATAAACAATCTTGGTGATGGAATATTCTATGTAAACATCATAGATAGTCTTAATTGCTCGCATTTGGATTCTGTTCGCTTAAGGCAACCGGACTCAATTCGTCTTGATGTTATTTTAGGTTCAACCCTTGATGTAAGCTGTCCAGGCCTTCAGGATGGCCGCATCACCACAGCATGGACAGGTGGCAATGCAGGTAAAGGCAGCTTCAGCTGGACCCCAAATATTTCGAAAGACTCCATTGGAGTTAATCTTCCTGCAGGTTTGTATCGCATTCGCGTTACAGATGGCAATGGATGTACCGGCGAAACCACCTATACCTTAAATGAACCTCCTCCAATTCAGTTCTCACTTAGTGCACCGGACACAATATTTTGCGATGGTGACCAGTCGTTGTTTAGCGTAGAGCAGGCAAACGGGGGGACAGGACCTCAATATAAATTTACTGTGAATGGAGGTGCTCCGCAATCTTTGAAAGATATTGTTCCTTTATTTCCTGGAGTATACAACGTTCGAATTTATGACGGTAAAAATTGTTACACCGATACCAGCATTACCATAAGCAGTTCCAAAAATCTGCTTTCATTAAATTTCGGGAAAGCCTTTGATACCATACAACTTGGTGACAGTATTTTGCTTGACGGGAAATTGGTGAACAGCGCATCTATAGACACCATTATATGGTCCCCGCTATCAAATGTACGTACCCCCAACAGTACGATATCCTATGTCAATCCTGGCAGGACGACAACTTATCAACTAACTGTTGTTGACGAAAACGGCTGCGAGGTTTCAGATCAAATTACAATTGTGGTGCGAAGCACAAGACGTTTTTATGCCCCCAATGTATTCTCGCCTAACGGAGACAATATCAACGACCTCATGGATGTATACATAGGGCCTGGCGTGCAAGCTATCCGGTCTGTTCAGATATTTGACCGTTGGGGAAATTTGGTAAGTCAATCTGAAAATCCGCCGGCTAACGGAGATCGAGTAACCGTTTGGAACGGAAGGTTTGGGAATACGGGTGATTTTATGAAACCTGGTGTTTTTGTGTACGTTGCAGACATTTTATTTCAGGACGGCAGCAGCATATTGTACCGTGGTGATATTACTTTAATCCGGTAAATCATACCTACCTAAGGAGGAAAAAACTGCCTTGCTTTTGATATTCCTTCCCTTTGCAGGTATAGGAAACACGGTAATAATAGGTTCCGGGATTGAGTTTGCTTCCCTTCCAGCTTCCGTCCCATTGATCGCTGGCCTGATTCAACCGAACCATAAGTCCACCATTCCGATCTATAATATCGAGATATTCAAGCTTTTCAACCAAATAGCTGTTGGATATCCCAAACAGGTCATTTAAGTTGTCTCCATTCGGCGTAAATGCCGTTGGCAAACTCAGCAAATTACAATCCGACTTAGACGTGTCAATTACCTTAATAAGGATTTCGTCGTTAGCCCGGCAGAACCTGTTTTGAATTTCGATACGGTAACGGGTTTCCTGAACAGGGCTGGCAATCGGATTCAAAATTTGATTGGATGAAAGCCCGGTCGAAGGTTGCCAGGAAACCTGATTTGCGCAATCCGCCTTAGCCCGCAATACAAAGGATGCACCTAAAAAAATCAAAGTGTCCGGTGTCAGTATTTCGTCCTGTTGTTGATATTCATCCAGAACTTGAGTACTGTTCAGCGCATAGTTAAAAAAGAGCAGATGATCCAAAAAGCCTTTGGAGCGACTTACAAATGAACAAGGGGAAGCATTAAAACGAACAGGCCGTTTATTGTTCAGCCTGACAATAAAACCAGAAAAGGATTCATCTTTAAGCTTTCCATTAATAAACAGTCTGAATTGACCATTTGAACGCACCAACATTACTTCTTGCCAGCATCGCGAAGGGTCCGCTTTCCCAACCAACTGCACGATCTTGTCGAATCCTTGCTGAAATGAACATACAAAAGTAGAATCCTTGGATTGGTAAATTACACTCATCGAAGTATCTGCATTGCATACATTCATCTTCGATAAAAGATCCAGATTTCCGCTTCCTGGTTCGAGAAGTACACTAAAGCCAAGAGAAAAGTCGGAGAAAAAAAACGTATCCAACTCAAGAGGCAAACTTACAGACTGGTTATTCAGTTCAAGTGCATCATTTTCAAGGCCACAGTCGCATAAAGGCACTGCAGAGAACTGAAGGGCCGGTGCAAGTTTGTTTTGTTCCTCTTCGGAGCAGGAGTTAAATGTGTAAAGCCACTTTGTCTGCGCTCCTGCAAACTGGGAATTTAATAGTATAAAGAAATAAATTATTGCTATTCTCATCAGGCTCAAAATTAGCCAATTCATCATCATTTTAATGATTCCAGTAACAGATATATCAAGACTATTCTACGACCATCCGGCTACATTGCGAATTGAAGCAAACTTCTCAAGCAAAGACGAGAAATCGGCTCCGGCAAACAAATAGATAGAATCAATCTGTTCCAATATGTAAATTAACATTGTTAAAAGTCTCCCAATACAAAATTATAACTCTTTGAGCTTGTGAAGGTTCAAGCAACACCTGCCTCGGAATACAGGATTCAATTCACTAATAGAAATCGCTTGATGCACGTAATTTCAAACAAGCCACTAATTTTGTAAGGTTCATATAGCTTATGTTAGCCAGATTATTTAGCAAAAAATCGAAGAACCCTCAAGAAACTGAAATGAGTTTCTTTGAACATATTGATGCCTTGAGGTCTCATTTGTTTAAAGCAGCCTTATATATATGCCTGGCTGCTGTGGTGCTTTTTACTCAAAAAAGGTTTCTCTTTGACGTGGTGATTTTAGGTCCATTACACAAAGACTTCATAACCTACCGATTTTTTTGCGGATTATCTGAAATGACATGTTTTTATCCTGAAAATGTAAAGTTGATTACACGTGAACTCAGCGAGCAACTTGTTATTCACCTGAAGGTTAGTTTTTTCATGGGACTCATTGTTGCATTTCCCCTTGTATTTCGCGAATTCTGGGCATTTGTAAAACCTGGCCTTTATGAAAAAGAAGCAAAGGCCACAGCGGGTGTTATTTTTTGGTGCACGGTATTATTTTTAATTGGCGTCCTTTTCGGTTACTATATATTAGCCCCCTTTTCAATCGCATTTTTAGCATCCTACAATGTGAGTGATCTTGTTGAATCAACGGCCACTTTGACCTCCTATGTAGATGCCATGACCATGTACACGATGGCAACAGGCTTGGTATTTGAATTGCCATTGGTCGTTTATTTTCTGGCAAGAATGGGAATTATGGGTCCTGGCTTTATGAGAACCTACCGACGTCATGCAATTGTTGTCATTGCAATCGTCGCTGCAATAATTACACCACCCGATGTGACTTCAATGCTCGTTGTTACGATTCCACTTTTATTGCTCTACGAGTTAAGTATTTTTGTCGCTGCTGCGAACTATCCAAAAGAAAGCACCAGTTGATATGACTCGACTCTCTTCCTCTATGACCTTGTTTTTAGCTCTGTTTGTACCCGTATTTTGGATGGTGTTTTTTGGCAGTTTTGTATTTTTTAGCTGGTTAACTGCAGATGAGGACCTGCCTCTGCGCAGTCCGGACCATTTCCGCTGGACTGTCACCGCAATCTTCCTGGTATTTGGATTTTTAATTTACAATTACCTTCTAAAGCTTAGAAGAGTTGAACTGGAAGAAGATATGATTTATGTAACCAATTACTTTAGAACCACTAGGATACCCATTAGCCGGATCACTAAAATAGATCACAAAAACTTTTTAGGATTAAAATATGCTACCATTCAGCTTGACTTTAAAAGCAGCTTTGGACAAAAAATATCTTGCCTAAGTGATCTTCAGAGAATACAAATGCTGAAAGAAGCCTGCGGATTGTTGTAACGGAAACTATTGAAGGCAGCTTAAACACTCTCTTTTTACACCACTTTCGAAATCATTCGGACAACCGGACAAATCATCTCCTCCATGGAAACGCCCCCATGTTGAAAGGTGTTTTTGTAATAGTTCAAATAATAATTATAATTATTTGGATACAGAAAGTAGCTATCATTACGGGCAAAGATAAAAGTGGAAGAAATATTCGGTCTTGGCAATCCAACCTTGGCTGGTTCTTTTATTTCAAGAACATCTTTTTTATCATAATTCAAATTCTTACCTACTTTATAACGGAGGTTACTTGTTGTGTCTCTGTCCGCTATAACTTTGATGGGATTCTTTACACGTATTGTACCATGGTCTGTTGCAATAATTAACTGGACTTTTTGCGCACTGATTTTTTGCAAAGCAGCCCAAAGTGGAGAATGTAAAAACCAACTGCGTGTAAGTGACCTGTACGCCTTTTCATCAGCCGCAAGTTCTTTGAGTACTTCCATTTCCGTGCGTGCATGTGAAAGCATGTCAATAAAATTGTACACAACTACGGTCAATTGATTATTCATATAGTTCAAAACGGAATCCAGCAATTGCTTTCCTTGAAGTGCATTTGTAATTTTAATATAATCAAATTTTATTTCCTTTCGAAATGTCCTGTTTATTAAGGCCCCCAGTAAATCAGGTTCTTTTAAATTTTTACCACCCTCTTCATTATCATTCAGCCACCAGTCCGGATAGAATTTTTCAATTTCGGATGGCATCATCCCTGCAAAAATCGCATTCCGACTATACTGCGTCGTAGTTGGCAGTATGCTGTAAAAGCTATCTTCCTCTTCCATTTTAAAAAACTCGCTAAGGATGGGCTCAATAATTTTCCACTGATCATAGCGAAGATTATCGAGAAGTATAAAAAATGTAGGACGATCCTCCTTGATAAAAGGGAATACTTTTTTTGCCAGTAGCTGGTGAGACCAGAGAGGTTGCTGCGAATTTGGCTGTTCACACCATTTCAGATAATGTGCATTGATATACTTGAAAAATTCCGCATTTGCATCATTTTTCTGATGCGCGAGTATTTCCTGCATATCGGGTGCATTTATGGCATCAAATTTAATTTCCCACTGGATTAACTTTTTATAGATTTCCGGCCATTGGATGTAATCAGGACTACCATTGATTTCTAAAAACAAATCCCTGAATGCCATTTGGTAATTCATGGTGCTTTTTTCAGAAACCAGGCGTTTGTTGTCCATGAGCTTCTTGATGGTCAATATGATTTGATTTGGATTTACAGGCTTGATAAGATAATCTGCAATTTGAGCCCCAATAGCTTCGTCCATGATATTTTCCGCCTCATTTTTTGTTACCATGACAACAGGAAGTGTGATTCCCTTCTCCCGCAATTTGGTCAGGGTTTCCAAACCCGTAATTCCAGGCATACTTTCATCTAAAAAGATGAGGTCATAGACAAAGGGGTTTTTTTCCAATTTGTCGAGAGCATCAAAGCCATTGGTGCAGGTTTCCACCTTATGTCCTTTTTTTTCAAGAAAGAAAAGCTGGGGCTTTAATAAATCTATTTCATCATCAGCCCAAAGAATCTTGATTTTATCCATAATTTTGGCAGGTTATCTAAGGAAACGCATTTCATCTCAAATTAAGTATTCATTCAATCAAGGTGCCTGGATTAAAGATTTTAAATGACCCTATTTATGGATTTATTACCATACCACGAGGAATCATCCTTGAATTGATAGACCATCCCTGGTTTCAACGATTAAGACGGATAAAACAGCTCGGTTTAAGTTATTTTATATACCCAGGTGCGGTACACAGCAGATTTCATCATGCTCTGGGTGTGTATCATCTCATGTCCAGATCCATTGAAATCCTGCGTCAGAAGGGACATATCATTACAACCGAAGAATCTGAGGCTGCGCAAATTGCTGCATTACTGCATGATGTTGGTCATGGTCCGTTCTCACATGTTTTGGAACACAGTCTGGTTCCAATTGCCCACGAGCAACTTACTACAATGATTCTTCATCAACTCAATAATGCGTTTGATCAAAAGCTTCAAACGGCCATTGAAATTTTTGAGGGATCTTATCCAAAAAAGTATTTATGCCACCTTGTTGCCAGTCAGCTGGATGTAGACCGAATGGACTATCTTAACAGAGATAGTTTTTATAGCGGTGTTGCTGAAGGAACGATTGGCTATCACAGGCTATTGACTATGATGGACATCAGAGATGGGCATTTGGTATTTGAAGAAAAGGCAGGACTCTCCATAGAAAATTACCTGGCAGCACGCCGGTTGATGTATTGGCAGGTCTATATGCACAAGACCTCATTGGTTGCTGAACAAATGCTTGAATTGCTTCTCAGCAGATGTAAGGAAACAAAAAACTATGAGTACGCTTCTCCGGATCTTGAATATTTTTTAAGGCTAGATCCTGCATCTGATTTAACCAAAATAGAGGACGAACTCCTTCTTCACTTTCAGAATATTGATGACTCCGACATTGAGATGTTCTTAAAGCAGTGCCGGCATTCAAAGGATGAATTGATTCGCTACCTGTCAAGCGGACTATTGACGCGTCGGTTTTTTAAAATTCAGATGAAGTCGGAACCCTTTGAAAAGGAATATATTTTTTACAGCCGTCGACGGCTGGTTGAACTTATGAACTGCAGTATGGATCATGCCGAACTCATGGTTCAGCAATCCAAGATGGAATTTCTTGGTTACGACCTTCACAAAAATGAAATAATGATTCATACCAAACTTGGGCAAATTAAACCCTCTTCCGAAATCTTAAAAATCGATCATTTTTGTTCATTGGAGCAGAAATATTATCTGAGCATCCCATTAGAGTTGCTGAATTGATATCTTCATCAGTACCCAGTACCGTTAAGACAGAGATGATATCAGACATTTAAACTTATATTTGTTGGCTTTATATAAACTGACCTTATCATGGAAGATCGCCTTGTAAAGGATTTAATGTACAAAGAATTAAACCGCCAACGTCGTGGCGTGGAGTTGATTGCTTCTGAAAACTTTGCCAGTCTGGATGTCATCCAAACGATGGGAACCTGGGTCAACAATAAATATGCTGAAGGTTATCCGGCCAAAAGATATTATGGAGGATGTGAAGTAATTGATGAAATTGAAAATCTGGCCATCAGTTCTCTTTGCTCATTATTTGGTGCCGCCTTCGCAAATGTGCAACCCCATTCCGGTGCACAAGCCAATATGGCTGTTCAATTGAGCTTGCTTCAACCTGGTGACACCTTGCTGGGCCTAAGTCTTGCCCATGGAGGACATTTAACACATGGTGCCCCTGTAAATTTTAGCGGAAAATATTTTAATGCGATTTCATACGGGGTAAATCCCGAAACAGGACTGATTGACATGGAATCCGTTGAACAATTAGCCAGGGAACATAAACCCAAATTGATTATTTGCGGCGCATCAGCCTATTCCAGAGATTGGGATTATGCCCGTTTCAGAATGATTGCAGACGAAGTGGGTGCTGTACTCATGGCGGATATAGCACATCCTGCAGGTTTAATCGCAGCGCGACAACTCGGAAATCCATTGACCCATTGCCACATAGTTACATCCACTACCCACAAGACGCTCAGAGGGCCAAGAGGGGGCATTATCATGTTGGGCAAAGATTTTGATAACCCACTCGGAAAGGCGGACAAAAAAGGAAATGTCATTCCGATGTCCCAGTTGATCAATAGTGCTGTTTTTCCAGGAATTCAGGGAGGTCCTTTGGAGCATGTTATCGCAGCCAAAGCGGTTGCTTTCCGGCAAGCATTGTCAGATTCTTTCGTTGGATATGCAAAACAAGTGATCCAAAATTCCAAATCCTTTGCAGCTGCAATGAAGGAAAGAGGATTTACTGTAGTTTCAGGCGGCACAGACAATCACATGTTCCTGGTCGACCTTCGATCAAAAAAAATTACCGGCAAGGATGCGGAAAATCTACTGATTAAAGCGGATATCACTACCAATAAAAATATGATACCTAATGACCCTGAAAAACCCATGACCACCTCGGGCATCCGCCTTGGAACTGCAGCACTTACAACAAGAGGATTTAAAGAAAGCGATTTTGTCCAGGTGGCAGAATGGATTCATCAGCTCATTGCAAACAGGGACCAAAGTTCAATCATTCAATCCATCCGGTCAGAAATCAACAAGTATATGGAAGGATTTCCACTATACCCTGAAATCCAATAATTCCCATTGTGCAACTGCCTCGTCAGGATATCGAATTTCAACCAATGTCAATCCTTCCGCAGCCACGCTAAAGGATTTGGTAATTTGTTTACGTGCCAGGATATCCGACTTAACTGTATCAAGACTTATCCGGTCTAGTGCATAATTAATGGACATCCCTACGATAAGCCGAACCATTCCGCGAACAAATCGATTAGCTGCTATATGATATTTAAATGATCCGTTACGCTCATGCTCCCATTTGCTTTCATAGATCCTGCATTCGTAATGCTCAAGATCATTTCCCATTTTAGCGAAGGATACAAAGTCCGTTGTGTCCTTAATTAATGCTGCAGCTTCATTTAATTTTAAGATATCCAAATCATGAGCTTCACGAAACCAATGATCATTACATGGAGCGAATGGGTTTTTAAAGAGATGAAGTTGATACACATATTTACGATACCATGCATCGAAACGTGCATGAAACAAATCCGGAACACGAAAGATTTTAAAGACTGCAATGTCCTCCGGCAACAATGCATTCAGTGATTTCAGGCTAAAGCTGAGCTCGTTGTCTATATCAAAATGTGCAAAATAAGACGCTCCATGCACTCCTGCATCTGTCCGTCCGCAACCCGTAATTTCAATTCCATGGCGGGCAAGGATACGTAGCTTTTCCTGAAGTGTAGCTTGCACCGTTTTTGCATCTGGTTGTATCTGCCAACCATTATAGGCAGTACCCCGGTAGGCCAATTCCAAAACATATCTCATGGTATAAAAATAAAGAAGGCCGGAATTCCGGCCTTCTTTATTTAAAATACAGTTTTATAACTCTTTAGCCAATAATACTATTGTCCTTTGCATGGGATTGTGCATACATCAAAGCTGCTCCGGCAATTGCCAAATCCTTCAACATACCGGACATATCTCCTGAAGATGCTGACTTAAGATGTATAAGTACAACAAAAAGAATCATCATAACCGCCAAAAGCACAGCTGCAAGCTTGTCATATTTGCCTATAAATACGCTCACTGCAAATAGAACCAAACATAATCCAACAAGATAGACCATAATCGTTCCACCAAAAGGAGCCATTCCAGCCATATTATCTGCATACAGAAAATGGAGGACACCAAAAACTGCCATAGGCAGGGCGAGAAGGTACTTACCAAGTCCAATAAAAGCATTCATAAAGGTTTCGTTTTGAATGTGAAGTAATAAATTATCACTGCAATATATATAATTTTCCTAATATAATTTTTATTACTTTCAAAAATGAAACGCAATATTTGGCAAAGACCGTCACTTTGCAATCAAAAGACCCTGAGCTGTCAGGGTAGCAAAGCGCGGGGGCAGTAAATACTACTAAGGAAACTTTAGGAGAACCTCTTCTTTGGTGAATAAGATAGTGGCCGGTAAATAAAACTAAGCGGATTTCTTAAGCAAAGCTGCATCCACATGCTCCTGGATGTATTTTTTATCAATGGTTAGCTTTCCTTTTTCCTTTAATCTGTCCATTTCGAACATGGCCTCTTTAAGAACGGTTTCACAAATGGAGCGAAGTCCGCGAGCACCTAATTTATTTTCAAATGACAACTCGGCTATTAAGTGTATTGCTTCTTTTTTGAAATCCAATTCAATTCCGTCCAGTTCAAACAAGCGCTGGTATTGCTTTACCAAAGCATTTTTAGGCAAAACCAGTATTTCCGTAAGCATCTCCCTTGTCAGGGGTTCCAAATATGCTAAAACAGGAAGTCTTCCCAGCAATTCCGGTATCAAGCCAAATCGTTTTAAATCCTGGTGGTTGACATAACGGAGCCAATTTTGCTTCTCCATCTCGCTGCGCTCCCCTGTGCTTGCATACCCTATTACATGGGCATTTAACCGCTTTGCAATAATTTTTTCAAGTCCATCAAAAGCACCGCCACATATGAACAGAATATTTCTGGTATTGACTTTTAAAAATTGTTGTTCCGGATGTTTGCGGCCTCCGGCTGGGGGCACATTTACATCTGCTCCTTCGATAATTTTAAGCATGGCTTGCTGAACACCTTCTCCGGATACATCGCGCGTGATGGAAGGATTTTCACCCTTCCGGGCTATTTTATCAATTTCGTCGATATAAATAATGCCTCTTTCTGCTTTAGGTATATTGTACTCACAGGACTGCAATAATCGGCTCAACATACCTTCCACATCTTCACCCACGTATCCTGCCTCAGTAAAAGAGGTGGCATCTACAATTGCGAATGGAACGTCTAGTAATTTGGCCATGGATTTAGCCATCAAGGTCTTACCAGTTCCGGTGGGTCCAATGAACAAGACATTGGATTTTTCAATTTCAACCTCGGAGTCATCACCAGCAGACAGCCTCTTGTAATGGTTATAAACAGCCACTGCGAGAGTTTTCTTCGCCTCCTCTTGTCCTATGACGTAGAGATCGAGGTAGGTTTTTATAAATCGTGGTGTTAAATGTGCAGGTAAATCAAAAGAGCCTGTTCCAGCGCTCATTTTTGCTTGAGCAAACTCTTCCTGAACGATATCATAAGCACTTGAAACGCAGCTGTCGCATATGGATGCGAACTCTCCCTGCACCAAAACACGAACTTCCTTTTGGGTTTTACCACAAAAGATGCAGAAGTCGGCTCCTTCTTGTGCTGATTTCTTTTTTGCCACGTTTATTTCATTTTACCCCGAACGAGCACCTCATCAACAAGGCCATAATCGCGTGCCTCTTCAGCGGTCATCCAGTTGTCGCGATCACAATCCTCTTCTATTTTTGCATAATCCTGTCCTGTATGAGAGGCGAGTACTTCATACAACTCCTTTTTCATGGCTTTGATAAGCTTATAGGAAATTTCCATATCGCTGAACTGACCCTGCATACCTCCAGATGGTTGATGAATCATGACCCTGCTATGCTTCAGACATGTTCGTTTTCCCTTCGTGCCGGCACTCAGCAATACAGCACCCATGGAAGCAGCAAGTCCCGTACAAATGGTTGCCACATCAGGGTTTACATATTGCATGGTATCATAGATACCCAATCCGTCAATAACAGACCCTCCGGGACTGTTGATATACATCTGAATATCCCGTTTTGGATCGGCAGAATCAAGGAATAAAAGCTGGGCCTGAATCACATTGGCAACATAATCATTTATAGGCACCCCCATGAAAATAATCCGATCCATCATAAGGCGGCTAAATACATCCATTCCAACTACATTCAATTGTCTTTCCTCGATTACAGTTGGCGTAAAATCATCAATTCTCGGAATGCTCGATTCCATGTATTTATCCAGATGCATTGAGGCCATTCCAAGATGTCTCGTTGCATATTTTTTAAATTCATCTTTGGTAAACATATCTGATTGTTTAAGTAATGATCAATGATTATGCTCGTTAATTTTGCGCACTTTTTCCCTGAAATCATCAAGGGAAATGTGTTCTTCTCCAATCTCCATTTGACTGGACAACCAACCGAGTGCTTTTTTATTTTGAGCTTCCACGTAATAATGCATTGCTTTTTCCTGATTGTCCAAACTTCTTTTTGCCAAATCTTTCCATGCTTCATCGGGCAATTGGAATCCCTGGTACTGCATTTTCAGATCTTCTATTACAGCTCCGATTAATTCGTCAAAACTGATATTCAATTGTTGTTCTGCAGTTATTTTATCGCGAACCAATCGCCATACCATCCCCTCTTTAAAATGATATAATGCATGTTCCAATTCGTGCCCTGACTTCTCAGCCCACTCCTTATAGGTTGCCTGCAACCATTTTACCAGGAAAGCATCCGGAAAATCCATACCGGAATGTTTTACAATGTGCTGCACCAATTCAATATCAAACAATTTTTTACACTCGGTTTCAAAATAGCTTTCAAGATTTTTCCTGAGTTCAGTCCTCAAATCTGCTTCTGATTTTATTGTTGTTTCCGGTCCAAACGCTTTTTTAAAAAGTTCATCTGAAAGGTCTGCAGGTTTCTTCCGAAGCACTTTCACCACACGCCCTCTGAACTCATTACCGGTCGTAATTTGGCCTGCCTTGTCTTCAGGAATTTTTAGTAAATACTTTTGAAGATGTTCTTCTGAAAGATCGACCTCAACTTCCCTGATGTTAAAATCAAAGCCATGTTCTTTTGTTTTTCCCAATAGTTTTTCAGAAAACGAGGGGTGGATACGATCGTTCAGAAGAACTGGAAAATCAGTCTTCCATCCCTCTTCCTTCAATTGCCCGCCTTCCAATTCCATTGCTTCCAATTCAACAAAATCCTCCAGGGCGATGGGCTCGTCTGATTCAATTTGGTCTCCAAACCGCTGGCGAATATGTTCTATTTCTTCATCGATCCGGTCTTCAGGAATTTCCACTTTAAAGCGGTGCACCTGAAGTTTTGGCAAAAAGTTAGAAATGTTGGCCTCCGGGGCAATACCTACTTCAAACCTGAATTTTATTTCTTCATCTGATTTTTCGTCCGAAACCCCACCAACAGGGATCAGATCCCCTAAAAAATGGATGCCTTCCGTTTTTTGATAGTCTTCGATGGCTTTATTGACCAATTTTTGAATCTGGTCACCCTTGACTTCTTCTCCATATAGCTTGCGAATCATGCTCTCAGGAGCCGCGCCATGCCTGAATCCTTTGATATTTGCTTTTTTCCGTAGCTTTTTCAGTTCATCCTCAACAACGGATGAGTAATCCTGGTGATGAATCGTCAGGTTTAGATAACCATGTTGATGGCCAATAGCTTCAAATTGTACATTCATGCGCGAAAAACAAGATATAGTAGATTGGAAAATAACAAGCTCGAGGGCTTAATGTTTGATAAAAAGTGCGGGCGGAGGGAGTCGAACCCACACACCTTTCGGCACCAGATCCTAAGTCTGGCGTGTCTGCCAGTTTCACCACGCCCGCAAAAGAGCGGCAAAGTTAACAAAAGGGCGGTTTCAGAGGTACTTACCGGAAAGAATATAAATTTAGTGTGTTTTCCCCTTGAGAACACGGAGGCTGTACCTGCTGTTATTATGAAAACAGCCCATTTTTACCTAATTTTGTTATCTAACTATGCATTCTACGGCTCCCATGACCGCTGACTTGTCTCCTCAACAAGAGCGAGACCATCGACTCATTCGTGCATCGTACAGGCGATTGTTGCGTGCGTTAGGGAAGCACCCTCTGAATCCGGAAGATAAATCCCAGATCCGCGAAGCCTTTGAGTTTGCCATGGCTGCTCACAGTCAGCAGCGTCGCAAATCGGGTGAACCCTATATCACACATCCCCTTGAAGTGGCACGGATCTGTTATGAAGAACTTGGACTAGGCCCAACAGCAGTCATTTCCGCTTTACTACATGATACTGTTGAAGACACCCCTATAGAATTAAAGGATATTCACGAACGGTTTGGAGCAAAAATCGCGAAAATCGTAGATGGCCTGACCAAACTGGATGGCTTGTATAATGTAGAAAGTCCTCAGGCAGAAAATTTTAAAAAAGTTTTATCTACCCTACTCGAGGATGTCCGTGTGGTTCTTATTAAAATGGCTGACCGCCTGCACAATTTGAGGACCATTGACATTATGGCCCGGACCAAGCAATTGAAAATTGCAGCAGAAACCAGTTACATCTACGCTCCACTTGCTCACCGTCTTGGTCTGTATAACTTGAAGTCTGAGTTTATGGACCTCTGCCTTAAAATCAATGAACCTGAACTTTACGCAGAAATTACCAGCAAGCTCAGACAGACACAAAAGGATCGCAACAAATTCATCAACGATTTTATCCGGCCTTTACGCAATGAGCTTGATAAAATGCAAATTCCCTATAAAATCTTTGGCCGGCCAAAAGCGATTTCTTCAATAGCAAACAAAATAAAATCCAAAAAAGTAGGTTTCGAAGAAATCTATGATTTGTTTGCCGTTCGAATAGTACTAGATGTTCCCTTAGAGAAGGAAAAAGCGGCTTGCTGGTTGGTCTACAGTATTGTAACGGATGTGCACAAACCCATTCCTGAGCGACTTAAAGACTGGATTACCACGCCAAAGTCCAATGGATATGAATCTCTTCACACTACTGTAATAGGCCCTGGTGGCCGATATGTTGAAGTACAGATTCGTTCCCGCCGGATGGATGAGATCGCTGAAAAAGGATACGCCGCACATTGGAAATACAAAGATGTGGGTAGCCTTCAAAGTGTATATGATCATTGGTTTGATAGCATTCGCGATGTATTGGAAACTCCCCACAATGATGCTATTGAATTTCTTAATGACTTCAAATCCAATTTATATGGAGAGGAAGTGTATGTATATACCCCTAAAGGGGATATGATCGTGCTTCCTAAAGGTGCTACGGTATTGGATTTTGCATTCAGCATCCATACAGATGTGGGCTATCATGCCACTGCATTCAAGATCAACAACAAACTTGTCCCTATGGGCCAGGCTTTGGAAAGTGGGGATCAGATACATATCCTTGTAAACAAAAACCAGCGTCCTACTGAAGACTGGCTTAAACTAGTTGTCACCGGGAAAGCCCGGTCGAGAATCCGCGCTGCACTTAAAGAAGATCAGAAGAAAGTTGCAGAATTAGGAAAAGAGATTCTGGAACGCAGATTGAAAAACAACAAACTTGATTTTGAAGACAATCTTGAAACTCTTGTCAGGGTCTTCCAATTCAAAACCCGTACAGATCTCTTTCGCGCTATAGCTGAAGAAAAACTCGACATTACTGATTGTCTTCGCCAGTTTGATTACGAAAAAGGAAAATTGATTGAAAGAAAACCAGAGGCTCCAGAAGAAAAAGAAGTGACCGTCAAAAGCAACGGCTCATCTGCAGCAGTGGATGGAGGTGCTGGTATTTTAATCAACGGGGAGCCCGCAAGACAGTATAATTATACCCTGGCACATTGCTGCAACCCCTTACATGGCGACGAAATTTTTGCCTATGTAACCAGTAGCAATGGCGTACGTATTCATCGCGCCAATTGCCCAAATGCGGAACACCTCATGGTAAACCATGGATACAGGGTATTGAAAGCAGAATGGTCAGATCTCATATCAGAAACGTTTAATGCAACTTTACTCATCCAGGGTATTGATAGCGGGCCGGGTGTCATTGAACGCCTTTCACATCACATTTCTACCAAATTAGGGGTAAATATCAGCTCGTTTAGTATTGAAGGGCACCAAGGAACTTTCGAAGGAAAGATTGGTTTGGTAGTAAACAACAAAGCTCATTTAAATCTCATCATCAAAGCCCTTGAACAACTTCCTGGCATAAGCACCGTGCAACGCATTGATGCCCAAAGGGTATAGTGAAATGAACGTCTGAATTATTTGAATTTGGAGCTTGTGCAGGCATCCCGATTGAGATTTTCGACTAAAGATCTAAATGAATTCTCTACCTTCGCCCTTCACCAAAACTTGAATACATTATGCCTGTCGATGCCATTCTTGGGCTCCAGTGGGGTGACGAAGGAAAAGGAAAAATCGTCGATTTCCTTGCGGATCGATACCAGGCGGTATGCCGATTCCAGGGCGGCCCCAATGCTGGGCACACCCTGTACATCAATGATCAGAAATATGTCTTGCACACACTCCCTTCAGGCATTTTCCGGCAAAATACCCTCAATTTAATAGGGAGTGGCGTAGTCATAGACCCGATTACGCTGGCACGTGAAATTGAAAATGTTACAGGCAAAATACCCGATCTTAAAGAACGCCTGCTTGTTGCGAACAGGGCACACCTCATATTACCGACCCATCGCTGGATTGACCAGGCTTCAGAAGCAGCCAAAGGAAAACAAAAAATAGGCTCCACCTTACGGGGAATCGGACCTTGTTATATGGACAAAACAGGCCGGAATGGTCTGCGCTTTGGTGATATCACCTTGTCGCGGTTCCGGTCAGATTACAATTCTCTCAAAGAAAAACACCTTCAATTCTTAAAACAATTTGAATCGATTGACTTCCCCCTGGAAGAAGAAGAACGCAAGTGGTTTGAGGCGATTGAAAAATTAAATGAGCTCAAAACGGTAAATGGCGAGTATTGGATTCACGATCTGCTTTCCCGGGATGCCAATATACTTGCAGAAGGTGCACAAGGAACCATGCTTGATGTAGATTTTGGCACCTATCCTTTTGTCACTTCATCTAATACAATAGCGGCGGGAATATGCACTGGTCTTGGACTGGCGCCCAATCGCATTCGCAGGATCATTGGAATAGCAAAAGCATATTGCACGCGTGTTGGTTCGGGCCCATTTCCTTCCGAATTGCACGATGCTACCGGAGAAGCCCTTCGAAAAGCAGGCAACGAATTTGGTTCCACTACCGGCAGGCCACGAAGATGCGGCTGGCTGGATCTCGTCCAGCTGAATTATAGCGTTATGGTAAATGGGGTCACAGATCTTTGTATCACCAAAATTGATGTGCTCAATGAATTCCATGAATTGCATCTCGCAGATGGCTATATCGGCTTTGATGGGCAAACAAGTTTCGAGCTACCCTTTCAACTTCAAACTATTGAAAAAGTACAGACAGTTCGCTTTGAAGGATGGAAACAGAATGTAAACCATTGCAAAACAAGGAATGAACTTCCTCCGGCAGTACAGCACTACCTGAAATTCATAGAAGAAAAGGTAAAAACACCTGTTAGTATTTTATCCACCGGTCCGGGTCGTGAAGAATTGCTTCTCTTTTAATATCCCGGTTCCAACAAAAATTACCAAGGCGTTCTGTATCGTCTCCTGATTTACGATGTGCTTTCGATAGCAGGTTCGTCACTCAATGCAGAATTTCAATTCAACCCGAGGAATTGGAATCATTCAGGAGAGGCAATTATGATGTATTGGTACTCGAGTCTTAAATCATCCGAGAGTTTGATTTTATATCCTGCATCTATTAATTCTTGTTCAACGTCAGCTTGCGCCAATCTGTTTTTCTGCGAAGGACCTATGGGCGTTCCTTTTTTCTTAAAGTCAACAATCATTAGTTTGCCCCCAGGCTTGAATTTGGGAATAAGTCTTCGAAAGTATGCCACACGGTTCCCAATATAAGGATAGGTATTTGCCACAAAAATAAAATCTACTTCATTGTCTTTCAACATCGGATTATCCTTTGTTGCCAATCGGGTTTCGATACGTTGTTGAAGTTCCTGTCTGTAAAACTGTTTTTCCTGATTCATCAATTTAATGAGATCATCGTCGATATCAATCGCAATTACTTTTTCTGCTTCATGAATAAAACGAAACGCGAAATATCCACTTCCTGCCCCGATATCCGCTATCGTTTTTCCGTCCAGCGACCCTAATAAATGAATCACTTCATAAGGCTTTTGCCAGACTGTCCGGTCCCGGATATCCTGATCGGAATCTTCGCTTTCATCCATACTATGTGTATCATGGCTCTTTCCTGTTTTTCCAGGAGTTGTTCTGCAACAAACCATCAGGAGTAAGGTAAAACACCAAAAATATTTTATAGGATAGTGCATTCTCAGTATTGTGTATTTACAAGTTCACTTAAAAATGAGGCAATTCTTTTTGTCAAATCTGCCGAACTGCATGTATAATAATTCACCATAAAATCAATAGCCAACACCGGCTTTTGGTCAATTACTAAGAAACCAGCGTACGCCCGTATGCGTTCCATACTTCCGCTTTTCAACCGTAAACTATAATTCAAATCGACCTTCGGAATTAAATAAGGCTCCAGGGAAACGTTGCTGTATGCGTCCGGAATCAATTTCCAAAAAGAATTCAATTTAGGCCTATTGCAAAGCCAGCTTAAAAATTCCGTCATGTCCTTAGCACTCATTTGATTCTTCCGCGAAAGGCCACTTCCATCTACCATTATAAAAGATGCACTATGCGTTATTTCTCCTCGAATATATTCTGTCAGGTTCTTAAGGATGCTGTCCCGCTGAGTAGAATGATTCCAGTTGTAGCCCAACAAATGCAAAAACGACTCGCTGTACAGATTAATACTTTTCTTCAAATTTCGCCGTACCAAATCCTCCATAACAGGAGAACGGTAAATATAAATTGGATATTCTCCGAATGGAATCTCAAAAGATGGATTTGAACATGGTATGCCCCGTTCAGAAAGTGCAATTTTAAGCATTGTGGAAAAACAGGCAGGAGGATTCGGCATAGAGGCGCGAATTTGAAGGCTGTCATCGGAACAGCATTTCCATTGGCCATACAAAGGCCGCTTCTCTGCCTGGGAGCTACCGAGAACAAAAACAGCATCTTTTGTAAAACTATCTTTCCCGACGACTTTTGAATAAAAATAATCCTTGTATAAAAAAGGCTTTACATCCCGTATTGGACATGTATGCAAGGGTTCCTTGCCGGGCTCAAGAATCACCTGAATTTCGTTCTCCATAAAATTCAATCCATAACAACCTGCCCCGTAATAGTTCCCAAGATCATACCATAGCCACTCAGCATTTTCAGGAATGTCCTGTATAAAAGAAGGATCGACCACCACACCACCGGATATCGCCGTTATACCCTTTGCTTTAAGCAACAATGTCAATGTATCTGCCAATGCTTCAAAAGAAACTGCTCCGGAGATAAATGGCGAACAAAATGCAGGATCTCCGCCTCCTAACACACGTAAGTTGCCTTCAAAAACACCAGAGTCCCCAGGTTGTCCATCCAGAATGAATCTGGTCTCGAAGGCCTGGTTGTCCTTTAAAGTGTCCAGAAGAAGCGCAGCTGTTATTAATTTTTGGGTGGAAGAAGGAATAAGTGCCCGATCCGGATCATACTCTATAATTGTCTTCGCTTTTCTGATGTCATATATATGGCAGCTGACACTGGCACCTCGCAACAAGGTATCCTTCATAAATTGTTTAAACTGCGATTTTAAATGACGCGTACTATGAAGCTTCTGACAGGTGTTCTTTTGTACTCCAAAAAGAACGATTATGATAAAAAGTACGATTTCTTTTAAATTATATCCGTGCATATTTTTCTTCTTCGTATGCAAGGTGAAACATTCCATCACCAATATTCACAATGGGGGCATTATTGTGACTTAAAAGGAACGCATCTTTTGATGCATGCATCCTGTATTCACGCTGCGCAAAAGGATCTGTAATAACAGCCAACAATTCGCCTTTTGATATATATACTCCTGCTTCCCGCCGGTAAATAACCATTCCCCCCGTATGAGCGCGTTCCCAACTCGTTTTCTTAAAAACTTTTTTAATGATTGCAGGTGAGGTAGGCGCTTTTATCATCTGGTTGGAGATCAATACGTCTCTGATAAGACGGATGCCTTGTTCAACAATAAATGGATCCAGGCGATGGGATTCCCCTCCTTCAAAAACCAGAATGGGAACATCCATGTCTTTTGCAATTTTTCGCAAGGATTTGCTTACTACTGCCTTTTCAACCAGCAACGGAAAATTGGTCTTTAATGCAAGAGACTTGGAATTTGAATGCTTCGATGAGTACCTGATATGTGGAAAATTCCAGTGCTGCTCACCACCGCTATGAAAATCAAATCCAAAATCCACCTGTGGTAGAATTTTCCGGGTTACGATCTTCGCAATTCTAGATGCAAGGGAACCGGAACTGGTACCTGGAAAACTTCGGTTCACATCCTTGCCATCAGGGACATCCCTTGAAAAATTGATAAATCCAAAAATATTCAATAGGGGAATAGCCACAATCGTACCTGCCTCCAGTTCAGAAAACATTTTTTGGGCGACTGCACTACGTACGATTTCAACTCCGTTGATTTCATCACCATGCATACCTCCTAGCAACAAAATCCGGGGCCCTGGCTTCTTTGCACGAAAAACAAATGTAAATATTGAGATCTGATTACCCGACGGCAAACGACCAGCATTGATGCGCACCATTCCTGAGCTTCCGGGAGGGAAGTCCTGACCTTGCAAATTAAATTCATTCATTAATTCAAAACCTTATTTAGTAACATGGTTGCCCGGAATTTTTTACACCCTATTCCAATTTTTTTCAATGTACTCAATGATTGAGCCTGCAATATCCACTTTTGTTGTGCCTTCGATTCCTTCCAAACCCGGTGATGCATTCACTTCCAGTATCAAGGGTCCTCTGGAAGATCGCAGTATGTCCACTCCTGCAATCGGAAGATCTAATAATTCTGCTGCCTGGATTGCCATTATTTCTTCCTGCGAACTTAAGTTTGCGACATAAGCGCTTGCTCCCCGATGAATATTGGATCTGAATTCACCAGCAACAGCCTGTCGGACCATCGCTCCAACTACTTTACCACCCACAATGAAAACACGGATATCCGAACCTTTGGCATCCTGTATAAACTCTTGTATCAAAACGTCTTCGCCAACCCTATGAAAACCCTCCACAACGCTAAGGCCCTGGCTTCTTGATTGTGCCAGAATCACACCTAAGCCTTGTGTGCTCGATAAAAGTTTGATTATGGCCTTTTCTTGTGAAATCTGATCATACACCATTCCTGCACAATAGTCACCTGCTGAAATACCTGTTTTGGGAACATCCAAACCATGACTTGCCAGAAACTGCATGCAATGTAGTTTATTTCTGGCCTTCATCAGGGCCTGCGATTTTACCGTAGTAAAAATACCCATAAGCTCAAGCTGACGGATAACAGCAGCACCATATTCCGTCGCAGATGCTCCTATGCGTGGAATCACCGCATCAATGTCTTTTATCGGGTCCATCCCAAGAAACAGTTGCGGCTTATTTTGTTCGATAATAATATTGCACATAAGGTGGTCAACCACCTCCACCTGATGCCCTCTGCGGTTAGCCGCATGAATCAGGCTCTGAGTACTGTAAAGATTTGCATTTCGGGATAGGATCAATATTTTCATTGGTTCATCTATGTCAGTATTTAGAATTTAAATTAAGATCCAAAATAGTCTATTTGCGAAAATCAAAGAGGAAATCAAAGCGGATAATCTTTTAAAAGGACTGAGAAGTCAAAAAAATAAAATCTTGCGACCCGCACCGATCTTGATTATCTTGGCTTCCAAAGTACTTAAAATGGATCATCAAAAAAAGGCGGAATTTGGCTGGGTCATGTTTGATTGGGCTAATTCATCCTATTCCCTGGTCATCTCCACAGCTTTGTTTCCCGTTTATTTTCTGGATAGCTCTGAAAAAGTTATACATTTTGCGGGTATTGATATCAGCAACAGCAGCATGTATGCCTATTCTGTTGCCTTTGCTTATGTACTCGTATGCATTGCCTCTCCATTGCTCTCGGGAATTGCTGATTTCGGGGGTCATCGCAAACTGTTTATGCGCTTATTCACCACCCTTGGTAGTTTGGCTTGCATGAGTTTATTCTTTTTTGAGGGGCCTCAAACCCAATGGATTGGAATTGCATCATTCGTAGTTGCAACCTCAAGTCACGCAGGCTCACTCGTTTTCTATGACTCCTATCTTAGCCAACTGGTTCCACCCGAAAGGGCAGACCATCTCAGTGCCAAAGGCTATGCATTTGGATATATCGGAAGTGTATTACTCATGTGTATCAACATCATCTCCATTCAAAAACCCGAATGGTTTGGAATCCCAGATCCGCAAACCTCTGCCCGAATCGCTTTTTTCAGTGTTGGAGTATGGTGGCTCGGATTTTCACAGTTTTCTTTTTTGTGGCTTCCTTCCGATCCTAAAAATTCACGCAACGGACATTGGCTTCATCATGGGATTGAAGAATTAAAAAAGGCATGGAACTATACAAATAAGAATCCTGACCTCAAACGATTTCTGCGGGCATACTTTTTTTACAGTGCAGGCGTGCAAACAGTAATTTATTTGGCCAGTTCATTTGCAAAAGAAGAATTGCATTTCCGGACCTCACAACTTATTATTGTTATTTTACTTCTTCAACTGGTTGCCATAGGTGGAGCATACCTCTTTGCCAATGTATCAAAAAGAACAAATAATCTCTTTGCACTCAAACTCATGATTCTGATTTGGTCTTTCATATGTTTGTTTGCATACTTTGTATATGGCGAAATGGAATTTTATTTTTTAGCTGCAATGGTAGGATTGGTTCTGGGCGGAATTCAGGCGCTATCCAGATCTTCTTATTCTAAAATGATTCCTAAAGATCATCCCGATGTAACCTGCTTCTACAGCTTTTATGATGTGATCTATTACATCTCTATTGTCTTTGGCACATTTATTTTTGGCTCCATCAACCAAATAACAAATTCCATGCGATTCAGCGTACTCGCTTTAATGATTTTCTTTGTGATTGGCTATCTTTTCATTCGGCCTTTATCTCCTTCTGCAATTCGAAACAATTCATAATTATCCTTTTTCTTGACTTCATTTGCCAGATAAAGTTCAAATGTATGATTCACATGAGCTCTTTGCCTGCTATGTTTGAAACAATGTTGAAGCTGCATTTTATTCGCTATCCTCAGAGATCGAACCTTTGAACTCACAACTTAAAAATATATCAGCATATTGGTCAATGTACATATTCAAAACACCCAATGTCTGGACTGACTGCATCGCGAATATTCCCATCAAGGTCCCTGTCAATGCCAGAAATGGGCTTCCCCTTTGATTGCAGAACAAATAGGCTATCCGGATGAAAATCATCCTGAAAGATATTTCTGAAAAGGTTTTGGAAGTTGGAATAGTTAATGGATTCTTTTGTGTACTTCGTATTGAACTCAGGAAATTGAACAAGTAGTTCCTTCGACCGAAACATGCAATTCTGCAAATTCAAATCAAAAGATGTTGCTTCATGCTTAGTAAACCAAAACTCATCTTGATCAGAACCTGTGATAATGCAATTGGTAAATTGTGCTTTCAATGGGTATGTATATACTTGTTGACAAAATGGGAAATCGATGCATTGGGCATTGCTTACATAAACAGAAGGGTCTGTGTTTCCCAGATTAACAAACGTTACATAATTGCATGTCGTTTCTCCCCCGGTAGTCACAAACAGGCTCGAAGACCCCTGATTATAAAATAAGGAATTGTGAATAGTAATCTGTGCAGAAGATGCGTACATACCATAAATACTGTTGTTAAATATCCGTGTATTCTCCACAATGCAAGAAGATGATGAATCGGCATACAATCCAATCAAATTGTTTTTTATTATGGCATAGTTCAGACGATTGCCTGCACTCCCCCGATCTAAAAAAATGCCACTCCATTGTCCCGGTGTAGATGCATATTGCGATTCCAGTCGAACTCCCTGCAAGACAACAGGTTTGTCTATCGTCCCTTTGATGTGTAAAGATGCTGTAGCACCAACGATCAACCGTCCATCATTATAAAAAACGATATCACCATTGGCGTTTTGCGCTTTTGTAAGACCTCCCCAGAAATGCACCTGGGTTCCTGCATCGATTTCGAGTATTCCGTTTTCAATGCGTACGATTCCATAAATGATATATGGCTTTTGATCATTCCATGTGATTGTGCCGCCTTGTAAGTCTATCGCTGCAAACTGCCCCTTATTGGTCTTTGAAGGAATATAATTTGCATTTTGACCCCATGCTATGAGATGCACATGATCTTTATTGCCATTGTATTCAATAATGATAGAATCTTCTTTAATAAAAGGACTTACCTCCAATGGATCAAATGGATTCACGGTCACTTCACAAAATACATACACAGAATCACCAGGACCCACATCCACTTTTTCCACTTGCGGGCCTGCTGTCCCGTCCACATTTATCCGGAAATCAGAATGTATTCCGGACGAAACAAAGATTCGTTCGATTTGAATGCTTTTTGCATGAGGATTGAAAATCTTAAAATAACGCGTTGCGCTGCCGATAGTAGCAAAAACGGTATCAAAGGTGAGCGTATCTATTTCTGGCACAAGCCGATCGCCCATTTCTGAAGAAAACGATTCCTGATCGCATGAGAAAAAAAAGAATGCAATACCCGAAAATACAACTAGCAAACAAAGGCCCCATTTCATCTTATCCAGATCGTTTAAGCTACATATTCGTAAAAATTCTATTTTTGCACAAAATAAGTACTGATGTCTGAATCAAATCAATCCCGGAGAAACGACTGGCTTTATTTTTTGGTTTCGACGGTCGGAACCTGCCTTTTGCTGGTGTATTATCCTGCCTGGTTTTGGGTTGGTCTACCGTTCGTGTTGACCTTTCTGACCAAAGCCCTAAAAGCTCTTTAAATAGAGCTCGCTTCAATTGCCGTAAGACTACATGGGATGACCATAGATGTCATCATACCCGTTCTAAATGAAGAGCAATCTATTGGAATGGTTCTGCATGCTCTTGCAGATATGCCGGTACGAAAGGTGTATGTCTGCGACAATGGAAGTATTGACAGGACTGCAGACATTGCCCGCGAAAAAGGAGCTGAAGTCGTAAATGAACCCCGAAAAGGGTATGGGTCTGCCTGCTTGCGCGGTTTAAGAGAAATTTCAAAAAATTCCCTCCCGGATGTGGTTGTTTTTATAGATGGAGATTTTTCAGATGATCCTTCCGAAATGCTCCTGCTGATACGTAAACTCGATGAGGAAAAACTGGATCTGGTCCTGGGCTCCCGGGTATTGGGAAATCCGGAACCGGGTTCTTTGACTTCCGTACAAATATTTGGCAATGCACTCGCGACCTTTCTTATTCGCATATTCTGGGGATATCGATTTACAGATCTTGGTCCATTCAGGGCAATACGATACTCCAGCCTCTTGAAATTAAAAATGGAAGACCCGGACTATGGGTGGACAGTAGAAATGCAAATCAAGGCCGCTAAACATAAAATGCGTTGTTCTGAAATTCCCGTGAGCTATCGAAAACGCATTGGAAAATCCAAAGTTTCGGGCACTATGAAAGGTGTTTTAGGAGCAGGTTCAAAGATTCTCTATATAATATTCAAAACTTTTGTTAAAGGTTAAAATTGTGTTAAAAAAAGTAGGCAGAATTAGATTGACGGTCTTTTAAGCTTTTTATTTTTGCTGCACAATTATGGATACAATTCAGACCCTCCTCATTTTCCTTTATACTGGAAGCTTACTTTACATTACAGTGTTTTCCCTATTACAGCTTCGCTTATTGCAAGCATATAGAAAACATAAAAAGAATAAAATCATTCTAAGCCCATTGAAAGATTCTGATCCTCATCCCATGGTGACCATTCAGCTTCCCATATTCAATGAGCAGTTTGTAGTGGACCGGCTGTTGGATAACATCACAAAACTTGATTATCCAAAGGACAGGATGGAAATTCAGGTCCTTGATGATTCTACCGATGATACGCGCCAATATGCCTCGGAGAAAGTAGAATTTTACCGTCAGCAAGGATTTGACATTACACATATACATCGCGTGGATCGCAAAGGATATAAAGCGGGTGCCCTAAAGGAAGGAACCAAAATCTGCAAAGGTGAGTTCATTGCCATCTTTGATGCCGATTTTTTGCCGCATCCGGATTTCTTAAAAAAGAGCATTCCCTACTTCAATGCTCCGGAAATTGGTGTTGTTCAAACCAGATGGGAGCATATCAATGAAGATTATAGTCTTCTTACAAAATTGCAGGCTTTTCAATTAAACGTACATTTTACTGTAGAGCAGGCGGGACGATGCGCAGCAGGTCACTTTCTTCAGTTTAATGGAACTGCCGGAATATGGAGAAAAAGCTGCATAGATGATGCAGGTGGATGGCAATCCGATACCCTGACTGAAGATCTTGATTTAAGCTACAGAGCTCAGCTGAAAGGCTGGAAAATCAAATACATTGAAGATATCGTATGCCCGGCTGAGCTACCCGCAGAAATGTATGGTCTCAAGTCACAGCAATTTCGTTGGATGAAAGGTGGGGCGGAAAACTCCAGAAAACTCCTCCCAGTTATTTTAAAATCCAAACTCCCGCTCGCAACAAAGTTCCATGCATTTATGCACCTGGTCAGCAGTGGGATATTCCTTGTAATCTTTTGGGTTGCCCTTATTAGTGTACCTGTTCTGTGTGCTATGGACAACTTAAAATTAAAAGCAACATTCCTAGGCTTTTGTCTTTTGGGAACGATCGCTGTAATGTCTGTTTTCTATGAAGCTAACGCAATGATGTGCTGGAAGGAAAAAGGGACAAAAAACCGATTTTTCCGTTTCCTGTTGTTATTCCCTTCGTTTATGGCCCTTTCCATGGGCTTTAGTTTTCACAACAGCATCGCAGTGCTTGAAGGATACCTCGGAAAAAAATCTGCTTTCATCAGGACTCCAAAATTCAACCTCATAACTTTGAAAGACCAGATTTTAAATAACAACTACCTGATTCAGCAAATTACCTTCAAAACATGGATTGAATTTTTCATCTTCATCTATTTTGCTTTTGCAATTGGATTAGGTATTTACATCGAATATTATTCCTTTATTTTATTTCACTCCCTGCTGATGTTTGGATTCGGATTAAACTTTTTCTATTCATTAAGGCATTTGAGTTTTAAGTAAAAGCGTACTTTTCGGTACGTGACCAAAAAGTTTTACTCCATTTATTTTATTGCAGCCTTGTATGTGCTCGCATGCGGTGCGCTTGCCTTTTATAGCCATCAAAACAACTTTCTTTCTGTAATTCTTCCAGCATGCCTTTCCTCTGTATTGCTTATTGCATTTGTACGCACTACAGTCAAACATGCTATGTGGAGCTCGTTATGGATACCTATCGCCTTGGCGAAATGTATTTTCCTGTTTTCATCACCTCAACTTTCAAATGACTACTACAGATATTGGTGGGATGGGTGGCTCCTCAGCCATTCCGTCAATCCCTATGCATATACGCCAATAGAAATCATTCATCAGGGTGGTAGCGAAGCCTTTGTTAAACCCTTGCTGGAATATTTTCCATTGCTGAATTCCAGGGAATACCATAGCGTCTACCCTATTTTGAGTCAACTAATATTCTGCATTGCTTCGACGATAGCAGGTTCAAACCTGTATCTGTTTGCCTTAATAGTTAAGATTATATTTCTTATTACTGACCTGCTCAGTCTAAAGTTTCTATTGAAAATTTCGGATGTGCTTCAAACACCTGGATATTTCATTGCATTGTACTTTGGATCTCCCTTCATTCTAGCAGAACTTTCCGGAAACCTGCACGTTGAGCAACTAATGGTTTGCCTTCTGATTATGGCATTGTACTACTACATTACATCAAAAGGTCCACTGTCAGGATTTACATTTGGACTGTCCTTTATTTCGAAATTAAATGTATTGCTGTTTGCTCCTTTCTTAGTGCGAAATAAAACTGGATGGAACTGGTCTATCAAATGGATAGCCGGCTTCATTGCAGCTGCACTACCTTTTATTTGGATTCTTGCCAATACTTTTAGAAACTATCAGGGAAGTTTAAAACTGTACTTTGGTCAATTTGAATTCAACTCCTTTTTATATATCATAATAAGGGATTCTTTTTTCGAAAGAGGATGGTATGAATTAAAAAACAATGCAGCTTTGATCTGCCTGTTACCTTTTGCAATTATCTATTTGATCATCTGGCTGAGACCCTTAAATCAGTATTCTCACACCTTGCTTTTCAAATCAATCTGGCTTTGTTTGTTTGCATTTCTAATATTCAGTACAACTGTCCATCCCTGGTATCTTGCACCCTTGCTACTGATTGGCCTGTTTTCCTTCCCACTTACAAGTTTAGTATGGACCGTACTTGTGTTTTTAAGCTATGCACACTATGATTCAGCTACAAGTTCATTGAATTATATTTTTACACGAATCGAATACTTCCTGGTGTTGGCAACGCTTGCGCTGGAAATAAAATGGCCAGGCACTTTTCAAAATCTGATGGGTAATTCAAACATCGATCATTCCGAGCAATAGTAATTCATTTGCCTAAAGTGCGGTGTACAAGCTGCTGAGGTGCAGGAGGATATTTACGTATTGCATAATTTTCAAAAATTATTTGTAGGCATCTGAAATCAACAAATGAAAATAAAAAAGGCCGGGTAGAATGTACACCGGCCTTTTGATTCTTAAAGACAATTTTTCAATATGCCCACAAGTCGTGTTCGATATTGAGAATATTATTTTTAATTTTCTCGGATTCGAGTAACAACTTAACTCCATCGTTTTCCCCTTTAAAAATATCACTCAAACGGACATCCTGAACATTGGACTCCTTAATGATATAACTACTGAAGAATCGATAATCAAATACATCAGCCCAGGTTGCCGGAGCCGCGTCATTTTGATCATTGAATACTCGTTCACGGGAAAGTACTTTGCGAGCTTCAGGAAAGTATACCCAAAACATCGGGAGGGTATATTTCAAATTACCTGCATCATCGTATTCGTCCTTTATAGGTGCGATTCCAAGTATGCGACATTCTAGCCTTGAAGTTTGTTTGTTGAAATACCACATTTCCTTCACGCGATATGTTTTAATATCATTGTAGTCAATGTCAGATTTTTTAATCTGAACAGATTCCACATACGTTTCCGGGTCAGTCACAACAACCGTATCGACGCGATGCAATAGTTTATCCAATTCTTCACCAGTTACGAACTTGCGAAAGTTGTCTTCTTTGAAGATTCGGATATCACCATTTTCAGCTGCCTGTACCAGGATTTGGAAAAAAGGACGGACTGGATAAACAAATGGCAAATTCATTTTTTCTCTTACATCCAATACCCTCCATATTCTTTTGTCCCAGACAATATCCGCTTCGCGGATGGGTTGGTAGTCAAGAATACGTTGTTCTTTGACAAGAGAACGTTCAACAATATCGTCAAGATATCCTGAGTCTTCTTCTTCTTCGCTGGCTTCTGTTTTCTCTTCATCAGCCACCTGTGCAGATAAACTCACACTAAGGCAACAACTCAAGAGCAAGAAAAAGTAAAATGAAATCCTGTAATTAAACATGGGATAAAAATTTATTTAATTTGGAAAGACATATCTCCAAGATCACGTGCAGCAGCATCACCTGGACATCTTCCTTTGATTTGTTCAAAGAGATAACGGTCACCTGGCTTCGCCTGAGCCATCAACTGTGTGGCTTGTGGCGTAAAGCGGCCGCCTGTGTTGGTAACAATCTGTGCATCCTGTCTGGGAGCTACGCGTACAAGGTTAAACCCTTGGATTTGGCATTTCGCGTCAAATTCGAATCCTTCCAGTACGGGAATTACACCCTGTTGTGCTTTAAACACACCATTGGGCATAGCGCCTCCCCTTTTATCGGAAAGCATGGGCACTGGTGTTGGAATCCTTTTAACACGGAATTTAAAGTTTGTCGGAGGAAGTCCACCACCACTTAACGTGATTGTAGCTTCACCTGGAGTTTTTACGTTGGCAATAAATTTACCACCTCCCTGCTTCGCAAGTTCAATACCCCCTCCGGACGCTTGAACATTCAACTGAGCAGAAGGCACTCCCGCTGCAGAAATGGCAACTGGATTTTCAACGCCAATATAAAATACGTTCATTTTCTCGGCAGACACGTTACAAGAACGCTCCCCTACTTCAAATTCAAATTCTTTTCTGTAGGTGTCTGTTTTTCCTGTAACGGGGTTCGTCACAGAGGCAACAGCGGTATATTTCTTTGTACCTACATCATTTGCCGTCGTTTTCCAAACAGCCTCACCATCCGCGTTGGAAGACAAATTGGCTCCATTTACAGAGAGTGAAACTTTGGTGTTCGTGGATTTTGATGTAGATGCCGCCAAAGAAATAGATGTTTCAAAAGACTCGCCTTTGATTACATAGTTTTTCTTTGGTGATGAGATTACGGTAAATTTATCAAGTACCACATCTTCTCCACCGAGTTTTTTGCTGAAATGATTCAACACTGCATTCTCAGAAGATTTTGCGTCATTGATAAATTTGGTAAAGATGGGCAAGCAAGCACCCAATGGCATTTGCTTAAAGGTGAATTCTTCCCAGCTTTTCTTTGTTTTGGAATGCCTCCAGGTCTCATCGTCAATATTCAAAGGAATCTCACTTTCCATAGAAGCACGTAAACTATCATCTATAAGAGACAGAAATTTTCCGCGATATTCTAGGATTTTGTTTTTCAGCTCAAGACCTTTTTTATTGTTTACCATTTCGCGTGTTGTGACATCCTTGTTTTTCTTTCCTTTCAAGTCTTTATGGTCACCCACCACGATATAGTCCATGTCATCAACTTGTCCGTTTTTATTTCCGGCTTTGTCGATGAGATCATTAACTACGCTATTCACATAGTCTGAGAATTCTTTTCCATATTGAACGGCCATTGGAGCTCTCTCCTTAAAACGCGCATATTCTGGTTTTGCCAAAGCCCTTTTTTCAATAGAAGGCACCAGGGCTTCATTGGATTTATCCAATGCTGCATTGGAGTCGGACAAACTTTTGTTTACGAGTTTAAAAGCATTAAAGATCTCCGCTGATACGTTCAATGCCAAAAGAGCCGTAAGAACCAGGTACATGATGTTGATCATGAGCTGGCGGGGCTGCTTAGGTATAGACATATTTTAGTCTGTTTATTTGGTTATCAATAGAGATTAATTAATTGCCCATTGTTTTGTAGGCAGACAAGATGTTACCGTAAACACCATTCAGGTTTGTCAAATTCTTATTTAACGCTGCAACCTGGTCTTTATAAGCTTTGGTATCTTCAACAGAAGCATTTAACTGAACCATTGCATCGTTCATACGTGCATAGAAATTGTTCATTGCTTTCAGCTGATCACCGGTTTTGCTGAAGTCCACTTCCTGTAAAGCTTTCAGTGAACCAAGGCTTTTTGACATGGCCTGCAGTTCTGTAAGCATTCCAGCAAGCTGGCCTTCAACCACCTCGCCATTGGCAGGACGGCTTGCACCTTTTACCGGACCTTCAATCAAAGGATTGATTCTTGCATCTGCATCTCCCAAACCTGGGTACAGTTTATCCCAATAGTAATCTTTATCCGGAGGGATAACACCAAGAATTAAGAATAGGAACGCTTCTGTGACAAGACCTGCTGTAATCATGACGTCACCACCTTCCCATGACATGATTTTGAAGAGGGCCCCGAGCATTACTACTGAAGCACCTACCCCGATAATTAGATTTTTGAGGTATTTAAACCAATTCTGTTTGTAAATAGCCATTGTTGTAATTTTTTAATTGAGTTAAGAGAAAATTGTTTGCAATTAATAAACACATCCGCCTTGACAACAAGAGAAGATATGAAAAAGTACAATTACGATTACTTAAAGTCGTTTTCAGATCTGCCGAGGAAAGAAAGCACGCAACGGAATCCTATATAGGATTTGGTTGTGTCCTGAAACTCCCAGTTACGCGTGCTGGTATGCAGATAATAACCTACATCTTTCCAGGAACCACCGCGAATTACTTTGCGCTTGTAGGCCTCTGCATCCTCATCCTTTGCGTCATATTTCACATCCGGATTTTGGTCGTGCATGATTACGTGTGAATTATCAGAATACGCTGTTTCGGTCCATTCAGCAACGTTACCAGCCATATTGTATAAGCCATATTCATTTGGGAAATAGGCATCTGCCCGAACCGTGTAATACCCACCATCTTCTGGATAATTTCCTCTACCAGGTTTAAAGTTTGCCAAAAGACAGCCCTTTGCATTTCTGGCATAATATGCACCCCATGGAAATGGAGCTTGTTCCCTGCCTCCGCGGGCTGCCCACTCCCATTCATGCTCTGTAGGTAAGCGGAATTCCTCACTGTTGGGCTCTTCTTCTCCTTTGAATTTATTCCAAATGGAAGTTCTCCAATAACAGAATGCACGACATTGCTTCCAATTCACTCCTACAACCGGATAGTCATCGAATGCAGGATGTGAAAAGTAGTTTCTTGTCATCGGCTCGTTGTAGGAATATGCAAAATCGCGAACCCAGCAAAGTGTGTCCGGATAGATATTTGTTTTTTCCTTGTGGATTATATTTGAACGACGCACATCCCTGTTGTGCGCAGCCATCTGCCAATCTTTCCATTCCCATTCGTAAACGAATTTGCGGGAATCCAGTTCTTTTACGCCTTTAAATGCATCTGCACCCTGGAAGTACATATCATTGAGGGTTTCGTCTTCCCAGTCGATTTCCTGTTCCCAGTCAACCTCTTCGGTCTGGCCATCCTCGCCTTCAATAAAATGTCCTAACGCCTTGTGAGCCAATTCATCACGAACGTAAAAAACGAACTGACGGTACTCGTTATTGGTGATTTCCGTATCATCCATGTAAAACCCAGAAATAGAAATGGATTTCTGAGGTTGAACAAAGGTGTGAAAGAAATCCTGGTCACTCTGACCTATCGTCAGAGATCCGCTGGGGACGTAGACCATACCATAAGGATTGATTCCATCCCACTTTGGTCTAGGGGACGCGCCGACTAACTGCCCTTCTTGTTTGTTTTTACCACAAGAGGTCAAAAGGACCACGAGCAAGGCGAAGAGAAAGAGACTTGATTTTCTCATCATTAATACATTTACCTACTTTGTCTTTTAAAAAAGTGGCACAAATATAAAACAATCCAAAAAGTTTTAATCAAAATATTTTTTGGGTTTTATGTTTTATGACGCACTATTATTCGAACAAGATACGGATGGAAATTATTGTGTTTCCCACCAATATCTTTTTTTAACTAAATTAATAAAATCACTATGCGTAATTAATTGGATATCAATCGGCATATCTTGGACTATATTCAATTCTGGGTTTTATACCAAGTCCAATGGCCTTCCCAAAATGATAGAAAAGTCCAAATTCCTGGGTCTGGAGCTGAGAATCTCCAGATAATTTTCCAAGATAAAATTCATGAGCATAGGCAAGAGAAATCCGCTTGCTCAATTTAAATCCCACTGAAATGCCTACTGATTCCAGGGAGCGATCGTCATACCCCCTGAAATGTATTCCACCAAAAACATTGCCATTATATTCAAATCCCGTAAAAAAGTCTGCCTGAACACGATTCCCATTAAGAGAAACGAGGCACTGTGGCTTTATTATAAAGCGTTCTATTTCTGCATGATATGACGTAAGAATTTGATAATGTCTGCGATTTTTCCAGGCCAAATTTTCGTTACGGGTATGGCTTTCCAGGATTTGATTGACCGATAGGCCTATTTGCCAATTCCTGTAGAGCAAAGCCAATGAAACGCCTCCATCCAGAATATGTAAACTTACCGTTGTCGTTGGGACCAATGGATCAAGATGGTCGATACTACCTGCAAGGTATTGTCCTTCGGGAGTTCTTGCCAGGTCGCCCTGGAATCTTAAGTTGTTGTAAATCAAGTGTAAACCTCCACTCCAAAGAATTGCTTCCGATTTGAATACCAGGTTGTAGGATGGACGAAAATAGACCAGTTGACTTAAGCCCAGTTCATCTTTACCTAAGCTAAACCCACATCCTGACTGTATCCAATATAAGGGAAGGTTTACGCTGAAGTCAAAAGTTTGCGGATGCCCTTCTATGTTTTGCCACTGGCTCCGAAATAAACCAGATGCAAATAAGGTCCCCTCCTGACCTGCCATTGCAGGAATAATGCGATAGACATCCTTGCTCGCCAATGAAAACAATGAGCTTTGCTGGCCCGATGTCCATGAAAGAATGCCCAGAAAGGCAATCAAGGTGCTCAACGATAATTTCAGCTTCAAAAACGTATGTGGTATTTACCCAATAAAGATACAAGCTTATCTTTCGTATCCAAAGGAGTTGAACAATAGCCTTCAAAGCAGAACTGGCAGATTTTCTGACCCGATCGATCCGGTACGATAAAAATCCACGGTATGACAATTCCTTCTAACAAAATATGTGCCTGTTCCGGAGAAGGGACTTTCAATACAGGCCAGCCCGTTTCTGAATGCAGCAATATTCCAATCCAGCTTGATGCTGCCAGAGGAAATTTAAGCGCTGCTTCTTTAACCTGTTCTGCCATGTGCATCCACAGCCCTTCAAATTCAGGTGCATCTTCGTGTTCTGAAAAGTATGCGGCACATAAACATAAAATAGCATTCGCCGACGGGTAGTTGGTTTCAGACCAATCCGTCTGAATATGATTAAAGTCTTCGTACCTATCCGGTGCCATTTTAAAGAGAAAAGATCCATCTACAGTAAATTGATCTTTGACTTGCTGAAATAAGCGAAAGGCGGCATCATAATAGCTTTGCTCAAAAGTACACTGGTAATAATCAAGGCACGCTTTCATCAGCATTGCATAATCTTCCAGAAAACCATATCCTATCCCCTCAGATTGCGTCATGTAGTGAACAATAGTACCAGAATGATCGGAAGATCGGTCCAAAAGCAGCTGGAGTAGACTTTTAGCCTTTTCAAGATAGCTCTTGTCCTGCGTCACGCGATACCAATCCAAATAAGCAGTAACGATCATCCCATTCCAGGACACGATCCTCTTTGAATCTATGGAAGGTAAAATCCGCAGATCGCGATGATGCTGAAGCGTTTCAAGTGCCGGTGCCCAGCCTTCGAAGTCATGATATAATTCAGGCTTGTCCCTGGATTTTTTTATACGAAGGACTTTTTTTTCGGGATGTAAATAATCTAAAGGCAAGAACTCAAAAAATTCGGCAAATTGTTCAAATTGTCCACCTAGTAAAGTTTTCAGTTCCTCTAGCTCCCAAACATAAAACCTGCCCTCTTCTCCTTCAGAATCGGCATCCAGAGCTGCATAAAATAATCCTTCAGGCCCTTGCAAGTGTTGTTCAAAAAATGCAAATGACTTGTCCGCAAGCATTTTTAAATAAGGATCTTTTGTATAGCCAAATCCGAACGCCAGGCACGCACATATCTGGGCGTGATCATATGCCATTTTTTCAAAATGAGGCACGTCCCAGTTTCCATCAACAGAATACCTGCAGAAACCACCCGCAATTTGATCAAAAAGGCCTCCCATGCCCATGCGACGCAGACTCAGCGAAAGATGTGTTATGGCTGTTCTGTCCCCGGTTACAAAAAACAATTGCCCTAATAATTGCAAAGCCATTGCATGTGGAAATTTCGGAGCTTGTCCAAAACCACCTTCAACCACATCCATGCTGGCTTTCAATTGCTGCAGGATTTTTTCCGGTTGTATTTGCAATTCAGAAACTGAAGGATGCATCAGGCTGAGTGTATGTAAATGCTGCTTTAAATGCGTTGCCTGCTCGAATATTTCACGATGCTTTTCCTGATAAGCCTGGGCAACAGATAGCAACACTTGATTCCAGGATGGTCTTCCATATTTGGGCTCGGGGGGAAAGTAGGTCCCTCCAAAAAATGGGCTGCCCTCTTCCGTGAGAAAACAATGCAAAGGCCAACCACCCTGCTGACCCATAGCCTGGACTGCATTCATAAAGTAATGATCCAAATCAGGTCGCTCTTCCCGATCGATTTTTACATTTATAAAATGCGCGTTCATTATTTCAGCTGTAAGATGATCCTCAAAGGATTCGTGCGCCATAACATGACACCAATGGCAGGTAGAATATCCAATACTGACCAGGATAGGCTTGTGGTAGCGTTTGGCATCAATCAGTATGGTCGCATCCCAAATTCTCCATTCGACGGGATTTTGCGCATGCTGCAACAAATACGGGCTGGAACTTTTATTCAGTTGATTCATTCCCAAAGTTTACAGATAAGCCATCAAATGCTATTTCTATGTTAGGCGGCAAACTGCTTGAAATGGATTTATGGAGCCCCATCTGATGGCTGATATGGGTAAGAAAAGCCCGCTTCGGTTGAATTGCCCGAATATATGCTAAAGCCTCCTCAAGGCAGAGATGACTGTGGTGTTTTTTTTTGCGCAGCGCATTCAGAATGAGTATATCACAACCTTGCATTTCCTGTATCTCTTCCTGTGCAATAGCGCTCGCATCCGTAATATAACACAGAGATCCAATCCGGTAGCCCAAAACAGCCAGGGATCCATGAGTGACCTGGATTGGGCGGATTGTAAGATCAGCAATAGAAAACGCATTTCCTGGGATCACCGAATGCAATTCCAGTTCTGGCAATCCAGGATACTCCTTTTGACCAAAAATATAGTGAAATCGCTTTTGGATGTCCTCCAATACCCTGTGAAGTCCAAATAAAGGCACAGGGCCTTCCATAAAATTAATGGGCCTGATATCATCGAGACCAGCCGTATGATCTGCATGTTCGTGGGTCAAGAGAATGGCATCCAGACGTCGTATTCCAGAGCTCAAAGCTTGCTGGCGGAAATCGGGCCCGATATCTATCAGAATGCTGTGGTTATTATCGTGGATCCAGGCCGAAGTCCGAAGTCTGTGATCCAAACGATCTGATGAAAGACAAACTTCACAAGTACAGCCAATAACAGGCACCCCCTGCGATGTTCCGGTGCCCAAAAACGTTAAAATCACGCTTCGCTTTCTTGCAAAGATCGCATGGAGATCGCTTTTTCGTAGAGCTTTTTGTCTTCCTCTTCCATATTTTCTGGACTGTACGGCAACTCCTGGAGAATCTCCATCAGACAATTCATGCGTCCTTCAAGGTCAAAAAATTTATTGATTACCAGAACTTTACGATCTTCTACGCGGCAAAAGCCCGATTGAAAATGACCTTGCTCATAGCGCACAGTATAACCCATTGTTTTGCAAAGGTCTTCGAGTTTTTTAAGATTTGTTCTTGTATACTTCATTCTAAATTGGTCCAGGATGATGGCGTAAAACTAAAAACTATTTTCATTATTAAAATAAACTGCATGTATTATTGCTTGTACGTTTTTTTATAACACATTTGAAAATCACATATTTGAATACTTTTACGACCGCATTCTTTTTTATAACAACACTACCCTCCAATAGGGTTCAATTTCCATTGAGAGGTCGCATAAAATACCATTTTGTACGTTCAAGATTCTAGTTTTAAGCCAATTATGAAAAAAGTTGTGTCTATTTTGATCCTTGCATGTTATTGGACACTCCCTGTTCAATCCCAACGATTTGAGTCCGGATTCAAGGCTTCAGGATGCCTTTCACAAATTGATGGGGATGATATTTTGGGTTTTCATAAACCGGGATATGAGGTTGGCGTTTATACCAGTGCTCGTCTGAGTCCAACTACTGCTCTTGAGTTGGGTATAAACTATAGCCTCAGAGGAAGCCGGTATGGTAAAAATGATCCTGTTCCCGTTTCATTCGACCTTCATTATATAGATATCCCAATCCTCTTTGTCCTGAAAGACTGGATGCAAACTGAAAACGATCAAGAATTTTACAGAATGTCCTTTTTTGGTGGCTTTTCGATAGGGCGTCTCATTTCAAGCAGCAGCCTTTCTGGTCTTGACAAGGAGTTCAACAAAACGGATGTGAGTTGGATTCTGGGGACGGCCTATAACTGGAGTCCCTCCTGGGCGGCAACCGGCAAGTATACGCGTTCGCTCAGTTCGTTGTACAACTATTCAAAAAACGGGAATGAAATACGAATGATCAGTTATTTCATATCTTTGGGGCTTCGTTACACGTTTTAGCAGATTTGTCTATGAGAGTATTTCTTTTCTGTTTTGTTGCTGCCAGCTTACTTCTTTCATGTAAAAATGATAAAAGTGGCAAAGGTCCTGAATCTCCGGCAGGAAAAACCATTTCACTTGATGCCTTTCCATCAGACCAGTTGTCCAAAATCAGATCCGAATGCACAAGTATTGATCTCATTTCTCTAAAAAAAGACGTCAACCTTTCCATGAGCTTTGACAATCCGCAGGCAGTGGCCATCATCATGTCCCTGATCACGGAAGAGAAAGGCCAACTTACCAATCTATGTACACCAGATGCGCATTTGGTGTGTCAAAAAAATGGTGAAATCATCCAGGAATTGGACCTCTTTTACCAAAGCAGCTGTAACGCTATGGTGTTTGTCGATTCCAAAGGAAAGCAAATAGCGGCTAATAAAATCAGCAACGAAGGCGTTGACTTTTTCAATAACTTTTTGAAAAATCGCACGGCCCAGGATACAATGGGTCGCTAAAGGATCTTTTCTATTTTCAGAATCGTTTACCAGGTTTTCGTTTCAAGACCATCTTTATTTGGCTACAACATTGTATGTTCACTTCTGAGGCATACGAATGCAGAATTTGGTTGATCTCCACTTATCTTAGCTATTTCTTCACAATCGGCTCTTTGATACATAGCTATTCATGAACACAATAGATCAACTAACAGCCTTTTTTCAATCAGACTTAGGGCTTCGATCCTTGTACATTGCCTTACTGGTGGGCGGGATGTGCGGTTTGCTGGGATGCTTTATCGTACTTCGCAATATGGCCATGATCGGCGATGCACTCTCGCATGCCATATTACCCGGCATTGTGCTATCCTTTATGCTTGTAGGGTATTCGGGGATTGGATTTTTTATAGGCTCTGTACTTGCAGGCTTGCTGGCCGCCTTTTTAATCACCTGGCTTCAACAGAGCCTGCGGATAAAAAATGATGCCGCAATTGGGATCATCTTTACGTTTATGTTTTCCCTTGGAATTATCGGCATATCATGGATCAGCGGAAAGGGAGGTGTGCATTTGGATTTGAAAGACTTCCTGTTTGGGAATTTACTTTCTGTATCAAATGAAGACTTTATACTTACAGCATCCTTGTTTGTATTGGTTTCAGGGGTGATCCTTTTGTTTTACCGTCCATTATTTGTAACCACGTTTCAACCAGCACTTGCCGGAACCATGGGAATCCGTGCTTCCCGTATGCATTATTTACTGATGTTGCTGCTCAGTCTTGTGGTAGTTGCTTCCTTAAGAGGCGTCGGTGTCATCCTTGTTGTTTCCATGCTGATTACTCCCGCATCTGCAGCGCTCCTGATTGCAAACAGACTCCATTATGTATTGGCATGGTCCATGCTATTGGGAATGCTCTCCGCACTGTCAGGTTTGCTGTTGTCCATTGCATTTGATTTTCCAGCAGGTCCTTCCATGGCTGTCATGGCGACCCTCATTTATGGATGTATAGCCCTCTTTGCTCCTGCCAGAGGATATCTGCCAAGATACTTTGCCAGAAAAAGACTGGCGCAAAGAATCCTGATTGAAGACATTTTGAAACGAACGGTTCAGGCAGGTAAGAAGGGTTCCATACGCATTGAAGAATTGTCCCATATTACCGGATACTCTTCGCGCATTTTAAAACAATGGATGAACCGATTGCAACAAATTGGATTGTACCAAAAGGAAGCTGAAAACTACACCCTAACCCATGATGGACTTATCAGAGCCAATCAATTGATACGAGCCCATCGTTTATGGGAAACTTTTCTCGTTGAAGAACTGGGTTTGCAGACAGACCAAATTCATGAGGAAGCGGACCAAATCGAGCATTACCTTACTGAAGAAGACCTCAGAAAACTGGATGAGGAATTGGGTTATCCTGACACAGATCCCCATGGATCACCCATCCCTAAAGCCTGATCATGCTTTGAAGAATTTCATATATTTTCTTTTCATATAGGCTCAAGTGGGGACATTCACCTGTGGAGTCGCTAAGGAAAGAGGCGTAAATGAACACCAAAAATTCGTTTAGAATGGCAGACAAACGAACAATTGTTAGTCTCCGCTACGGGCACGGTCCGCTTCATTTTCCAGACCAGCTTGTCTTTTTGAGGATTTTATCTGATCATTGCCAAAGCGATAGCTGAGATTTAGATTCAAACGGCGTGAATCCCAGTTTCCCTTTCCATAAGAAACAAGACCATCAAAACTTGACTTCCCATTCCAACCGGATTTATAGAATATATCCGTTGCGCTTAACTTGATTTGTAGCTTGTCCCCCAATAGCTTTTTCTGAATTCCGAAATCGAGATTCCAACTGGTTTTATAAACAAATACACCACCCCACACTCCGGGTCCAGAAAAACTTCCCGACAGCTCTGCTCTCCAGCCTAATGGTATAGGCAGGCTTAACTGCTGGTAAATATTATAGGTAAAGGCCTTTATATCGACAACTGCACCATCGCCATAATCAGCCATGTTATGAATATGGGCTGCACTCAGATTCCAATAGCTGGAAATATCTTTTCCAAACTGAAATGGCAGACTTGCACTAAAACTGAAATTCTGTTGCTTTGCAAGATTAGCCCAGGTGATGAAACTTGCTCTCGGATCTTGTTCATCAGGACCAATAAGCCTTGTAATCTGATCTGTAGTCAAGCTGTAAGCCAGTTTAAAATTATACTGCTGTGAACGGGTATAAGTAATATCAATATTATTTACAATTTCAGGAGCCAGAAACGCATTTCCCTTTTCATAAGATAACTGACTCAATTGATTTACAAATGGATTCAATACATGGTAATCCGGACGATTGATCCGGCGACCATAATTCAACTGAAAACGATGATTGGATTCCGGATTCCAGTTTACTCCGATACTTGGAAAAAAATCTACATAATCTGATACGACCGGAGGCTCTTGCAGTTCGGGAAGCATGGCGGTGAGGTCTCCGCGTATCTGTGTATGTTCCATCCTCAGACCAGCCGCATATTGCCATGTTTCGTTGATTCTTTTATTGTAATTGAGATACGCTGCCATCACTTTTTCAGAATACTCAAAAGTATTGGAACGCCTTGCATCAATAGGTCCTTTTTGATCTAGATCAGTATACACATAAAATTGATTATCAGAATGTACCTGGCTGAATTTCGCTCCCAAACTTAATTTGCCATTTTGCCAGTCACTTTCAAAATCAGATTTGGCCGTAAATATGCGAATCACAGAAGGGGTATTAAAACTGGATCCGGTTTTACTCAAAAGATCTTGACCGTCCGGTGCAAAATAGCTATTGGTTTGATTCCTCTTGTTTCCATTATCAAATTGACCATAATCAATGTCGACATTTAAACTTCTTTTTTGTCCTTCTTCAAATTTATAATTGAGATTATAATTTTGAGATGGCCTGGACTGGTCAGCAAAGGTGTTCGCAGTCAATATACTGTCAATAGACAAAATCTGGCTTTGCTTCGAAATTTCAATCTGGTTGATTCCCTTGTTGTCCGCTTGCGAAAAATTACCTCCCGCTAAAAAGCCAATGGTGTGCTGTGGTTTCAATGTATAATCCATACCCACACGGTAATTCGCATAATCCCTGTTGTTAATACCCAGATTATATTCATTCAGATAAATGTCATTCTGATAACTTTGAAATTCCATCCTGTGAAATCCCTTCCATTGCCCAATTCCAGCGTTTCCAAAAAAATACAGGTTTTTATTGCGGTAATTGGCATTTCCACTAAGATTGGTCTTTGCATAGCGGCCCTGGATATAACTGGCATTCAAGCTGCCATTGGTTCCAAAGTTCCGGTCTTTTTTCAAACGGATATCAATAATTCCTGCATTTCCCTGTGCTTCATATTTAGCTCCCGGATTGCTTATGATTTCGATCCGGTCTATTTGTTCTGCCTGCAGGTTTTGCAGATAAGAGGAAAGGTCCTGCCCAACAAGCGGTACGCGTTTCCCATCAACATAAATAAGAACTCCTGAACGGCCCAATACAGAGATGTTGTCATTGTTATCTACGGTAACCCCCGGAGCCTTGCGTAGCAATGCGACCGCATCAGAACCCATGTTGTTGATGGTTCCTTCCACATTAAACACCGTCCTGTCTGGCTTTACTTCCAAAATAGCTCTTTTGGCACTAACGACTGTTTGGGCCAGTAAAGTAGACCGGTCTTGTAACCGAAGTTGCCCCAAGTCCTTTTCTGTATTTGCTTCAAGTTGAAATGGCTGAATTGCCAGCGTTTCGAAACCCAAATAGCTGGACTTTAAAAAGTAACTGCCCTGGGACAATTTATCAAAACGAAAATCTCCTTCATCGCCTGACAATTCTGCTTTCACCAAACTGCTGTCCAAGGCATTAAACAAAACAATATTTCCATAAGACAACGCTCTTCCTTCGGAATCGGAAAGACTCCCTTTCAAAGATGCGTGCTGGCCGTTCAGATTAGCTAATGCTAGGATATAGACAAAGGCCATTAAGATTCTGGAATGTTCCATTTTTCGCTGTATTGTGTTTTTAAAATTGGGACTTCTACCTCTTTAAAAAGGGGGAACAGAAGTCTGGGTTAAAAATACAATAAAATCGACGAAAGTTTTCGTAGTTAAATGAATTTTAACATAATTTCGGCTGCCGCGCGTTTGAAAAGATTGTTCTTAAAAGAAAAATGAAAGGTCAGAAACTTGCCATCCATGTGCAGGAAATGGATGCACAATGCCCGTATGGCCTCATTTTTCTTCTGGTATTGAAGGGCCCGACTTGTCCTCATATTTTTTGAATAAGGCCTCCACTTTGTACACTTCATCGACCGTTTCATCCTGGTAGAACCGCATTTCCGGCATTGACCGAATTTGTTTTTTCAAACGGGCATGCAATTCTTGTTTAAGCCGGGCATAGTTTTGTTCGAGGGCGAGGAGCACCTCTTGTTTGGGTTCAATATTAAAAATGCTCAGGTAAATTTTAGCTAAACCCAAATCAGGACTCATGATCACGTGGGTAACTGTAACCAAGGCCTGAGATCCATAAATATAGCGACCTTCTGCAGTCAGCACCATGCTAAACTGCCTCCGGATCAATTCTGCAATTTGTCTTTGACGTATACTTTCCATTTTATCAAATACCCTGCAAAGCTATGCGCTTTGAAATAAAAGCACTGATATTTTCATGAAAGAGTTGTGAACTGCCGAGTATGGTCATAGGAACGTATCCGCAAATTGGGTTTATTTTGCAATTCTGAATAACGCATCTTGAACTTAAAATCAGACAGTCCTGTAGAATATGTAAAAGGGGTTGGGCCTCAAAAAGGCAAAGCCTTGAGAGAGGTGCTTCAGATTGAGACCGTTGGCCAGTTGCTGGAGTATTATCCTTTCAGATATATCGATAAAACTAGGTTTACGGCAATTTCGGAAGCCAGTCAGGACGGTCAACTGTATCAATTTAAAGGCATCCTCAGAGGTTTGGATGAAAAGGGATTCGGCAAAGGGAAACGGCTTACCGGACTTTTGGAAGATGAGACGGCAGTTCTCGAATTAATTTGGTTTCAAAACTACCAATGGATCCGTGAAAAGCTTCAGATTGGCCAAGAATATGTCGTATTTGGACGCATCAAACTCACCGGGATGTTTAAGAGCATGGCACATCCGGAAATTGAACGCTATAACTTAGAAAGCCTGCATCGGATGTTGCGATGGGAGCCTGTGTATCCCAGCAATGAAAAACTGGGACAGAAAGGATTGGAAACGAGGGCTTTCAGAAAAATACTGTTCAATGCTTTTGAGCATTTGGATCCTGCCAGTATTGAGGATCCCCTACCCGTTTACATCCTTGAAAAATTAAAATTGCCTCCGCTGAACGATTGCCTCCTAAGCCTTCATTTCCCAAAGGATGAGTACACGCTGCGCATTGCCCGGCAACGCATGAAATTTGAAGAATTGTTTTTCCTGCAATTGCGACTTGTCCGGAACATGGCAATCAGAAAGCAAAAGTCCCATGGATATAAGATAAAAAACCTGGATGGTCCCTTTCATTCCTTCTATCCAAAGCACATGCCGTTTAAACTTACCAGGGCTCAAAACAAGGTATTGGCTGAAATACAGAAGGATCTTGAATCCGGAATCCAAATGAACAGACTGCTGCAGGGAGATGTGGGTAGCGGTAAGACCATCATTGCCTTGCTATCCATGCTTATGGCCATTAGTTCAGGTTTTCAATGCTGCATTATGGCGCCAACGGAAATACTGGCACAACAACATTATCAGAGCATAAGCGCATTAGTGGAGCCGATTAAGCTGGAGTGTGCCTTGCTGACCTCATCTGTGAAGGGGACAGAACGCAAAGTCCTGCTGGAGAAATTACGTAAAGACGAGTTGAAAATCCTGATCGGTACACATGCAGTAATAGAAGATGCCGTGGATTTCCACAATCTGGGATTGATTGTGATTGATGAGCAACACCGGTTTGGCGTTCAGCAAAGGGCCCGTTTGTGGGCAAAAGGGAGCACACTTCCGCCACATATATTGGTCATGACCGCTACTCCAATACCCAGGACGTTGGCCATGAGTCTGTATGGAGATCTCGACGTGTCGGTAATTGATGAATTACCACCAGACCGCAAGCCCATTCATACAATGCATTTCACAGAAGCATTGAGGGGAAAATTGCACCAGTTCATGACGCAGCAAATTTCAGAAGGAAGGCAGGTGTACATCGTGTTCCCGCTCATAGAAGAGTCCGAGAAACTGGACTTGGAGAATTTGGAAATGGGATATGAAAAATTACTCGAATATTTCCCTTTGCCTAAATATCAAATTTCGGTTGTACATGGCCGCTTAAAGCCTAAGGACAAAGAACTTGAAATGCAACGGTTTGTAAAAGGAATAACGCACATCATGGTGGCTACTACGGTCATAGAAGTAGGCGTCAATGTTCCAAATGCCAGTATAATGGTTATTGAAAATGCAGAGCGCTTTGGCTTGTCTCAACTGCATCAGCTAAGAGGCCGGGTAGGCAGAGGAGCCAGTCAGTCCTTTTGTATTTTGATGACCTCAAATCAACTTAGCAAAGATGCCAAGCAAAGGATACAAACAATGTGTCAAACCAATGATGGATTTCGCATCGCCGAAGCAGATCTTCAGCTTCGGGGCCCCGGAGACTTAGATGGCACCCGTCAAAGTGGTCTTTTACAGCTTAAAATGGCTAATATTGTTGAAGATCAAAAAATATTGTTTTCTGCAAGGAAACTGGCTGAAGCCATTATTAAAAAGGATCCGGAACTTGAAAATCCCCTGAATGCAAAGCTCCGCAAGCAATTGCAGCGTTCACGGGAGGACCAATTCGGGAGGATTTCCTGATCTGACCCTGTATCCCTGATGTCTCTTGCAAGAAGCGAGGCAGCCAAACCGTTAAAATTATGAAAAAACTGCCCTTCAGGCAGCAATTGGAATAGTTGTGGTATCTTAGCTTGTAAATTCATCATCGTACATTTAAATCTATGAAAAAAATAATCTTTGCAATTATTAGTGGATTATGCCTGAGCATCCCGCTTATTGCACAACAGGAAATCCAAACGGCGATTGAGAAAACCGATACCCGCTATATGAAAGATTGGTTAGGAAAGGGTCACGATGTTAACTCTGTTTTATTCCTTTCCGGTCAAAAAATGACTCCCCTCCATTTTGCAGCAGCCCAGGGAAATGCAGAAATGGTTCAGTTGTTCCTGAGGCAGGGTGCAGACGTTAACTTAAAAGTTGACTTTCAGGATGCGCTTATGTATGCAGCAGCTTCAGGTAATATTGAGATCATTGAGAGCCTACTGCAGGCAGGAGCAAATCCTATGAATGAAAACCGGAATGGAAAGTGTGCCAGGGATATCGCACAAGACAACAAACACACGGCAGCATATAATCTGCTAAAGACTGAAACAGACAGGCGGCTTACGTTGATGAGAGCCCAGCGAAGAAAATAAAGAATCAACAATTCTAAGACAAATTGAAAGGAATCCAATTCATTTTGGGTTCCTTTCCTATTTTTGGACCATGACATGGAAAATTTTAATTACTGATGGTTTTGAAGAGTCGGGAATTCAATCACTGCGGGACCATCAATTTGAAGTAGATGTTCAGAAAGTAAATGCGGAACTACTTCCATCCTTACTCCCAAATTATCAAGGAATAATAGTTCGCAGTGCAACAAAAGTGCGTGCTTCATTAATCCAAAAGTGCCCTGAACTGAAATTTATTGCGCGGGCCGGTGTAGGGCTTGACAACATTGATGTAGAAGTAGCCCGTTCGCTAGGCATTGCAGTCCTGAATACACCAGCCTCCTCCTCAAGGTCTGTTGCGGAGCTTGCCATGAGTCATATGATGAGTCTTACAAGAGGATTGCAATTGAGCAACAGAACACTGGATGGACCTGACCGATTTACAAGTTTGAAAAAAAGCCTGAGTGCTTCCAATGAGCTAAAGGACAAGACCTTGCTTTTAATTGGCATGGGAAGGATTGGTCGTGAATTGGCTAAAATGGCACTCGGTCTGGAAATGAAGGTTCTGGCTACAGATCCCTTCCTGGATAAAGTACAGGTGGGGCTGCAAATCCAAAATGTGCTCATCACTATACCCATTCCCCTTGTACGGCTCGAAGAAGGTATTCCCCAGGCAGATTACATCAGCATTCATTCTCCCTATACCGGAAAGGAAATCATCGATCGTTCGGTATTTAATCTGGTCAAAAAAACCTGCATTATCGTGAATACCTCCCGAGGTGAGAACATTGATGAACAGGCCTTACTTGAAGCACTGGACCAAGGTCTGGTGGCAGGGGCAGGGCTGGATGTTTTTCATAATGAACCTAATGTACGCAAGGAACTTTTGAATCATCCGAAAGTATCTGTAACACCACACATAGGAGCGTCTACATTTGAAGCGCAGCAACGCATAGCGGATGAACTTGTTGCCAAAATCGTTGACCTGAAAAATTCCATTAATTAAATCAGAAACAGCAATTGAGGAAAGCAGCATTCTGAAATACTAACAGTTGTTAGTGCCTCAGAAGAAATGGTATTGCATCAATTGTATCTTCTCTTAAGAAACCATTCGTTGTCATTAATGGTTATACCAAAATTAATCTGGACGAAGTTTTCCTTTAAAATACTTCCCAGCTTACGTTGTCCAGCATCTACACTTAAATGGATCATGGCATCCTGACGCAAAAACAGAATGGGATAGGACCAACCTGCAGTCACCCCAAGTGTATAGGCTTGCTGTCCCTGTACAAGGCGGTAATCTTCCTGATAGTAAAACCCAAAACGGTAGGTTGATTTTTTGAAAAAGGGATCATAGTTATGCACTCCCTCACGCCACCATGCCCCAAATTGAAGGCCAAATGCATTTTCAAAATTGGATATCAATCCTACGGGCAGCTTGCGGTTTTTCCACGAATCATAGCTGGCTGAGAACATAAAGCCGCTACGATCCTGAAAGGAATACATAGCTCCGGCTTTCATGCCGAAAGGCAACTCCCCCGTACTTTCCTGGTCTTTGATAAAAAGAATGGTATCCGTCACGGACAGATTTTCGTCAAATCTGGTCTGGTGTAATGCTGTATAACTTCCTGCATAACTTGTTGGAACATAAGCTGTAAGACCAAAATTTAAAACATTTTTTCTTAGGTTTTGGTCATTATTGATTTCATCCTGATTGAGTACCTCGTGGTAGATTAGACCCAATTGAGGACGCCAGGCTCCGATATGATGCGCATCTGAAAGATAGCTGTCGTAGGATCCCGTAATGCTCTGAAAAAGGAGATTTTGCTTGTAATTCAAGCTGCCGAAAATGTAATCCATTCCCACTCCAGCAGATAAATTTTTATACCGGTACGCAAACCCAACATTAAATGCAGTCAAAGCACCATAGCCTTCCACTTCCCTTTGCAAGGTCTGATCTGTCCGGCTTGAATCCGTAAGTTGCGCTTTGTAGCCAAGCCCAGCATAAGGATACAAGCCAAATTGAAGGCTCATTGAGTTATTTCGCTTTTTGCGATCCAGTAATTCATTTATGGAGTTGTAGAGTGGAATTGCCAGCCAAACATTTTGGATTCCGCCAGTCCATTCACTGAAGGACTTGTTTTGCTTGTCTTCAAGTTTGTTAAACTTGGAATAGAGTCCTATTTCCACATCCGTTTGCTTAAGAAAAGCCCCGGAAGCAGGATTGGATGGATTAAACAGTTGTTCCGAAGAGAAGGCTGCTCCTGAGCGTGCGATAGCAGACAACCATGCGGGTCCAGTTTGACGAAAATCACCTAATCCATATCTGGATAAAGGCGAATTCTCCGTGTTTTGGGCATGAATTGGTGGATTTAGAACGTAAAAACTCAATCCAAGCAAAAACAGGAACAGGCGATATTTAGAGTGATTCATTGATTTCTAGAATATGATTTAGGCCTTTCAATACGAGATAAGGATCTGCAAAAATGTCAATTTTGAGTTGATTTACAAATTTATGCGCGCTTCCGCCTGTCAAAACGCATTTTAAGCCTGGATAATTATCTCTAAGCCTGTAAAAATAACCTTCTATCTCCATCAACAATCCTTGAAACCCACCATTTTCCAAAGCTGTTACGGTACTGTGGCCTAAAAAGGACTCTACAGCGTGTTGGGGATTCACCAAGGGCAAGGAAGACGTAAAAGCATGCATTGCTTTCCAACGCATCTCCAGTCCTGGTGCGATATTCCCCCCAATGAACTCCCCATTGGCACTTAGTACATCATACGTCACACAAGTTCCCGTGTTCACAATTAAAATTGCTGCATCCAAATCGAGCATTCTTCCTCCTGCCATAGCAGCTATCCTGTCTGCACCTAAACTTTCGGGTGTAAGGTATTGGTCCAGTTTTAAGGGAATCTTACTTGAGAGACTCAGCCGATGTACTGGAAATTCAGATGCAAGGGAATGGAGCCATTCTAAATTTTCTTTGATAACACTCGCATAAATTGCGGAGTCAAACGGGTGTTCTGAAATAAATTTTAGAATACCTTCTGTTTCGTTATGCATAAAACTGGAGAAATGCAGCAGGTTGCCGTCACGAAAAATCGCTAGTTTGACTCGGGTATTACCGATATCTATGCACAGCCTGGATTTCATCAATGTTTGAAATGTCTCACACCTGTCAGGACCATTGCAATTCCGAGCGCATCGGCCTTATCAATGCTTTTCTGGTCATTTATAGAACCACCTGGCTGGGCAATAGAACTGATGCCTGCCTCCCCCGCCAATTCAACGCAATCCGGAAATGGGAAAAAAGCTTCAGAAGCCATCGCGGCTCCATGAGGATCAAAACCCATTGCCCTTGCCTTATCGATAGCCTGTTTACACGCATCAATGCGGGATGTTTGCCCGCAACCCATACCAATCAATTGCAAATTTTTAGAAAGCACTATGGCATTCGATTTTAGATGTTTTGCGCAATGGATTGCGAACACGAGGTCTGCCATTTCAGAAGTCACAGGATGTTTGGTGGTCACTATTTTGAGGTCTTCGAACCTTGTATGGTGCACATCAATATCTTGTTCAACAAGACCATTGATAGCGGTTCTAACAGAAGTATGGACATCTGGTAAGGCCTTAATGCGGATAAGAATTCTGTTTTTACGTCCGGTTAAGAACTCTACTACCCCAGTCTCAAAAGCAGGTGCCAGAAGCACTTCAAAAAACAAAGGTTGAATAAGTTCTGCCGTTTGCATGTCAACAGACTTGTTACATATAAGTATGCCTCCAAAAGCAGAAACCGGATCGCCCGCCAAAGCATCCCGCCATGCTTGGGACAATTGGTCCCGAACCGCCAGCCCACAAACATTGGTGTGTTTGAAAACAGCGAAACAAGGGGGCCCCTTATAAAAGTCGGACATCAATCGTAAGGCTGCATCTATATCCAGGATATTGTTGTAGGAGAGTTCTTTGCCCGATAGGATATCGAGACAAGAATTCAGATTTCCAATAAAACGCGCAGACTGATGGGGATTTTCACCATAGCGAAGGGGAAACTCTTCCCGGCTTGATGAACCAGACATATAGCCATAGATACAGTGGTCGTAGTGGCTGCTGATTTCAAAAGCCCGGGCAGCAAGTTCTCTGCGCATTTGCAAAGAACTGATCGCGTTATTGGAGAGGATTTCATCAAGTAATTTGTACTCCTGCATGGATGGAATAACAACCACGTCCCCATAATTTTTTGCTGCCGCACGTATCAGTGAAATACCTCCGATATCAATTTTTTCAATGATGGCATCATGCTCATCCGTATTCGACAAGGTCTCCTCAAAAGGATATAAATCGACTACGACCAAATCAATCATTGGTATATGGAAATGGGCCAATTGTCCCAAATGATCCGGATTCCGTATTGCAAGTATGCCGCCGAATATTTTAGGATGTAAGGTTTTGACACGACCTCCCAGAATGGAGGGATATTCCGTTATGGTTTCTACAGAAACAACAGGGAGATTCAGACTTTCAATATACTCCATCGTTCCTCCGGTAGAGTACATGACGATTCCCAATTCATGCAGTTTGCGTACAATGGGTTCAAGTCCCTCTTTGTGAAAAACAGATATTAGTGCGGAGTGGATTCTTTTATTTTCCATGGGTTAAGGTCATCATCTGAAAGTGAGCAATGCGCCTAAAGAAAAGCAATATCGGCATCGGGGTTCGTATTTATCGGTTTCGCCTATGACAACCGTTTCTTCTTCCTTGCTAAGCCGGTACGAATGGGTAGCCAAATTTCCACAATGGGGACATATGGCGTGCACTTTTGTAATATACTCTGCAACAGCCATGAGTTCGGGCATCGGTCCAAAAGGCTTCCCTCTGAAATCCATATCCAATCCGGCAACGATTACCCTTTTTCCCGACAATGCTAATTCCTGGCAACGATGCGACAGGTCCATGTCAAAGAACTGAGCTTCATCGATACCTACAACTTCGGTGTCCTGATGTAACAATTGAAGTTCAGTAGAATGAGCAATAGGGGTAGAAAGCAGCGCATTTTCGTCGTGCGAAACGACCCGGGATTCGTCATAACGTACATCCTTCGCAGGTTTAAAAATTTCAACCTTTTGGTTCGCTATACGTGCCCGCTTAAGTCTTCGTATGAGTTCTTCGGTTTTGCCGCTGAACATAGATCCGCAGATGACTTCAATCCATCCGCTTCGCTGAGATTTATAGATTGGCTCGATAAACATTCCCGAAGCAAATATCTATAAAATTTATATATATTTTGTTTATAATATAAGCCTCTTTCAAAACAATGTACATTTGCGCCAACAATCCTTACAAAATCAGCGTTTACACCTTACTAAAAAGAAATTATGGAATTCAATACGATTCGAAAATGGATGCAGAAAATGAATAATATCCTCGATGTATATGCATCGGAGGAAGCCTTTACGGAGTCCGAAAGGAATTTGCTTTTAGATTATAATCAGCGCATCCGTGATGCCATAACCGCTTTGAACCTTGAAGAAAAAGGACCCCAAAGCAGTCCTCAGCCAATTCAACAACAGGAGCCGATTTCGTCAAATGCTCCTATGGTGCAGGAGTCTAACCAAAAGGAACCAAAGCCAGGTGCTTCAGATGGAAAGCAATTTGCCGAGCTGTTTGAGATTAAAAAAGCTGAAGATCTCTCCGCCAAACTGGAATCCACGCCTATTAACGATATTGGATCTGCCCTAGGACTTGGCGAACGCATCCTCATTCAAAATACACTTTTCAACGGAGATCGAAGTGCCATGGATGCAGTCATTCGCAAACTCAACAGCCTGACTTCGTTTGATCAGGCCAAAGAATATCTGTGTGCTGAAGTGGTTGGCAACTTTGACTGGATGCACGAATCCCGGATTAAAAATGCACAAGTCTTTATTAAGCTGATGAAGCGAAAATATTCATGAAGGATTTTATAGAAAATGAAAAAGAACAAATCCGTTATGCCCTTTTAATTGCGGGGTGCCTAAGCCTTTTGTGTGTAGTGGTACATCTATTATTCATGGTGCTGCCCATACACAAATACGACTGGAGCATTTATCCAAGGGATCTTGGGCAATGGTATGGCATATTTACGGGACAGTTTATTCATGCCAGCTGGACCCATTTGATATCCAATCTGCCTCCTCTTTTTGTTACTACCCTTATACTGTTTTACTTCTTCAGAAGTATCGGCTGGGCTGGATTTTTTCTTATCCTTTCTTTGACTGGCCTGATGGTGTTTTTAATGGGAAGGAATTATTCACATATTGGGGCGAGTGGTCTGGTCTACGGGTTGATCTCTTTCATCTTTTTCTCAGGAATTTTCAGACGCAATGTAAAATCGATTGCCTTAATGGGCATTATGGTAATCATGTATTCCGGATACCTTGCTGGTTTTTTCCCTAGTGAAGAACGGGTATCCTGGGAAAGTCACCTTTTCGGTGCGTTTGCAGGATTTTGGACTGCTTTTGCTTTTCGCAACTACCGGGAACCCGACGAAGAGCAATCAAAATCGCAACATCACATGGAATCTGCAGAAAAGGAATTCTTTTTTCCAAGGGATTTGTTTGATAAAACGCTTAAACAAAGACAGGAAGAACTGCAGGAAAGGAATACACAAAACTCAAATTGGGATCACACCGGATTGTTTTAAGGGAATCCGGAGTTCAACGGCAACGATATATCCTCTCAATAGAGTAAAAAAGATGAATGTTGCAGCGTACAGATTGCAACTTGTTTTACAAAAATCACTAGAACGCTTTTGCATTCTAAGTAAATTACTTGGTTTTAACGGACATCAACTTTTTAACAATATCTGCGTCAATAGCCATCCCCTTATTTATAGCTTCCTGAGCACGCGCCTTGTCTCCAAGCCTCGTATAGGTGATATACAAATTAGCCCATGTGCTTGCATTGTTTGGATTGATCTCTGATGCCTTCAATAAATATTCCAGTGATTTCAACAAATAACCCATTTCTGCTTCAACCCCACCAAGTACTTCTAAAACCTGATCATCATTTGGATTTAACTTGTAGGATTTCAACAATGCATTTTTGGCAGCCGTGTTGTTGTTGTCCTCATAAAATAACTTTCTGCCCATTTCGCGAAGCGCTTTCTGATAATTTTTCATAATGGACACATCTGTTGGATTCAGCTGTATATAGCTTTCATAGGCAGCAACCGCATCCGAATAGTTCTTGCTCAGGTAGTTTGCGTTTCCAAGGAGAAAAATGCAATCGATATAACGGGGGTAAATCTGCACTGCCTTTTTCAAATATCCTATGGCCTGTGTAAGCAGGTATTTATTGTTTTCCTTATCGTCTGTATTCCGATACTTTTCAAGTAAAATAAACCCAAGGGAAGAATTTAGCTTGGCGCTATTGGATGAATGTTCAATATCGGTCTGAAATAATTTCAAATCGGATTTCCAATCCATGTTGCGGTATGCAGTTCTTGCTGAAAAAGCAAGCAATACTGCAATGCAACCGTAAAAATAGATACCGGAAAAAGATGTAACTCGCTGCTGGATCAGGAAGGCCAATCCCATGCAAAATCCCAAAGAAGGAATGAAAGCAAAGCGTTCGCCCATGTAGGCACCCGTTGGAATAAACAAATTAGAAGTTGGAGCAAGTGCAATGAGAAAGACAAAAACCGAAAAACTTAAAATTGGCTTTGACTTGATCCAGCGAAATGCAAAAATGATCAAAGCTGTGTACAGCAAAACAGCCAGCAAAGGCAAGGGTGAAAATAAATTATAACTTGCTATGCTCTTTGGCGCATAATCGTGTGTCAGCGGATAGGGAATGATATGCAAATACATGTAGCGCAAGAGCGTATAGAATATCGTACCGAACTTTTCAGCAGGATTCATATCGATGATGCGTTCGCCCCGGATTTGAAGAAATGGATTCTCAAGAAAATTTTTAGAAGATACCATCGCCTGAAATCCAAGAACGGCAAACCGGCAGGCTGCATAGATGGCCAATCCAGAAAGTAATGGAATCCAGGTTTTTTTAAGCCTGCGTTTTTCTTCAGGAATAAAAAGCCATAGTGCCAGGGGCATAAGAACAATAAATACGATTGCATTTTCTTTTGAGAACAGAGCAGCCGTAAAAGACAGACCTGCCCAAACCAGATCGATGACTTTGTTTTGCAAATGATAACGAAGCAGACAAGCCAATGAGATAAAACCAAACAGTAAGGCAAAGATTTCATCCAGACTTTTCACGTTTGCAACCACCTCGGTATGTATGGGATGTACCACAAACAGAAGTGTGGATAAAAATGCGAGCATGCTGCTGCGATCGGGATAACGGAAGGACCACAATCGATCCAGCGTTTTATAGATCAGTGTACATACCAGTGCGAACGTCAGAATATTGATAAGGTGAGCCCAGAACGGATTTTTACCAAACAACTGGAACTCCAGGGCAAAAAACGCGATCGAAAGGGGTCTGTAACGAAATTCGCCAACTGAACTTGATTTACCACTTCCCGTAAAGTAACCCTCATAACTGTTGTTTGTAAAAATCTTGGGAATTCCAGAAATACCCTTTTGGACAAATTGATTCTCCGTATAAACGATGCGGTCATCCAGAACAAATTCGTTGAGCAATGTGTTGGCGTACAGGGCCATACAAAGACCAAATACAATGTATAAAGGTCCCTTACCAGACAGTTTAAACGGTGCTTGGGTCGTGCTCATAAAAAGCTTGATTTAGTTGGCAAAGATACGTCTTCCTGTTTATGCATACCGTTCTACCGGATATCGGGATTCAATTTTATGCATAGCAAAATAGGAAAGTGAAATGAGGGCCGAAATACCCCCTATAACCCACCATAAAACATCAAAACCAAAATGGTCTGCAATTGCCGATCCCGAATAGCTTCCTGCAATATGTGCAATGCTGTAAGCCATCGTATATAAAGAGGCATACTGCCCTATGGTTGAAGGTCTGCTTCGTTTCATCGTAAAACTCAACATAAATGGCATAGCAAGGATTTCCCCAATGGTAATGATCACAGAAGAGAGCATCGCCATGGAAAATCCATCAAATTGGAACAGGTTAAAAATTAAAAATGACAAACCTGTAACAAAGGTCCCAATAGAGATCAACTTTAATTTATTCTGATGTTCCAGGGAATATACCAACACCATTTCAAAAGCTGCAATCAATAAGCCATTCATGGCCATTACCCAGCCTATTTGAGCTTCCTGCAATTGAAGATTGGTTTTCAGGAAAATCGGGAAGGTGGTAAATATTTGAAAAAAGCAAATGCCAAAAAAACAATTGAGCACAATGAATCCCATGAAGAAAAGGTCTTTGAATGGGGATATGGTTGCAAGTGCCGGAGTTTCCTCATGCCTTTTGGCGGGCAATTCCTTTGGCTTTGGCAAGGTATAGAATACGAGCAGGGATGCCAGAATATTTGTAGTCCCATCCACCCAAAACAACAAATGATAGTTATGGGAAGCAAGCCAACCACCAAGAGCTGCACCAAATGCCCAACCGAGGTTAACGGAAAGCCGAACCAGTGAACCGCTACGCGTCAAACTTTCAGGATTGCTGTATGCGGAAATGGCAGCCATACTGGCTGGACGAAAAGCCTCGTTTACAATGGACATTAAAAAAGTCCCCAGGCAAATCATCCAGTAATCGACAAGAAAGGATAAAGCAATAAAACACAAACCACCAAAAAACAGTGTTACTACCATCAATCGGTAAAAACCATAACGGTCTGTCAATTTACCGCCGATATAAGAACCTATGATGGAACCCATACCGAAACAAGCCATTACAAAGCCCGCTTTGGTAATACTCACACCTATCTTCTGCGTCATGTACATCGACATAAACGGTACAACCATCGTGCCCGCCCTGTTTACCAATTGCACAAATGCCAGCAACCAGGAGTTATAATGCAATCCTGCAAATGAGTTTCGGTATAATCTGACAACAGCTAAGGGCATACGCCAAATTAAAGGAAATTAAACAGCTGCTCTTTAAATTCATCCTGACTTAACAACAAATTAGCCAGATTAACAAAAATTTATTTTTATTTGTATTTTCATTCTTTACATGCATCAATCGATCTGGTTATCTCTACTTTTATTCCTTTACTTCGCCATTTTACTCGTTATTGCGAGGATTACATCGCGGGACTCTTCTAATGAAAGTTTTTTCATCGGAAAAAGGAATTCGCATTGGTATGTCGTCGCATTTGGCATGATAGGCACCTCCTTAAGCGGAGTTACCTTTATTTCTGTACCCGGAACAATTGGAACGCAAGGCTTTCATTATTTGCAAGTAGTTTTCGGATACTTCCTTGGATACTTTGTAGTTGCCTTTGTTCTTCTGCCTGTTTATTATCGCCTTGGCTTAAGTTCCATTTATCATTATTTGCAGCATCGTTTTGGATTATTTGCTTACAGAACGGGAGCCAGTTTTTTTATTTTATCGCGGACTATCGGGGCAACTGCACGTTTGTATCTCGTGATAAACGTACTTCAATTGTTTCTTCTGAACGATCTTGGAGTCAGCTTTGAAATCACGGCATGCACAATTCTTGCCATGATATTGATTTATACCATACAGGGTGGCGTAAAAACAATTGTTTGGACGGATACGCTGCAAACATTTTTTATGCTGGGGGGGTTGCTGGTCTGTTCCTACATGATCCTTGAAAGCCTCCATTTTGATTTTTCACAATCAGTACATGCACTTTCCCAAAACAATTACCTGCAGGTTTTTAATTGGGATCCCATGAGCGGCAGTTATTTCCTCAAACACTTTATAGGCGGTGCACTCGTGACGATAAGTATGACCGGCATGGATCAGGAAATGATGCAAAAAAACATCAGTGTAAAGACATTAAAGGATTCGCAAAAAAACATGATTGTTTTCAGTGTCATTTTAGTTTTTGTCAATGTACTGTTTTTGTACCTGGGCGGATTACTGCATCTATATGCACACTCGAATGCAATATCCGCGACAGGAGATGATTTGTTTCCATCGATTGCATTGCAGCATATGCCTGTAGCCTTTTCATATATTTTCATAATTGCCTTGATTTCTGCACTTTTTCCCAGTGCCGATGGTGCAATTACTGCGCTAACTTCCTCTTTCTGCATAGACATGTTGGGATTCAATCAACGAAAGGATATATCTGAAGAACAAAAAATTGTCTTGCGAAAAAAGGTGCATTATTCATTTGGATTATTGTTTCTTATTTTGGTATTTGTATTCAAATGGATTGACAACAAATCCATCATCGACGTAATTTTAAAAGTTGCGGGATATACATACGGGCCCCTTCTTGGATTGTTTTCTTTTGCATTATTAACCCGGAGAAGCCTTCCCGAAAATTATAAAGTACCCTTTGTTTGTTTGTTGGCCCCTGTGTTTGTCTACCTGTTGGACACCAATACCAAAACATGGTTTGATGGCTTTTCCCTTGGATTTTTAAATCTTGGTATCAATGGAATTTTCACTTTTGTAGGTTTGCATTTGATTTCATTTAAAAAATGAGTTTTAAAAAAATAACAGAAGAGCCTTCTCCACACCGCCATTTGGAGAAAAAAACAATGCGGGAGATCCTGGAAGGCATGAATCAGGAAGACCGCAAAGTTCCCGATGCAGTTGCAACATGCATACCCGTGGTTGAACAATTTCTGGATCAGCTTATACCAAAAATGCAACAAGGAGGACGCCTGTTTTATATCGGTGCCGGAACAAGTGGCAGACTTGGTATCATAGATGCATCTGAATGTCCACCGACCTTTGGCGTTTCAGACGATATGGTTATTGGACTTATTGCCGGAGGAGACCGCGCGATACGAAAAGCTGTTGAGTTTGCTGAAGACAGTACAACAGGAGCATGGAAAGATCTTTCGGCATATTACATCGATTCTTTGGATACCGTTGTTGGTCTGGCTGCAAGCGGAACGACTCCATATGTAGTCCATGGACTTAAAGAATGCAAAGCACATGGCATCGGTACTGCTTGCATTTGTTGTAATCCACATAGTCCTGCAAGCGAATATGCCGATTATAAAATCGAAGTCATCGTTGGACCAGAATTCATCAGTGGGAGTACCAGACTCAAAAGCGGGACGGCTCAAAAATTGGTTTTGAACATGATCTCTACAGCTTTGATGATAGGCCTCGGACGGGTACACGACAATAAAATGGTCCATATGCAGCTCAGCAATCGTAAACTCGTGTTGCGCGGGATTGCAATGATCCGCGAAGCCTTTGAAATAAGTGAGGAAGAAGCAGAGCATCTTCTTAAAAAACATGGTTCTGTTCGTGCCTGCCTGGACATACTACGAACCTAAGGCTTCATATGCAACCGAAATTTCAGGGTTTCCCATGACATAAAATCAGGGTTTCCTCTGATGCTTTAGGCTATTCCAATTTCCTAACTTGCAGTATCATTTGAGCCGCTGAGAAATAATTTTCGGTTGCCCGATTTTCCAGGCAACAGATTTCATTTCAAAGGAGTCAATGATATAGACACTTTATTTCTAACACTTAAAGCAAGGTTATGGAACCGAAGAAGACCCACTCGTACGACGACTACCGTCAACCCCTCAATGATTTTAGCGAACAAAATTGGACCAATTGGCTCAATTCATATCGCAAGCACTTGAGTTGGATACGCTCCAATGAAGACCAGGATAACCGGGATCTCTACAAAGACTTGGTATCAGACTAAAGCATCCGCATTACCTTATTGAAAATGTAAATAAGCTCTGTTGTCTTTAATAAAACCGTGTAATGCTCAATCATTGCACGGTTTTTAATTTTCTACCTATACGGACACATGCAATGGAATTCTTTATCTCGTAAATCAGTACAGCGCGAAATGCTACATGAATAAAAAAAGGATTCCAAAACTTACGCAGATTGGAAACCATCCCCTTCCAATCCTTTTTCCATCGTTTACGTCGCAGATAATTTATTACAATCTAGAACTTTGAAACCGGGAGTACCATTTCACTTGAATGGCTCTTGCAGTGAATAAAATATAAACCCTTGGCCAATCCGGTACAGTCCAGTTCATAGCGGGCTTTGGCATCTGAATCAATAACCCAATGCTTCATGCAGCTGCCATGAATATTCAACAAATCACATCGGATCGGAAACTCCTGGAAACCTTCCTTTAAAAGCAGTACTGCTTTATTATGCACAGGGTTCTCAGACAGTGTCAAAAAGGCTTGATTTCGATCATTCTGATTTGTGTTACTTACCAAGTCATTGGTCCATCTAATAACGAGAAGATCCACATTGTTTCCGTCTTTATAATTTCCCGTCATGACAATTCCTCCATCTTTTTGCATTGCAAAATGAGGCGTTTGATCTGTAAGGATATTGACTGCATCAAATTGTGCCAGGCCTGATTGGCCAAATGCATTATCCAACTGTCCGTCTCTGTCGAACCTTGCCACCACGTAACGGTTGTGTGATAAAACATTATTTTCACCACAAACGAGGTATTTATCGTCAGGCTGCCGAATCATATATAAACCATAGTCTATGGGGCCCTTAAAATCATAAGTTAACTTACCACCAAGGCCAAAACTGGTATCCAAACTGCCATTATAGAGATATCGGGCCAATGCAAAATTATAGTTGGTTATAGAATCTCTGACCGTACCGGATACCAGGTACTTTTGATCCGGAGTACGTACCGTGGTATAAGCAATATCATGATTATTGGCAAAATCGGTCTGGAGGCTTCCAGCAATTCCATAATCTGGATCTTTTGATCCATCGGGCAGCAAGCGTAGAAATGAAAAATTAGCTTTCGGATATACACCTGCACATCCACTTACAAAAATATTTCCATTGGGTTCAACCATAATGTCGAATGGGATATCCTCCCTTGTAAGGAAGTTGTGGTACACCCAACCTATGTGATTAAAACTGGTATCCAAATTTCCATTTGGAAGAAATCGTGCAACATTCCAGTCAATATCCACGGAGTCCACCACACATACCCCCGTTACGACGAGCTTGCCGTCAGCTTGTACTGCTGCAGCAACGGGTCCTGTGGATTTACCCGCTTTGTATGTAACAACGCCATTCACTCCAAAATCAGGATCCATGGTACCGTCCGGAAGAAGTTTGAGTAACACGCCATTGGTATTTGGATTAGGCCCCGAAAATCCCCCTGCAAAAATATGTCCATCCGGTAGCTGACGAACAAACTCCAAATTTTCAAGATCTGAACCAAAGTCCCAGGTTAAAAGCCCTCCATTACCAAAACCCGTATCCAGCTGACCATTCGCTAAATACCTGACCAACATGAAATCGTATGAAGCAGTTGTCAGGGCAATCCTTCCACCTACCAATAATTTTCCATCCTCCTGGACTGCAACTGTACCCCCCTGTTCTTTACCACCAAAATCAGAGTGGACCCATCCACCAAGGCCAAAACTGGGATCCAGCTGACCGGCTTGTGCGTTGACAAAAAATGGAGTACCCAGAAAGTACCAAAAAGTCCAGGTGGTGAGTGCAAGAATAGATTTCATAACAATCAGGAAGTTAAAAATGAAAGTTACTTGAAAAGATCCAATGTACAAATTTCACATACAATTTTAAAGACAGCAGATTCCATACCTCACATAACAGGACAGAACACTGCGGATCTGCCGATGTCCTACGTGTTTCATTCAAAGAGCCCATGTGAGGCTATTGTTTTAAATGAATCTTATGAATTAACCTTATATTAACGAGGTTTGGATAATGAAACAGCCTTTGCGCTTGTTTTTAGCAAAAGAATAGCGATGCCTCTTATACTTTTTATATTTCTTGCCGCACAATTACAGGCTGGTTCTGATCCGGCTGCACGCAAAATAATGGATCGCGTCCATAAATATTATACAGGACTTGAAAGCTTTGAAATTGCCTTTGAGTTTGAACAGGAACGCGACAACCATTCGGCTGGCCTCCAAAAAGGAAGTTTGATTTCCAAAGGTCAAAAATTTAAATTATCACTACCTGACATAGATCTTTATTGTGATGGGTCGACACAATATGCACATTTGAAGAAGAACAGGGAAGTACAAATTTCCAAACCGGATGAGACAGATACAAAATACCATCCGCAAAGTCTCTCTGCCATTCATAAGAACAACCACTATGAATACCGCATAGGAGAACGCATCAAAAAAGGAGAAAAAAGCCAGACTGTTATAGAATTCAAACCTATTGACAGGGAAGATGAAGTATTCAAAATTAAATTATTTGTTTCTGAAAGCAGCAATCAGATCGAGAAAGTACAATGGTTTGAAAAATCCGGTCAAAAAACTACGGTCAGTTTCCATAAAACGAAGGCCAATTTGAAATATCCGGACAACGTGTTCAGCCCGGACCTCAAAAGCATGAAGGATACCCATGTTGAAGATCTGAGAGAGGAATAAATCCAAAACGCGGACTATTTTGTAAATTTGTCATTGATGAATTTTAGAGGCCGACTGGTCCGACAGCTTGCAAAAATCTTATCCACGTCCAATCAGGCAAATTATACAAAAGCCTTAGAGACGCAGGATAAACTGTTTCATAAACTTATAGCTACTGCACGCAACACCCAATTTGGAAAGTATAATGATTTTGCCAACATACATAATGTTGAAGATTTCAGACAGTGTGTGCACATCCGGGAATACGAAGACTTCAAATCCTACATTGAGCAAATAAAAGAAGGGGTCCCGGACGTTTTGTGGCCCGGGAGACCAAAGTATTTGTGCAAGACATCAGGAACTACTTCCGGCTCGAAATTTATCCCCATCACTAAAGAAAGCATTGGGAACCATATCCGATCTGCACGCAGTTCGCTTTTTAGCTACGTACTTCAACGGCCGGATACCCAAATATTTGGTGGTAAAATGTTGTTTTTATCCGGAAGCCCTGAGCTGGACAGAAGTCTAACCATCCCCGTTGGAAGGCTTTCTGGAATTGTTAATCACGAAATTCCATTTTGGTTTAAATTCAACAAAGAACCCAATTTAAAACTTAACAGCATTCAACCCTGGGAGCGGAAAATCGAGGAAATGGTGAAAAATCTATCCCGTAAAGACATCAGAGTTCTCAGTGGGATCCCGCCCTGGATACAAATGTTTTCTGAATATCTTCTCGATTATACCGGAGCCAGCTCCGTTTGCGAAGTGTTCCCCAATCTGGAACTCTATATCCACGGAGGCGTAAATTTCAGCCCTTACCAAAGTAAGCTCGACAAGCTTTTCGGAAAAGAGTTGTGTTATATGGAAACCTATCCGGCCAGCGAAGGATTTATCTCGTATCAGGACGACCCAGGCTCCTCCGGAATGCAACTTGTAATCAACGATGGGATCTTCTACGAATTCATCCCGAAAAATGAGTTATACAGTACAAACGCAAAAAGACTTGGACTTCGCGATGTTCAGCTAGACCAGGACTATGCGGTGGTCTTAAGCACAAATGCCGGATTGTGGGCTTACCTCATTGGCGACCTCGTTCGCTTTGTTTCGTTGGATCCTTTCAAGATCAGGGTTAGTGGCCGGGTTTCCCAATATATAAGTGCATTCGGTGAGCACGTAATTAGCAGTGAAATTGATCAGGCAATAAGCTATGCACAAATGCTGCATCAATTTGACGTAATTGAATTTACGGTAGCTCCTCAGGTAAATCCATCAGACAACAGATATCCCTATCACGAATGGTTTGTAGAATTTTCAAAAATACCCAACAACCTTCATGAAGTCGCACTTACGATAAATACCAAACTCTGTGAGCTAAACAGTTACTACAAGGATCTGATCGACGGAAACCTACTCGACACCTTGAAAATCAGACCTGTAAAGCGAAATAGTTTTGTCAACTATATGCGCCAAATTGGGCGCCTCGGGGAACAGTTTAAAGTTCATAGATTGAGCAATGACCGAAGTGTCGCCGATATATTAAGCAAAGACATCATATCCTCGTAATTGGTTTGCACCAAATAGCTGCACTTCTCTAGTACGTTAGGGGGTTTGTCCCATCGCAAACTACCTTGGATGGATGGACTGCCCGCAGTGGTTTAATGGCTCACATAGTATTGAAATACTGTTACTTAAGATACATTGATCGATTTGTATTTCAATCCTTTAGGTGATTTCAGAGCATTTTTAAAACGGCAGGATATTGGGATACTTATCTTGTTGAATTTCCGTTATTTGTATTAAATTTGCGCCCTCGATGGGAAAAACCAATCCAAATTATCTTTTCGTATGTCTGCTTCTCTTGCTGGCCTCCTGTAAGACCAGCTATGAGCGGATACGCACCAGTGGGGATTCCAGGCTTATACTGCAGACTGCAGATCATTACTTTGATGACAAGGCCTATTTTAAAGCCCAGGGTCTGTATGAAATTATTCTGACCTCATTTCGCGGGCAAAAAGAGGCCGAGGAAATTTATTTTAAATACGCGCAAACCCATTATTTCCTTCGCGAATATGAGCTTGCATCCTACTTGTATAAAAATTTCGCCAATACTTTTATAAACAGCTCCAAAAAGGAAGAAGCAGATTTCATGTCGGTTTATTCCCTTTATAAGACATCTCCTGGTTACAGATTGGATCAGTCCGCAACAGAAAAGGCAATTGATGGTTTTCAGTTGTTTATCAACAGCAATCCGAACTCAAGCCGGATAGCAGAATGCAATAAACTCATCGACGAGTGCAGGGCAAAGCTGGAATTAAAAGCTTTTGAAGCTGCTAAACTCTACTATGACATGGAAAATTACCAGGCATGTGTGAGGTCGCTTCAAAATCTACTCAATGATTTCCCTGAAACCGGGAATGCACGTGATGTGCGTCTTTTGATGTGCAAAGCTGCTTACCAGCTGGCCGAACACAGCATCTTTGAAAAGCAGAAAGAACGTTATGAGGAAGCCAGAGGATTCGCGGAGGAATTTTTAAAGAAACATCCGGGTGGCCGTCCTGCTGCCGATGTTCGTGGCTTACTGAGTAAAATAAATCGCAAATTAAAATCAGAATTGTATGTCAGACATCAAGACACAAGTGCAAGGAATTAATCCAAATGTAAAAGCACGCAGTATCAAAGAATTCACAAAAGACAGTGGTAACATTTATGAGACCATCAATGTGTTGGCGAAGCGTGCCAATCAATTGACCAATGACATTAAAAAAGAACTTCAGGAAAAACTGGAAGAGTTCGCCACGCATTCAGATACTATTGAGGAAGTACACGAAAACAAGGAGCAAATTGAAATTTCAAAATTTTATGAAAAGCTTCCAAACCCAGCAATCATCGCTACGGAAGAATTTCTAGATGGCAAACTCAGCTCAAATTACCGAAATCAAAGTTCGGATACCGAATAATTAATTCAACTTGGCATCACAAGCCGCACAGCTGGAAGGGCGAAAAATCATCCTGGGAATCACAGGTAGTATAGCGGCATATAAGTCCGCGATTGTTCTCCGGCTATTAACAAAAGCGGGTGCAGACGTGAAGGTTATCATGACCGATCACGCTCTGGAATTTGTTGGTGGGCTGACCTTTTCCACCTTAAGCAAGCACCCTGTAATGCATAAACTGAGTCAAGAAGAGAACTGGACGCAGCATGTGGAACTTGGACTCTGGGCTGATCTCATGGTAATAGCGCCAGCGACTGCCCAATCCATTAGCAAGATGGCTCATGGCGCAGTAGATAATTTACTTTCTGCAGTATACCTCTCCGCGAAATGCCCTGTAATGATTGCACCTGCCATGGATCTCGACATGTGGGAACATCCGGCAACACAGGCCAACATCTCCAAACTAAAATCATATGGCAATCTGCTCATTCCTGTAGGTGAAGGATCTTTGGCAAGTGGCCTGGAAGGGCCCGGCAGACTGGCCGAACCTGCTGACATTTTTCAGTTTGTATTGCAGCACTTTGAAACACACCAGCGATTTCATGGAAAGCGGATTTTGATCACAGCCGGACCCACGTATGAAGCTATTGACCCGGTTCGATTCATAGGTAACCATTCTTCAGGCAAAATGGGCATCTGTCTTGCTGAAGCCGCCCTGCAACAGGGAGCGGAAGTCTGCCTCGTACTTGGCCCTACTCACATTCCGGTATCTGAGCATCCAAATCTTAAAATCAAAAGGACCGTATCTGCTGAAGAAATGTTTCATGCGGTTAAGGAGGAATTTTCCCAAACCGATATTTTTATTTTGGCAGCAGCCGTTGCAGATTTTAAACCTGTGCACTATTCCGAACAAAAAATAAAGAAAGATCAACGAGAAAGCATGAGCATTTCTCTTTCGCCAACGGTTGACATTGCCGATTTTATAGGGAAGGAGAAGCATGCTGGCCAGATTCTTTGCGGATTTGCCCTGGAAACAGAACACATCATGGAGCATGCAACAAAAAAACTCCATAAGAAAAACATGGATATGATCGTTATCAATTCACCTAAAGATGCAGCGTCCGCATTTGGGTATGATACCAATAAAATCAGCATTTTGGATAATTCCGGAAAATTCATTTCCTTTGAATTGCAGTCGAAAAAAAATGCTGCAAAATCCATATTACAAGCACTATTTGAAAGATGAAGAGCATGAAGAACTGCATTTTAATTGCGCTAATTAGTTTCGTTACATCCGGCGCTATCTGCGCCCAGGAGCTGGATGCAACGGTTCGTGTTATTGCTCCCAATCTTGGGTTGAGTGACAAGTCCATAGTCACACAACTTGAAAAAAACATTAAGGATTTTCTGAATAGTCAAAAATGGACACAGGATGTATTTGAACCAAACGAACGCATCAAATGCAATTTTCAGGTAGCCATTAGTGCGGATCGTGGTGAAAACAATTTGTCCATTGATATTTCTGTTCAGGCAACCCGGCCCGTATACAATTCTACCTACGAAACACCTTTACTCAATATCCACGACAAAGGCATTCCGATTGTATTTGACCCATATAAAAATCTTGAAAATTCAAAAGAAACCTATTACGATAATCTTTCGGCTGTTCTTACATTTTATGCCTATCTTATTATAGCTTTGGATTATGACAGTTTCAGCCTCGAAGGAGGTGAGACCTACTTTCAACTGCTGAATAATATGATCAATAGCTTGCCTTCAAGTGTGCGCGGAAATGATGATGCCTGGTCCCCTGCAAAGGACAAGCGCAACAACCGGTATTTCATTATTGAAAATCTGACCAATCCAAGAATGAAACTTTTCCGGAGAGCATTTTATGAATATCACCGCCTGGCCATGGACAACATGGCAAAAGATCCAAGCGGATCGCGCTCAAGTTTATCGGGAATAATCAGCGATATCGGAAGGGCAAACGCATCTTATCCAGATACTTATTTGATAAAAATATTCAGCTTCACAAAGCAAAAGGAAATTATAGAGATTTTTAAGCAAGGCACCACACAGGAAAAGCAAAACATTAAGGATGTCATGAGTAAATTAGATCCAGCCAATTCGAATCAATATAACAGCTACTTCAAATCCTGATTCACTTATACTCCCTATGAAAAAAAGGAATATAGCCATTTTCGCCTCGGGCAACGGAACAAATGCTTTAAAACTGATTCAGCACTTCAAAAACCACCCCGAAATTCAGGTTGGGCTTATAGTATCCAATTCTAACAAAGCGGGCGTGATTGAGATCGCAAAAGAACACAACATACCCTTTTCGGTAATTAATCGTTCATTACTTGCGAACAACAGTTTTATGATCGCATTGCTAAATTTATATGATATTGATTTTATTGTTTTAGCAGGCTTCCTCCTTTTGATGCCGCCTTTCCTTATCAAGATGTTTGATCAAAAAATGATCAATATTCATCCCGCCCTATTGCCGAAACACGGGGGCAAAGGCATGTATGGCATGAACGTCCATCACGCTGTATTGAGTGAAGGAGACACCGAAAGTGGAATTACGATACATTATGTAAACGAGATGTATGATCGCGGCAAGATCATTTTTCAGGCAAGCTGTAAGGTTGACAAAAAAGATAACGCAGAAAAATTGAGTAAAAAAGTACAGGAACTGGAGCATAAATATTATCCTGAATGGACTGAGAAACTCGTCCTTCAAACCCGCTACATATAGCCCTGTATCATGTCAGCAGATCTTATTAAGATACATCACATGAACAGCGTACCTGAAATCTATCAGAATACGCCGATTGCTGATTTACTGGCCTACCACAATCTTGGAAAAGCATATCAACAATACCAGCAAGCTGAACTCCTGATCGGCATGTGCATGGATAACCGGAAGCATCTTTCGATCCCGGATAACTTTGCTTACATCATCCGGTCCGGAGGAGCTAATCTCCGTTACAGTGAATTCAGAGTCTCCTACGCCATTGCGGTTGGGAACGTTCGTCACCTGGTTTTAATAGGACATAATAATTGCGGCATGGTCAATTTAATGGCACGCAAAGACCTCTTTATACAAGGCCTGATCAGCAATGCAGGCTGGACCCGTGAAGAAGCTGAAGACCATTTTTACCACTACGAACCGATTCATGAAATTGGGAATGAAAAACACTTTATCTTAAGTGAAACCAAACGTCTGCGATTGCGATATCCAAATGTGATCATTGCTCCTATGATGTACCTGGTTGAAGACAATTTGCTTTATTTACTCGAAGAGTAATTCTAAATTTAGATGTGGCAATTACACTGCAGACCATTCGCTGCAAAATGGCTTGTATGCAATAAAACCGCATTATTTGATATCAGGCTTGCTGAAGCTGTATAACAACACCATTCATATCCCATCATTGGCACGTTTATGAATGGATTGCTTTTTGATCGTAAGGCCGCATCTCATTAAACTCTTAAACCATACGGACTGTCTATTCACAAACCACAAAAAAATCACATGTAAATGGTTTGTCATATATCAACTAAGCTCCTATGAACTGTAAATAGAGGCTGCAATATCACATTATCAGTATCTTCGTGTAGGCATTCAAAATTAACTGAGATCATGATTTTAAAACTGAAATATCTATTCTTGCTTGTAGTAGCCTTATTATTTGAGAACGCAGGATATGGTCAGTGTGCAGGATTGGATGCCGATGCGGGTCCCGATGTATTCAGTTGCGATCCCAGTATGCCCCCACAGCTTCAAGGCAGTTTTTCGGGAACTCCCATGAAATATTACTGGACACCTTCATCCTATCTGAGCGACCCAAATGCCCTTGATCCGACGGTAAATGCCCCTGCAGGACGTTATAAATACACACTTACAGTAGAATCCGTTTCGACTGTCAATCTCATTAACAATGGAGATTTTGAATCGGGAAATACAGGCTTTACCCATGAATACAATTATGGTACACCTGGAGGAACATTTGGGCCAGGGTGGTTAAGTGTTGGCGTCAATCCACCCGCATATAATGGTGGCTTTGCTCCTTGCGGGGACCATACAACGGGAAGTGGCAATCAGCTGATCGTAGACGGGCACACCAATACAGGTGCCAAAGTATGGTGTCAAAATGTGAATGTCACCGCGGGAAAAACCTACCTGTTCCGATTTTATGTACAAAGTGTATTTCCTGTAGCGCCATGTGTGCTAAGTGCTTCTGCTGGGAGTTTTACGATTGGAACGGTTCAGGCAGCCGGGAATTGTGACTGGCAGGAATTTGAAGGATGCTTCACAGCCACATCCGGAAGTGTAGAAATGTGCATCCGCGAAATAACGGGAGTCGGCTATGGAAACGACTTTGCAATCGATGACATCCAGATGTTTGAAAAATGCATGGACAAAGATGAGGTCCTGGTGGAAATTGTCGATTTGAAGGCAAAGATCCAAATGCCCAATCCTCCCCGCTGTTCCTCCGATATCTTTGACCTTAATGGAATTGGATCTTCTGCAGGTCCAAACATCAGTTATGAATGGAGATCGGAAGGCGGAAAGATCATATCAAGCAACGGCCTAAGTGCAAAAGGCCAAGGTGCAGGAAAATATTTCATTAAGGTTCTGTACAAAAACGGCAATGTCCAATGTGAAGAAGAGGCTGAAATCGAAGCAAATCCATCCCAGGATCTGGATGGTAGTCTCGATGTTGAAGGTATTGCAAATTGCAATCTCGACACCATCATCCTGAAAGGCCAGGTAATTAATGGAACGGGCAACTACAGCTACAACTGGATACCCGCAAATAAAATTCTAAAGGGTCAAAATGAGCCCACTGCCTATGTGGTTGAAGCTGGCGTGTACAAATTGGTTATTATCGACAAAGACTCAGGTTGTGAAACAGAGATTCAAACGGTTGTCGTTTCCGATACATTGCATCCCAATGCGAACCTTGCCGGGGATAGCCTGATTAATTGCCGCAACACCCAGGCTCGTCTATTCAGTATGCGCTTCGATACCTCTAAATTTACCTATGAATGGATTTTGCCAGATACAAGTATTATTAAAAACAAAGACACCTTAAAAACCAGCTTGCCTGGAAGATACCAACTCAAGGTAACCGATAAAACGAACAAATGCGCAACTACCAAGGATTTGAACTTAAAACTTGATACCCTGGCCCCTGTTATTGAGTTAGGGCCAAACCTTACCTTGGACTGCACAAATCCATTTGCCCTTGTCAATCCGGGTCCTTCTTCATCACAAGACTCCCTGCTCTACACATGGAAGCTCCCCGGCCTTACACCGCCCATAACGGAACGGATGCTGTTCAGCAAACAAATCGATCAACCAGGTTGGGTATTGTTGCGTCTTACCAACCTTACGAACGGTTGTTCGTATTCAGACAGTTTGTTTGTTGATGATGTGCGGAAACTTCCGTCAGTTGAGGCAGGAAAAGGAGATACACTTACATGTGCAAAAACACAAATTACCCTAGATGGTAGCGGATCCAAAATGGATTCAAGCACACTGAATTGGTATACCAACAGTGGTAAGATTGTGAGTGGGTCACAAAGTCTGTTTCCACTCGTAGATCAACCTGGATGGTATTTTATCCGCGTAACCGATACCATAAATCATTGCAGTGCCCTGGATTCCGTATTCATCAGTCTTGATACAGCACATCCAAATGCCATACTTGGTCCGGATCTCATTTTTACCTGCGTAGATACGATCAAAACAATTGATGCTTCCGGATCCTCACAAGGTCCGGGAATATCCTACCTATGGTCAAGCAATGGAGGAATTATTGCAGCAGGTCAGGGCAGCACCAGAATTACTGTCCGAAATCCGGCGATATATACACTTATCGTAACAAATAATGCGAACGCTTGCACGGACAGTGCAAAAATTGAAGTAAAACCGGATCTCGGTGCTCCTGTTGCATCCATTCAAACACCGGATACCTTAAGTTGCGTTAAAACAACGGTTAGCCTTAAGGGATCAGTGAGTTCAGCGACAGGAAACCCCATTCGCTACTCCTGGAAAGCAGACGGAAACCAGCTTATCAACAATTCCAGTTCACTCAACCCGACGGTACAGGAAGCAGGACTATATACGCTCTTTGCACTGGATAGTATAAATGGATGCAGTACCAGTGTCCAGGTAAATGTGTTGATAGACACGCTCAAGCCAAATGCAAATGCAGGTGCAGACCAAATCTGGAATTGCGCAAGCACCCAATTGGATTTAAATGGCGGCACATCAAGCGGTGCACATCAAATTACATACCGCTGGTTTACATCCAATGGCATACTTTCAGGAAATGTAACACAAAGCAATGCCAGGATCCTGGGTCCTGGAACCTATTCCTTGCAAATACTCGATCAACAAAACGGATGTACTGCTGTCGATTCCGTACAGGTAATTGCAGATCTTGTAAAACCCAAAGTACAAATCTCCATTCCTGCTGTGTTGGATTGCCGGACCAATTCCGTTTTGCTCGATGGCTCCTTATCAAGTGCTGGTCCCCGATTTACCTACCAGTGGTTCAGTGCCAATGGCCAATTGTCCGGCAATGACAAGAGCAATATGGTCAATGCATTAAAAACCGGAGATTACCGGCTGATCGTAATAGACACATCCAACAAATGTGCCGACACCAGTTTTGTTCATGTTTGGGAAAACATCACCCTTCCCTTGCCGGATGCTGGAAATGCAATCACCTTGAATTGTGCTCAATCAGATACCTTGATTTCCGGGAGCATCCGGAATCCGTCCGGCAATGATTCCATACTATGGACAAGCCCACAGGGAACCATTCTTAGCCCTGCAAATCAACTCAACATACGAATTGGAAGTGCCGGAAAATACTACCTGAAAATAACAAACCAAACAAACGGATGTTCGGCAATAGACTCTGTTGAAATAATGCAAGTCAACGATTTGAAAGTAGACGCAGGGGTAAGCAATGAACTTACCTGCAAAATCAAACAACTCAGCCTGAATGGCCTGGTTTTTTCAGGATCCGGAAAAGAACAAATAAGCTGGACCACAACGCTTGGGAATATTGTAGGAAATACAAATTCATTAAACATCACCGTTGATCGCCCCGGAGTGTATTATCTGAAAGCAGAAAATAAAAACAACGGATGCATCGGTCAGGATTCCGTAGTTATAACTGAAAATACCAATTATCCTACGGCAGTAGATTTCAATGTCGATCAGCCGCATTGCCCCGGAGATCAGTGGTCACTCAACATTACTGGCACAACCGGCGGTGAAAAGCCCCTGAGCTTTTATATTGATGGTCAACTTTTTACTGGAACCAACATTCAAGGAAGTACAAGCGGCCCACACGAATTAAAGACCGTGGACCGGAATGGATGTGAACTTAAAAACATATTTACAACCAGCACTCCCACCGGCATCAACGTTCAACTAACTCCACTAGTAAAAATATCTGCTGGCGAATCCTATGCTATACAACCTCAATATTCCATTCCGGATGATTCTATTGCAAGTGTCGAATGGAGCCCCTCAAAGTATCTGGATTGCACCAATTGTTTGTACCCTGTTGCGCAATCTGTAGGAGAAGATGTCGAGTATTTCGTTACGGTAACAAATAAAAATGGCTGCCTGTCTTCCGCACAGATAAAGCTTGTAGTAATCAAAAGAAATATATGGATACCGAATGTTTTTAGTCCAAACGGAGACGGCATCAATGATTACTTTTATCCGGTAATTTCCGAAGGATCATCCAATACAATTCGCTCCTTAAAAATTTATGATCGATGGGGCAATCAATTGTTTCATGCAGAAAACAGCACGCCAAATATTCCGGCACTCGGTTGGACCGGAATTGTAAATGGAGATCGTGCCGATCCGGGAGTTTACATCTATGTTATTGAGTTGGAGTGGAAAAACGGTGAAGTGCAATTCTTTTACGGTGACTTGACCCTGGTGCGTTAGAAGCAGGAAACGTAGGTATTATGACTGCAGCAAAGCAATGAAGGATCTTATATTTTTTGAAAATGAGGATTACATCATTGCCCGGAAGCCAGCCGGTCTTGTCGCTGAGGAAGATTCGTCAGGTTCGCGAAATTTAAGGCAGACACTTGAGCTTTATATACGCGAGACCTATCCCTGGAAAAAACAACTCATCTGTCAACTGGTTAACAGACTTGATAAACCTGTAGGAGGATTGTTGATCTGTGCAAAAAAGCAGAGCATTCTAAAACATCTGCAAAATCAGTTTTATGTGCGGACAGTTAAGAAATATTATTTTGCTGTTGTGGAAGGAAGACCGCATGCTTTACAATCAACGCTGAAGAACTTTGTGCTAAAATCAGAACAAGCATACCGGGCTGAAATTGCAAATGCTGAAGCCCCGGGAGCAAAAGAGGCAAGCCTTCACTACCGCGTGCTTTCCCATAGAGATGCATGGAGTTTACTTTTAGTTGAACTTCATACAGGCAAATTCCATCAGATCCGGATTCAGCTTTCCCATATCGGATGCCCTATATGGAATGACGTACAATATGGAGCTACATTACAATCCGAAGAAAGCATGATTGGACTTTACAGCTTCGGTCTTCAATTTACAGATCCCAAATCAGAAAAAAAGCAAACGTTAGTATGTGTTCCCTCGACAGAGAACATTCCCTGGAACCATTTTAAAGAAGAAATTCAGGAAGCAGCTTCGGGGCTCTTTCCGTTTACGCAATAACAGCGGGATCGCACTCCATGGACCGGAGCTTTTCTGCAACCTCATCCGGCATATCGCTTTGAAACCGGCCTCCCAAATGCGCTGCAAGAAATTTTTCTGCTGAAGCAAGGAAAGCCATGGAATTAGAGGGATGTGCAAAACCATGACCTTCATCAGGTGCACAAAGGTACTTGACTTCCTTTCCCGAGTGATACAAGGCCTTCACGATTTGGTCTGATTCCGCTTTTTTAACCCTGGGGTCATTCGCGCCCTGAACGATCATAAGTGCTGTCTTTATCTTATCCACGGCATACAAAGGAGATTGCCTTTTCATCTCAGCCTCCCCTTCCGGTGTGCCTGGATCGCCCATCCGCAAATGAAACATGGTTCTCCCCGCTTCCCAATACGGAGGGATGGAAGCTAACAAAGTCAACAAACTTGAAGGTCCTACAAAAGAAATGGCACAAGCATATACGTCAGGTGTAAATGTCACACCAGCAAGTGTTGCATAACCACCATAACTGCCTCCGAAAATAGCTACCCGCTTTGGATCCACTATCCCTTTATCTACAAGATATTTCACCCCCCAGGTGATATCATCCTGCATTTTGTCTCCCCACTGACGATTGCCCGCATCCAGAAAATTTTTTCCAAAGCCTGTTGAACCTCGAAAGTTCATCTGCAATACCGCATATCCTCTGTTTGCAAAAAATTGAGCGTATGGATGATATCCCCAATGATCGCGAGCCCACGGGCCTCCGTGAGGATGAACAACCAAGGGAAGATTCTTAGATGGCAATCCTTTTGGCAATGTCAGGTATGCAGGAATATCCAGTCCATCGGAAGAAGGGTAATGCAATACATCCATGGAGGAAAGGTATTCAGGTTTCAACAAAGGACGGGGACGGTACTGAAATTTCAGGCGATGGGTCTTCCTGTCAAAGGAATAGACACTGCCTGCATCTGTATCACTGTATACTCCAATAAGCCACCTACGTTCATCCTTCGTTCCGGAATTGAAAGAAATTTCCCTTTGATCAAACTTATTTTTTAAATAAAAATAATCTTCTTCAAATTTTTTATCCTTCCAGTAAATTCTCAAACGGTCATCTTCATAATAGCTTGCAATCATCCGGTTGTCCACATCTGAAAAGGACACAGAAGCAAGATCCACGCGTGAATCCGGATCTGATTCCAAAAATTCTTCTTCCAGTGTGTGTATATTCAGCAAGACAAGTCTCGAAAGATTTACATTGTCACCTTTGTTTGTATTGAGGTAGATCCTTTCACCATCGTCGTGAAAGCGAACACATTGCACGGATTCAAGAGGACCACATTGATAGATCAGCTCCGACTTCCTGCCTTCAATCCGCAACAAATCGGTAGAACCATCATTATTGGTTCTTTCTGCAAGTCGCAATTCATCCTTGCGATTAAAAATCCAATTTGTAATTCGGTCTGTATTCTTTCTTAAAAGCTTCAACACGCCTGTGTCGGTTCGCAATTGATAGAGATCATGCCAGGCTGCATCCCTGTCATTCAAACCAATATAGAGAATATTTCGTCTTATTCTTGAAACGGCATAGATATAGACCCTTGCATGCTTGCAATGCGTCAGGGCTTTTGCACTTACATCCAGGCTTGACTTTCTTGCATCAAATGGACCCACCGCATATACCTGAAAATTCTCATCTCCACCCTGGTCTTGTACATACAACAGTTGGGAGCTATTCCGACTCCAGAAATAACTACCTATTGGTCGCAATGTGTCCTCTGTAACCGGTATCGCATCTTCAAAAGCCGCATTGGTCCGTTTAACCCAAATATTCCGAATGCCCTTGTAGGGTTTAATAAAACTCATAAATTTCCCATTTGGGGAAAGCTTGGCATTTGATATTTCAGGGTCTCCGAAAAAGAGTGCCCTGTCTAAAAGTTTCGTTTCAATCATATTTTAATAAACAATACATTCTGTTTGAAGACAACAATTTGCTGCCCGCAAAGATGTGCATGAAATATAATTTATTGTCTTTCGCGAATTCCGAATCAATTCCAGATGGGCACACAGGCGGCATAGCTCTTACGATCCCATTCAAATTGAATCAGGTACAATCCTGGTGGAAGTGGAATCAGTGTTCGTTCTTCTCCCGCTGCCATTGGAAAGTGTTGCAAAAGCTCACCCGACAAATTGAAGAGGCGTACCTCTATCAAACTGCCCTGCGTTTGAAAATCGGGGGCAATATAAATCGTCCGTCCAATCATTTGAACCGCCAGCGGCAATGACCGAATGTGTTCCCTGACCGATGAAATTTGCTGAAGCTCAAAAGCACCTGCATCGGGCATACCATCATTGTAGCGATCCTTGTATGAGCCAGGGTGGACATATTCTTTTAACTTGCTTACATCCACACCAGGAAAGTTAACAGGCAGAATGGAACCACTGTCCACAGCAGGTGACCCTGCTTCAAGGTAATAGTTGTAGGTATTCGCATCCTTAAACTTCAGCAAACTGATATCTTGTCTGATGACATTGTGGTCTTTTATAAAGACAAGTGGAATACCACTTAACAATGTCAGATTTCCACCCACAAGATTGTTGCTAAATACAACCGTGTCCATTTTAGATTGCACATTGAGCAAGATTCCCTTGTCTTCATTATTTACAAATGTATTCTGCAAAACATATAGACAATGGGGAGCAGGATTTGTCAACCCTTCACGACCATAAGAGATGATGGTGTTGTTATCGGAAAATTTACTTTGCTGGATGACATTTCCGAATACTACTACCTTTCCACCATTCGGCACATCGATCTCATAACTTGCATCTCCGTCTTCATTCGTTATGCGATTGTACAGGATGATGTTTGTGTAGGCACGGCTTTTAACTTCGTGTCCATAATAGGCATGATGCACGTAGTTGTACTGAAACAACAAGGAATGTACGTGATTGATGTAGATGTTGTGCGAATATCCATCGCCTGCTCCATTGTAACCAAACTCGCAAAACTCCACAACGATATTACTTTCCGGATTGTCGCCGGCAAGAATGCCGTCTTCGTTGTGTAAAAATTGGCAATAGCGCACCGTAAGATGGTTCCCTTCTTGACGTATACCCGCACCATTTCGATCGACAACTGTACAATTGCTGAATGCAATGCGCTCAATCGTCGTGTTATTTCCGGCAACTACCCAAATTGCCTTTCCTCCATATGCGGTATGGTCTGCATTTAAATGGGCGACTCCATTATTTCCTGAAATATAAAGACCATCAGCCCTCCAGATACAAACATCCCGGATGTATTCGACTGGATCAATGAGTATGCTATCGCCATTGCTAACAAGAGAGGAGACTTCGCTGGGTTTTGAGTAGGTTCTCGAAGGTCCGACATACCAGGTTTTGCTGTAGGCAACCAAAGAAAATAGACACAACAGGAGTGTACATAGTTGTTTCATTTCATCGAATTTTGGGTTAACATCTGATGAGCCGGGCCATATAAAATCCGTCAAAGCCAGAAGTGGCCGGGCTAACGTGCTTTTCTTCTTCTAATTGAAAATGAGGATGCTCGTGGCAAAAATAGGAAATTTGCTTTGAATTTTCGGAGGGCAAAATACTACATGTTGCATAGACCATTTTCCCGCCTGTTTTAACCATAGGAGCATAGGAATGCAATATAGACTTTTGGGTGTGAATCATGCGATTAATAAACTCCAGGTCAAGCTTCCATTTGGCATCCGGATTTCGTCGCAGCACCCCCAATCCACTGCAAGGAACGTCCAGCAGGAGCCGATCGCAGCTATCTGCTAGTCGCTTCACCGTTTTGGTTCCTGTAATTGTGCGGGTTTCGATAATATGAATTCCCGCTCTTCGGGATCTGCGACGCAGTTCTTCCAACTTCCATTCTTCTATGTCCATAGATAGAATACGCCCTTTATTTTTCATTAGAGCAGCCAAATGCAGACTTTTCCCCCCGGCACCTGCGCATGCATCAATGACGCGCATTCCAGGCTCCACCTGTACGAAAGGTGCAACAAGCTGAGAAGAAGCATCCTGGACTTCGAAATGCCCTTGTTTGAATAAAGGATCTGCAAACACATTCCAGCGTTGCAGCGCTACCAATGCATCCGGAACTCCGGAAACGCTTTCCACTTTATGACCCTGGTTTGTCAACGAAAGGGCCAGTGCATTTTTTGTTGTGCAAAGGGTATTTACGCGGAGTATCAATTTGGATTTTTCATTGAGGGCAAGCAATTCATCCTGCCAACGCAGTGGTATCTCCTGCTGAACAAGTTGGACAAGCTCATCCGGATAGGATTGAATCACATTAAACTGGGATTTCGCCTCTTCCAATTTCCTTTGCAACATGGAGGCATTTAAATTATCAAACACATTCCAGTCTGGAAGAGGTATGCCTTTCAGGAAAAGGTAACATCCGATGATTTTATAAAGGTCTTCTTCCGGAAATACCAAATACTTGTACAGTCGGAAATAGCGGATAATTTCATAGGAAGTCTCCGCTATGAATGAACGATCCCGGGATCCCCATTTTGGATTCTCCTTTAGTTTTTTCTCGATCAGTTTATCCGCTGAAGCCCCCTCCAAAATGCATCTTTGGACTACTTCATAAACGGCATCTACCAGATTCCTGTGCAGCTTACTCATTCAAGGTATTGATTGGTAAAATTGAGACATTTCCTGAATGTAGATTCATTTTTATTCAGTGCACATTACATGCGTCTATTTTTGATACAAGTAAGGAATAAGCAGGTGATCCCTTGGGAAGGTTAAAATGCTTACAGTGCGCACTCGTATTGCTCAATTCTGTACTATATTTGATCAACCAATTTTAATCAGAACAAAAAGCCTATGAAAAAATTTATTTTAAGCGTAGTTATGGTCCTATTGATTTCTTCACAAATCACCTATGGCCAATCAGTTTTAGAGAAAAACAGTCTTTCCGTGCGGTATGTCGGATTCAATTATCATGCCCCCAACAACGACCAAAAAGGTGTATACAGAGATTTGGATCAGGGACTTGAAATCGGATTTCACAGACAATACAGCGATGTGTTGTCCTCCAGTATGCCACTACGGGTAGGATATGTGCGTTTCCCGAATTACGACGAAACCACCAAATCGGTGACTTCCTATACCAGAAAACAGGTGTATGTAGGCTTGGATGCGCTCGTCAATGTACATTTTTACAAAGGGAAAAGTCTTTCCCCATTTATATATGGGGGTGTAGGCATTGTTGCACCGGAATTTTCCTTCGATGATCTGTATGCCCATTTGCCTTTGGGATTGGGTTTGGAACTGAGGGTCAATGACCGTACCTCTATCACTGCTCAAACGGATTATCGCTTTGCATTTAAAGAAGGCGATGACAGTTGGCAGCATGCCATTGGGATCAAATTTATTTTAAGAGGAAGAGACACCGACGGGGATGGAATCACCGATAAAAACGACGAGTGTCCGACTCAGGCAGGAACGGTAAATGGTTGTCCGGATTCAGATGGAGATGGAATTGCAGACAAAGCAGACCGTTGCGTGAATGAAGCAGGTGTCCCAGAAAATTTCGGATGTCCTTCAGACCGGGACCGCGATGGGGTTTACGATCGCGATGACGAGTGCCCGGATGTTGCTGGCACAATAAAAGGATGCCCTGACAAAGATAAAGATGGCTTTGCCGATAAAAATGACGAATGTCCGGACAAGCCAGGTACATTAAAAGGTTGTCCCGATGGAGACAAGGATGGCGTTGCAGACAAAGATGACAAATGTCCTACAGTTCCTGGTCCAGCTTCCAATATGGGCTGCCCTCCAGACCGGGATAAGGATGGCGTACCTGATGCATCAGACCCTTGTCCGGATCTTGCCGGAAAAATAAATGGCTGTCCTGACACCGATGAAGATGGTGTTACAGATAACATAGACAAATGTCCAAATACAAAGGGCCCCGCCTCCAATATGGGTTGCCCGGAAATAAAAGTGGAAGACAAGAAAAAACTGGATGTCGCAATGCGCGCGGTTGAATTCCGCACCGGAACGGCAATCATTACTGCAGGATCCTTTAAACTCTTGAACGATGTCGTAAGCGTATTAAAGAATTATCCTGAGATGAATCTAAGCATTGAAGGTCATACCGACAATGTTGGCGATGCTGCGTATAATAAGAAGCTCTCTGAAAAAAGGGCAAAATCATGTTTAGATTATCTTGTTAAAAAGGGCATAGCAGCTGAGCGGCTAATGTCTGCCGGATATGGTTCTACGAAGCCTGTTGGTGATAATTCCACCAAAGCTGGTCGTCAGGCCAATCGCCGCACCGAGTTTAATCCGGTATGGCGCTAATTTGAAGTGATTAATGGTACGTAAAAGGAGCTGCCGCGGTTAAGGATAAAAACGGCAGCTCCTTGTTTTTTAGAAGGCACTTAAATATTATTTACGAATTAAATAGAATAGTTATATCCTGCATTTAACGTTTCCCTTTGTCCTGCATTCCCTAGAAATAGGGCATTGCTTTCATTTACGCTAATTGCACTTTAAAGAGGCTTTCCTGCGGTCTCATTCGGCCATAAATGGAAACCGTTTATATCTTTGTGAACTTTACCAAAAATCTAAGAATTGCAGCCTACAGACATAAAAAATCCCGAATACTTTCACAAGGTAGTGGATTGCCAATACGCTTGTCCTGCGCATACTCCTGTGCCCGAATACATTCGACTCATTGCTGCGGAAAAATATACCGAGGCATATATGCTCAACTGGGAATCGAATGTATTTCCAGGAATCCTTGGTAGAACATGTGATCGTCCATGCGAACCGGCCTGCCGCAGGGGCCGTATTGAAAAAGAACCGGTTGCCATCTGTCGTTTGAAGCGGGTAGCCGCTGATTTTAAAGGAGATGTCAAAAAACATATGCCAAAAGGGCCCTTTCCAAGCAATGGTAAAAAAATTGCACTGGTAGGTGGAGGACCTGCGTCCTTGACAGTTGCAAGGGACCTCGCCCCTCTTGGCTATGAAATACATTTATACGATGAGCAGGATTTCGGTGGTGGCATGATGCGCAGTCAGATCCCCTCTTTTCGCTTGCCTGAGGAGGTGCTAACCGAAGAGGTAAATTTTGTACTGAACCTTGGAATTCATTGCCATTTCAAGAGCTATGTTAAAAGTTTAAAGGAGTTGCTTGCAATGCAATACGATGCTGTATTTATTGGCACAGGTGCTCCACGGGGAAAAGACCTCCCCGATTTGCCAGGACGCTGGGATGCCAAAACAGGTATTCATATCGGGATCGAATGGCTTGCTAATGTGGCTTTTGAGCATGTTCATAAAATTGGTAAAAAGGTCATCGTGGTGGGTGGTGGTAATACTGCCATGGATTGTTGCCGCACTTCCAGACGACTTGGAGGAGAAGACGTAAAAGTAGTCGTCCGGAGTCCGTTTTCAGAAATGAAAGCATCTCCCTGGGAAAAAGAAGATGCGCTTCATGAAGACATTCCGATTCTGGATTGTCATGTTCCTGTCTCCTTTGTTGTGGAAGAAGGCATTCTCAAAGGGATGACATTCCAAAAGGTCAAAGTCACTCACGAAAATGGAAAAAGACAACTGATACCAACCGGAGAGCAGGATGTTTTCATAGAAGCAGACGAAGTTTTACTCGCAATAGGCCAGGAAAACAGTTTTCCCTGGATTGAAAGAGACCTCGGTATTGAATTCAATAAATGGGAGCTTCCTCAAATAAACGAAATAACATTTCAGTCTACCCTGCCTCATGTGTTTTTTGGAGGCGACGCTGCGCTGGGACCAAAGAATGTAATTACCGCGGTTGCGCAAGGCCACCAGGCGGCAATATCTATTGATTTGTTTTGCGAGGGCAAGAATTTGAACGATCGCCTTCCTCCAACCACTACCCTCTTTGCACAAAAAATGGGAATCCATGAATGGGCATATGACAGCGCCGTCGTAGATGATCTCCGTTATGTGGTCCCACAAGCAGAAAAGGCGCTCACACTCCGCGACCGAAAAAAGGAAGTGGAACTTGGATTTGACTTACAGACCGGGTTTAAAGAGGCCCAACGTTGTTTGAATTGCGATGTTCAAACGGTATTTACAGCCTCGAGATGCATTGAATGCGATGCCTGCATGGATATCTGTCCGACATCTTGCATTTCTTTTGTTGAAAATGGAGAAGAAGCAGAATTGCGAAGCCGACTTAGCGCGCCTGCAGACAACCTGAGCCAGGACCTGTATATTTCAGACATATTGCCTACCAAACGAGTGATGGTCAAAGACGAGGATGTCTGTCTCCATTGCGGACTTTGTGCAGAGCGTTGTCCCACTTCGGCCTGGGATATGCAAAAATATTTTTATCAAGTGACTAAAGCCGGTTCATGCAAACACATCCTGTGATCAACGATTTTGTAGTTCGTTTTGCCAACGTAAACGGCACCGGCAGTGCAAGTGCAAACAATATGTTTGCCAAAGCTGTATTCCGGATGGGTATCCCCGTTACACCAAAAAACATATTTCCTTCCAATATACAGGGGCTTCCCACCTGGTACGAAGTCCGGGTGAGTGAAAAAGGATATCTTGGAAGGCGCGAAGGTGTAGATATTTTGATTTGTGTAAATCCGCAAAGCATGAAGCAGGATATTGCGGGATTGCAATCCGGAGCATACTTCATCTATGACAATACAAAGCCCTTGCACAAAGAATTCATCCGGGAGGACCTTAATTATATCGGAATTCCGCTTACTGAAATCACCGGACGTGAATATTCGGATCCCAGACAACGGCTTTTGTTCAAGAACATCCTGTATGTAGGAGCCCTAACCGCCCTGATCAATTTGGATATGGACATTTTAAAGGGCATCATTTCAGAACAATTCCAGGGAAAGGAAAAACTCATTGCACCCAATCACCACGCTCTGGAGTTAGGAAGAAAATATGTGTTCGAGCATTACTCCTGCCCCCTTCCTTACCAGCTGGAAAAAAGAGATTTACTCAAAGACAAGATTCTTTACGAAGGAAATGCCGCTTGTGCCCTGGGTGCAATATATGGTGGCGCCACTGTTGCTGCATGGTATCCTATCACTCCATCCACATCTGTGGTAGACGCCTTTTCAGAATATGCGGAAAGCTATCGCGTAGATCCGCAAACCGGAAAAAATAATTACGCCATTGTGCAGGCAGAAGATGAACTTGCTGCAATGGGAATGGTTATCGGAGCCATGTGGAATGGAGCGCGTGCATTCACCGCGACCAGTGGCCCCGGCGTATCCTTGATGCAGGAATTCCTGGGATTGGCCTATTTTGCTGAAGTACCCGCAGTACTTATTGATGTCCAGCGGTCAGGACCTTCTACAGGCATGCCTACGCGTACCCAGCAATCAGACTTTACCATTGCTGCATATGCCTCACACGGAGACACCAAACAAGTGTTAGTAATACCATCTTCACCAAAGGAGTGTTTTGATTTTACCATGATGGCATTTGATCTTGCTGAACAGCTTCAAACTCCGGTTATTGTAATGTCAGACCTTGACCTGGGAATGAACGACCACATTTCACAACCGTTAAAGGTGGATATGCATTACAAATACCATCGCGGGAAAGTACTGACTTCCGATGAACTGGAGCAAATAAGTCGTTTCGGAAGATATCTCGATGTAGATGGTGATGGTATACCTTACCGCACAATTCCCGGGACACACCCAAATAAGGGAATGTATTTTACAAGAGGTTCGTCGCGAGATGAATATGCGGTATACACTGAAGACAGCGCAGCCTACAAGAGAAACATGGACCGTCTGAGCAAAAAGTGGGAAACCATCAAGCAATACGTCCCAAAACCACAATTCCTGCAGGACGAAAATACATCCCAACTTGGGATGATCTTTTTCGGTACAAGCAGCTACTCTGCACAAGAGGCGAAAGATTATCTGAGTGACAAAGGTGTTCTTATGGATGCAATGCGCTTGCGTGCCTTTCCCTTTTCTCAGGAAGTGGAGGATTTCATCGAATCACATGAATACATCTTCGTTATTGAGCAAAACAGAGATGGGCAAATGCGCAACATTCTGATCAATGAACTTGAGGTGCCGCCTCATAAACTGCTTAAGGTGTTAAATTATGATGGCTTACCCATAACCGCTAAAAATATTCAGTCACAGATTGAAAATTACATTCAGTCGCATATCAAATTACCAAGCGCACTGCGTTAAAAGATAACGAGATGATTTATGGTGCATCCATACGCGACTATTCAATTCAATTAACTAACAGATGACACGTGCATCCATCCAATAAAATATAAGGAACATGACCTTTCAACGTCCTAATTTCAGACACCCCGATTTACCCGTAAATGAACTTGGCTACCATAAAAAAGATTATGAAGGATCCTTGTCCACGCTCTGTGCAGGCTGTGGTCATGATTCCATAGGAGCCGCAATCATACAGGCATGTTTTGATTTAAACATCGAACCACACCGACTTGCAAAACTTTCCGGCATTGGTTGTAGTTCGAAAACACCTGCCTACTTTCTGGGCCATTCGCATGGATTTAATTCGGTCCATGGAAGAATGCCTTCTGTAGCCACAGGTGCCAACCTTGCGAATAAAGATTTAATATACCTTGGTGTTTCCGGTGATGGCGATACTGCGTCAATAGGAATGGGCCAGTTTGTACATCTGATCAGAAGAAATCTTAATATCACCTATATCGTGATGAACAATGGCTGCTACGGACTTACTAAAGGACAGGATTCTGCAACTGCAGATCGCGGCTCCAAAAGCAAGGCAGGAAGTGTAAACCCCTTCCAGAATATAGACTTGGCAGGACTTGCAATTGAATTGGGAGCTGGCTTTGTTGCCCGCAGTTTTTCCGGAGACAAAAATCAACTGGTCCCATTAATAAAGGCCGCATTCTCACATCCCGGCTTTGCCCTCATAGATGTTATTTCCCCTTGCGTTACCTTCAACAATAATGTGGGCTCAACAAAATCCTACGATTACGTCCGGGAGCATATTGAAGCCACTTCGACTATCGACTTTGTGCCCCACGCCCGTGAAATATCTGCATCCTACGAACAAGGTAGTTCTAAAAGCGTAAAGATGCACGACGGCTCCATTTTGAATTTGAATAAAGTACATTCCGAATGGGATCCCACGAATAAAGATGCCGCTGTCCGGGCTCTTCACAATGCATATGATAAAGGAGAAATCCTGACAGGTCTGATCTATTTGAACGAAAGTGCGCCGGAACTTCATCAACTTTTAAATACGTCGGACACTCCATTGAATGGCTTAGCGCAAAACACCCTCATGCCCGATTTATCTATTCTAGATGAAATCAACGCAAGCTTGAGATAAATTTTTATCTTCAACACAGAAAGAAGGATGAATCACACTGCAGATTTTAAAAAGAAAATTGCAGCGCTTGCATTCTCCCTTTGCTTTTTAGAGAAGCTGGTATGCCTTGCAACATATTCAAAATGCAGCATCATGCTGGCACATAAACTGCTTTAAATAGTGATCTTAATAAACCTCCAATATGGCAAATCCATTTTTTAAAAAATTACTTCCACATTTGATCTGCATTCTATTGTTTCTTGTCATCATCTCGTATTTTTTTATGCCGCATTGGGAAGGTAAGGTGATGCAACAAGGTGATGTTCTTTCCTGGCAGGGATCTGCCAGGGAAATCCTGGATTACAATAAAGAACATCCAGGTGATCCGGCCTTATGGACAGGGACCATGTTTAGTGGTATGCCCGCATTTCAAATTTCAACGCCGATGAATTACAATCTTTTAAACTATGTGCAATCTATCCTAAGTCTTGGATTTCTAACAGGCCCGGTTGCGATTTTTTTCATGTGTGCCGTATCTTTTTATGTTCTTTATTTGGTTTTGGGCCTGAGCATCCCGTTTGCATTTATGGGAAGCCTCTCCACCTTTATGGTCACAGGAAATTTCATCGTATGGGAGGCAGGCCATTTACCAAAATTGATTGTTCTGGGAATGATTGGTTTTATTCTTTCCGGTATGATTCAGGCGTACCGCTCAAAATATCTCCAGGGTGCTGCTCTGTTTGCACTTGGAATTGGCATTAACATCCTGAACAACCACGTACAGATGAGTTACTATACTTTTCTGCTCACTTTACCGCTCATCCTTTCTTATTTTATTTATTATGTAAAGGAAAAGAAAATCAATTCCTTTATTATGCCGTCATTGCTACTAACAGTCGTTCTCATCCTGGCCTTTCTCTCCTCTGCAAGTTCCATATTACCAACCTATGAATATGCAAAAGAGACCATGCGTGGAGGCCATATACTCCAAACCAAGGCAGACCAAAGCAATACGGACATCAATACAGAAGGTTTGCAATGGGATTATGCCATGAACTGGAGCAATGGCACACAGGACCTTCTGTCATGTCTGATTCCCGGTGCTGCAGGAGGAGGCTCTTCGGAACCAATTGATGCTTCCTCAGCAACTGTCAAAGACTTGAAAAAGAAAGGTTATCAGGCTCCCAGGAGAATGGGGGCACCACTTTATTGGGGAGACCTTCCATTTACAAGTGGACCTTTTTATTTCAGTGCTTTGATATGCTTTTTATTCGTACTTGGTCTCTTTATTGTAAAAGGACCTCTGAAGTGGTGGATTGCATTTGCGGCAGTTTTCGGTCTTCTGCTATCCATGGGAAAGAATTTTGAAATACTCAACCGTTTCATGTTCGACCACATACCTCTTTACAGCAAGTTCAGAGCACCAAGCTCTGTACTATCGGTTGTATCCTACTTTATTCCCATTTTAGGTATGCTTGCAATTCATGAATGGATAAAATCCGATCGAAAGACAGAGGAACTAAATAAACAACTTTACTACAGTGCGGGTATTACAGGAGGAATATGCCTGCTTGTTGGATTGATGGGAAGTGGTTTTTTTAGCTTTCAGCATCCAACGGATCCCAATTATATAAACCAGGGTTTCAGCCTGGATGCCTTGATCGATGACCGCAAATCACTTTTGCAAAAAGATGCCTACAGATCACTGTTTATCATTCTTGCAGGTGCCGGCATACTTTGGTTGAATTTGCAGAATAAAATAAAAACCGAACTGATGGCCGGTTTATTTTCTGTGATCCTGCTTATTGACCTGGGAGGTGTTGCAACACGATATGTGCACAAAGAGGACTTTGTTTCAAAAACGAAAAAGGAAGCAGGCCAAAAACCAAGAGCCGTAGATACCCAGATTTTACAAGACAAATCCTACTACAGAGTATTGGATTTATCTGTCAATACCTTTAACAGCTCTTTCCCATCTTTTTTTCACAATAATGTCGGCGGATACCACCCTGCAAAATTGCAGCGCTATCAGGACATTATAGACCGCCATCTGGAAGGAGAAATAAATCGCTTATCCACCGAACTTCAATCGGCCCGTTCCGACAGTGCCGTAACACAAATACTTGCTTCCCTTCAAGTACTGAATATGCTGAATACCAAATACTACATACTTGGTCAACCAGGAAAAGAAATACCTCTTGCCAATGCTGCAGCATTTGGACCTGCATGGTTTGTGAATCAAATAAATTGGGTTAAGACTCCTGATGAAGAAATTACCGCGCTGTCCAATCAAAATTTGAAAACAACTGCTATACTGCATGAAGAATTCAAACAAAATATTGGAGATGGAAATTATACAGGTTCCGGATCGATCCAGTTGACAAGTCATACACCTAATAAGTTAGTCTATCAGACCAATTCGGATGCAGATCAATTGGCAGTATTTTCGGAGGTTTGGTATGGTCCGAATTTAGGCTGGACACTTACAATTGACGGGAAAGAAAGTCCCCTTTGCAGAGCAAATTATGTTTTGCGGGCTGCTAAAATTCCTGCCGGAAAACATGAAGTTGTAATGGAATTTAAACCCTCTTCATTCTATCTTGGAAAAAATCTGTCGTTGATTTGTTCCTTATTGCTTATCGGACTTATAGGCTTTGCGGGATATAAAGAATTTCAGCAAACAAAAATAGATTCGGAAAAATAATGCCTCCGGTAAGACCATAGATTCAATCTGTGTTGGACTATTGTAGCATCTGATTCATGTGCTGAGCCAACCGTTCGGTAAGGTTTCGCCTTGAATATTGATGGATGATTTCCTTGCGGGGCATGAACCCTCCTTGTTGCACCCAATGAAAAACCCTGTCAATGGCTGCTTTCATAGATTCTGATTCGTCGAAATCGGCATTCACTCCACAATTTGTTTGTTCGAGAATCCACTCCAAATCACCCCCTGCAGGGGAAATAGACAATACCGGCTTCTCAAGATACAAGTATTCAAAAAGTTTCCCTGTTACAACACCCTGCTGATCAGGCACACCCACAAGTAACAATATGGAAGCCGTAGCAAGGTAAAATTGCAATTCCTTATGAGGCATGGGTTTATATACCCTGAGATAGGTTTCCATTCCATTTGCTTTTATTTCATCGAAAATAAAAGGATCCACATTTCCTATAAACACCAAATCAAAATGCTGCGCAAGATGTGGGTTTTCATTTAAAAAACGGCCAAGCAAGGTCCAAAGCAAAGAAGGATTCCGGTCCCTGGTAAGGACTCCTGTATACAGCATTGTAATGCGATCGATTTTGCTGTTATGTTCTGGCAATTCGAAGGGATCGTACCCATTGGTGATTACTTCAATAGTCTTATTTGAAATGGCAGCAAGGCCTTCTGCGCAATGCGGGCTCACGGTCACAATTTTGTCTGCCTCCTGCAGCACTTTTTTTTCAAGATTCCGGTGTATCCATTTCGCACATGAGCTCAAATGCAGCTGATCAAAAAAGAAAATTCCGGTCCACGGATCTCTGAAGTCTGCAAGCCAGGGTATCCGGCATCGTTTTTTCAGACTACGTGCAATCAGATGCATACTATGTGGAGGACCTGTACTCACAATAAGATCGACCGGATTTTGAGAAATCCATTCACTTAAAAATGTAACAGAAGGGCGCACCCAAAAAATACGCGGGTCGGGGATGAAGAAATTGCCCCGGATCCAAAGGGCCAGATGCTTCAATGTACTTTGCTCTGAGGACCCCGCCAGAACTGTCGGATCAACAGGTCCCTTAGACCCAAGGATCTTTCGATAATAGGAATAGGGCTCCCATATAGGCCTACGCAGCACATGGACCCCTTCCGGTATATGTCTTTTTAAACTGTCATCCAGATAGGGATACTCACCCTGTTCCACCGTATAAACGATGGGTTCCCAACCATAATCCCTCAGGTATTTTACAAAATAAAGCCAGCGTTGGACACCAGAACCTCCTGATGGCGGCCAATAATACGTGATGATAAGTACTTTTTTGAGGTCCTTGCCCATTTCTAAAATATTCAAAAGTTCAAATTTAGAGAATCTGCACGCTGTCTGTGCATAAAGGGACGCAATTGCGTGATTACCTTTGTCAACAAGCTATGTGTGGATTATCTGGAATGTACCATTTGGATGGAAGCCCCATCGACCCGGCGACCCTTGAAGTAATGAATAAACTCATCCGTCATCGGGGACCCGACGACGAAGGGTACGTCCTGATACACACGCCTTCCGGTGCTATCAATCCCCATTCCGGAGATGACAGCATGGAGGAAATTAAATTCCGGTATCCGCAAGTTCCTTTGCATACGGAGGCCAATCTTGGCATAGGATTTCGCAGGTTGTCGATCATTGACACTTCTGCAAAGGGCCACCAGCCCATGCTTGATGTCAGCCGAAAGTATGTGTTGAGTTTCAACGGCGAGATCTACAATTACCGGGAAATAAGGGAAGAACTTAAAAAACTGGGATACTCTTTTGATACAGAAAGCGATTCTGAAGTATTACTAAAGGCTTATATCCAATGGGATATTGAATGTTTGAGCAGATTTATTGGAATGTTCGCTTTTGTCATCTATGACGATGTCAAAAAACGCCTGTTCGCAGCAAGGGACCGGCTTGGCATCAAACCTTTCCTGTATTATTTTGACGGATTCCGGCTTATTTGGGGTTCCGAGGAAAAGCAATTCGTAAAAAGCAATGCTGTGGATGCCGTGCTGCATGAAGAAAGCATGATTCAGTTTCTAAGAGATCACAGCCTTTTTGAAAACCCTAACAGCTTTTTTAAAGACCTCATCCATCTACCTGCAGGCAGCTTTATGCTAGCTGACAGACAGGGAATGCATCTTCATAAATACTGGTCCATCCATATACCAGAAGAAGCTGACATGTTGCAGCAACAGGAAGCGGAAGAAAAGATCCAATCCGTTCTAACTGATTCCATACGCTTGCGTTTGCGGAGCGATGTACCACTTGGGATTGCATTAAGCGGAGGCATTGACTCATCAAGCATAGCATGTCTTGCGAGAGATTTAACGGAGACCCAAATCCGAACCTTTTCCGTATTCTATGAAGGGAGCAGATATGATGAAAGGCAATACATTCAAGCTGTTCTTGACCGAGGTGGATTTCAGAGTACATTTTATACAGCTGATAATCGAATTCAATTACAAGAAATTGAAAAGTGGATTTACCAGCTCGATGCACCTACCACGAGCGCCAGTCCTTTTTCTGCTTACCAAAACTATAGGAATGTAAGAAGTGCAGGTATTATCGTATTGTTGAATGGCCAGGGAGGCGACGAACTTTTTGCCGGCTATCCCTATTATATCAAGTACTTCTTAGCTCAGTTGATTACGGAGAAAAAGTATGCTTCATTTTTTTCAAATATAGCTTCTCTCCAAAAGATGCAGGGTACGAAAACTGCGATTGCACAGGCTTATCTTGCATGGCATTGCTTAAAAGATAGTCGGTCGAAACTACGCTCTTTGGAATTTTCAAAATACTCCACCTTGGAATGCTATCCCCGGGATTACCCATTGTCAGCAGAGGAACGAAATACGGAAACTTCATTCATTACAGATGCACTGTACCACTCTGTCGTTCGAACGCATCTGCCACATATGCTACGATGGGAAGACCGCAACTCCATGGCGCATTCCATTGAAAGCCGTGTTCCATTTCTTGATCACAGACTTGTCGAACTGGCTTTTAAAATTCCAGCCAGCTTGAAAATTCAGAAAGGAACCCTGAAATATATTTTAAGAAATTCTATGAAAGGCAAGGTCCCGGATTCCATTTTAAACCGAACTGATAAAATTGGTTTCGGCACTCCGACAGATGAGTGGACAAATGGAATTCTAAAGAATGAAGTTCGCGACATCCTGCACTCTGAAAGCTTCTTAAGCCGCAACTGGATTTACGGCACAAAAGTTAAAGACCGCTATGAAAAAGACCCAAGTTCATTTGGCGTCAATGAGCTGTGGAGAATTATCAATGCAGAATTATGGCATCGTCAATTTATGGACTAAACAGATATTTGCCAGGTGGATAAAAGCTATAAACAGGTCTTATCGTGCGCCCGTGCATTGGAATCGGATTTGCGCAAACTGGATATTGAAAACCTACAGGTTCCTGAGGGCGTAAGAGCATATTACCGTTTTGACATTCAAAAACTCAGTTATGTAAGTGAATGCAATGCCTTTATTCTATATCATTTGGTGCGCGATAATGCAAAACCATGGAACGAGATATCAATCATTGACCATGGAACAGGTATTGGATTCTTTGCTTTCCTGGTAAAAAAGATGGGTGCACTGTGTATATGCCATGACTTGCGAAAAGAATATCTCGAAGGTGTAAAGCAATTAGGCGCAGCATTGTCCTTAAAACCCGACCATTATGTGCTGGGCGATACGGATGCGCTGGTGAACTATTGTAAAGAAAACACCATTTATCCGGATGGCCTTGCATCCAGAAACGTCATAGAACACATACCGGATTTCTACCAACTTTTTATGCAATTGCGTGAGCTTGGAAAACCAGGATGGCAATTGCTGTTTTCAACTTCGGCAAATACCCATAATCCTATGGTACTGCGCATCCACAGAAAGATTCATCATCAATATGAATATGTGGGCAGTCAAATGGATATGGATGATCCACGCATTGACGCTGAAAATTGCGGAATGAAAATCAGGTCAGAAATAATTCGCAAGCAATTTCCTGAACTCGACGAACACACGGTAGCAACACTTGCTGAAAACAACAGAGGGTATGCGGGACAGCACCTATTGGACAGGGTTCAGGAATACGTCGATTCCGGTGTCATTCCTTCTCCCCTTCCACATCCTACAAACACCTGTGATCCGCATACGGGTGCATGGGTAGAACGTCTTGTGCCCCTTGATGAATACAAAACTGCAGCCTACCAGGCGGGATTTTCGCTTCAGCAAATCAATGGATTTTACAATGTCCATTATTCGGGTTTTCTCAAACGACTTGTAGCATATTTGCTTAATGCAATTCTTGGTTTAAAGGAATCGGGCTTCATAGCACTGTCTCCCTTTCTTGCAATGAAATTAACACGACTTTCCGATGCAGACATATCAAACAAAACAAGCTAATAAATAGAATCTTCCCATGAATTTTTACAAATCAAGCTTGTGGAGCGGACTCTATTCTACGATTAATCTGATCACAGGTCTCGTGATTACTAAAATTTCAGCACAGATAATCGGACCTGTTGGAACTGCCTATATTGGAAAATTCGCAAACATCAGTGGCCTTTTGTTCATACTTTCCACAGCATCCATTTCCATTGGCATTGTCAAATACGTTTCGGAGTACAAAAATGATCCTGTACAATTAAAAAAACTTATAAATACTTCCTTTGGAATTATTACATACGGAAGTATGTTGGGCATGCTGATTCTTTTTTCAAGCTACCATTGGTTAAACCATTTCGCATTTAATGGAGAAGATTTTACGCATATATTTTTATTGTACGCTTTATTCCTGTTTATTATCTCATCACAGATACTGGTCACTGGTATCCTGAATGGCCTTGGACAAATCAAGACACTAAGCATCGTAAATAGTTGTGCGGCACTTTTAAACCTCCTGTTTACGAGTTATTTCATTTATACCTTTCATCTTTCCGGAGCACTCTTTTCGAATGCTTTGTATGGCATCTTCGTCAGTTTGACAGGAGCTGTTTTTTTACATCGTCAACAGCTTTTCAATACCGGATATTTTAAGCCTGTTATTGACAAAGAGATGGCCGGAAAACTCATCAAGTATGGCATGTTTGCCGCCATTACTTCATCCAGCTGGATGTGCACCATGTACATCATCAGAGAACACGTGGAAGGAAAACTATCGACCCGTGATTCCGGACTTTGGCAGGCTATGTTCAGCTTGTCCGACCGCTATCTTGCCGTTATTACAAACATGCTGATCGTATATTTCATTCCTCGGCTTTCAGAAATACAAGAAACACAGGAGCTGGTCAAGGAAATGCGAAAAGCATTTATGAGGATTATTCCAGCCATGGTGGTGGTCTGTACAGGCATTTGGCTATGTAAGGACCTCATCATCGATGTATTACTTGCAGAAACGTTCAGACCCATGCGAGCCCTGTTTGGCGTACAGATGATAGGCGATTTTTTTAAAGTCTGCGCAATGATACTGGCATACCTGATCGCATCAAAAGCAATGTTCAGGTCCGGACTAAAAGCTGACCTACTGTTTCATGCAAGTCTCCTTGGACTTTCCATTATACTTGTCAATAAGTATGGCCTAATAGGTGCAAGCTACGCATATGCATTAGCCACATTTCTATACTTCCTGGTAAATATGTACATATTTAAGGATCTCGTGGTCCTCATAAAGAAAAGTGTTTTGCCAAAACCCTGGATCTGAAAAATCAAGAGGAATGAAGAAAGCTCAATAAACCCGTGATTACCATAATAAGACCGGTAATAATACCTGCATTATGCTCCAATCGATGCACATTGAGAAGTTTTAAGCCTCTGAATGCTACATAGACCCAGCACAGCATGCCAAGGACACTAATGACCACGTAGATAATTACACAAATAGCCAGGAGCGACCAACTCAATAATCCTGCATTTATAAAATAGGCAATGATTTCCATACAGGGTGAAAGGAACATGTACGCAAGCAGCGCATAAATTATTTGACGACGTGTTTGTGTCTGGTCCAACATATGGTCATCAATATGAAAGTGGTGGTGCGTATGGTGTCTGTACATAAAATAGAACCCCGAAAGCACAAGTACAATAGGTCCTACCCAATGAAACAAGATCTGGAAATAAGACCTCAAGCCATAGAAAAAAAGACCCAGAACAATTCCCAACAACACCGTACTTAGGACATGCGACAAAGCCAGATAAAAGCTTACCCGCAAGGTCTCCCGGTCCGTCCATTTCTGAAGGCGGGCAAATGCAACCAATGGAATCCAATGACTTGGTATAAGCGCATGCAGCAAGCTTATCAAAATAGTACCTACTAAAATTTGACTCATGTAAGCCTCAAATTTCAGCATTTAAAATGAAATCACAGCTACTTTCTTCCGATGGATAATAACAGGACGTAAAATACTTCAATGTATTATGTTTTAGTCTTCGTAAAGTATCAAAACAGGATACTCCAGTTTTTTTAGGATACGCATGGTGTGACCTCTGAAAAATATATGATACAGAAAGTTGTGCTGATGAGGAAGCACGACCAGCAATCCGGATTCCGTTGCCTGCATATAGGCATCTAAAGACTCCTCAAATCGATCCGATTGAATATACTTGATTTTTGTTTTGATGTGCCCAAATAACAAAGCCACCAACTCCCTGTGTTTATCTTCCTGAAGCAGATCCCCCGGAGCATGCACATTTACAAAATGCATAAGACTGTTTGCTAAAAAATGATAGGCAGTCATCAACTTCATTGACACCTTGTTCAACTTAAAGTGAAAATCGGTTGCAAAGCACACCTCCTTAATCAACGTTCCGACTTTGTACTCAGGAGGAATAATCATAAGTGGGACTTTAGAAAGACCAAACACAGCCTGACTGGTACTTCCAAGCAATATTTTTGATATGTTATGAGCGCCTCTGCTTCCCATAATAATAAGATCACATTTTGCTTCAGAAGCATGCTTCAGAATAAGCTCGATGGGATGTCCTGCTTCGCAGATAATTTCCATCTTTACAGTACTTGCTAAACCCATGTCAGTGCGGATGCGATAAACGTACTCCTCAGTGGCTATCCGCCGCTCATTCAGGTACTCTGAAAAATCATAAATCTGGTACGTTGGACTTTCAATTCCAGTCATCGGAGATACCGCATGCAAAATAAGTAACTCCGCATGCTCCATGGATGAAAGTTGTATCCCATATTCCAGAGCATACTCAGATCCTTTAGAAATATCAATCGGAAGAAGTATTCGTTTCATGAATCAGCAAATAACATTCTTAAAATGTTAAATATAGTAGAATATAATTTTACAAACCATTGACTTTAATCATCAAACAGGCTGACCAGGGTCATTGCTTGTAATACCCAACATGCCTAGATTTACTCATTATACCTTATTGAAAGAATCCAATTATTGAGCTGAAATGCAAAAAATTGTAATTGCTCTTGATCTGTCAGAAATTGCGGAAAATTTGTTGCGGTTTGGCTTTGAAATGGCTGATGCCTTAAAAGCAGAAGTAGCATTACTCCACATATTTCCGGTTCCTATAGTTTCCGCAGATGCGTTTGTATATGTACCTGATCCAGGAGAAATGGAAAAATTAAAAGAAGGGTTTATTGCTCTTATAAACGAAAAAGCGGCACATGTGCTGGGAGAACTAAAGGTCGATGTACCGTATACAACACATGCGATCAATGGAAGTCCATCAGAGAGCATAATGGATTTTGCAAAAGATTCAAATATGGATCTTATTTTAGTTGGATTGCAAGGTACCAATTACCTGAGTGAACGACTGATAGGTAGCACGACCACACATCTGTTTCATAGCAGCCGTGTGCCTGTATTGGCGATTCACAAGTCATGTCATTTTACACAATTCAATACCGTCTTATTTGCCTACGATCAGGAACCTTTCCAAAATAAATCACTACTTGGTCCTTTACTGAAACTCAAAGAAAAGCTCCAATTTAATATACATGTATTAAGCATCGTGAAAGAATTAAAGGATTTTCCATCACTTTCACATAAAATAGATGAAGACCATCTGAATCCACCATTGCCTGCTGAAGATACTTCTTACCATATCATTCAAAATGAAAAACCTGCATCAGGTATTCAGGAATATTGCAAAAACAATTCCATTGATCTCCTGACCGTTGTACCCAGAAAGCACTCCTTTTTCAATAGCATTCTTAAAGAAAGCACCAGTAAAAGGCTGGCTTTCCAATCTGAAATTCCCGTGCTTGCATTACCCGATTAAATCTGCAAAACCATGCTTATAAATATTGATGATTCCCTTAGTATTTCTCAAATTCAGGAAAAATTTTCTCAAAGATATCCGTATCTGAAAATAGAATTTTTCAGTCAGCCACATGACATTCACCGGGGCTCAAGAAAAGAGCACATGATAGGGAAAGAAACGCTGATTAGAGATTGTCGTAAAAAGCACAACCATGGCAACCTGGAAATTCATCCGTATAACTCCGTTGCACATTTGGAAAAAAATTTTGAAGATATCTTCGGATTATATGTTCAGGTGTTTCGCAAGTCCGGAATGGTTTGGATTGAAACCACGGTGACCGATGACTGGACACTCGAAAAGCAAAACAGAGAAGCAGAACTCTTCCACATGGATACACAAAACCGAAGTTTGGAGGAATCTGAACCATTGGATCTTACCTAAGGGGAATGGTTACATAATACATCAAGCTCTATTTGTAGCACGACAAATTACTAACACTAGAGATGCATTAGGTGAGAAAATCGCTATGGAATCTATGATGTGCATAGCACGCCCAGACGTAAATTAATGTAAATGTATTCCGTCAATGCCCGGAATCGTCCACAAAAAAGCCCATCAATAAGACGGGCTCCACTTTGATCTCTATGAGATCACATACAACTTTAAATCTTCTCACTTTATTGGATTCTAAAACAGGATTGCATGCACTATCCAATTTTAATTTCCGTGGACTTTGCAGCAGGCTCCACTTCCATTTTTGGTATGTGGATGGTAAGCAGACCATTATCATAGGCTGCTGAAATTTTTG
>CAZDQG010000005.1:122218-134482 GCA_964507535.1 uncultured Saprospiraceae bacterium
TCAAAAAAATCATCCATCCACGATGAGAAATTACCCATCAGCGGAACATTGCGATAAAACCTGGATAAGTAACTCATAACAATACAATTTTAAAGATGATACTATTTTACAATAAGTACAGGGCAGGAAACATTTCGTAGAACGCCTTCCGCAACACTCCCCAGAAAAACCCGTTTAAGGCCTTTGCGACCATGTGACCCAACAATAACCAAATCAGTGTTGTACTTTATATGGACCGCCTGAATGGCTTCTACGATATCATTGTCCTCTTCAATAACAACTTCACATTCAATCCCTTCATTTGAGGAGTTTATCCTGGATTTAAGTGCATTTAATTTTTCCTCTTCTTCCTCGCGTAATTTTCCGAGAAGATCAACCGCCAGTACATTATTGCTCAGTAACGGACTACCCCCTTCAAACAGAAAAGGATTTACCAATACATGGGCTACTATTAACTTTTCACCACTACATTTTGTAAGCTTAATTGCATAATCCAGTGCTTTTTCAGCATGCTCTGAAAAATCATAGGCACATAAAATATTTTTAAAGGCTTTCATAACTTGAATTTTTTCAAAAATACAACAGATAAAGGAATAAAATACTGACTACTGTCAATCAAAGATATGACGATCGGATATTTTTATTTTGCCCCTTTTTTTGTAAAACGGGATTCATTCAGAAATAAAATAGGAATGCGGCTTAAACATTTAGGGTCAAATAAACCCAATTCGCTGACTGAAAAGAATTCAGCTTTAATGACTAAAATAAAGGATGAATCCGTTTGACTCAGCAATTTCATGCAATCGGAATCCTTCTGCTCTTCGGGATTAACATAGCAAATATGCATGTCCACATGTGCCGCACTATCAGAAAACAGACCTAAGTTTTTTGTGAATTTGCTGTTATTCAAATGAACTTTTAACTTTTCCTTAAACAGGGTTTGGATTTTCCGCACGGAGGCTACCAAATTGGTTTGTACTTTGAGATCGTCAATCGGCAGTACATATCCCTCTGTCCTGCGGTACTCAAGACCATTCGGTACCATTAAAATAGGAACATTTGAGAATTGGATCATTGCTCCTGTGACATGTCCATGAAGGTAGTCCTGGAAATTATTTGAATTCGGATCCCAGCCCATTACAACGAGTTGGTAATTTTTTTCCATTGATACTTCCAGTAGACCTTCTGTAGGATCACCAGACATTTCCATTAAATGTCTACCCGGTTTATGCATTACGATTGCAGCGTTAGGCTTATGACTATTCACAAATGCCTCGATTCCTTGCCCCTGCTGCGATAAAACAGGTTCTGAAATGTGTACCTTACCTTCCCGCTCATCCTGCCGGAAAACGTGCAATACATCCATTTCTGCCTGAAAGTCTTCTGCTAATTTGTCTGCATATCTCCATGCATGAAATCCTTTATCTGTAAAGTCCAGTGCCATTAAAAATCTATATGGACTTTTTGGCAGCTGATAATTGGAATCTTCAGACGCACCCTGCTCCGATTCAAAACCACGGAAAGAATTAAATTCTACGACGCGGTCATTCAGCATCAAACAAGGGATATTTTTTATACCCTTTGATAAAATTTTATTAAGAGAAGTGCATTCTTCAAAGTGATGAGACAAGCCTGACTGCCGCAGCCATCCCAAAACCTGATTTCTCAGATCGAGGTACTTCTGATCCGGAATGCCGTACAGCGTAAAGTTCATGAGGCAATATATCTCAGCACATCAAAAGGAGTAACCAAACCCATCAATTCTTTATCCTTAACCACAGGAAGGCAATGAAAGAAATTCGTAAGAAATACCTCAATCGCAACTTCAATGCGGTCCTCCGGCTCAAGTTTTCCCAGCCGGGTAACCATAATTTGTTTCACTTTTGTAAATTTCAACTTCTGATCTTCCTGAATATCAATATTTTGATCATTCAAAATTGAATTTGAATACAATAAAAAATCAGATTTCGAAACAATACCAACCAAATCACGGAAATGAACAACGGGTATATGGTGAAAAGATTTCGAATCAAATATTTTTTTGACGGTAAGCAAATCGTCTTCGGGGGTGACCGTTACTAAATCACGGGTCATTATCGTACTCACAGCTTGTTTAAGGTCCATTACTTAATTTTGGACGAAAAATAGGCGCAGGTAAGGCTATTTTTATTGATATTTGTCATAGTAAATTATGATCCTTGTCAGCTTTAAAGCCCAACCATTTAATTGAACATTATTTCCAAAACAAAAGCTTTTTCAGTTCCATGCTGGAAACTGCAATTGACGGGATCATCATCATTGATCGCAATGGTACGATGCTACTCGTAAATCCAAGTGCAGAAAAATTATTTGGATACCTGCCCGGAGAGTTAGACAACAAAAACGTCAAGCTCCTTATGCCGGAACCACATAAAAGCCAACATCATAATTATATAGACAACCATCTTCGTACCGGTGAAAAGAAGATAATCGGAATTGGACGCGAAGTGCTTGGTCTGCGTAAAGACGGAACTTTTTTTCCTCTTCGATTAGCGGTAAGCAAATTTACCATTGAAAATGATTTGCTTTTTACAGGAGTCATCCACGATTTGACCGCTCAAAAAGAAGCAGAAAGGGAATTATGGTATTTAAACAAAAATCTTGAAAAACTGGTAGAATCCAGAACAGGACAGCTTCAGGAAAGTTTAAACCAATTGAATATTATAAACAAAAATCTTGAATCAGAAATACAAAACAGGAAATCTGCAGAGCAAAAGCTTAAGGAAAATGAAAAGGAATTGATCCGTTCGCTCGAAAAAGAAAGAAACCTGGGATTGCTCAAATCGCGCTTCGTATCAATTGCATCACATGAATTCCGGACACCTTTGGCAAACATCCTCAGCTCCCTGAGTCTTATCGACCGTTACGAGGCTATGGAACATGTTGAACAGCGCAAAAAGCATATTCTCAAAATCAAGAATAACATCAATTATCTGAATGGCATCTTAAATGAATTCCTGGGACTCACCCGCATCGAAGAAGGACAGGTTGAACTTAAAATCGAACACTTCTGCCTGTATGATTTTTTGAATGAACTTGTAGAAGATTTTGATTTAATCAAAAAGCCGGGACAAACATTGGAACTTTTCCTGCAGCCGGAAGAGGGTTCCTTTTACATTGATTCCGATAAAACATGCATAAAACACATCTTCAATAACCTACTTTCAAATGCCATTAAATATTCAGGTGAACATTCCGATATCCGCGTTTTGCTCGTTGAATATCCCGAAAGTTACATGATAGAAGTACATGACAATGGAATTGGTATACCTGAAGAAGATCAGAAATTTATCTTTGACCTTTTCTACAGGGCATCCAACGTATTAAACATACAGGGAACGGGGCTGGGACTCAGCATTGTAAAAAAATATCTTGAAACCATACATGGCGAAATGGAATTTGAATCCAGCGAATCTGCCGGCACTTCCATTCGCATTAAACTACCGAAATATGGACCAAAAACATAAGTTGCTCGTAATTGAAGACAATTCTGAAATGAGGGAAAACATTGCAGAAATACTGGAGCTCTCCGGATATGAGGTATTTACAGCAGCAGATGGATTGCTTGGAGTACAAGCTGCACGTCAAAATAAACCCGACTTGATTTTATGTGATATCATGATGCCAAATCTGGATGGTTTTGGGGTCTTGAAAATACTACAGCAAGACACCCAGTTAAAAAACACCCCGTTTATATTTTTAACCGCCAAAGCGGAAAAAGAAGATTTCAGAAAAGGAATGAACCTGGGTGCTGAAGATTATCTCTTAAAGCCATTCGAAGATTCTGATTTACTCCAAGTCATCGAAACAAAACTTGAAAAATACCGCGAACTGTCACGCAACAGATCTTCCAAAATTTTGTCCGGACTCATTGACTTTCATGCATTGCAAAACTATCCTGCAATAAAGGAATTGCTTGACGCAAGTGAATCCAGAGAGTTTGGCAAAAAAAGTAAATTATGGCATACCAACGACAAAGTAAACCAAATCTATTTTGTTGAATCCGGGATACTAAAGGAAGGTCAGGAAACAGTAGGTGGCAAAGAGTTCATCTTTTCCTTTTATGATGGACCTGCATTTGCCGGCCTCAGTCATCTCTTCCAACTTTCCTTTCACAGTCATTGCGAAGTCATCGAAACCGCACTGATCAAATCCATATCCAAAAAAGCGCTTGAAGAAATCATCCTGAAAGAAAATCTATGGACTTCCTTCCAGCATTATTTTTCACAGTTATGTCAGGACCACCTGTCCCGTCTGGCAATCAATTCATTTGGGAATGTCCGGGAAAAAGTCGCATTTCACTTGTTTTACCTCTACAAAAAATTTGACAAGAAATCCCTTCAACTCAGCCGCGAAGACATGGCATCTTTCTGCGGAATCGCCAAAGAGACCTTGATACGATGTCTTGCTGAATTAAAGGAAGAAAAACTTATTGAAATTTCTTCTCACGGCATTCACATTGTTCATCCTGCCAAATTAGAAGGGCTTTATTTATAATCTAAGGCATTCCGCATATTCATTTGCGTTTCAAACAAACGTTCGTATGTTCACCTGCAATCTTGCAAGAATCTGCGATCAACTGTTCGTAATGCCTACCTTAGGGACTTTTGCTCAAGTATCTGAATATAATTGCTGCGCTCAAACGCCGTCGGATCTGAAATATGCTGCTGGCTCATAAGTCCTTTAAAAGCAGCAATGGACGCAAAATCCATGCGATCCATGTATACCGCAAGGTCATCCAGGATATCCTTTATCCATGGTATACCTTGCTTGTACAAGGCAGAGGCACACATTGCAACATCGGCGCCGGCCAGCAGGTATTTGATCAATTCCCTCGCACCATGCACTCCAGTAGTTGCCGCAATTGAAATGGGAAGCCTGCCATAGAGCACTGCGATCCATAGTAAGGGAAGACGTATTTCTGCAGGATGACTGAAATCGAGATTGGGCAATACGCGCAATTCGTCAATATCAAAATCCGGCTGATAAAAACGGTTGAACAGAACAAGTCCGTCGGCTCCAGCATCTTTTACATTCATGGCCATATGTCCAAAAGCAGAAAAATAGGGATTCAACTTAACTGCTATAGGGATGTTCACATGACTGCGTATCAATTTGATAATCTCCAGATACCGATTCTCCACATCCTCTGAAGTAAGCCGGATATCCGCAGGAATAAAATACACATTGATTTCAAGGGCATCGGCGCCTGCCTGTTCAATCTGTTTGGCATATTCCGTCCAACCCTCCGGACTGACGCCATTCAAACTGGCGATAATTGGAATATCAACGCGTTCCTTTGCTCCGCGAATAATTTCCAGATATTGGGATGCCCCAACTGCGAAATCATCCAGATCAGGAAAATAATCAGCTGCCTCAGGTGATGCACTTGATGTGGCCATCCACACCTGTTCAAATTTGCGGGCTTCCTGCCGGATTTGCTCTTCAAATAGTGAAAACAATACCACTGCTCCGGCACCTGCATCTTCCATGGCAACAATGTTGTCCAACTTCTCTGAAAGGGGATTTGACGAAACTACAAGGGGCGATCGCAATTGCAGTCCGAGGTATTGCGTGCTAAGATCTTTCATACTTGGTAATTAATTGTACGTAGAATGTACTCTTGTTTATGCTAACGGATAATATCTCTAATTCATACTATAAAACAATAACTCCACTTGATGCTCCTACAATACAGGTTGGAAATCCTTAGCACTGTAGCCTGCCATTTGTTCATACGTTTTCCAACGCAGGTCTACAATTTCCTGTGCCAGTTGCATAAGACGTTCGGCTTCCTTTGGCTGTGTTTGCGTCAGTACTTTATATCGAAGTTCATTGTATGCATAATCGCGAAATGCTGTGCTTGGTCTTGGAGAATCCAATACAAAGGGATTGGTATTGATCTTTCGAAGCACCGGATTGTAACGAATCAATGGCCAATAGGCGCTGGACACCGCCAATTTCTGCTGTCGCAAACCTTGTTCCATTTGAATTCCATGCGCTATGCAATGGCTGTATGCAAGGATTAATGAGGGCCCTTCATAAGCCTCTGCTTCCCGCAAGGCCAAAAGCGTTTGCTGAGGATTGGCTCCCATAGCAATCTGGGCTACATAGACATTTCCATAGGAGATGGCCTGCATGGCCAAATCTTTTTTGCCTACTCTCTTTCCTGCGGCAGCAAACTTCGCTGTAGCAGCTGTAGGTGTTGCTTTCGACATTTGCCCACCCGTGTTGGAATACACTTCAGTATCAAGAACCAACACATTGATATTGCGACCACTGGCCAATGCATGATCCAATCCAGAGGAACCAATATCATATGCCCAACCATCACCACCAATCAACCATACGCTTCTTCGCACCAGCTGGTCGGCCAAACTGAACAAGTGTTTGGCATCGGATTCTTCCCGGTGTTTCAAAATACTTTTTAACCGGGCAACGCGATGCCGTTGTTCCTGAATTTCAGACTCCAGTGCCTGGGGTGCATGAATCAACTCCTCCACAAGTGAATCCCCGATTTGTTCTTTCATTCTTTCCAAGAGCTGGTGTGCCATCTCCAATTGTTTATCTGCAGTGAGTCGCATGCCAAGTCCGAATTCCGCATTGTCCTCAAACAACGAATTAGACCATGCAGGACCTTTCCCCAGTGCATTGACAGTCCAGGGTGTAGTTGGTAAATTTCCTCCATAAATCGAGGAGCATCCCGTGGCATTCGCAACTAACAATCGATCGCCAAATAATTGGGTAAGCACTTTGATATATGGAGTTTCCCCACACCCGGCACATGCTCCCGAAAATTCAAACAGCGGCTCAAGAAACTGCACGCCATGCACTGTAGAGAAATGCACAGCAGATCGCTCATTGTATGGCAGTGTTTCAAAAAATCGAATGTGTTCCCGCTCTGCCTCCAAATTCGCTGTCTTTTCCTCGAGTTGGATGGCCTTATGTTGTTTGTTTGCAGGGTCGATCACCGGGCACACTTCATTACATAAATTGCAACCCGTACAATCTTCGAGATATACCTGTAATGTGTACCGCGTCTCCGGAAACCCTCGGGCATTTATGACCGCTGACTTGAATGCTTCCGGTGCTTTCTCCAAAAATGAAGCATTGTAAAACTTTGCACGTATCACACTGTGCGGACATACATAGCTGCAATTCCCACATTGAATGCACAACTTCGGATCCCAGACCGCGATGCGGTCGGAAATATTTCGCTTCTCCCATTTGGTCGTACCACTTGGATAGGTGCCATCAACCGGCAATGCACTAACGGGTATGTCATCACCCCTACCCTGCATCATAAGCTGCGTGACTTCTTTCACAAAGGCAGGGGCTTCATCAGGAATTGCAAAGTTTGAAACAGGCTTAAGAGTAGCTTTTTCAGGTACCTTCACTTCGTACAGATGTTCCAGTGTTTGGTCTACTGCTTTGAAATTTTGTTCGATCACCGAAGGTCCTTTTTTAAAGTAGGTCTTCTCAATTGCCTTTTTAATTTGGGCGATTGCACGATCGGCAGGTAAAACACCTGATAAGGCAAAGAAACAGGTCTGCATGATCGTATTGATCCTTCCCGTCATTCCTGTATTGCGTGCTACATCCGTCGCATTTATTACATAGAATTTTAATTCCTTGCTTTGTATCTGACTTTGTATCTGTCCGGGAAGATGATTCCAAACTTCCCCGGCAGGATATGGACTGTTTAAAAGAAAAGTAGAGCCAGGTTTAGCCCACTTCAGCATTTCCTCCTTTTCCAAAAACTGGAATTGATGGCATGCAATAAAATCAGCAGCATGAATGAGATAGGGAGCTCTTATGGGATCTTTGCCAAAACGGAGATGCGAAACGGTCTTTGCTCCTGACTTCTTGGAATCATAGACAAAATAAGCTTGAGCGTGCAGTTCGGTATTCTCACCAATGATCTTGATACTGTTCTTATTTGCACCTACGGTTCCATCTGCGCCCAAACCAAAAAAAAGTGCCTGTGTCCATCCTGTTTCATCCAGGCTGAAGTAAGGATCAAAATCAAGACTTGTATGTCCCACATCGTCGTGGATTCCAATTGTAAAATGGTTTTTTGGCTCGGCAGATTTCAGTTCATCAAAAACAGCTTTTGCCATTGCAGGTGTAAACTCTTTGGAAGACAGCCCATAGCGTCCACCTATGATTTTTGGAAAAGTCTGGATGCGATGTTGTGCAAAGGCTTCCGCTACACTTACCAGCACATCCTGATACAGTGGTTCTCCCGTCGCGCCTGTTTCCTTCGTGCGATCGAGCACGGCAACAGCCTTCACAGTGGAAGGCAGCGCATTCATAAAGGCATCCACAGGAAAGGGACGGAACAGATGGATTTGAATGACCGCTGTTTTTTCGCCAAATTGATTTAGAAACCGAGACGTCTCAATTGCAGTTTCAGTTCCTGAACCCATCAAAACGAACAGTCGTTCGGCATCTTCAGCTCCATGAAAACGCACGGGCTCATACCTCCTTCCTGTAAGCTGGTAAAATGCGTCCATCTGTTCTTTCAAAAGTGTGGGTACGCGCTGGTAATATGGATTTACCGTTTCCCTCCCTTGAAAATACACATCCGGATTCTGAGCAGTACCCCTGATAAAAGGATGATCCGGATTCAGGGCTCGCTTGCGATGTTGAAAAACCAAATCATCATCGATCATCGCATGTATTTCAGCATCGGAGAGCAGATAAATTTTATTTACTTCGTGCGAGGTGCGAAATCCATCAAAGAAGTGAATAAAGGGTACACGTGCACGCAAACTTGTTGCCTGAGCTATTAAAGCAAGGTCATGTGCCTCTTGAACGTTGGCAGAAGACAACATGGCAAAACCTGTTGTACGCGCAGCCATGACATCCTGGTGGTCTCCAAAAATAGAAAGACCCTGGGCTGAAAGGGATCGTGCGGCAACATGAAAAACGGCAGCGGTGAGCTCCCCTGCAATTTTATACATATTTGGCAACATCAGCATCAATCCCTGTGATGCCGTGAAGGTCGTCGTGAGAGACCCTGTTTGCAGGGCACCATGGACGGTACCGGCAGCGCCTCCTTCACTTTGCATTTCAATAACTTCCGGTACATGCCCCCAAATATTTTTTATCCCCTTCGCAGACCATTCATCTGCAAATTCCGCCATGGCAGAAGAAGGGGTAATCGGATAGATTGCACATACCTCATTGATCCGGTATGCCACATATGCGGTTGCTTCATTTCCGTCTAATGTGATTACTTTTTTCAGGCCTGTGTCCATAGTTTTATTTTTCAGATTCAGCAATCATCTCAATAGCATGGCAGGGGCATTGTTCGGCACATACGGCACAACCCGTGCACAGTGCATAATTAAACCGGTATCGCTTGCCAGGACCAAGTTTGATGATAGCAGCTTCAGGGCAAGCCCCAAAACAACCATCGCATTCAAAACAATTTCCGCACGACAGACAACGCTGAGCTTCATATCTGGCATCCCCGCCTTCCAATCCAAACACGATTTCATCGAAACCGCGGCGGGCTTCATCCGGCGAAAGATGCGGCTGTTCTTTTGCAGGAGCCATGGTTCTAAACCAAACCTGAAGCTGATCCAAATAAACTAACGAATGTTTGTTTGGCTCCACCGGTCCCGTCCCTTTCAACCAGGAATCGATATTGCGTGCTGCTTTTTTACCGTGCCCCGTTGCAATGGTTACCGTACGTTCACTGGGCACCATATCGCCCCCGGCAAATATTCCGGGATGCCCGGTCATCATCTGTTGATCTACCACCACGGTGCCATCTTCTTTGAAGAGCATCCCTTCTATTCCCCTTAAAAAACCTGTTTCCGTATCCTGACCCAGTGCCAGTATCAGTGAATCAGCTTCCAGCGTTTCAAAAGATCCCGTGGGTACGGGTTTTCCATCAATTAGATCCATGCGTTCAATGGTAATGGAACCCTCGTCCATGCTCTTAATTGTCCGAAGCCAATGGATTTGCACGCCTTCGCTAAGTGCTTCATCTGCTTCAAATGCATGTGCGGGCATATGTTCGCGGTCCCGCCGGTAAATGATCAAGGCTTCATCGGCACCAAGTCGCTTTGCAGTGCGTGCGGCATCCATCGCTGTATTTCCGCCACCATATATGGCCACCCGCCTTCCGATTTGGGGACGTAACCCCAGCTCTATGTCTTTTAAAAAACTTACAGCATCTAAAATTTTACCGGCATCACGGGCAGGTATCTGTGTTTTCTTGCCTACATGGGCACCAATGGCCAAAAACACCGCATCAAAGTTACCCGCTTCTTTTTCCTGAATCAGTTCACTCACCTTTCGATTGAGATGAATCAAAACGCCCATGCTTTCAATGCGCTTGATTTCGGCTTGCAAAACATTCCTGGGAAGGCGATAAGATGGGATACCAAAATTCATCATGCCTCCTGCGACAGGACCGGCTTCATATATTTCCACATGATGCCCCTTTCTCGCCAGATGGTATGCAGCAGAAAGTCCACTGGGACCTGCGCCAATAATCAGTATGCGTTTATTTGTTGCAACAGAAGGTTTCGGAAATGACCATCCTTCGGAAATCGCAAGATCCCCTAAAAACCGTTCCACAGCATGAATACTAACCGGTGCATCGAGTGCAGTCCGATTGCATGCGGATTCACATGGATGGTAACACACCCTGCCATGAACAGCGGGCATCGGATTTTCTTCAACCAGTTTCTCCCATGCCTCGCGATAAGCTCCAGCCTGGGCAAGTGCCAACCAGGCCTGGATATTTTCTCCTGCGGGACAGGCATGATTACAGGGGGGAAGGAAATCCTGATACACGGGTTTTTGAGTACGAAGAGAACCTGTGCCCTTGCCATGATCCCGCAAATCCGGCATAGAGGTCAGGTCCGTTTTTAGAAAGCTCATGAACCAAAATTTTAGCTGCTAATGGCATTCAAGGTAAATAACTATGAATGCTGTCTATAGTGACCTAAATCAGCTAATCAAATGATTCTATACCACAATACGAATGGTATTCAGTGCAGAGGACGCAAAATCATTCAAATCACAAACTGCAATTCATATCCTCTTTCATCAATCCGCAATGAATATAAAATACTACTCCTTTTAATAAACGATAAGCAAAAAAAATTGAAACGGATGTACCTACGATCCATCAGTTCCAATAACCAGCGGTTTCATCGTGCCAGTCGCAAAGACAGGAACATTGTTCACAAAAACAACAACCACAGGTCCTGTTTGCTTTAAAAACGACACCTCCTGGGCATTTTTTTGCTTCGGGAAGCAACAAGGTCATGCCTTCATCATGACCGACTGAAATGTAATCTTGCGTATCCATGTGTATCAGGTTTTACAGTTATCAAACTAATTCGCTTGTTCGAATGTATTACAAGAAAGCTCGAAATCCAAATTAAAAATTACTTAGTTTAAGTTTTTAAATACTTAAATTTGCATATAAAAGCTACCGCGGAAAATTAGTTTGAATGCCCTAAGGATAGGTTATCCGGATTTATGAGCTGATTTTTGCGCGGGGTTGCAAGGATCCCTCCTCTTTTACCTGTATTGTAAAAACAGGTGATTTGTGTATTTTCGAAGGACTCGCATGCGCTACTACTGTAGCAAGGCAGCTGGCTAGAACAAACGCTAAATACTGTTGTAATAATGCGGTTCTCCAGCTTGAATGTATTCTTATCGCTCTAAATAAGATCTTCGTATCTCATCCAAGCTATCTCAGCGCAGGGATTGCAAATTGAATGAAGAAAGAATTCAGCACAATGCGCAAAGAGAAGAAACATCAATTGAAATCATATTAGTTAAAATATAAAACACATGAAAATTCAATAACCCTGATGAACCGCATTTTTTCGCCCGACTGGTTTTAAATATTAAAACTATGATACATGAGATCTTAAAAACCGTTTGTGGTATTGCAATTCCATGATGCAATGGAATGAATTACTCCCCGATAAGCTTAATAGCTCCAGATGCAGAGGAAGACCTCCATTGCAAAAAACAAAGGGAAGGAACACGCTTTTCAGGCAGCGAAACACATTGCAAACGATCTGTTGCGTTTTCATAACGCAGCACACCGGTCCATACTATTCGCCCATCCACTGAAATCAAACGGACATGGAGATCTTCCGGATTGAGCGCGCGATTCCATGTAAAAAGTTTTTTACTTCCCATAATGGGATTCGGCCATACTTCCAAATACGATCCGTTTGCTGC
>CAZDQG010000006.1:0-52545 GCA_964507535.1 uncultured Saprospiraceae bacterium
TTTCCATTCAAATTCCACCCTGCTTCTCCTTCGTGATTACCTAATGAAATGAACAATGGAACTGAATGACAGCTGGTTTCATAATAGGATCGAAGCGTTTGCACGCGTTCAATGATGGTATCCCTGGAAATTCTCCCTCCTGCTCTTTTCAATTTGTCAGTCATATAAATGTCACCAAGATCCACCATGAAATCCGGATCATCTTCAAGTTGATTTCGTAAACAGCGTAGATACAAAGCACTATCGCTTTGTTCGTCGAGATGAGGATCAGCCTGAACTACAAATGTAAATTCAGAGCCTTTCAAACGTTGTGTATGAAACTGGTATTCGGGACGGACAATAAGATTGGTATCTCCTGGCTTTCGGTAACACAATCTGTAGTAATATTTTGTATCCGATTTTAAACCCGAAAGCACCAGCAAAGCTGGTGTTCCCCCATCACATAATTGCCATTTAGTTTGCTGTGTATAAGTATTACTAACCGTTCCAAATTGTATACATGCTTCGGCATTCTGATCAAAAAATACTTTTATTTGTATACTCTCATCAGTAGGCCTTCCCAGTATTTCCGAATGAAGAATATTTTGCGCATCTGCCTCAATTTGATAAATGCAGAAAATAAATCCTATAAATTGAAAAATTCTGCTTTTTGCTATGTCAATCATTTGTGTTTTAATATTAATCATTATGCTTATTCTATTACTATCAACTTAGTGCCCAATAAGGAATATGGTCCCTGTACCTTCAGACAATACACCCCCGGTGGATATTGACCAATACCTATTTGGGTTCTCGATCCGTTGGTATTTATTTCTTTACTGATTAGTTTTTGCCCATTCAGATTTACTAAATCTATACTCCTGACTTCTTCTTCAAATTCCGAAAAATCAACCGATAGCATTTCATGCGTGGGATTCGGAAAAACCTTTATCCTTTTTTCATCAAACACTCCTTCCTTTAAGGAACTCGTACTTTTGTGGATCGTATACCGATGTGCCAATGATTTGTTTTTTCGAAGTCCTCCGACGGTATCTTTTGGTAAATAGGATTGTATGTAATCCACCTTTACTTCATCCGGATCAACCGTAACCAATATATGACCAGAGCCATCAAGCACCAAACCTGAAAAAGCATCTTTATTTGCGAGTACGCCAATTTCATACGTCGAGTCACTTGGCATCGGAACCGTTTGATAAACCATCCCATCAAGTTCTTCCATTGCATATAAATGATCATGCCCTTGAAAAAAGATGTTCACCCCATTCTTAACCATTAGCTGATGAATTGGCAAATCCCAACCCGGCCGGTTCTGATCAAAACCCCAATTATTTTTACTTGAGTAACCACCCCACTCAAAACCACTTGCAGTATTTATCCCGCCACGACCCTGTCCACGCGTATGATGTGCAAACACAAATTTGAATTTTGAAGTACTCCTTTCCAAAGTTTGCTTTAGCCAGTTGTACTGTTTCTCCCCCAATGTCCAGTCCCAGTTTTGTGGTTTCTCATTAACATCGCAATGCCTGTATACATCTAAGACGACAAAAAGTGCATCACCCCACGTCCATGCATAATAATTTTGAGGCAAGTCCATACCATATGCTTCAGACTGATCATTTCCTGAATAAAACCCATTGGGCTCTGGATTTGGATAGTAGTACTTCCTCCATAAAGTTCCGTAAACGGCAATATTGTCTGGGGGTGTTTGTTTTAAGTAATAACCATTTTCACCTTCATGATTTCCAAGACAAAAAAAGAAAGGCACCGAATGACATATATCACCAAGGTATTGGAGATAGTCTTTATGTAATGCATCCATGTCCATACTTGTAGTCTGGTCAGGAGTATGGTCATCTCCGAAGGTATCACCAAGCGAAATCATGAAATCAGGCTGGTCGCTTAATTCATTCTGTAACGTAATCTTATATAGGTTTCGGACACCCTTTTTGTCATATAAATGTTCATCAGCCTCGATGACAAAACGAAATGAGGATCCGGCTGGCCTTTGTGTTTGAAATTGGTATTCTGGAGTAGAACTAAACGTTGATGATCCGCTTGGTTTATACTGCATTCTGTAATAGTAACGCGTATTTGCCTCCAAATCTTTAATCTCTACCTGGTCAGGAATATTTGCCTTGTTGCTTATGGTCATTGTACGAAAGGGGTACACTCCCGGTTCCCTGCCATATTCCAGGAAATGACTTCCGTTTTTATCGAAAAGGATATTGGCGGTGATCGCATGATCCGTCGGTCGTCCAAGGATAATTGATTTGCTTTGAGACTGTACATGGACCCCGGAAAAACCCAAAATAAAACTAATGCTGAATAGAAAAAAACGTACCCTATAGTACATAGTGCTTGTAATTCAATAGTTTATGAAAATATAATCTGCAATTTCAAACAATATATAACTGTGATAAATCGCTTGGACTTCAGATAAATCATTTGGTTTAATGTAATTGCTTTTTATGTGCCAGGCATGCCCGACATTACGTATCTGGGGTCCTATTAATCATATACGTACAGTTCATTCCCTGAGTGGCCTCTTCTTGGAGGATTCGTTGTAACTTTAATAATAAAACCTGCTGAATATGAAACTCATTACCTATAGCATAATAGTTTCTGGTCTTCTTTTCGCTACCCAACTGTGTTGCCAATCCGTGAAACTGGACACAAGTTTCAACCATACCGGAATAGTGCGCTCAGTTTGGGGAACTGGTGGAGAACGAATCAGCAGCCTGGCAATGCAAAATGACGGCAAAATTATTGCCGCTGGGGAAGTGACCACCGGTATTAATTTCAGGGTGCTGGTACAAAGATACCTAACAGATGGTAGTTTAGATCCCTCTTTTGGGAAAAAGGGCATTGCTCTTTCAGAAATTCTGGGAGGAACATATGCAAGTAGTCATGCCTATGCGGTTAGCATACAGAAAGATGGGAAAATTGTTGTTACAGGACTGGTTTCTGAAGCTGGCATCAACAGCATTCTTATCTCGCGTTTTTTACAGAACGGTAGTGTTGATTCCTCCTTCAACAGTCTTGGATATTTGATCATAAAATCAGGATCCAACAGTTCAGCCAATGCCATTAAAATCCTTACAGATGGAAGTATCCTTGTTGCGGGCACCACCATATATAACACAAAAAACAGTTTCTTCGCCTTCAAATGCTCACAGGCTGGGGTGCCCGATTCAAACTTCGGCACCAATGGTATGTCCGTTCTTCCAGTAGGTAACGGACACTCTTATTGCTATGCGCTTGAATTATTAACGGATGGTAGTATGGTGCTTGGAGGATATGCTCATAATGGAACAAATAACGATTTTGCCGTAGTTAAACTTAAAGCTTCCGGCACGCCAGACTCCAGTTTTAGCCAGGATGGTAAAATATTGATAGACTTCAATAAAAGTCAGGACTATGGTATTGCATTGGCTATTCAAAAAGATGGGAAATTCGTAGTTGGGGGTCAAAGCTATGAATCAAATCAAAATCACTTTGCGCTTATTCGACTGCATTCATCCGGAGATCTGGACACCAGTTTTAGTCATGATGGAAAACTCATAACCCATATCAACAATTCTGCCTCCGATATACGTGCCCTGGCTTTGCAGGATGACGGAAAAATTATAGCTATTGGAGTTGGTAGTGGCAAGGACGCGGCAACAACCAAGTCGGATTTTGCCATAGCCAGATACCTGACAGATGGTAACTTGGATATGAGTTTTGGAGGAACAGGCATCATAACCCAGGATTATGCGAATGCTGCGAATGTGCCTCTCGCAGTGCTCCCTTTTGCAAACAAATCCATACTACTAGGAGGTTATTCGCTGATTAATTCAAACTCCGACATCATGCTCTATCAAATACACTCTGATGGCACATCAGATAGCAGTTTCAATAAAACAGGTTTGCTAATACAGGATCTTGATTTGACACACTCGTTTGCAAACAGTATATACATTCAAGCAGATGGTAAACTTGTACTTGGTGGATACTGCAACTATTATGAATCGTATGAATACTTTTCAGCAAGGTATGAACTCAATGGAAAAATAGATTCCAGTTATAGCAATGACGGTGTTGCTATTCGATTTTTCTCCCAGGACCAGGACATTTGCAGGGCTCTTGCTATTCAGAATGATGGTAAAATTCTTCAGCTTGGTACATCAATAAATAATGCAGGCCTCTCCTCCATAATGCTGCTTCGATATGCGCAGGACGGTTCAACAGACAACAGTTTTGACAGCGATGGAAAAGTTACGACTACTGCAAGTGCTGATGGATCAGAAGGAAATTGCTTGTTGCTTCAAAAAGACCAAAAAATTTTAGTGGGCGGCACCTTGTTTGAAGGCTCCAATGGAAATTTTGCATTGCTTCGCTACCTCTCTTCCGGTAAGCCAGATTCGAGTTTTGGAATCAACGGCATAACTACTACAGATTTTAATTCTGGCATGGACGAGGCCAAGGCCATTGGATTGCAGGAAGATGGTAAAATACTGCTGGCAGGCTCCTCTACTTTAAATGGCACTTCTTTTTTTTCCATTGCACGCTACGCAATGGATGGAACTCCTGACTTGAGCTTCAACCAAAATGGAAAAATCCTTCTGAATTTCGGACAATCAAATGTCAACATAGCTAAAGTAATAAAGCTACAAAAAGATGGAAAAATTCTGATTGGAGGATATACCTATAATAAAATTGGAAATCATTTAGACTTTGCACTGGCAAGGTTAAACGCTGATGGAAGTTTAGACCTCACGTTTTCAGGAGACGGTATGCTCACATTAAACGTAAATAACCAATCGAATGAAATTGAAGATCTTCTGCTTTTTGGCAATGGTGAAATCTTAATAGCAGGTAATACGTCTTCTGGAAATTCTTTTGAATTTGTTACCGTTCTTTTACATCCTGACGGAAGTATTAATACAAGCTATGGTGATAAGGGTGTCGCATATTTCAACCTGGGTTCAAATAAGAGTGTCCTTACCTCAGCAGCAGTTCAGTCAGATGGTAAAGTCCTGCTATGTGGATATACACAGGATGAATTCAAGGTGACTGCTATTATACTTAGACTTTCTCTTAATTTACAAGTTAAATCTAATGATTTTCAACGCCCAGAATGTAGCTCGATCGTATTTCCAAATCCCGTTGTTCATTCCTTTTCCCTGCAATATACCTTGGATAAAAATTCCCGCGTGAGTATTAAATTAGTTGACCTGCAGGGACGAGAGATTTGTCATTACCTCAATCAGACTCAAAGGAGCAGGGGATTTCATATTGAGGAATTTGAAATTCCCGAAAACCTGGCATCTGGAACCTACATGCTCATAAATCAAACATCTGAAGGTGTTCAAAGTATCCTTTTAAACCATTAATGAATTTAATGGCCCCGATCTTTATTTGCATAAATGCATGAATGTTTCAATAGTACGTGGAAAGAATTATCCTGTTGCCTTTTGTTTAAGGACATACAAACAATCGTTAGTACTTTGATTATAATTAAACAGGCTGTTTCCCTATTCGACTCAATGGGGAAGTTTTTCGCGTAAAAATCCATATACCCATGTTCCCGCAATGGCACTGCATAGTGTAACCAATACCGCAAGAATACCAGATCCAATCTGCGCAAATAGTGGCCCAGGACAAGCACCGGTCATTGCCCAACCAAATCCAAACATCAGTCCGCCAATAATCTGACCTTTGTTAAAGGTTTTCTGAGGTAAATGAATCTCCTCTCCATATATCGTGCGGATTTTGAGTTTTTTTATCAGGAAAACGGATACAATGCCTATGACAACAGCACTCCCAATTATTCCATACATGTGAAAAGATTGAAGCCTGAACATTTCTTGTATGCGAAACCAGCTAATGATTTCAGCTTTTACGAAAAGTATCCCAAGAAGCATACCAGCTAAGGTGTATTTTAACTTATGATACCATTTATGTTCCAGCTCACTCTCATTAATACACATAGCATCCAGGGAACGAACTTCAAAGTCCGTATTGGTCTCATTCATTTGCATAACACCGAATTTTTAAAGTTGAAGGATAAAAGGAAGAATAAGGTTGGCCATTATAAATCCACCCAGCATAAAGCAACAGGTTGCTATTAAAGATGGCCACTGCAACATTGATAAACCCATAATTGAGTGCCCACTTGTACAGCCTCCGGCATACCGCGTACCAAATCCAATTAAAAAGCCTCCCACAACCATCATCAAAAAACCTTTTATACTTAGCAACGCCTTAAAATTAATTATCTCAACAGGCATCAACTTACTGTAATCTGTCAATCCATATGTATTGAGTTCTGATACTAAATCCGGGTGTATTTGTATAGGATTTGGATTTGCAAGAAAAAAACTTGCCACCATAGCTCCAAGTCCAATACCAGCTACATAATACAGATTCCAAATTTCCTTTTTCCAATTGTACGTGAAAAAGGGAATGCCCGCAGGCAAACATGCAGCACAAATATGCCTCAAAGAAGAACTGATTCCAAATGTCTTATTTCCTATAATCAGTAATATAGGTACCATAAGCCCAATAATCGGACCCGCGACGTACCAGGGCCAGGGATGTGATAATACATTCATAAGCAACTTAAAATTGTGTTCTATAAAGATAATAATATACTGGAAAAAAGTCTTTCACCATGCGAACAATCAAGTTAAGATCTTTTGAAAAAGCATTAAACATAGCAACTTTTTGAAAATACGCTACATTGAGCAAGATAGATAAAAAAATCGAAGTCTCTTGTTGGATGACATTTCAAAGAATGGAGATCCTTGAATTTTAGGCATGCACCTAGATAAACACGCTTGAAACCCTGAAAATAGATGAAAATACTTACAAAATAGTACTTCAGCAAGGCATATCTAAGCAATCGCTTTTATTAATGGAGATAGATCAAGATCTAAGGAATCACTTCAAAATACAAATCAAAGTGAAATACAATGGTGTCTTTCACTTTCACAAGTCCGAACATGATTTCCGGAACTTTGATATCGTAATCTTTCATGCTCAGGACATGTGATCCTGTAATATGATACTTTGTCAGGCTCATTCGCATCGCCTTTGCTTTTACTTTCTGTTGAAGCATTTTTTCCTTTATCGTAACATACGTGAGCGACTCAATATCGAACCATTCTGAATCATTAATAAACGGGGTTCCATCCGTTTTCCATGCTTTCACCAGATCAATTCGTATAAAATTATATTTCTCTGATTCCAGACCTTTCTTGATATTGTAGTTATACAATTTGTTATGGCAATTGATCTGTTGGGTTGGAACATCCATGTGTGCGTTGTCAAATGTTGCAATAGATCCTGAAAAACTGGTTTCAACCGTTAATTGAAGCTGTGAAGAATTGCAATCACATGTATAATCTGCAACATTGGTTTCCCCCTTCAGATACATTTTACTTTCTGAAAGCATGTGTATCTTATCAGAAAATAAAATGTACCGTGGAGGGGTCGTTTTAAAATCTGGATCCATCCATCTATTATTGAAAAAACTAAAAAATAACAGTATGAATGTGATCATTATAAATACCCTTTTTTACTATTAAAAACCTACAGTAGCTTGTAATACAAAGCCATCAAATTTTCCATCATGTCTGTAGTCGAAAGCAGAAAAATCTTTATACTCTTGAGTCACATATTCCGCTTTGATCATCATACAGCTTAATGGAAACCAACCAGCAGAAATAGTAGTACGGTTAATTTTTGCATCAGTTGGGGTGAACAAAGGCCTTCCTGTAAAAGAATTATATCTGAAACCTAAAAAGCAGTTTTGCTCCATTCCAAATCGCAATACCAACTCGCCTGCAAATTGAGAAACCTCCCTTTCCGCATCACCTGGTTCAAACCATGATCTTCCTTTTGAAGTTTCGTATGTCAAAAAACTTTCAATTCCCAGGTTCTTTATGCCTTTATAATTGAGAAACGCATTAACCATCGAACTGGTAACCTGACTTCTGAAGAAAGGAATAAACTTACCAGAGTCTTTGTTATTTCTGTAAGTACTTTGATCTACTTTATCCAGAACACCGTCTTCATTATAAATTCCTGAACGATTTGGTTCCATAACCATCATATAATGAGATCCTGCTCGATCTCCAAAATACAAGGTCTGATCAGGACTTCCGGAATTCTTATAATAAGAAGCTGAAAGTCTGAACCGGAAGTCGTTCATTGTGCGGTCATATGCAATCTTTCCAAACAATGAGGGCTTCCTGGGTGTCTTGTCAAATGGGTAAAAAGGCTTTGAATCCGGGTTGTCAATATTACCATGAATGGTTCCGCCAGTAAGGCCTCCCATAAGCATGAGTTCTTTCATAGGAAAGATATACACCTCTCCTCCGATTTCGGTAGTGAATGCATCGAGAATATAGTTTTCAACAAATGGATTATACATGGTATTGCCTCCATCAGTACGGCGCATTTGCATATCTCCATAATTTGGCTGAAAATGTCCGATTTTAAGCCGTACATATTTTCTAAACCAATCCGGATTTCCAAACATGGGTAATTTGTCAATCTGGATATATCCTCCCTTCACCCAAAATTCATTGTGATGTCTGCTTGACATGTAGGACTCTACACACAGTCTCATACCATCTGCAATCTGTGCATCCATATAGAGATTTGCCATTGCAGTGTTGAATCCACTTAAAGTAGCTGATGTGGAATCCTCTGAGCTTGTTCCATAAAGCAAATTGGCATTAACTGCATTATCGGCACTCTCCGGACGGTATACAGGAGTGTTTGAATGTTTCAGCGATTGGTAGTCCTGAGTAAAACTTGCTCCAATCTTAAATTTAAATCCGCTGAATTCCGGCTGATCATCAGATTTTGAAGGTTCGAATACATTGATTCCCTTCTTGTCCCAGGATCGGAAGTATTGCAATCCCGCATCCTGTGCGCTTACAACGCCGCTTATTATAATAAATAAGCAAAGTGAAAAATAGCTTCCAGTAAATTTGGTCATAAATTATTGATTTTGTGAATTAGATTTTATGCATTTGTATATCAAACATGACATTGACTTCATTACCCGTTGATAAAAGATTCATCATTGCCTTGGGCGGTTTGATATTGTAATTGGTCATTAGCAATTTCTTTTCTCCATAGAACCGTATGCTCCCATCTGCGTTTGTGATCGAATTGACTATTAAGTCTTCTTCACGGGTAACCCCTGCTACATTAATTATTCCTTTTGCAGTCAATTGCTGACCTTTTTCAGTCTGCTTTATTGCGTTTACTTCGGTCAATTTATACTGAATCAATGGAAAAGCATTCTTTTTTAAAGCATCTTGCGCTTTGTCATCCATCTTCTCACTTTTCTTTTCACTAAAAATGGTAGATACTGGAATTTCAATCTGCAATGCTTGTATAGATTTGATTTTATTGGCTTCAAGTACAAAAACTCCTGAACCACTTGCCTTGTTGGCATTCATTGTCCAATCATGCATGGTAGATGTACCTGTAATCACAATGGTGTGATTATTGAGTGCATAATTGGTCTGGCTATATACCGATATAGCATAAAATGTAAAAAATGATAGAATAGACATCCTTTTCATATGCAATTAGAATTAATAAGATTTATAAAATAGGCCTAAGGGGTAATGTCTTTCAATCGTATCAAAAATGACACTTTCGTTATCAATTACACGTGGAGTATTGTAACAAAAAGGTGGAGTATTGTAACATCCAACTTAATGATTTGGAATTCAATGAATTAATTCAAGAATATAATGCTTTACCCTGCTCCTGACTTGGAGAAATGCCATATTTCTCATTGTAAAGGCGACTAAAATACCGGGGATCGTCAAAACCAACCTTATATGCAATTTCAGATACATTCAATTGGTTTTGAACCAGCAGAATACGTGCCTTCTCCAGTTTGATATGGCGTATATAATGGGTGGTAGACTCTCCCGTTAATGCTTTTATTTTCCGATGGAGTTGCATTCGGCTCATACCCATGTAATGGCATAAATTTTCGATACTTATCTCGGATACACCCAAATGCCTCTCAATAAAACCCTTAAGTCGCAAAATAAACTGATCTTCCGGATCCGGGTCTTCAGGTACATATTGCTCTGAAAGGGATAGATATTTTGATTTTAATCCCTCTTTCAAACGTAATAGATTTCCTATCTGAAGTATAAGTTCCTCTTCGAGAAATGGTTTCACGATATACGCATCTGCTCCGTTTGTCAAACCAGTTAGCCGATCCTTTGTCGTAGACTTTGCAGTGAGCAAAATGATTGGAATATGACTGCTACGTGTATCCTTTTTTAAAATTTTACACATTTCCAACCCATCCAATTCCGGCATCATAATATCACTCACAATCAAATCCGGAATAATTTCAAATGCTTTTTCAAGTCCCGACTTTCCATCAGAAGCACTTTCAACTTTATAATGCGACCGGAGACCTTCCTCTATAAACTCTCGAACTTCATAATTGTCTTCAATGACCAGAATTAAAGAATTGGATTCACTTTCAAAGTTTTCATTTATTGTTTCTATATACCTATCTCTTTCATCTGCATCAACTCCAAAATCCTTATTTTCAAGCTGATTTACCAAAACATGAGATACGCTTTGATGTGAATTTTCAATAGGGAATTTGAGTTTAAATGAAGTTCCCCTTCCCAAATTACTTTGTACTTCAATTTGTCCTTTCAACAATTTTACCAATTCGTAGACTAATGAAAGACCAATACCAGTTCCCGAATTTCGAGACATGATGTTTCCTTCAGATTGGTAGAACTTTTTAAAAAGATTGGGAAGCTCCTCTTTTGCTATTCCAATACCAGTATCGGCCACCTCCAAAAATAAACTCTTGCTTTTATCCCCGGAATTGCTTTCAATCTTTCCCGAATTATATTCATTTTGAATGCTTTGCATGGTAAGCTGCACCCGGCCACCCGGATCGGTAAACTTTATTGCATTTGAAAGTAAATTATATACTATTTGCTGCATCTTATCAGGATCAAAATCCATTATAATTGTAGGATCCACTTCAATAAATTCAAGACGTATATCCTTGCTCTCCGCAAACTCTTGAAAATTGCTAGCCAATCGTTGAATATACGGGACAATGTTGCTTTGAACCATATGAATGTCCATTTGATTGGATTCCAGTTTCGAAAGGTCCAAAATTTGATCTACCAAATGCTGCATGTGCTGTCCATGCTTAATTATTTTACCAATACCTTGCCTATTGGAATTTGTATTCTCCTTATAAAGTCTATTTGCCAAACCCAAAATCAGTGTTAAAGGCGTCCTGAATTCATGTGTAATATTGGTGTATAAACTGGTTTTTACTCTTTCAGAATATTCCGCCTTCTGCCTTTGAAAGTCAATTTCTCTGTTTGCCTTGCGAATAATATGAAGTCGATTGTACATTCCTACAATAAAGAAAATCAGAATTATTCCCAAGGCAATTGAGATGTATTTTTCATTCTTTGCATTCCGGATTTGAATTTCCTGAACCAACTCCTTCTTTTCAAATTCATACTTCATCTGCTGATGCATAAGCACTTTTTCATTAGCCAGATTGAAAAGACTATCTTTAATGAGTTCTTTCAGTTTATAAAACTGCAACGCTTTGACAGGATCATTTTTCGTCTCATACACTTCACTCAGCCATTCTGCTGCATTTTTAATATTATTAACAATATTTGCTTTGCAAGCCAGATCATAGCTTTTCTCGGCATGAAAAACCATTTCCCCATTACTATTCAATTTTTTATAAAGCTTGCTGATGAGCAAATGGGAAATAGAAAGCCCTTTATAATAATTGATATTCTCTGCAAACAATATTGACTTTTTGTACTGATGTAATGCCGAATCTAATTTGCCCTGATACTCGAGTATTTGGCCCCAATATCTATGAATCAATGCAAGATGCAATTTGTTTTTTTCACCCAAGGCTATCCCATAAGCAGCTTTTATATAATGATCCGCCTGGGTAAAATCATTCTGTAACGCGCTGATATATCCCAGATGCATCATCGGAGAAGGGGTGTAATCAATTTGGTGAATCGATCTCAGCAATAAAAGTGATTTTTGAAAATAATCTTCAGCCTTTTCAATTTCACCATATTGCAATTGCAATAATCCCAAGTCATCCAGAGTTAAAGCCAAAAACTGCTTATCACCCAATCGTTCACAGAACTTTATTGCACTTTCATAGTACCTTACAGCACTCTGAATATCTCCCAGATTTTCATATACATTCGCTATATTATTTAATATTTGAGCCTTTATCTTAGAATCCCTGATATAAGGATCATATTGCATGGCTTCATTATAGTATGTAAGTGCTTTCTTATGATCCCATTCCTTCCTCTGAAAATAATAGCCTTTAAAACTCAATGACCAGACCAATGCATCAATAAAAAATTCCTTTTTTTCCATTTGCAACCAAGAAGAATCGGTCAATACTTTGCGAGAAGTATTTTCAACATAATTCAAATAATAGAGAAAAGTATCAATTGCGACATTGAAATATTCATCACAAAGTTTGCGAGCCAAAATAATTTTACCAGAATCTGAACCAACATATTCAAATTCCTTTTTTAAACTGTCCCGCACAATAACTTTAGCTGAAAAACCGGAATTCTTTATATTCAATAAAAGCAATAAACAGACTGTAGTACCTTTCAATCCTTGAAAAAGTACTCTTTGAACCATATTGTAGGAACAGATATTCCAGCTTTCAGACATGCACGTTCTTATGATAAAAATGCTTTGTGAATTTAGGAAGATCGCCTTAAATAGAAGCCAAATCAAATCCTACTGTCAATCAAATGCATTTATATTTTCTAGATTGCCCTAAAGATACATGTGATACCTTAAGAAGTCCAAAAATCTCCAGAGGAAAAGATTAGATATGATTAGGTGACCTCTAATACTTTTATGAAAGGAATTTCAGACAATACCTCTTTCAGAAATATAAGGTATACATTATACTGAAATCCGCTCATATAGATTAAGTGCAATCGAAAATTCCGGAATAATACGTGCACGTATAGCTTAATGAATTTGATTGGATGAAATACCCTGAAATCGCTCTCCTCAAATTTGCCTACCTTTGCATGGATTTCCATACCCAGAATTATGTCTTCCTTCGTTCATCTTCATTGCCATACTCAATTTTCGCTTCTTGACGGAGCAACTGATATTTCTGCACTGATGGCCAAAGCCGCTGCAGATGGACAGAAAGCTGTAGCACTAACAGATCATGGAAATATGTTTGGCTGCTTCAGTTTTGTAAAAGAAGCCAAAAAACACGGTGTAAAGCCCATCCTTGGATGCGAATTCTATATGGTTCCGGATCGAAGAAAGCAGTCCTTCCTTAAAAGTGCCGGCGAACGGGATGAGCGATACCATCAATTGTTACTTGCAAAAAACCAGACAGGCTACGAAAATCTATCAAAACTTTGCTCTTTAGGCTATATTGAAGGGCTTTATGGTAAATTTCCCAGAATAGACAAGGAAATACTCTTGCAATACCACGAAGGACTCATCGCAACAAGTTGTTGCGTTGGTGCTGAAATACCTCAGGCAATCATAAAGGGGGATCTCCAATTGGCAGAAAAGAAATTGAAATGGTGGATGGACCTTCTTGGTGAAGATTTTTATATAGAAATACAGCGCCATCGTGGTTGTGAGAATCTGGATGGATCCGGAGTGAGTCAGGAAGATATCAATACCATACTCTTAGGTTTTGCAAAAAAATACAATTTGAAAGTAATCGTGACCAACGATGTGCACTACCTCGAAGAAGAAGATTACCTACCTCATGATATTCTTCTCTGCATCAATACAAACTCCAATGTAGAAGAAACAGATCGCTTTCAATTTCCCAGCTCAGATTTCTATTTTAAAACAACCGAACAAATCCAAAAAACCTTCCCCGATCTGCCGTTTGCAATAGAGCAGACTAGCGAAATAGCGGAACGTTGCTTTACCCCTAATTTGGAACGCGATGTGTTGCTGCCAAACTTCCCGATACCTGCGGCCTTTGAAAACCAAAATCAGTATCTGGAACATCTTGTCTACGAAGGTGCTAAAAAAAGGTATGGCTCGATAGACCAAAAACTGGAAAACCGAATCCGCTTCGAACTGGATGTCATTGAAAAAATGAATTTTGCCGGATACTTTCTTATTGTACAGGATTTTATCCGGGCAGCACGTGATTTGGGTGTCAGTGTAGGTCCCGGAAGGGGCTCCGCTGCAGGCTCGGTAGTTGCATATTGCCTGACCATTACAGACATCGATCCCATTCGATATAATTTACTTTTCGAACGCTTTCTCAATCCGGAACGGATATCCTGGCCGGATATAGACATTGATTTTGATGATCGCGGGCGTCAGAAGGTACTTGACTATGTCGTTCAAAAATACGGGAGGAATCAAGTCGCCCAAATTGTAACCTTTGGTACAATGGCCGCCAAATCATCGATTCGGGATGTAGCGCGTGTAAAAAAATTGGACCTTGCTACTTCTGATCGTCTTGCAAAATTAGTTCCTGGCAGACCAGGCACTTCGCTGAAAACCATATTGGACGATAAAAATGAACTTTCAGAAGAATTTTCCCCGGATGAAAAAAAGAAAGTAACAGATCTTAGAAATATCTTGAAGTCACCAGGACTTGAATCAGAAGTTCTGAAAATGGCCATGAAGGTGGAAGGATCTGTCCGGAATACGGGAGTCCATGCCGCCGGTGTGATCATTGCGCCTGATGAAATTACCCGATTTATTCCGGTATGCACAGCAAAAGATACGGACCTGTTGGTTACCCAGGTAGAAGGCAGTGTTATTGAAAATACGGGGCTGCTTAAAATGGACTTTCTTGGACTAAATACGCTTTCCATAATCCAGGATGCCATCGAAAATATTGTAAAACAACATGGTGAAGAGAAACGCATCAACCTAGATGACATCCCTCTGGATGATTCATTGACTCTTGAACTTTTCCAGCGAGGCCAGACTATTGGATTATTTCAATTTGAAAGTGAGGGTATGCGGGGCCATTTGAAAAATCTCAAACCCAGCAGCATCGAAGATATCATCGCGATGAATGCCCTGTTCCGTCCCGGTCCCATGGCATATATCGATGATTTTATAAACCGCAAACACAAGCGGGTGCCCATCGTATATCCCCACCCATGGATGGAAGAACTCTTGCAGCCTACCTACGGTATCATGGTGTATCAGGAACAGATCATGCAGGCTGCTCAAATTATGGCAGACTATTCCCTTGGCGAAGCCGACGTACTCCGCAGAGCTATGGGGAAGAAGAAAAAAGAGGAAATGGATAAACAAAGCAGTTTGTTTATCGAGCGCGCTGGAAAAAAAGGAATCACTGAAGAAAAAGCAAAAGACATTTTTGAAGTGATGTCCAAATTTGCAGCATACGGATTCAACAGAAGCCATGCAGCCGCTTATTCTGTTCTTGCATTTCAAACAGCCTATCTTAAAGCACATTACCCTGCTGAATTTATGGCAGCTGTATTGACTGCAAATAAAAACAATCTCTCCGATCTGAGTATATACCTTAAGGAATGCCAGCAATTGAAAATTACAGTGCTTGGACCGGATGTAAATGAATCGGAATTGGATTTTACAGTAAATGACAAAGGGCAAATTCGATTTGGACTTTCCGCTCTGAAAGGGGTAGGCGAAGGTTCCGTACTGGAGATTCTGGCCGAGCGCAAAAAAGCTGGCCCCTTTAATAGTTTTGGCGATATGCTAAAGCGACTGAATTCAAAACTGATCAACAAAAAAGTCCTCGAAAGTTGTGTATATGGCGGAGCATTCGATTGCTTTACTGAACTGCATCGCGCTCAATATTTCACACCATACGATAAATATCCTAGCTACATTGAAGCAATGATCCGCTGGGCAAGCATGTACCAGTCCGCTAAAGAAAGCATGCAATCATCCCTTTTTGGATCTGCCTCCCAGGAAGATCTGCCTCTACCACAGGCACCACAATGTGCAAGCTGGTCTACACTCGAAAAACTGGAACATGAAGTCGAAATCGCAGGAATTTACCTCAGTGCACATCCACTGGATGATTATCCTCACGAAATGAACTATGCATCCAGTATTACCATCGATCAACTGGAAGGCCTGAAACAATCGAACAGAGAAGGACGCCACCGCCTATGTGGCTTACTAACAGACGTTCAGCACCGCACCAATCAAAAAGGAGAGGGCTTCGGTATTATAAAACTCCAGGATTACTATGGCAGTATCCAAATCCGGCTCTTCAAAGAAAAATACCTGCAATTCAAAGCACTTTTAAATAATGGAACAGCCGTAATGGTTGAGGGAAGTTATGAAAAATCCAACTTTCGTCAAAATGAGGATGAATGGGAATTCCGGGTATCGAATATGGTACTTCTTTCTTCAGCATTACCTTACCTTTTTAAAAAATCATTACACCTTTTTATAAAATTGGAACATGCCGACGAGAATCTTGCTGATAAAATCGATCAGCTTCTGAAAAAACACAAAGGCACACTGCCTATTAAAATGCAGGTATTTGATATTGATCAACAACTTCAGTTACCCATGATTTGTCCTAAAAAGATTCAACTGAGTAGTGAGTTACTTGAAGAATTGGATTCCATTGGCCTTAGCTATAAACTCAATTGATATCAATGAAAATTCACCATTTCATTCCGGTACTGATCTTCCTTCTTGGTTTCTTAGAAAAGCCTACCTGCCAGTCCTTCGATGAGTTTTCTGTCGACAAAGAAGTAAGTATCTTTTTAAAGGACCATTTTGATGGCTTAAAAAATTTCAGCCTTGGTATCCCTTGTCCAGAAGAAGAAAACAAATGGTATCTCGATTCCATTGACTACTCTCCATGGTATGTTGGCGATCTTAATGGAGATAAAATCCTGGACTTATTTGTAACTGGTAAACAAAAAAAAGATCAGGTGCATTACCTGGTACTTGGAAAAAATGAAGAAGATGAAACAAGTACGTTTACCCTGATTCAGGTAACTCCTCCAAAAATAAAAGGCAACTTACAAATTCCATTTATCGAAGAAACAAAAAAAGGCAATTTTATAATTTTCAAACAATTTGAAACAAACGTAAAAACAATCGTGCGGGACGGTCAGGAAATCCGTCTTCCGAAAACATACAAAGACTATTACAAAATGGGATTGATCAAAAAAGACAGCCTGATTTATCGCTTTGGAGATCTTGTTGAATACAATCCCAATCCGGATTCCCGGCAGATTGAATATATTCAAGTACATTTCTTTTGTCAGTTTGGAGGTTGCCCGGACTTCCGCATGAAAATTGATGAGTTTGGCCAAATGTTACTTCATAATATCAGCAATACCACAGAAGAACCCGGAATGTATGCTGCAGCATGCGATCCGGATGCGCTCGAACAAATCTTCGCACTAGCCAACTACCTCCGGCTTGATAAAAGTCTTCAAAAATTCGGAGAAGACAACGCCGACAAAACCATAACCACGGTCATACAGTATAAAGATGAAAAATACAAATCCTGGTATGACTATGAACAAGGGGCCAGTCTGGGCATGATACGCCTTTATGAAATGCTCTTAAAAGCTAAGGAATCTGCTTCCTGGGAATTCAAACAATAAACTACCTGAACGCAGAGCCGTTCAAAATTACATTTGATGAAAGCCTGTAAGAATTTCCTGTTCTTGGAAGGGTCAATATATCTAAAAGCCTGCAAGCCCCAGAAAAAGGGATTTTAGTAATATTTAAGAATTGGTTAATATGTGTGCAATTCTTATCTTCGCCAGGATTTAAACAAAACGAAGCTCATCAAAGCCGAATATTACGCACGAGGAAAAGTATTGCTTAGCGCTGAATACCTGGTACTTTTTGGTGCTACGGGTCTGGCCTTGCCTTCGCGCCTGGGCCAGAAAATGAAAATACAGGAACTCAATGGTTCCGAAATTCTCTGGAATGCGTATGACCGCAATGGCAAAAAATGGTTTTCCGCAGAAATTGATCTGATGGGCTTTGATGTCGTTGAATCTACAGATCCCCAAGCTGGAAAATACCTCCGAAAAATTCTGAAAGCCTGTTGTCAAAATAACAGCGAATTCCTTTCCCACTGGAAAAAATATAAAGTAGATAGCTACCTCGAATTCCCTCAGGAATGGGGTCTTGGCTCAAGCTCTACCCTCATTTATAACATGGCAGCATGGGCCGACGTAAATCCCTATCACCTCTATTTTGATGTAGAACAAGGGTCCGGATATGATGTTGCTTGTGCCGGAGCGCAAGGTCCTATTCTCTACACGCTAGGCGATGGTTCAATTGATATTGAAGAACTCGACTACAAACCATCTTTTGCAGAAAAACTCTATTTCGTTGCGTTGAACCACAAAACGGACAGTAAAGAAGCTGTTTCCGAAGTCAAAGACAAAAAGCCCGCAAAAGAACTCATACAGCGTGCCACTGAACTCACAGAAAAAGTAATTGATATCCGCTCTTTTGATGCTTTTGAACAATGGATTCGTGACCACGAAGCGTTGATCGCCAGCTTTTTGCAGCGTGAACGCGTAAAAGAAGGATTCTTCCGTGACTATTGGGGAGAAGTAAAATCTCTCGGTGCCTGGGGTGGCGACCTCGTACTCGCCACAAGCAATAAAGACCGTACCGAAACGGAACGCTATTTCAAATCCAAAGGATATTCCGATATTATCCCATATTCTGAATTGATCCTCTGATCCTTTAAGCTCTTTTCGTGTTATTCTTCCATTATGTCTGCTGCACAATGGCACACACTCCGGCTGTTAAACGTTCAACGTGAAACGGAACATTCATATCGGTTTTTCTTTAAACTTGAAGAAAAACCCTATTTCACTTTTATGCCTGGACAATTCCTTACCTGCGATTTACCATTGGGTGAAAAAAGGATACAGCGATGGCGTTCCTACAGTATCGCAAACCGGGACTTCCAAAATGGTGAAATAGAGTTTTGCATTTCTTATAAAGAAAATGGTCCCGCTTCCAACTATTTCTTTCATGTTATAAACATTGGTGATACCATTCGCGCAAAAAGTCCGGAGGGAACATTTCTTTTACCTGAGGTGCAGAAAGGTATATTGTGCATGGTATGCACAGGAACCGGCATAAGTCCTTTTCGGGCGATGTTGCAGGAAATAAGTCTTCGTGGACACAATTACGAAAGCATCCACCTGATTTTTGGAACCCGACGCGCCACGGACATATTGTATCGCGATGAATTTTCCTATTGGCATCATCACATTCCCAATTTCCATAGCCACATTTGTTTGTCGCGTGATTCCTCAAAAGGATTGGACATTCCCAAAGAAAGCATCCTGTATGAAGGGTATGTGCACCAGGCTTACAATAATTTGATTAGGGAAAATCAATCAATCAAAGAAAAAAGTACATTTCTTCTTTGCGGCTGGTCCACCATGATCGATGAAGCAGTCTTGAGACTTTTAACGGAACATCTGCTGAAAAGAGATCAAATTAAATATGAGCTCTTTGGTTAGTCAACGGCTGTGCCTAACCTTTTCATTGAAGAGGTATTTTACCGCCTTTTGAATATCTATAAACTTAAATTGAAATCCATTTTTCAACAAAACATCAGGCTGCGCATTACAAGAATCTAAAAGTATGTGCGCTTGACCTCCGGGCGCACAATGCAACAGCGCTTCAGGAATATGAAATAATAAAAGCCTGGATGCATAGGTGCTCTTAACTGCTTTCAATATGTCCATCTGTGTACACACTCCGGGTGAAGTCATATTCACCACTCCTGCCAGTCCTTTATCCACAATAAAAGAAAATGCATTTGCATAGTCCTCCTCATAAATCCATGAATACATCTGCTTTCCATCCCCAAAGCAAGGCAACAAATGAAACGGCAGACCCATCATCATCTTTGGCCACATCCCACCCTTTGTGCTGAAGTACAATCCGGTCCTAACAATTGTAAGTGTTTCAGTAAAATTTCTAAATACTTCTGCCTCCTGCTCCCAGCTACGGCATAATGTTGGTAAAAAATCAATCTGTGTGGATGGACTGCTTTCCGTAACGATTTCACTCCCTGAATTACCGTAATAGCCAATTGCAGAAGCCTGAATGATTTGTGGAATCCGTATCTGGTAGTCTTCCATTACTTTTGCCAAAGCAGAAATACTACCGACTCGCGATTGAAGCAATTCTTCCTTCCTTGCAGTGGTCCACAATCCTCCTACCACAGAACTACCTGCCAGATTGATCAGTACATCCGTGCTTTCAAGTGCTGCAATATCCACTGTTCCTCTTCCCGGATCCCATAAAAACTGAGCGTATCGAATACCGGGTTTCAGGCTACGAACCAGCCATCGCACTTGATGACCTTCCTTTTCAAACAATTCCGAAAGGGATGTTCCGATCAAGCCATTCGCACCAGCAATACATATGTTTTTCATATCTTTACAGGCAGCCATTGAGATGCCGTTTTCTTTCAACATTCACCCATTCATTAATGTTTATGCGCAGTTTTTATTTTAATCGGTGGACATCCGCAGTTATCGCTTTTTTGTTGCTTTTCTGCATTTTTTCTACTGTGTTCTTTTCTTGTCAGCCGGACACAAAAGAGCGTGGATTTATTTTGCGCATTCGCTTGCGCGATGACGTAGATTGTCTGCATCCTATTATTTCCCAAAGTGCCATTGCCACACAGATCGAAGCTCTGATCATGCTGCCCATGATCGAATACAGTGCAGACAAACTCGAATTAAGTCCCTTGCTCGTTAAAAATACTCCAGAGCTTGTTGGCTCAACAGATTCAACCAATATGTACCGTTGTGAGCTCCTGGAAGAAGCCAAATGGGATGATGGGACCTCTATTTCCGCCTACGACTATGCATTCACAGTTAAAGCCGCATTAAATCCTTATGTGCGCAATCCTTCCTGGAGAAGTTTTTTGAAAAACATTTCAAATATTCAGATAGACACACAAAATTCCAGAATCCTGGAAGTTCAGGTAAAAAAAGAATACATGCTTGGCAAGGAGGTTAGCGGAAACGTCAACCTGTATCCGGAACATGTCTATGATCCGGAAGGAATTATGCGCACATTCCGCATTGGCGACTTGATTCATAAAGATAGTCTTGCATGGACTCCGGAAGAACGTTCCGCCTTAATGAGATTTGCAGATGCCTTTCAATCCGCTGAGGCATGCAAATCAGGTATCCAAGGTGCAGGCCCATATAAACTTGCGTCCTGGGAAGCGGGATCAAGAATTGTGTTGGAGAAAAAACAAAATTGGTGGGCCAAAGATAAAAGCCAGGGTAATAAAATGCTTGAGGCATACCCTGACCGCATCGAATATCTCATTATGCCTGATGAGGCTGCTACGATCCTGGCATTGAAAGAAGGAAGCATTGATTTTGCTTCGGGAATTTCTCCGCTTCAATTTAATGCACTCCGGATGGATTCAAACTATACAAAGAAACTTCAATTTCTTACAACTGGTTTTTTTCAGTATGCACTACTGGAACTCAACACCCGTAAAGATGTACTTTCAGACGTGCATGTGCGTCGCGCGCTTGCTTATCTGACAGATGTAAACAGCTATATCCGCGATTTGATGCTGGGCATGGCGGATCCAATTGTTGGTCCGATCCATCCAATTAAACCGTATTTCAATAAAGATCTCAAACCTATTCCTTTTAATCCGGATAGTGCAAAGGCTCTTCTCGCTGCTGCGGGATGGAAAGACAGCGACAAGGACGGCATTCTTGACAAACAACTACAAGGAAAAAAGCAAAAACTGAGTTTAAAATTTCTGACTTCCGGTGAGCTAAGTAAGAAAATTGCATTGCTGATGCAAGCTGAGGCTCAAAAAGTGGGCATTGAATTACTTCCTGAAAATAAGGAAACCTCTCTCTACATGAAAGATTTGAACGAACGTTCGTTTGATATTGCTGCAACTATAATTGCCCAACAAGCCACTTCTCTTTATGATCCCTTCCAGTCTTATCACAGCACCAGCGCGAAACCGGGCGGAGGAAACCGAAGTGGGATACAATCTTCTTCCCTTGACTCCACAATCATTGAAATCCGCAGCGCTGCCAATTCGGATGCACGTTACAATGCCTATTACCAATTCCAGAAAAAACTTTATGACCTGCAGCCCCAGATTTTTCTGTTTAGTCCACAAGAGCGCCTTATCGCGCGTTCCGGCATCATGGTGGAACCTATCATGCGAAGACCTGGATACCTTGAAAATAGCTTCCGGAAAGCCCGGAATTAAAAAATATCTACATCAGAAATAGCATAAAAATCGTCAACATGTTTTCGAAAGGCCCTCTAACTTTGTTTCCAAGTTACCTTACTGCATGCGCATACTAGCAATCATAAGCTCTTATCTATTTCATCCTCTGTTCGTGCTGTTCTATGCTTTGTTCCTCTTGTTGTGCCTTAAACCGCATATACTTGGAGCAATCATCTGGTCAGATCAATCCTTGTTGTTGATTTTAATTTTTATTTATTCCTGTTTGGTTCCAGCAATTGCTTTTGCTTTACTCCGCTTCACGGGATTATTGAAAAGTTTTAAAATGGAAGACCGCTTCGACCGGTTTGGTCCCCTGATTGTTTGTGCCATCTTCAATTTATGGCTTTGGGTCAACCTGAAATCACAGCCCAATATTCCCAAACTTATGATTGCCTTTATATTGAGCTCTGTCCTCTGCATCCTTTTATCCTTTGCCCTGAATACGAAATTTAAACTAAGCCTGCATGCAGTTGGGGCAGCCTCTTTTACAAGCCTTTGGGTGATCGTACGGTTGTTTCATTCAGAAGACGGTGTTCTTTATTTTCGCTTTGTTAAAGAAGGGGTTTCCTCGTTTCATCTCAATGGCTTGCTGGCCCTTTCTTTTATTCTTGCCGGATGGATTGGTACCTGCCGGTTGTATCTTAAAGCTCATGATCCATTTGAGCTCTATTTAGGCTACGCCGTAGGCGTTTTTTCTACTATACTTGCATTCTCTTATACCTTTTAAAAATGAATGAATTAAAGCAATCAATAGAAAATGCCTGGAATGACCGTGCACTTTTAAAAGAAGAATCAACCCGCAAAAAGATTCAGGAGGTTATTTCGCTTCTTGATTCTGGAAGTATTCGCGTCGCGGAACCTCAGGATGGGGAATGGATTGTGCACGAATGGATCAAAAAGGCCATTTTACTCTATTTTCCGATTTCAGAAAACAAAGTCATCAAGGCCGGAGAACTCGAGTTCTTCGATAAAATACCTACAAAAACACAATTTGAAAAACTGGGAGTGCGGGCGGTGCCACATGCAATCGCCCGATATGGTTCCTATATTGAGCCTGGTGCCATTCTTATGCCAAGCTATGTCAACATTGGAGCCCGGGTTGGATCGGGAACCATGGTGGACACGTGGGCCACTGTAGGTTCCTGCGCCCAAATTGGCCAAAATGTGCATTTGGCCGGGGGTGTTGGAATTGGTGGCGTACTTGAACCTCCCCAGGCCCGACCCAATATCGTCGAAGACAATGCATTCATTGGTTCTCGTTGCATTATCGTCGAGGGTGCCCTGATTGGAAAAGAAGCCGTTCTTGGCGCAAATGTCGTAATCACGGGTTCCACCTATATCATCGATGTTACTGGAAACCAGCCTAAACAGTACCAGGGATACGTGCCCCCCAGATCGGTTGTGATTCCCGGTTCTTATACAAAATCTTATCCTGCGGGTGACTATCATGTCCCTTGTGCTTTGATCATAGGTCAACGGAAAGAATCCACCGATAAAAAGGTCAGCCTGAATGATGCCCTTAGGGAGTTTAACATATCTGCATAAACCCTAGCCCCGGACTTCTTGTTAATTAAGCAAGTTTTAAGATATATTGGGCCCGACCGTGAATTATTTTGCGCTATTTTGCGTTTCTATAAGTTGAATTCATCCTATGGCTTGGAAAGAAAATTATTACGACGAACTGATTTCAAAAATCGATCAGTTCACGCGGAAGTTTTATATTAATAAGTTGATCCGTGGTAGCCTTTATTTTGTAGGCTTACTTACGGTTGTATTCCTTACGTACAGCTTGTTGGAAAACCAATTTTATTTTAGCAGGTCTGTTCGCTCTGTCCTTAGTTTTTCCTACCTGGCTTTATTTGGATTTACATTTATCAAATGGCTGGCTTTACCACTATTGCACTATTTCCGTCTGGGCAGTTTGATTTCTCATGAAGAGGCCGCACGTATCATAGGCACCCATTTTTCTGATGTTCAGGACAAATTACTGAATGTACTGCAACTCAAAAGCCAATCTTTAAGTTATACGGACAGAAGCCTTATTGATGCCAGCATTGCCCAAAAATCAATGGAACTGCATCCAGTTCCTTTTATTCAAGCCGTTGACCTTCAAAGAAATAGAAAATACCTGCACTATGCAATTGCACCTCTTTTCTTATTGATATCCCTACTGGTCTTTGCACCGGGTATGATCAAAAAACCAACACAGCGCCTTATCCAAATCAACAAAGATTTCGAAAAGGAAGCACCCTACCATTTTGTAATCGATGCTTCCTCCCTGAAAGTAGAACAAAACGGAAATTATGCATTGAAGGTACGAACGGAAGGCTCGGCAATCCCGGCTGAAGTGTTTATAGATGTGGATCACTACCAGTACAAGCTTCGCAAGGAGGGACCGGAAGAATTTAGCTATACCTTCAGCAACGTTCAAAAGGACCTGCCTTTTACCTTGTTTTCAGGAGATGTCCGGTCACAGGAATACCTGTTACAAGTCATGATGAAACCTCTCATCGAATCCTTTGATGTGCATCTGGACTATCCAGCATACACCGGCAAAAAAGCTGAAACACTCCAAAATCTTGGAGATCTTTTAGTTCCTGCCGGAACAAAAGTGCATTGGAATTTTCAAACAGCATTTACAAAATCCATGCTCCTGCGCCTGGAACCGGAATCCGCCCCAGTTCGTCTGACACAAAATGGCGAGTCTGCGTTTCAACATACTGCAAAATTTATAAAATCAGGAATGTATACGCTATACCTGCAAAACAATGAAATGAATCGTATGGACTCGGTCAACTATCAGGTGCAGGTAATCGAGGACCAATATCCGCAAATTCAAGTTGAAACGTTCAGCGACAGCAGCGATTACAAAATGAGCTATTTTTCCGGTGAACTTAGCGACGATTATGGAATCCGCAATCTCACGTTCAATTATCAGATCAATACAGTAGACAGTAAAGTCAAAGAAAGTAAATCCATTCCGGTTGCAACATCAAATCCTGGGAAATTTAGCAATTTTCGATATGTCTTCAACGCTGCCGATTATGATATAAAACCCGGAGAGTCCATCAGCTATTATTTTGAAGTATGGGACAACGATGGTGTAAATGGCAGCAAATCTGCCCGCAGCCAGGTCCAACAATACCGCGAAGCTTCTGCAGAAGAATTGGCAATGATGGAGTCAAAAAATAACCAGGAAATAAAAGATAATCTGGAGACCGCTCTTGCAGATGCACGTAAACTTCAGGATAAGTTAGAAGATTTTAAGAACAAAATGCGCCAGAAAAAGGAGGTCGAATGGCAAAATAAAAAGGACCTTGAAAAAATGCTGGAGCAACAAAATAAGTTGCAGCAAAAACTGGACGAGGCAAAAAAGAAGTTGGACGAAAATCTTAAAAAACAAAAATCCGACGACGAAAACTTACGAGATAAACAGGAACAACTTCAGAAACTGTTCAATGAAACGGCCAACCCGGAAATGAAGCAACTCATGAAACAAATCCAGGATTTGATGAGTGAGCTCAACAAAGAGCAAACGATGAAAATGACCGATCAGTTTCAAGATAAGAATATGGACTTGACCAAAGAAATGGATCGTTTGCTTGAATTGTTTAAACAACTCGAACTGGAAAAAAACATACGGGATCAGATTAAAGAACTTAAAGACTTGTCACAAAAACAAGATGCTCTTTCTGAAAAAACAGCAAAAGATTCCGTGAAAAATGAAAGTTTGGAAAAACAACAGGAGGACATCAACAAAAAATTTGATGAGTTATCTAAAAAACAAGAATCCCTTTCAAAGAAAAATTCGGAACTAAAAACACCACGGAAACTCGAAGACCGTAAAGAACAAACAGAAGATATCAAAAAGGACCTTAAAGAGTCAAAAGATGAACTAAGCAAACCATCCGAAGGGAATAACAGCAAATCCAGTAAAAGCAAAGCCTCCAAAAAGCAAAAGGACGCTTCAAAGAAAATGGAAGAAATGGCCGAACAGATGGAAAGCGAAATGCAAGAATCCGACCAGGAGCAGGCTGAGGTAGATGCCAAGATGCTCCGCCAGCTGCTCGAAAATCTGGTAGCCCTTTCCTTTGATCAGGAACGTGTTGTAAATGATTTGTCCAACGTCAATAGTCAGACACCACGCTTTTTAAACCTGGTCCAGGATCAGTTCCGTATAAAAGATAATTTTAAAATCGTTGAAGACAGTCTCGATGTACTAAGTAAACGCATTGTGGAGATTCAGTCCTTCGTCATGGATAAAGTAAAAGAAATTAACGATAATTTCAAGCAAGGAATGGATCTTCTGGAAGAGCGAAGAACTCCCGAGGCTTCAAACAATCAAAGACGTGTCATGAAAGGCATGAATGACCTTGCAGTCATGCTCTCAGAATCTTTAGACCAAAAACAAAAAGAATGTAAAAGCGGATCGTGCAAAAAACCAGGAAATAAATCCTGCAATAATCCCAACTCCAGCGGAGCAGGCAAATCCGGAAAAAAGCCTTCCGACAAAATCACACAGGGGATGAAGGGCCTCGAAAAGGAAATGCAGGACCAACTTGCTAAAATGAAGAATGGTCAACAAAGTACTTCCAAAGAATTTGCAGAAATGGCAGCCAAACAAGCGAAATTGCGTAAGATGCTGGAAGACCTGGAACAAGAACGAAAGCAAAGTGGCAATGGCTCTAAAGAAGCTCAGGAGGCAATTGATGAATTGAATAAATTGGAAAAACAATTGGTCAATAAGCAACTGACTAATGAAATGCTTAAAAGACAGCAGGACATTACAACCAGGCTTCTTGAATCCGAACGTGCCGAACGTGAAAGAGACTGGGATGAACAAAGAAAATCAGAAGTTGGTACGAATATTGAACGTAAATTTCCGCCCAGCCTTGAAGAATACATAAAACAAAGACAGGGTGAAACAGAATGGTTCAAACAGATATCGCCGGATTTACGTCCCTTTTACAAAAAACTAGTCGAGCAATATTATCAAAGTCTCAAAAAACAGGGATGATTCGAATCGCTTCCATACCGGCAAACATTTGTCAGGTTGAAGAATACCTGAATAAAATATTTGAAGAGTACCGGCTTGATCATAAGATCTATGGAAATGTTTTGGTGTCCATTACGGAGGCCGTAAACAATGCGATCCTTCACGGAAATAAGTCCGACGAAAAGAAGTTTGTCTTTTTACGTACAACGTGCCAAAGCAGGGTAATCCGTTTTAAGATCTCAGATGAAGGAAACGGTTTTGATCCAACAAAAATACCCGATCCCACTTCCCCAGAAAATTTAGAATGTTGCGGTGGCCGTGGCGTTTTTCTTATGCATAAACTATCTGACCGCGTCATCTTTTCTGATAACGGGCGGACCGTAGAAATTGAATTTTTTATCGGTTAAGTATTTCACTTAAACAATGCGTATCGGCTTCTTAGCTTGCTTTTATCAACATATGCTATCGTTTTAGATGCCAGACTTTGGTTTTCAATTTGAATGTATTCCTTTTGAACTTCATGAACGTAAACTCAAACAATGGGTACTTCATATTATTGCCGATCATGATAAAAAACCCGGTGACCTGAATTTTATTTTTTGTACCGACGATCAACTACTCGAAATAAACCGGCAATATCTGAATCACGATTATTATACGGACATCATCAGCTTTCCACTGGATGAAAAAAAAGTTGGTGGCGAACTTTATATCAGCATAGATCGTGTCCGTGAAAATGCCAAAACTTATAAAATTGATTTTGAATTGGAGCTCTTTAGAGTAATGATCCACGGCATACTGCATTTCCTGGGCTATAAGGACAAGACCACGGCTGACAAGAAAAAAATGCGGGCAGCGGAAGATGCGGCATTGGAGTTTTTGCAGAATGAATTTATCAAACGGGATCATTACTTCGATAAAGTATATGATCTAGTTCGATGCATACCTAAGGGAAAAGTGTGTACGTACGGAGCACTAGCAGATTACTTGTCACTGGGATCTGCACGCATGGTTGGATGGGCTCTGAATCAATTAAAAGGAAGGGTATCCGAAGTTCCTGCACACCGGGTCATAAATGTTAAGGGAGAGCTTAGCGGCCGCATGATGTTTGGTGACGGAGGGGAACGCATGGGTCGTCTCCTTCAAAAAGAAGGAGTTCACGTGGAGAATTATCGCGTAGCTCCTCTTGAAAAATACTTCTGGAGTCCAATGGAACTCGACAAGATTCAAAATTCCTGAAGGAGTTTGAATTTACAGTAAGGAACTCTGTTTGAAACTTTTTGAATATGGATAATCTGTTGTGAAATGCAAACCTCTGCTTTCCTGCCGCATATTCGCAGATCTAGTTACCAAATATCCTATAGTAATCAAATTACGCAATTCGCATAATTGCGCGGAGAGAATAGTTGAATGATAGAGTGCTTCATTCTCCTCGTAGAGCAAGTGAAGCCTTTTTAAAGCACGATTGATCCGCACGTCACTTCTGACAATCCCCACATAATAGGACATAAGCTCTTTTAACTCTTTGATGCTTTGTGTAATCAATACCATTTCTTTTGGATGTGCTGTTCCTGTTGCATCCCACTCTGGGATATCTACACGAACTGCATATTGATCAATATTGATATGAATATCTTCTGCGATTCTATATGCGAATACCGCTGCCTCCAAAAGCGAGTTCGAAGCAAGGCGATTGGCACCATGGAGTCCCGTTGACGTGCATTCTCCACATGCATAAAGATGATGAATAGAACTTCGACCGTAATCATCGACCTTGATTCCACCGCAAAAATAATGACACGCAGGAACGACAGGAATCATTTGCTGCATGGGATCGATCCCAATGCTTTTGCATTTTTCATAAATATTCGGAAAATGCTTTACGAATTCTTCTTTTTCTAAATGACGACAATCCAGAAATACACAATCTTCTCCACGTGTCTTCATCTCGTTATCAATGGCTCTAGCCACAATATCCCTTGGGGCCAATGACTCACGAATGTCATATTTATGCATGAATGGTTCTCCATCCTGGGTTTTTAAAATGCCACCAAAACCACGAACGGCCTCTGATATTAAAAATGCGGGATTCTCCGCCACAGCCTGATATAATGCAGTTGGGTGGAATTGCACAAACTCCATATTCTCAACATGACCCTTAGCACGATATACCATTGCGATGCCATCACCTGTCGCAACCAAAGGATTTGTTGTCGTCCTGTAAATTTGACCAGCACCTCCGGTAGCAATTACCGTCACTTTTGCCAAATGTGTTTCAACTTCAAGATTCTGCAAATTGAGCAAATAGGCACCATAACATTCAATGTCTGACATTATTCTCGTCACATTATATCCTAAATGATGTTGTGTAAGTACATCAATTGCATAATACTTTTCAAGAATGCGAATATTTTGGAAATGCGAAGTTCTTTCCAATAAGGCCCGTTCTATTTCAGCTCCCGTTACATCCCGGTAATGCAATATCCGGTGTTCCGAATGACCCCCTTCACGGGCAAGATCATAATGGCTTGCATCTACTTTATCAAATCGTGCTCCCCAGTCAATCAATTCCTGCACACGCTCCGGCCCTTCTTCCACAACCATCCGGACTATGGATTCATTGCATAAGCCATCTCCTGCATCCAGCGTATCCAAAATATGTTTTCCAAAATCATCCTTGTGTCGATCCCAAACTGCAGCAATGCCTCCCTGGGCATACCGGGTATTGCATTCCTCAGCCCGTGTTTTGCTTACAATGGAAATTTTCAAGTCAGGCCGCTTCCTTGCAATTTGAATGGCTGTACTCAATCCGGCAATTCCGGTACCAATGATCAGGACATCAGATGTAAACACAACTTACAATGTAACTATTATTATGAAAAACAGAAAATGAAGACGCTCCTCAAATTTAATCCAGTCCTGCCAACTGTTCAGCTGCCTGATGAATAGTTTTTTCATCTTTGGCAAAACAAAATCTCAACATTCCAGGATCATGACGATCATGATAAAAGGGTGAAAGCGGAATAGTGGCTACTTTAAATCGTTCTACGAGTTCAGAAGCAAATGCTTCGTCCCCGATTTCAAGAATACGTGGATGCCGTGCAAGCGCAAAATAACTTCCTTCACAGGGCATCCACTCAAAAGAAGTTTTTTTCATTTGTTCAAAAAAATAATCTCTTTTTTCCTGGTAAAAACCAGGAAGCTCCTCAATAAAATTTGGAAAGGATTCCATGAAACGGTAAATAGCATATTGAGAGGGCGTATTTACAGAAAATACCAAAAACTGATGCACTTTGCGAATTTCCTTTGTAATCTCCTCTGGTGCTATAGTATATCCAACTTTCCATCCCGTATTATGTAATGTCTTGCCCATAGAAAAAATGACACAAGATTGCTTCATGATCTGAGGATACAATAAGGCACTGAAATGCTTCTTCCCATCATATACCAAAAGATCATAAACTTCATCCCAGATAAACATTCCGGAATATACCTTAGTGAGTTCATTAAATTTATTCAAATCGGATTCTGATAGAATCCTACCTGCAGGATTATGAGGGTTATTTATCAGGATTAATCGCACAGATTCCTTTTTTACCATAGCTTCCAGTTGATCCCAGGGGATGCTAAAATCTTCTGATCCAAGCCGTAAATAAATCGGGATACCTCCGTTTAGTCGGATTGCAGGTCCATAGGAATCATAGGCCGGCTCAAACAATATGGCCTTATCACCTGGCTTGATAAATGCACTGATAACCGTATATAATGCCTGTGTTGCTCCTGCAGTGATGGAAATCTCTGTCTCTGGATTTGCCTTATAATCATAATGTCTTATAAGCCGTTCCTGGATTACCTGTCTCAGTCCCACCAAGCCGGGCATGGGTGCATATTGGTTATATCCCAATCGCAGCCCTTCATCCATAAAATCGAACAACTCCTCCGGTGGACTGAAATTCGGAAATCCCTGTGCTAAATTGATTGCATCATGTTGCGTTGCAAGTGCAGTCATGCGTGCAAACACCGAAACACCTTCATCGGGTAGCTTGCTTTGAAATGAGAATTGCATCATCTCTTAAGTAAAGCTGTTTCCGTTTTACTTTGCATATTTTTTGAAAATCCGGTCTATCTCTCCAGCAAGCCTGTGATCCTTTTCAGTAATGGTATCTCCAGCATCATGCGTGGTCAATGTTATTTCCACTTTATTCCATGAGTTCTTCCAATCAGGATGGTGATTTAATTTTTCAGCCTGAAAGGCAACCTCCGTCATAAAGGCAAACGCTTCACCAAAATCGCGAAACTCAAAGCTTGCTTTTAGTTTGTTATTACTTTCTTTCCACATACGTTTTTCTTTTTAGTATCTCGTTTTAATTGAATTCAAATGAATAATCAGGCAAACGTTTTATTGCCTTTTTTAATAACTCAATGGCGGCATCCACATCATCCTCATGTACCATTTCAATTACCTGATGGATATGCCGTGTCGGTATGGATATTGCTCCGGTAATACATCCGTTGCCCGCTCTTTGAGCAGCTGCAGTATCCGTACCCCCTCCGGTGAGTAATTCTGCCTGCCATTTGATTTTTTCCTCTTCTACCAAAGTTTTCAAAAACCGGACCATCCGGTAATCAGGAATCACGCTGCTGTCGTATAATTTGATGGCTACACCATGACCAAGTCGCGTTATCATTTCATGAGCCTGGGCACCTGGTACATCAAATGCAATGGTTGTATCGATGTTAAGCGCAAACTCCGGCGCTATATGATGCGTTGCCGTTTGTGCTCCGCGAAGCCCCACCTCTTCCTGCACCGTAAAGACACCATAAAGATCAAATACCGGTAGCTCCTTCTGCAAAGCTCTCATCAATTCAACGAGGATATATACAGAGATCCGGTTATCCAGCGATTTTGCATTAATGCACTTTCCCATCCTTACAGGTTCACGCTCCCGTGTTATAGGATCTCCAATTTGAACCCATTGCTCTATTTCCTTTTTAGAAAATCCCGTATCGATAAAATAGTCCTTAATAACGGGAGCCTTATTTTTTTCTTCATGACTCATTAAATGAATGGGCTTGGAACCCATTACTCCAATGATATCCTTTTTTCCATGTATCCAAACGCGCTGGGCGGTTAGTGTTTTAGCATCAAATCCCCCTAAAGGAAGAAAGCGAATAAAACCATCATCGTCAATGTGCTGGACCATAAATGCGATTTCATCCATGTGCGCCGTCAACATTAACTTCCTGGACGAACTCCCCTTCTTAAAACATATCAGGTTTCCCATTGCATCGGTATACGTTTGGTCGCAATACTCCTTTAAATGGTCCTGAATGAGGGAACGGATAGGTTGCTCAAATCCGGGTGCACCCGGTGTAACACAAATCTTTTTCAATAATTCAAAATCAGCCATCTCCTTGTTGCTCGCCCAAATTTAAACCATCTGATTTAAAAGATTAAATATGCCTTTTCCTACTACGTATATTCCTGATTTTTATGAGATTTGCAAAGTGTCCGTCTTACGTGGTCTAGCCAAAGAAACTTTGATCTATGGTCTAAGTTATTCTCTGGGAAGGTTAATCAACTTTCTTCTGGTAACCGTTTACCTAACCCGTGTTTTTTCTGAACAAAGGGCCTACTTCTCCATTTACCAGGAAATATACTTTTTTATAGCTCTTTTTCTTGGTCTTCTCACCTTGCGAATGGAAACGGGTTTTTTCCGCTTCTCAACGGAAGATGTCTGGAAAGATAAAATCTATCCGCTTGCAAGCCAAATGGTACTTGTTGCTTGTGGACTGTTTATTCTTTTACTCTATGTGTTTTCTGAACCAATCCATGCTTTTCTAAAATATCCTGACCTTAAAAATATTATCTATTTGTCTGGCTGGATCATTGTCCTGGATGTAATCAGTTCATTGCCTTTTGCAAAACTGCGTTTTAAAAAGCAAGCACGCAGATATGCGTATCTCAAACTTACAGGCATCCTGATCAACATTGTTTTAGTTCTCTTATTTCTCGAATGTATTCCAACAACAAGTGCTGCTGAAAAACTCGAATGGGTCGTAACAGCCAATTTAATTTCCAGCTTCCTGGGCGTACTTCTTTTGTTTCCGGAAATAAAAGAAAGCTTGCAAAAAGCGGATTGGTCAAGTGCATCCAAGCTAATGAACTACACGTTCCCCCTCATACTCGTGACCTTATCATTCCTGTTTATTCAGTATGGTGGCACCAGCCTTCTTAAATACTTTTTGCCTGGAGATATCCTTTCTAACCTGGACCAGTCCAGCCAATACAATGCAGCATTCCGCCTTGCTGTAATCATGAATCTGTTTATTACTGCTTTCAATTATGCCGCCGAGCCTTTCTTTTTTCATTCATCCAAAAGAGACGACTCTAAAACACTTTTTGCCAAAGTCTCCTTGTATTTCGTAATAAGCTGCAGCTTCATTTATCTTGGCACTACACTACTCATTGATATCATAGCACTTCTATTGGATAAAAATTTCCGGGCTGAACTTTTTCTGGTCAATGTGCTCTTGATGGCGAATATCTTTTCGGGTTTATATAGTAATTTTTCAAGCTGGTACAAATTGGCCGACCGCAACTACCTTATGGCAGTAATCAGTATAAGCGGCATGCTGCTGATGTTCGTACTTAATATCCTGCTAATACCTTATTTTGCAAACAGTGCAGCCGCATACGCAAACCTTGCTGCCTATTTCTATATCACCGCAATGTCCTACCTGCAGGGCCAAAAAAATTATCCAATCCCTTATCCCATTTTAAAAATGAGCATGTATCTGCTCGTTTGTGTACTGGTCAGCTTAGGGGCTCCAAAACTTTATGCCTTTATGGGCCTCTCGTTCTGGATGAAGCCCTTGTGTTCCATGGTCATCCTTTCTGCATTCGCTCTGTATGTTTATTTCTTTGAGTGGAAGAAGCGCACGGTCTAAAAAAATGAAATAATTTCTCCTTTGCTTTGTAAATTTCCTTATACTGTTTTTGACAAGGAACATGCATGCGACTTCAAGAATCAACTGCATGGAAATCTGGACTCATTTTCCTATCACAAATTATTTAAGCGATAATTAGCTAACACTTGTTTACAAGATCGTTTTACGACAACGTGTATTCGTTGCGATTTTGCAAAAATAGTGCTTGTGGAGATGCACCGGACAATTATTGCTAGTAATATAGTGTTTTTGAAAGATAGTGCTTTACATAATCCTGCACTGCTTGTCCAAAGTCCCACATTGGCCTATTATAACTGGCCTGCCTGAGCTTAGTCATATCTGCACATGTATAATTCTGGTAGGAGCGCAACAGATCCTCTGGCATCGGTATGAATTCAATACGCACAGGCAAATTCAGAGACATAAAAACGTGTTCCACAAGACTTTTAAAAGTATTGGCTTCTCCCGTTCCCAGGTTGTAAATTCCATTGGCAGGTTTGTTTTCATAAAAATGATACAATACCTCCAATACATCCATGACGTATATAAAATCCCTGCGTTGCTCTCCATCATTAATTTTCACATCATTGGATCGGAACAATTTCATTTGCCCCGATTTAAGAATTTGATGATATGCATGATAAATGACTGAAGCCATGCGCCCTTTGTGGTATTCGTTTGGTCCATACACATTGAAAAACTTAAAACCTGCCCATCGCGAAGGTTGTTGCGCTTGTTCTAAAATCCACAAATCTACAAGTTGCTTTGACCATCCATAAGGATTCAAAGGTTTGTACAAGGGAATCTGGGTATGTGCATCGGAATATCCATATTCGCCCATCCCGTATGTTGCCGCACTGGATGCGTACAGAAAAGGGATGTCTCTTGTGGAACATAAGGTCCAAAGACTTTTTGTGTAATGAATATTCAGTTTGTCAAAGACTTCCTGCCGGAATTCTGTTGTATCTGTTCGAGCTCCTATATGAAAAATGAAATCTACACTTCCATACGACTGTTCAAGCCAAGGAATGAATACTTCCCGATCAATGTACTTCGAGTATTTTTTTCCTATTAAATTAGGGTGACCCCTTTTTGCTTCTTCATCAACAAGTAGCAAATCCGTATGCCCTTTCTTGTTGAGAAAGGACACCAAACATGAACCAATAAATCCCGCTGCACCTGTTATGACTATCATTCTTACATGTATGCTTCCATTGGTGGACACGTACAAACCAGGTTGCGATCTCCAAAAGCATTATTTACCCGACTTACACTTGGCCAGAATTTACTTTCCCTTTTCTGACTTGCAAGCGGAAATGCAGCTTTCTCCCTGCTATATGGTAAATTCCAGACATCAGCACATATGACAGCTGCAGTATGCGGAGCATTGCACAATACGTTATTATCTCCGGGATACTCCCCACGTGCCACTTCCTCAATTTCTTCATGTATCTGAAGAAGGGCATTGCAAAAACGGTCGAGTTCTTCTTTGTTTTCTGATTCTGTGGGCTCAATCATAATGGTTCCGGCAACAGGAAAAGAAAGTGTCGGCGCATGAAATCCATAGTCCATTAACCTCTTTGCAACATCTTCTGCACTTACATGCGCATCTTTGAAGGGCCGAAGGTCAAGAATCAGTTCGTGGGCGACTCTGCCCCGCTCACCCGTATACAGAACTTTATATTTACTGGCCAGTCTGCTTGCAATGTAATTAGCATTCAGTATGGCATGCTCTGTTGATTTGCGCAAACCATCTGGTCCTAACATTCGTATGTATGCATAAGAAATCAACAAAATGCTGGCACTTCCATATACAGCTGCAGAAACAGCCGGTACTTCACCATCGCGTTTTTGATTTCCGGAATAGGGATGCGTGGGTAAATAATCTTTCAATTTATCATTTACGCAGATAGGGCCCATACCCGGACCTCCGCCTCCATGAGGAATGGCAAAGGTTTTGTGCAGGTTCAGATGGCATACATCCGCCCCAATCGCCGCTGGACTTGTCAATCCTACCTGTGCATTCATATTGGCTCCATCCATATATACCAAGCCCCCGTTGTCGTGAATGATGCGGCAAATCTCCTGAATGGCCGTTTCAAAAACTCCATGTGTAGAAGGATAGGTTACCATTAAACAGGCAAGCTGATCTTTATATTGAACGGCTTTTGCCTGAAGTTCCGATACGATAATATTTCCACTATCATCGCAGGGGGTAACAACTACATCATACCCTGCAACAACTGCACTTGCCGGATTGGTGCCATGTGCGGATGACGGAATAAGTGCAATAGTGCGCTTTGCATCACCACGTGCCTCATGGTACGCTCGAATAGCCAAAAGTCCTGCAAACTCTCCCTGTGCCCCGGAGTTGGGTTGCAGGGAACACGCTGTAAAGCCTGTACATTCACAAAGATACTGTTCAAGCTCGCGGATCATCTGCAAATACCCTGTAACTTGTTCCTTGGGTACGAACGGGTGTATGTTTGCAAACTCAGGCCAGCTTACAGGAATAAGTTCGGATGCGGCATTAAGTTTCATCGTACAAGATCCCAGTGAGATCATGGAATGTACCAGAGAAAGGTCTTTGTTTTCAAGACTTTTGATATAACGCATCAAAGAGGACTCCGTATAGTGTCGATTGAAAATCGGATGCGTCAGAAATTCCGAATACCGCACCAGATTAGAGGGCACGCGAAGACTTCCGGCAACTTTCAAAGCGGGTGCAACGATCCCTTTTGCCTGGGCGAAAATCTGTAGAATCTGAATTAAATCCTGGTCCGTTGCGGTCTCGTCCAAATTGATCTGAACAGCTTGCTCTGTATACCAGAAGTTGATCTTTCCGGCTTCTGCAAGGGTTTTAATTTTGGATTGAAGATCTCCACTGACTTCCACGCGCAAGCAATCAAAAAAGTTAGCGTGGGTTAAAGAGAATCCCATTTGCTCTAATCCATTTGCCAGTGCGTTGCTCATATCGTGAATTCTTCGGGCAATCGCTTTTAATCCAATAGGCCCATGATAAACAGCATACATAGATGCCATAATCGCCAATAATGCCTGTGCAGTACAAATGTTCGAGGTCGCTTTCTCCCTTCGTATATGTTGTTCGCGCGTTTGCAGTGCCATCCGTAATGCCCTGTTGCCCTTTTCATCAACAGAAACTCCTATAATACGACCGGGTATATGACGTTTGAAATCTTCCTTAGCTGAAAAGAATGCCGCATGAGGCCCGCCAAATCCCATTGGTACCCCAAACCGTTGACTGTTTCCTAAGGCTACATCAGCTCCTAATTCACCGGGGCTTTTCAAAAGACATAATGCCATAAGATCCGTAGCCATAGCCACCAGGCAATCGGCCTCTTTTGCTTTTTGAATAAAACTTTCATAGTCGCTTACTTGCCCTTCCATATCTGGATATTGGAGCAATACCCCAAAGCAATTCTGAGGAATGGGATCTTTCTTCCAATCGCCTATAAACAATTCTATTCCCTGTGGCCAGGACCGGGATTTCAATACTGCTATGGTTTGCGGGTAAACCTTATGATCTACATAAAATACATTTGGTGATTCAGCCTTCGTTTTCTTTTCCTTCAGATGGTAGAACATAAGCATGGCCTCTGATGCTGCAGTCCCTTCGTCTAGGAGGGAAGCATTTGCAATAGGCAAGCCTGTAAGATCAGAAACCATGGTCTGATAATTTAGCAAAGCCTCTAAACGTCCCTGAGATATTTCCGCCTGGTAAGGCGTATATTGCGTGTACCAGCCTGGATTTTGAAAAATATTCCTTGCTATTGCAGAAGGTGTTACCGTACCATAGTAACCCTGTCCAATAAAGCTTCTGCAAACGGTATTTGCACGTGCTATTTCCGCCAGCATATTTAAATAATCAAATTCGGCCAGTGCTTCTGGAATCTGAAGATCCTTTTTTAATCGGATCTGATCCGGAACAGTTTGTTGGATTAACTCGGACAGACTGTGCACACCCACGGTTTTTAACATTTCTGCTAAATCCGGACCCCCACTGCCAATGTGACGGGATTCAAAGCGATCGTACCTTGGAAATAAACTCATATTCACTATTTAGGCTGCAAAAATAGAACAGATGGAATGCTTTCAGAATGAAATGCACAAATTATAGTCGAGTAAAAACAATTATTATTTAAAGAAAGTTAGGCCTGGTTTGAAAGAAAATCAACAAAACAGTAAAAAAGCTTGGAAGACGCTGAACAATCTGAAAAATGAAAAGAAATCAGGCTTCTTCAGAAAAAAAAGAGCGGAGTTGCCTTGCCAACATATGTGAATCGACGCGTTCAAGCGGATGCGGTGTATCCGGGAGAACCTCCAATTTACCATTCGTCAACTTGGAAACTGCCCAGGTACTTTCCTCTATACTTACCATGCGGTCCTTCTCGCCCAGAAAAATCCGGCAGGGTATCTGTATGTTCAATAATTCCTTTTCGGTAAGTACAGGATGATTTCCTAGTGCGTTCATCATGGTAGCCGTTTTTTCCAAAAGTGATTTCCAGAATAATCCATGACGGCTTTCAAGCTCCCTGGCAAATGCAGGAAAGGATTCAACAAGTACCTCGGGATTGAGTTGGTTAGCTTCTTTGGAAGCTGTTAATGGATTCCATTCAAATTTGGTCCCCAGACATGCTATTTTGGAAAATTTTCCAGGGTTCCGGCTCTCCAAATGCAAAGCCACATATCCTCCCATGCTGTATCCAAATAAAAATGGCTCTTGTATTCCTTCCTTCTTTAAATATCTCTCCAATTCCTGGGCCATGTCTTCAATTTTTAAAGGCTGGGGGTCTTCGGATCGTTTCCCATGGCCATAAAATTCAAAAACATGCACAGAATAAAGAGGCTCTAACAAGGGGACCAACATTTCCAGCTGACTTGCGCATCCCAGAGCGCCATGAAGCAATACAAGGGGTTTCATGTCTCAAAGATAGTCCCTGTTGTATGTCAAAAATATATAAGGCAACAAAAGAGCTTCAGATGTAAGGAATCATGGACTAATTTTAGGCTATAATTCGCAACATGCCAAGTAAACCCTTCAGTCTCGCAATACATGGTGGCGCAGGTACCATCCTGCGATCAGAAATGAGTGCTTCCAAAGAAGCAAAATATCAGAAGGCACTTCTAAAATCCATTACAAAAGGCTATCAAATACTTGAAAAAGGAGGATCTGCACTCGATGCTGTCGAAACCTGCGTCATGTGCCTTGAAGATATCCCTCTTTTCAATGCGGGCCGTGGTTCTGTTTTCAACTCCAGGGGACAGCAAGAAATGGATGCATCTATTATGGACGGACAATCCCTGAAAGCTGGAGCTGTGGCCATGGTACGGCATATTAAAAATCCGGTACATCTCGCCAGATGTATTATGGAACATTCCAATCATGTGTTTCTGGCAGGCAAAGGCGCTGAAAAATTTGCTAAATCGCAGGGATTTAAACGAATTAATGCAGAGTATTTTTTTAATGAAGAGCGGTACAAACAATTGTTAGTTGCCAGAAAAGAAGACCGCATATTGCTGGACCACAACAAATATGGTACTGTCGGCGCTGTTGCTCTCGATACCAAAGGGCACCTTGCCGCTGCTACCTCAACAGGGGGTATGACCAATAAAAAATTTGGAAGAATAGGGGACAGTCCCGTAATAGGCGCAGGATGCTATGCCGATGATCATAGCTGTGCTGTTTCCTGTACCGGATCCGGTGAATATTTCCTTCGTACAAACGCTGCTTTTCACGTTTCGGCACTCATGCGTTATGGTGGCCAAAACCTGATCCATGCAGCCAACCAAATCATTCACGAATTGCTTCCTTCGATAGGCGGTGACGGTGGCTTAATCGCTATTGATACAAAAGGCAATATCGCTCTTCCCTTTAATACGGAAGGTATGTATCGTGCGTATCAGAAAGCAGGAAAGCCTCCCGTAATTGAAATCTATAAATAAAGAATATTAATGCACTCCCATCATATGTACATCGTAGCAGCTGTGATGATCCTTTGCTTTTTCTCATGCTCTTCAACACGGGAACTCCCCACAGAAAAGAATGTTGACCTCAACCGCTATGCTGGTGTCTGGTACGAGATAGCCCGTCTGCCAAATCGGTTTGAAAGAAACCTTAAATGCGTTACCGCACAATATAAACTCCTTGGTCCGAATAAAATTGAAGTTGTGAACAAGGGCTATTCAATCACAAAAAATAAATACAAATCCGTAAAAGGTAAAGCCTGGGTTCCTGACAACGCCATGCAGGGTCGCATCAAAGTGCAATTCTACTGGCCGTTTACCGGTGATTACTACATTATATTACTTGATGAAAACTACACATATGCTTTGGTTGGAGATCCTTCCCGAAAATTTCTGTGGTTCTTGTCTAAAAACCCACAGCTTGATGACGCGATTTATGCAATAATGTCTGACAAAGCAAAGTCTCTTGGCTTCAACATCGGGGAAATAATAAAAGTTGAACATAATTGCGGAAACTCAGAAGATCCAAAAAATCCCTGATTCCAAAAAACGGAACCTTAAAATTTTATTTTTTTTGCACTTACCTCCCTTACTGAAAGGCTCTTAATAGTGCAGCCTTTTATCTTTAATTGCTAAGGTCATATTCAAGCTGATTCCATTTTTTCTGCAATGAAATGTCTTTTTTGATAGGTTTCACATCTATTCTCATGCAATTGGTTGATAAAAAAAGTACCTGTAATACTCTACTCTATCGCACTACAATAAAAGGTTTTGTATATACCTGATTCCCATTATTAAGACGTAAGTAATACGTTCCGGGTTCCAGAGCATTGCACTCCAATGAAATGTGGTTCTTGACATTTTCATGGACCTGGATGCGCTTTCGTCCATGGATATCAATGCAGTATATGTCATACGTTTTATCCATTGCATCCTGAGGAAGAGATATTTTCAATTCTCTGCTTACAGGACTCGGAAATAATTCAATCTCCGGAAGATCAACACCTGTCACTTTGGTAGTACTTCCATTCCATCCAGCGATCCTGGCCATAAGTACCCAAAATGCTTTTGCAACGCGAATACCACCGGCTGAAATGGAACCCAAGTGTCCCCCTTCTGTTTCTGTGGTATATTGTGGGCATATAGCCGGAATATTCAATGAGTCGTCGGGATTTTTCTCATCGAAATAATCAATGCCATCGCGGTTGTCAAAGCATGGCTTACCCTGAGGATCGTGCGACAAAATATCAGCGACATCGAATAAAATGAATTGATTCTTTAAAGTGAAATCCCGCATTTGTTGATTGAACGCTTCCGACTCCGGCGTTCCAATGCCCCTGGCTAAAGAGGTCGTCCACCAAATGATCTTTTTATCCGGATTCTGAATTGAAAAATTTGCAAGAACAGACGCATGATTTCTACTGATCTTGCTGCCGAAAAATCCAGTTCCCGGATCTGCAAGATGCGAACCAGGAGTTACTGCAAGGTATGAAAACTGACAACCCATGACCTCAAAGGAATCCATGCGGGGAGCCATAAAGTCAAGGAAACATTGTACATCCTCCGAACAAGCGTTAGGCCAATATTCATACCTCCAATTGTTGCGGTCCCAAATACCTTCCCAATAAACTTCTTTTGGATCCACATTATAAAAGCTGTCCCGATGCTGAAATTTCTTACAATAACTTGGAGCCACGCTCCAACTTTTGGAAAGGCAATCCAAATATGAAGAAATATTACCTCCCACAGAGCGATCCATAAATAGCATAGTCATTGCCCCGGCTTTCTCCTTATAATATTGAGGTATTTTGATAAAATCCTCTATGGAATTGTGATCCACAAGTATACTTTGGGTGAACGTCCTGGTGCCTGTATTAAAATTCCAAATTAAAAAAAGAAGAAGCCATTTCATATGTAAATTAATAGATGTCATCCATAAATATACAAATTCTGCAATGTGGAATGAAATATAGTGTTTTCCTTTAAAGCATAGAATAATACAGTTGTTCGTACTGTGGTAGGATTTTATCAATATCGAAGTCACGAGCCCTTTCAATGGCGTATCGCCGGAATTCGGAATGGGTTTGCGGATCTCCTAAGACATGCAATGCCATACGGGTCATGTGATCTGTATCACCTACAGGGCAGGTATATCCGGATTTACCATTAAGAATAACCTCATTCAAACCTCCAATATTTGAAGAGATCACAGGCACTTCACATGCCATTGCTTCCAATGCAGCAAGTCCAAAACTTTCGTGTTCTGAAGGCAATAAAAACAGATCTGAAATAGACAGTAAATCTTCAACCATATCCTGCTTTCCTAAAAATTTTACATCGGCTCCAATTCCCCATTCGCGGCTAAGGACCTCAAGTACTGGACGCTCCGGACCATCACCGACCAACAGCAATTTTGCCGGAATCTGTGCTTTTAGCTTCCGAAAAACGGAGAGCACATCTTCAATTCTCTTAACCTTACGGAAGTTGGATACGTGAATAAGCAGCTTTTCTTCATCACTGGCAAATTGCTTTCGAAGATCAGGATTGTGCTTTTTTCCAAAACGCTTGAAATCAATAAAATTTGGGATGACTTCAATTTCATTTTGAATCTGAAAAGTATTATATGTCTGATTCCTTAGAGAGTCCGAGACGGCTGTCACCCTATCTGATTGGTTGATGCTGAATTCCACTACCGGAAAATAAGACCGGTCAGCACCTATCAGGGTAATGTCCGTTCCATGCAAGGTGGTGGCAAAAGGCAATCGTTTTCCTTTGGTTTTGAGAATTTCCCTGCTCAGATACCCTATGGTGGCATGAGGAATGGCATAATGCACGTGCAATACATCCAGTCCTTCAAATAAAGCAACATCCACGATTTTACTCGCCAGTGCCGTATCCATAGGCTTGAATTCAAACAATGGATACTCCATTGGAGCCACTTCGTGATAGAAAAGATTCGGAAGATAATGAGCCAGCCTGGCGGGTCTCCTGTAATTAATAAAATGCACATTGTGACCACGCTCCGCCAGTCCCATACCCAATTCCGTTGCTACGACACCACTACCTCCATAGGTAGGGTAGCAAACAACGCCAATGTTCATTTTCACAGACATATATGGTTTAAACAAACCAGCTTGCGAAATGTTATTCAGAGCAGTTCTAAATTTCCTATTCCTTGGCCATCTATTCTATTGCGGATCTTGAAAAGTTAACAGGCATAAAGGCACATACCATCAGGATATGGGAAAAAAGGTACAGTCTTATATGCCCCAAACGCACGCAGACCAATATCCGTTATTATGATGACGAAGACCTGAAGCGTCTGGCCAATATTGCTTTGTTAAATCAAAAGGGTCTCAAAATTTCCCATCTTTCCCACATGTCTTCGAAAGAAATCGAGGGACTCGTTGCCGGCATGAGTGAAGTGGATGTTTTTAACCCGGAAGCTCTGGATGCCCTGACCTTATCTATCCTGCAACTCAATGAAATAAATTTCACGCATTTAGTAAATACGAACATCCATCAATTGGGATTTGAACAAGCCTTTAGTCAGATTCTCATGCCCTTGCTTGATAAACTCAATTCGATGTGGTTAAGCGGAAGCATTAAAAAAGTGCATGAAGAATTTGTAGGCCGTATTTTAAAGAAGAAAATAATTCAGGAACTCTGTAAGCTTGAGAACCTTGAAAGCAATCTACATTCTGTGTTCCTGTTGTTTCTGGCACCCGACGAAAAACAAGAACTGAATCAGTATTTCGTTGAACTATTTATTCGTAAAAATCACTTTCGGGTAATTGACCTTGGTGCAGATCTGATGGTTAATGACCTTATGGATGCCGTGCAAACTTTAAAACCGAAATTCCTTTTTACTATTATACACGAAGAATCTTCTATCGCCTTCATTGATGATTTGGTGAATGCTTTAGCTGCACTGGAAGATCCTCCAATTCTTTTACTTACAGGTTATTGCGCTCCTCATTTTCAGGAACAGACCCGTTTTATAAAATGCCTGCATGGTTTTGATGATCTCGAACACTTTATCCAGACTTTATCAGAATTCCGCTCCCTTAAAAAATAAATATGACCAGACTTTTCCTCTGTTTTTGCATACTTAATGTAATTGCTTTTGCATCTTGTAAAAACTCCAATGAAAATGCATCCGCAGAACAGGCAAAGCAGGAAGCTGAAGCGAATACTTCAAGCGACGAAATCTTTGCTGTTGATTCTACTCAATCCCTGGTGTATTGGTTTGGTTCTTCTCCAACCGGTTCACACAATGGCTTATTAAAACTCAGCAAAGGCACATTACATTTTTCAAATGGCATGCTTGTTTCCGGAGAAATCTATGCAGATATGCAGAATCTTAAAAACCTGGATATTCAGGATCCGGGAGACCGCAAAGACCTTGAAGACCATTTAAAAGGTGAGGATTTTTTTAATTCAAACAGTTTTCCCTATTCTGTATTTAAAATAACACGCGTTGAACATCTCACAGATTCGTCTTTCAATCTGTTCATCACCGGGACTCTTACCGTTCGTAATACATCTCATGAGCTTCAGGTTAAAGGATCTCTGTCCCGCTCAAATGACCAACTCATGATCAGCATTCCTGAATTCAAAATAGACCGGACAGAATATGGCATCATGTACCAGTCAAAAAAGATTCTTGCTTCATTGAAAGATGGTTTTATTGCTGATGAGATCTCCCTAACGATGAAAATAACCGCAGTTAAAATGAAATAATAAACATACTGCTTCGAAGCTTGTAAGTTTCAATTGGACTTCTTTTAAGCCCTTCCTTTTGCATCACATTAACGTCCGATATAAACCAGTAATATAGAAATATCCGATGGGGAGACCCCACTGATGCGACTGGCTTGTCCGATGGAAATTGGTTTGATCTTGCTCAATTTATTTTTTGCTTCATTACTTAGTGCCGGGATCAAATGATAGTCAAAATCATCAGGCAGCCGCACATGCTCTAGGCGAGACATCTTTTCTACCAACTCTTGTTCCTTTTTAATATATCCTTCATATTTAATCTGGATTTCTGCACTTTCCAATATTTCCGCGTCATAGCTTTGCAGTGCTTCCTTTAATCCAGAATGATGCTGACTAAGTTCTCCTAAATGTATGTTTGGTCGTGTTAGCAAGGATAACATTTTTGTTTTCAGCTCTATGGCGGAGGAATCCACAGATTGCAAATAACTGTTGATTTCTTCCGGTTGTACTGTTATTTGCTGCAAAAGTCTTCGAATCTGTGCCACACCTTCTTCTTTTTGCCTGACACGCAACACGCGAGATTCAACGTGTTGCATGCCTAACTTTTCCGCGTACTCCGTTAACCTTATATCTGCATTATCCTGACGGAGAAGTATTCGAAACTCTGCACGCGAAGTAAACATCCGGTAAGGTTCTTCAGTCCCTTTATTGACCAAATCATCAATGAGAACACCGATATATGCTTCTGACCTCGATAATATAAATGGATCTTGTTCTTTTACGCGCAAGGCTGCGTTAATGCCTGCCATTTGTCCCTGACAAGCCGCTTCTTCATAACCCGTGGTTCCATTAATCTGACCAGCAAAAAACAAGTTTCTGATAAGCTTTGTCTCCAGGCTGAGAGACAATTGTGTCGGTGGGAAATAATCATACTCAATGGCATAACCAGGCCGGAACATCCGTACGTTTTGCAGACCTGGAATTTTTTGAAGGGCCTTGTATTGCACCTCTTCAGGTAAGGAAGAGGAAAATCCATTCAGATAGATTTCATGTGTATCCCATCCTTCCGGTTCAATAAATAACTGGTGTCTGTCGCGGTCTGCAAAGCGGTCAATTTTATCTTCGATAGAAGGACAATACCTGGGGCCTAATCCTTTGATTCTGCCAGTAAACATTGGGCTTTGATCAAATCCCGTTTTCAGGATCTCATGTACTTCCGAATTGGTATAGCTTATATAACAGCTCAGTTGTTTTTCAGGAACCGCAGTATCCTTAAATGAAAACCGAGATGGATGTTCATCTCCTTCCTGGATTTCAGTTTGACTGTAATCGATAGACCGTCCATCCAACCTGGGTGGTGTCCCTGTTTTCATGCGGCCACTTTCAAAACCCAAGGCAACCAGTTGTTCCGTAATTCCTCTTGCTGCAGATTCCCCGGCACGTCCCCCTCCAAACTGCTTTTCTCCGATATGTATTATTCCATTGAGAAATGTGCCATTGGTCAGTATTACCGTATCGCCTTCAATTTTTTGACCCATTCCGGTGAGTACTCCGTATACCATATCATCACGTACCAAAAGCCCCTGAACCATGTCCTGCCAGAAATCAATATTGGGATGCGCCTCGAGTATATTTCTCCATTTCCGTGCAAATAAATTCCGGTCACTTTGTGCTCTTGGACTCCACATTGCCGGGCCTTTTGATCGGTTTAGCATCCGGAATTGCACACGTGTTTCATCAGTGACAATTCCTGAATACCCTCCCAGAGCATCTATTTCCCGAACAATCTGACCTTTTGCTACTCCACCCATAGCAGGATTACAAGACATTTGTGCAATGGTTTGCATGTTCATCGTGACAAGCAATACCTTACAACCCATATTGGCCGCGGCTGCAGCTGCTTCACAACCGGCATGGCCGGCTCCTACCACAATAACATTGTATCTGGAAAACATAAGGGTTACAAAGGTATGTATTTTGATGCGTAGTTCTTTAGAACACCGTTACGGTTATCTATTAGATGACTAGGATTCATGCGAACATGATAGAAACTATCTCTACTTCTTGTTACGCGGCTTAAAAGGTCTTTCCAATTAAATTAAATCCTTTTCAATTTGGAATTGCTGAAACAAAAAATGGGACAGAGCACTCCAGGCTTATCTTAATGAAATGTACCTTTCCATCACCAATTCAAATCAAAGTGTTTCCTGAAATTATTTTTCAAAAGTCGACTTGAATTTATAAAAAACGTCTAACCCAATGTGATGCGGGTTGCGAAGTTTTAAAGAATCATTACCTGTCATTTAAAACATGCTGTTTGTGGAATAGCCCCACTATAAAATTTGTAAAACCGAGGTATTGAATAACTTATCCCTCTATACAGCCTACTTTCTTTGCAACCAATATCGTCTTTTGGGGTTATAATATTATCGCCTTTTTAAAATGCGTATGTTTTATGAAAAACGTATTATTTCTTGTCTTAAGCTCCTTTATTATCATACCTGCTTATTCTCAAAACATGAAGACCCTATATGACTTTAAAGCCCTTACCATCGATGGCAATGAATTTGATTTTTCAAGCCTGAAAGGCAAAAAGGTCCTTATTGTCAATACCGCCTCTGAATGTGGCTATACCCCTCAATATAAAGAGCTCGAAGAACTTTATAAAAAATTCGGTGGAGAGCACTTTGCAATCCTTGGTTTTCCAGCCAATAACTTTGGAGGACAAGAACCTGGAACAAATATGGAAATACAATCCTTTTGCTCAAGAAACTATGGCGTCACTTTTCAAATGATGTCTAAAATTTCAGTCAAAGGCAATGATATGCATCCCCTCTATAAGTGGCTTACCCTAAAATCTGAAAACGGAATACAGGATGCTGAAGTAAAATGGAATTTTCATAAATTCTTAATTGATGAAAATGGAAACTGGCACGGTGTTGTTTCTTACAAAGAAAGTCCTCTTTGCAACCAAATACTTGAATGGGTAGGTAAATAAAACCCTGTTCTCCTTATTATTCTAATTTGTTTGTTATATATTTAGCTAGTAATTTAAATTACTAATTGGGTTCTTTCAATTAGTGAACTTAAAAGTACTTACCATGAAACAACAAGATGACAACACTGTAGTACTTCAGGTATTTGAAACATTCCTTGAAGCCAACCATGTCAAAAATGTTCTTTTAGAGTCTGGCGTTGAGTCTTTTCTCGTCGATGAAAATGTGATAGGTCTGAATCCTTTGGGGGGAATTGAACTGAAGGTTTTGCAAAAAGACTATAACAAGGCTGCGTCCATTTTTGAGAACTTGAGTGCGTAGAGAATTAAGTATATTTCGGTTTTTTAAAGGATTTAAACTCATCAAGCTGTAATCTCCCACCTGGAAAGGGTATTCATCTTCTCCATAATACTCCCCAAAAGTTTTCAATCAGAAGAATTCCTATGCATAAATTCACCAACAACACATTTATATACAACATATTTCTGTACTGCAGATTTGCGCCAAAGCAACATTTAACGGCATAATCTCAACTTGAACCCTTCTGAACTGTTTCATCCAATCAACTGCGCTCATTAGAATTCTTTCCCTAAAGATTCGTTTGGAGTGTTAGAACTGTTTCAACTTGCCAAATCCTTTCGTTTTCTGACAATTCATACATAAATGAAATCATATCTATGTAAACTTGATACATGGCCGGTGTTCTTCGATTATGAGATGTATTATCAATTGTTATTTTTGAAGAAAAAATACACGCATTAAATATTGCTTAATAGTTTGTATTTATATTTATTTGGAATTCAGTTGCCTTTTCAACAAAATAAATAGAACCCGTAAGCCTTCATACTACAACATATGCAATTTTCAGTAATTGACATTTTCACACTGATTATAATTTCATTTCAAGTACTTTTTGCCGTTTTTCTTCTATCCGCTAAAGGAACCCGACCAATCAGCAACAGACTCCTGGCTTCTTTTATGCTTATTGACATTTTCGATGCTGGAGGCCGCTTTTATTCCGGTTTATATGAATCCTGGCCCTCAATTGCTTTACTTGCAAATTCGTTGGTTTTTACGAAACTCCCCCTATTATATCTTTACGTATTGTCGGTGATTTATAGTGACTTCAAACTTAAATGGCAGCATGCATTACATCTCATTACTTTCATAATTGTTCTTGCCGGCTTTCTTCCTGAATTCTTTTGTGTCCCTTATGAACAAAAATTACACCTTCTGGAATCAGGTAAATTTAAAAATCTCCTTGCTCGGGATGTATCATATATTATAATTCACCTCCAGATTTTTGCCTATTTCACTTTCATTTTTTATAGAATAGCTCACTATAAAGTCCTTCTAAAGGAAAATTACTCCGATTTTAAAGCACTAAGCTATCGCTGGCTATTCCAGATCGCCTTACTATTCGCAATAGTTGCAGTAATCGCTACCATCAAGAATTTTTTCATGTTTTTTAGTTCAAGTGCCCTTTTTACATATGCTCAATTTATTACTGTTTTCATGGCCCTAATTGCAATTTCAATTATTGTTATAAGGGCGATACATTCCTCAGAACTATTTGTGGGTGTAAACCATTCTCTCCTGACGGCCAAGGAACTTTGGTTAAATGAAGTTCAAGAGTCAGGATCTGCGGAAATCAGCCTTTCTAAAAAAGATCATGAACAAATTAATGATTTGATTGCCATAATTGAAAACCAAAAACCTTTTTTAAATCCAAGCCTAACTTTATTCGGTTTGGCTCGTCAATTAAAAATGCCCTCGAGAGACCTCTCAATTTTAATTAACCAAAAGCTAAATCAGCATTTTTTTGATTTTATTAACAGTTATCGAATTAAATATGCAATAGAACTATTGTCCGATTCTTCAAAAAATCTCACCATCCAGGAAATTTTATTTGAATCTGGCTTTAATTCAAAATCTTCGTTTAATAGTGCATTCAAAAAATTTACAAACATGACTCCAACAGACTATAAAAAATATCAAATAGCAACCAAGAAAAATGCATCACGACCGATTTGAATTGCTCAGCTCTTTTAAGAACTTAACCTAATTTCAATTTAGTTACAGCGCGCTTCTCCTTTTCTGTGTATTTATTTATAGTATAATTTAAACTCATCATAATTACAGGATATTCGGGTATTTTATGAATTTTAAAAATATAATCTTCCTTAAGAATCTTATATCGAAGTTGATTTGTATGAAATATATCCTTTACAATAAAGGTTATGGCTAGCTTTTCTTTCAGTAAACTTTGACGCATCGAAATGTCTGCCCAGTAAAAAGGCTGAACTTCTCCCAATGCTGAAATCTGATTATGAAAATAGAAGACCATAAGCTGTGCGGTAGTCGTTTTACCTAAATTAAATGTCTGGTTGATTCTTGCATCGTATGAAATTATCCGTTGATCAATAGAATATCCGCTATAGGTACCTACCGTATTCTCATAAAATACATTCAAACCCCCACTCATATTCCACCAATTTTCTAATTCCACATTCAACAAACTTTCTATACCTGCAGTTTGCTTATTCACTGCATTGTCAAAAGTTAATGTGATTTTACCTTCACTATTTGGAGATATAAATTGATCATAAGCATTTTTCGATGATCGCATATATATCTGAGCTGAATATTTTGCTCTTTGATAATTCTTAAGTAGTCTAAATTCAATTGCATTTGTAATGTTTGGCCTTAAAAGAGGGTTACCGTATGCCTGCTGATAATCGTTGCTTACATCTGGAAAGGGATTTAGATAATATTCATCTGGGCGGTCAATTCTTCTGGAGTAATGAAGAGCCAATTGAAGAGATTCTCCAAAAGCTCTGGAAATGGAAATTACAGGAAAATAATCTACCTTTTTATAGGAATATTTTTGATTGAGGGTAAAACTCTCTATAAGACGATCAGTGGCCTCCAACCGCATACCCAAATTGTATTTAAATTCTATGAGCTGGCCTTCTAAACCGGAAAAAGCTGACCATACTTCTTCCTTAAAATCAAGAGTATTGGTAAATACCGGATTGTCCTCCCATACATTTTTATCATACAAATAATTCCGGGCAATTAAATTATGAGTCCTGTGATAATTATGATATTGTAATCCACATTCCACTCTATGACCCCCATCGAACTTATGAGAATAGGAAGATCCAAACCGTATTTCATCACTTTTATTTTTGTTATTCATTCTCATCGTAAAATATGGGCTGAGATTGAATACATCAAAATCTAATCCCGTTATTGTCCTGTCTTGATCGTTTGACCATGAATAATTAATTGTGGAATAAAACATGTCTGTAGTCCATTCATTTTTTTCATTTGGCTTATATATATAAGATAACGTATTTGTAAAGTATTTAGCCAATATTTTTCCCCTGAGGTCTTCCAAGGTATAAAGGTGCTTCCTTGCGCTATCTATGGATTCATCATATTTGAATATAGCATTTACATAGAAATTTGTAAATCCGGCATCCGTTGCACATTGAAGGGTACTTTGGGGGTTTAATACATATTCCACTGAAGCATTGGCTCCAAAATCATTATCTATTTGTTCCCTTCTAAAGAAAATATCTAACTTTTGTTTTTGTTTTTCTTTGACAGTCTCAATGTATTCAGGCATGTTATAATACTGTTTATAATTTTTCCAACTGATTCCCCCATGAATTTGTATTTTTTCTGAGGAAAAATTTAATTGTACGTCTGCGCTGCTTTTATCGCCTGAGCCGATCATTGAATTTAATTGAATGCCAATCCCTTGCCCTGAATTGCTTTTGGTAAAAATATTTATTATTCCCGCTGATCCTTCTGAATCAAATCTTGCCGATGGATTTGTAATCAGTTCAATTTTTTCTATACGGCTTACAGGTATTTGTTTTAAAGCATCCTGAGGTTTTAATGCCGTAGGTTTCCCATTTACCAAAACTCGGAAACCCATACTTCCCCTAAACTGTACTTTCCCTTCATGATTAACGGTAATTGAAGAAGAAACTTTCAACGCATCAACAGCGGTACCACCAGCTGATACAAGCTGATCACCCAATTGTAGGATTTCTTTGTCAATTTTAACGGATACTGCCTGTTTCTTTCCCTTAACAACAACTTCATGTAGCTCATTCGTTGCTTCTTCTAAATAAAGCACTCCGGTCTCAACCTTGTCATCATAATTCCGTAATATTATTCCAGAACTGGTTAATTCTGAATATCCCAAATATTTTACTTTCAAATAATAGCATCCAGTATCCAAATTCTCAATTAAAAAAACCCCTTGTACATCTGTGATGCCTCCAGTGACCACTGAAGAATCAAGAGTATTGTACACAATCACCATTGCATATTCAATTGAATGGTCATCCGCTTTGTCAATTACCTTGCCCTCTATCTGACCACTTTTAATATTATGCCCTTGGGCAAAAGGCATATGTTGGATCATACAAACCAACCATATCGAAATCAACATCTTTGTCATGCGTTTTTTTTTATCTTAAATCAATCTTGTTTTCAATTATGATGCAAAACTTCAGAATTAAAACCACTTACAAGGCCGACTTCAT
>CAZDQG010000006.1:52645-117570 GCA_964507535.1 uncultured Saprospiraceae bacterium
TTAAAATTTCGGTTTAGATTATTTTAGCTAAAAATTCAATTATGAAAATATTAGGAATAATCTGCTTTCTCTTATTTGGCCTGTTTTCCTGCGGCCCATCAAAAAGTATTTCAGACAGTGGATGGAGATTTATAGCTGATAAATGGGTTAATTTCAGCCTCGATCGCGATGTAATTCAATTCGGAGATATTAAAGATGATTTTCGGTATTTGAAACTCCGAGTCACGGATGCACCACTCAGAATGTACAACATGAAGGTATATTTTGACAACGGAGAGGTTCAGGACGTTCCTATAAAGTCACTCCTTCGACAGGGAGCAGAAAGCAGAATAATTGAACTCAGAGGAGGTTTGCGGCATCTGAATAAAATTGAATTCTGGTATGAAACAAAAGGCAGAGCCAAAGGACATGCGAGAATTGCCGTTTGGGGAAGTAAATAATATTTCAATTCTCATTAATTTTGAGTCAACCTGCATGTGTACATTCAGGCAGTCTTAACCCGTAACTCCAAACTACCATAATAACATGATTTATTTACTCTTGTACCCGTATCAGAGGTTCCTCTATGTTGGAATTTCCTTTTTCTTTTTTATCTTTTTAGCAGACCAAACAAAAGCCCAGACAAAACTTCCCATAACACACGAGCGGATGTGGATGATGCGACGTGTTGGAGGGCCTCAAATCAGACCTCAGGGTGATCTGGTATCCTTTCAAATTACAGAACCCTCGTATGATGACAAGGAGGTGCGAAGTGATATTTGGATTGTACCAAGTAATGGAACATCCTTGCCACGTAAAATTACCTCCGGCAAAGGATCCGAAAGCGCTTACCAGTGGAGTCCAGATGGAAGCCTGCTTTTGTTTACCGCGAAAAGGGATGGCGATGAATCTTCACAACTCTACCTAATGGATTTTGACCAGGGTGGGGAGGCCCAGAAATTAAGCAACTTGAGCACCGGGATACAATCTCCTCAATGGAGCTTTTCAGGAAAAAATGTTTTATTTAGTAGCTCCGTATTTCCAACTTGTTTCTCTGATTCCTGCAATAAAAAACTTACAGAAGAAAAAAAGAAAATAAAATATAAAGCCCGCGTATACGAGACCTTTCCTATACGAAATTGGGACCATTGGAATGATGAAAAGCTTAACCACATTTTTGTTCAAGCACTACATCCGGATAGCAGTGCAAAGGACCTGTTTGCTAATATTTCCTTTGTAAAAGAACCCGGATTCTCTTTAGGTGCATACTGTTGGGTGCCCGGAGACAGTAGTCTTGTATTTTCAGCTAGCACGGAATTAAACCAATCAGCATACAAAGAGCCTACATACCACCTGTACTCTCTTTCTATTAAAGACGGTCAAGCAAAAATTATTACATCCGGAAATTATGAATACTCCTCTCCATTCGTCTCAGAGGATGGAAAATATCTTTATTGTCTGCAAACAGAAATAAACAACTACAAAATTTATAACCAAAATCGCCTTGTGCGCTTTAACTGGCCCTCCATGAGTGGCATGATTTCTCTGTGCGCATCGCTCGATCGTCCCATCGAAGAATTTATTGTAAAGAACAACCAAATCTATGTTGTTATTGAAAATCAAGGCAGGGATTTGATATATTCTACAAACCTGGAAGGCGGAAACCTCAAACTCATTACAATTGGATCTATTGGTTGCTACCATCACTTGTCTGTCAGTAACAATGGCATTCTTGTTTCAAATTACGAATCACCCGCCGCACCCAACGAAATTTGCCTGATACCGGAAAATGGTCCGCATCGCATGATTACCCAATTGAATAAAATCCGTTTGGATAGTTTGGATCTTCCTGAATTCAAGACCTTGTGGTTATCGACAAAAAAGAAAAAATCCATACGGTCAATGATGATCCTTCCTCCTGCTTTCGATTCAACAAAAAAATATCCCCTTTTTGTGGTTATGCATGGTGGTCCTGCCGGATCGTGGAAAGAAAACTGGGGTTATCGTTGGAACTACCATTTGCTGGCAAGTCCGGGCTATGTAGTTCTGCTAACTGATTTCACCGGTTCTACCGGCTATGGTGAACGCTTCGCAAGGGAAATCCAATATGACCCTTTTAAAGGACCTGCGGACGAAATAAATGAAGCAGCATCAGATGCTATTCGACGATTCCCTTTTATTGATGGAAATCGTCAGGCTGCAGGAGGTGCTAGTTATGGCGGTCACCTGGCTAATTGGATGCAGGCGACAACAACACATTACAAATGTCTGATTAGCCATGCCGGACTTGTGAACACCGTTTCACAATGGGGAACCAGTGATGCCATTTACCATCGCGAAATCATGAACGGAGGAACACCTTGGTCCAAATCGAAAATCTGGCAAGAACAAAATCCAATACGATTCGCAGATCAATTCAAGACACCTATGCTTGTCACCGTTGGTGAACAAGACTTCAGAGTGCCGGTCAATAATTCAATTGAAAACTGGAACATCCTGCAACGTCAAAAAATACCCTCCAAGCTGATTGTTTTTCCTGACGAAAATCATTGGATCCTTAATGCTGAAAACAGTCGTTTTTTCTTTAAGGAACTCCAGGATTGGTTAAAAAGGTATTTGTAAACAAACATCCGTTCATATGACGGCTCCATTAGGTCCGGAATCACATTTATTTTATTTTCAAACACCGCTTGGGATGGTTCAGGCAAGGATACATGATAATGGAATTAAATCGCTGACTTTCATTGAGGAGACCTCTGATTCTGATATTCCTTCCCAACCGGATAGTATGTTAACAAAGATCCTTGGGCTTGCTCAACGCCTTGACAAGGAATTATGCGAATACTTTTCAGGTCAACGAAAAGAATTTAGCTTGCCGTTGAATCCCGATGGCACTCCATTTCAAAAAAAGGTTTGGAAAACTTTGCTGGAAATTCCCTTTGGCAAAACCCTGAGCTACCAGCAACAGGCATTCAGGCTGGGAGATCTGAAATCGATTCGGGCAATGGCCCACGCAAATGCCCGGAATCCAATTGCTATTCTCATTCCCTGTCATAGAGTGATCGGTTCTGATGGATCGTTAACCGGATATGCAGCGGGCCTCTGGAGAAAAAAGAAGCTGTTGGAATTGGAAAAATCGCTTCCAATGCAAGAAAAACTGTTCGATTGACCCTTTTGTCTGAAATTTTCTAATCTATTACGCGTTTATACTAAAATTTTTAAACATGAAATCCATCTTTACTCTTATGCTCCTTGCAGCGCTTCTTACAGGTGCTGTTCCAAATCCGGTCTTGTGCCAGAAGCAAAAGGCCAAAACTTCTCTATCTGAGAAAAAAGATACCACTGTTAAAGACACAACCAAAAAAGTAACACTCGATGACAAGGTGAAATCTTCCAGGAAGATCGAAGGCTTATTTACGATATACCAGGATACTGCTACGGGAAGTCTGCAGTTATATATTCGTAAATCCCAACTAAATACGGAATACCTCTATCAGAGTTTCTCCATGGGTGGGCCGGCAGAACTCTTTTTGAATCAAAATATGATTCGGGAGACCTGGCTATTTAAGATCCGGAAAAACTTTGATAAAATCAGCTGGTCCAGATCCAATACCTCTTTCTATTACGATAAAAATAATCCGGTAAGCCGTGCCGCAAATGTCGATGTCTCTGAAACTGTTTTTTACTCTGAAAAATTAATTGCAGAAGATTCACTGGGCTACCTCATCAACGGTGATAATCTCTTTCTTAGTGAAAAACTGGACCCCGTAAAACCTAACATGCCTCCAAGTATTCCTCCCACTGCCTATCTAAACCTGGGAAGTCTGAATAAAGATAAATCTGAATACATAAAGGTTCGGTCCTTTCCTGCAAATACAGATGTCGTCGTAAACCTTTCCTATGAAAATCCTGCTCCTCAAAATTCCGGGGGTGCAGATATAACGGATGCACGCTACATCAATGTAAAAATGCAGCACAGTTTTGTTGAACTTCCTCAGAATGATTTTGTACCTCGTTTCGATCATCCGCATGTGGGATATTTTACGACACAGGCAGACAACATGACCAGTACCGAAGTCCCTATTTATCATGATTACATCAACAGATGGCATCTTAAAAAGAAAGATCCAAATGCAAAAATCAGCGAACCCGTCGAGCCCATTGTGTGGTGGGTAGAAAACACTACTCCTTATGAGCTTCGTCAGATTATTCTGGACGCAGGAAATAAATGGAATGAAGCTTTTGAACAGGCTGGTTTTAAGAACGCAATTGTGATGAAAATGATGCCCGATGACGCAAGCTGGGATCCTGCAGATATACGTTATAATGTCATTCGCTGGGTTTCTTCCGATTTAGGTTATGCAATAGGGCCGAGCTTCGTCAATCCAAGAACCGGGCAAATTCTTGGCGCGGATATTACCATTGATTTTGGTTTTATGCGAGGAATTGCATCTGAAACAGATCTTTACGAAAAAGGATTTCCCTTTGAAAATAAAGGCGCTTTAAAGTATATAAACCACCAATGCCAACTTGGCAAAGGTTTGAGCTTGCAACATGCATTTGCAACAGCCTGTATCGAAGCATTTGACGACAACCCAGAAGAAAAGAAGGTGCTGATGCGTCACTTCATTACGGAATTGGTACTCCATGAAATGGGACATACAATGGGTTTAATGCACAATATGAAATCCAGTCAAATGTTGAGTCCTGCTGAATTAAAAGATACCAGCATTACACATAAGTATGGCGTACTTGGTTCTGTTATGGACTATTCTACGGTAAACCTGAGCCTGGATCGATCAAAACAAGGAGATTACTATTCTACCAAAGTAGGCCCTTATGATATCTGGGCAATCCAATATGGTTATACTCCTTTTAAACCTGAAATGGAAAACCAAGGTTTGGCCTCTATCATCGCAAAAAGTACAGATCCTAAACTTATTTTTGGAAATGATGCAGATATCTGTTCTCCCGGAGGAGGTATCGACCCGCGAACCATGGTATGGGATCTAAGTAATGATCCGATAGCATTTGCTACAGAGCGCTTTCAGATCGTAGCACAGGCTATGGGTAAACTGAAATCCAAATTTGTAAAAGACAACCAAAGCTATGAAAACCTGACGAACAAATATTTTGCATTGCTTGGTCAAAGATTTGGAATGACAAGATCCGTTGCAAACTATATCGGAGGTATCTATGTTGACCGGAGTCTTCCAGGACAAAAATCACCGAACCTTCCCTACACGCCCGTACCTGAAAGTAAACAACGCGAAGCAATAGCTTTATTAAACACCTACGTATTTGCACCTAATGCATTTGATAGTGATCAACCCCTTTACAATTACTTGCAAAGGCAGCGGAGAGGTTATAATTTCTTTTCAAATTCCGAGGATCCAAAACTGGATAACTATTTTTTGGGACTTCAGTCTGCTGCATTATTCACGATCCTGAATTCTTCAACGCTTCGGAAAATCAACAATAGCAGTATGTACGGAAATACCTATTCTGTGGACGAGCTATTACAAGATCTCAATACATCCATATTTGATGCAGATCTTAAAACAAACGTTAATATGCACCGTAAGGCACTTCAGGGATTTTATACTAATCAACTTTTGGGGATTTTTGAAAGTAAAATGGCAAATTTTGGTACGGAAACCAAAGCAGCAGTTTTCACAGCTCTTCAACAGATTCAGAAAAAATTGAAAAGTGCAAAATCATCAGATGAAGCTACTAAAAACCATAGAAATTACCTTTTGCATCTGATTACAGAAAAATTAGAATCCGATAAAGACTAACCATTGTTAGTATGTTGGGATATTCTGTATATCCTGTATACTGGTCACATTATAAAGCCCCTGATTCTTCCAGGGGCTTTTTCTTTTTACCCGGCTACCTAGGCCTGTTTCACATTTGAAATTAAAACGACGGCCTCCAAAGCTATTCGAGAGGGCCTCTTTCTTCTTATCTTTGCGCTTCCTTAATAAAGACGACGATGATGTATAGAGAGTACAAATCCCTCGATTTGCCCGCAATAGACCGGGAAATGCTTTCCTTTTGGGAGAATGAAGGCATCTTCGAAAAAAGTATTTCCTACAGGGAAGGCTCAGACTCTTTTGTGTTTTACGAAGGTCCTCCGTCTGCAAACGGAAAACCAGGAATCCACCATGTCATGTCGCGTACCGTAAAGGATTTATTTTGCAGGTACCAAACATTGAATGGCAAAAAGGTATACCGGAAAGCCGGGTGGGACACCCATGGATTGCCCATTGAGTTGAGTGTTGAAAAAGAATTGGGCATTACAAAAGAAGATATTGGACAAAGTATTTCCGTAGACGATTATAACCACAAATGCCGGGAAACGGTCATGCGTTTCAAAAATGAATGGGATGATCTAACCCGAAAAATGGGATATTGGGTGGACCTGCAGCATCCTTACATTACCTTTAAAAATGAATATATAGAATCTGTCTGGTTCCTGCTTAAACAGATATACGACAAAGGCTTGCTCTATAAAGGTTATACGATCCAACCCTATTCGCCTGCTGCCGGTACGGGTCTCAGTTCACACGAATTGAACCAACCCGGCGCCTACCGTGAGGTAAAGGATATTTCTGCTGTGGCTCTTTTCAAACTTCAAGGGGAGAGTTATTCCGAACAACAAAAATCCATTTTGGGAGCAGAAGAATGTCACGTAGCAGCATGGACGACCACACCTTGGACTTTGCCAAGCAATACCGCCCTGGCTGTTGGCGAACACATTCTGTATCAACTCATCGAAACACACAATCCCTATACCCAGTCGGTTCAAAGAATCCTACTTGCCAAAGATTTACTTTACAAATGGTTCAAGGCAGAAATGGAAGTCCAAGGTAGTTTGCCTGCTTTTGAAGAAAAGAAAATGCATTTCCGCGTTCTCCGGGAAAACATAAAAGGGGCACAACTGGAAGGCATTCGCTACCAGGCACTTTTTGATTACGCCAGACCCATTGATGGGGATGCTTACAAGATTCTTATAGGCGACTTTGTATCAACAGAAGAAGGAACCGGTATTGTACACATTGCTCCTTCCTTTGGCGCAGACGATATGAGAGTTGCGCGTAAAAATGGTATCGGCTCCCTAACACTTGTTGATAAACAAGGACGGTTTGTGCCAGAGGTCTATGATTTTGCACATGAGTATGTGAAAGAAGCATATCTCAGTGAGGAAGAAAAGTTTAATGAAAAACACCGCCTGCACACAGACCGCTATCTTTCTGTCGACGAACGTTTGGTAATAAAACTTAAAAAGGAAGGAAAACTGCTCAATTCTCAAAAATACAGTCACAATTATCCCCATTGCTGGCGTACTGATAAGCCCATCCTCTATTACCCTCTCGATAGCTGGTTCATCCGCACAACTGCCGTGAAAGACAGGCTTGTGGCCTTGAATAAAACGATTAAATGGAAACCGGAATCAACAGGAACGGGAAGGTTTGGCAACTGGTTGGAAAATCTTCAGGACTGGAATCTATCGCGTTCCCGCTTCTGGGGAATTCCCCTTCCCATTTGGAGAAATGAAGAGGGAACCGAAGAAAAATGTATTGGTTCAATTGAAGAATTGCGGGCTGAAATTGAAAAAGCGAATCTGGCATTGGGACTGCAGCAAGCTGTTCCTGAAGATTTGCATCGACCCTATATTGATACAATTATTCTGGTATCTGAAAATGGAAAAACGAGCCTTAAAAGAGAATATGATCTTATTGATGTCTGGTTTGATTCGGGTTCCATGCCCTATGCTCAGGTACATTATCCGTTTTCTACTACGAGCCTGGAGGGGCTGTTCCCAGCAGACTTCATAGCGGAAGGTGTGGATCAGACAAGGGGTTGGTTTTATACTTTACATGCCATCGCTTGTATGATTTCAGATAGCGTAGCTTATAAAGCTGTTGTTTCGAATGGCCTTGTCCTTGATAAAAATGGGGAAAAGATGTCCAAGCGTAAAGGAAATGTTGTCGACCCCTTTGAAACGTTGAATCATTTTGGAGCAGATGCCACAAGATGGTATCTCATTAGCAATGCAGATCCCTGGGAAAACCTGAAATTCGACCTGGAAGGTATTACCGAAGTTCGAAATAAGTTTTTTGGAACACTTTACAATACGTATAGCTTTTTTGCTATTTATGCGAATATCGATCGATTCTTGTATGATGAATCTGCCTGTATTCCTTTATCTGAACGTTCCGAACTGGATCGTTGGATCCTGTCGAGACTTCAGAATCTGATTAAATCCTATCGATTATTCATGGATGACTACGAACCCACCCAGGCTGCACGTATTATTGAAAGTTTTGTCTCAGATGATCTCTCAAACTGGTATGTCCGCCTTTCAAGAAGACGTTTTTGGAAATCGGAATCTTCTTCCGACAAGCAGGCTGCTTTTGAAACCTTGTATGAGTGTCTGATACAAATTTCCCAACTCATGGCTTCACTTGCTCCTTTTATGGCCGACTGGCTTTACAAAAATCTCAGTGACTCACGGCGTGAAAGACATCCGGATTCGGCCTCTGCCTATTTCTATCCATCTGTACACCTTACAAATTTGCCCGGATTTGATGTCTCTTATATGGATTCCCAATTGGAACGCCGGATGGATCTCGCTCAGCGCATTTCCTCAATGGTGTTGTCCTTGCGTAAAGGACAGAAGATCCGTGTGCGTCAACCATTAAAACAAATATTGATCCCTGCCTTTGATGAAACCGTGCAAAGAGATATCGATGCTGTAAAAGACCTCATACAATCTGAGGTGAATATTAAAGAAATCAATTATATAAAAGATGATCTTGGACTGGTAAAGAAGAAAGCAAAACCAAACTTCAGAACACTAGGAAAAAAACTCGGCAAACATATGAAGTCCGCCACGGATACTATTCAATCCTTGTCGACAGAACAGATTCGGCTTCTTGAAAAAGGTGACAATCTGAAACTGATCTTCGAGGGAGAAGAATTTGAATTAAGTCCGGAAGACGTAGAGATTTTTTCAGAGGACATACCAGGATGGCTCGTTGCAAATGACGGAAACCTCACAGTTGCTCTGGATATCACGGTTACAGACGAACTTCTGGCGGAAGGGCATGCCAGGGAACTGGTCAACAGGATTCAAAATCTCAGAAAAGATAAAAACTTCAATGTAACGGATCGAATCCGCATCCAGTTGGAATCGCACGAGGATCTGAAAACCGCCATTGCCAAATTCAAAGATTTGATACGGGCAGAAGTACTTGCAGAATCTATTGAATTATCAGATGAAAATTATACGGACCGCATAGAGTGGCTTGACGATAAGGAAATTGGAATACGGATCACATTGAATTAAACATTACAAGGATCTACTATCCTTTTACTTTTAAAATGATCTTATAGTATTTCGGCTTTCATTTTTGTTAAAGCCCTGCTTTCGTTTTTTGGGATTGTGCTTCCCTTATAAAATAGATACAAACATTTGTTTGCATTCGAAGCTCCCTGAACTTAATATTATTATTTCCATTTTAAAATTTGACTTCCCAGCAGTTGTCTTTTCCATGCAGTGAGGACTGTGAAAAATGTATCTACATTTTCGTTTCGCATTTTTCATGCACTTTTTTTATATAATTCTTAATTTGTATTCAAAATGTATTTTATGAAGCCCTTTTCTGCACTTTATATCCTCTTCCTCGCTTTATTCATTCTTGCCTGTTCCCGAAAAATGAGCGACAAACCTAAGGTCACTGTTTTTTATTCAAAGCAGATCAAAAGCCTTTTGGAAACTAAATGTGCTCCATGCCACATGCCGGTTAAAGGTGGGCGAAAAACGGATTTATCCAATTATACTGAAGTGACCCGCTTTTATGAGGATATTTACCGACGTATCCGCCTGGATCGATCGAACAAAGATTACATGCCATTTAAGCGGGATCCTCTAAGTCAGGAAGAGATTGCCCTCTTTCAAAAGTGGAAAGAGGAGGGATTACATAAATAGGTTATTCATATCGCATTGACCAAAACAAACAAACTATCGTTCGTATGCATTTTAATACTGATTGCGACGTTGGTATACATATAAAAAATGCCATACGTAATTGTCCCTGTTAGATCATAATATATATGTGCACTGTTTTTTACAAGGAATCTCATTTTCAATATAATCAATTCATACATAGATAATAATAAATAGTACTCCCTTTTCATTTTTATGTTAGATTTAAAACGTTAAGGATTATTTAAATAAAAAAAATAAAAAACAAGGGTTTTCCCTGATATAGTTTTATAAAAATACAATTAGTTTTGTCCCAGTATTTCCCCCCTACCATATCCTTCTTACGGCTCAAGACTCGATTTTTCACATTAATATTTATATAATGCTGTACGTAAAAGACCACCTGCTGGCTATTGTTTGCGTTTTCGCATCTTTAAGCCTTTTTTCTCAAAACATCCCGACTGTCATCGTTGATGAACAGGATCCTTCATCATTGAGCCCTGTAGCGCGTGAAGTTGTGCTTGCCAGAAAACAATTTGGAAGCTTCCCTTCCTTTCAGACTCTTCAACTGTCTTCCGAAAGCTTAAAAGCATATCGTGGACGAAATGCGGATAAAATCCAGGTTCTTAATCTCAATTCTCAGGTGATTGAAAAGCTATTTTCCGCAAGACCTGAACAGGTAAGCCTTGAAATTCCAATGAAATCCCGCGAATCCATTCACTTGGATCTTGTAAAGTCAGATGTACTTGCAGATGGCTTTCATGTATTTACATCAGACAATGCAAAAACTGCATATCCCTATAAAAAGCCCCTGTATTACAGAGGTATTGTTCAGGGACATGAACAGCATTCTATAGCTTCTATCAGCATTTTTGAAAATCAGATTATTGGTAGTTTCAATTTAGGAGAAGGTAATTTCGTCATCCAACCCAATTCTGAAAATCCAGATCAGTTGATCTTTTTCAATGATCAAGATTTTGTTTCTGATTTTCCCTTTACCTGTTACACGGATGAACTGCAACCTGTTCAGAAAGAGGCAAGCCCACGCGGAATCCAGGCTGCCGGAGATTGTGTTCGGGTATACATAGAATGTGACTATGCTTTATACCAAAACAAAGGAGGCACCACCAATACAGTTAACTGGATTACGGCGGTGTTTAATAATGTCAAAACTCTGTATACTAACGAGAATATCAATACGACGGTCTCTGAAATTTTTGTTTGGACTACCGCAGACAGTTATTCAAAGACCAGCAGCACTACAGCACTTAATCAATTCAAGAGCCTCCGCCCGACATTTAATGGCGATGTTGCACACCTTGCAGCATTGGGCGGTAATAATATTGGAGGTGTAGCATGGCTAGATGTCCTGTGTTCCAGTTACAATTACGCTTACAGTAATATTTCTTCAAGTTACAACACCGTGCCAACATACAGTTGGACTGTTGAGGTTATGACACATGAAATGGGGCATAATTTAGGATCCAATCATACCCATTGGTGTGGTTGGACCGGGGGTGCTTTAGATAATTGCTACACTCCTGAAGGGGGTTGTTCAAAAGGTCCGGCTCCAACAAATGGAGGTACGATTATGAGTTATTGCCATTTGACCAGTTACGGCATCAATTTCAATAATGGCTTTGGCCCTCAACCTGGAGATAAAATAAGAGCAGAAATTGTTGCTGCCACCTGTTTAGGTACAAGTTGCAGTGGTGGTGGTGGATGTAGTGCTCCAACGGGACTTGCAATTTCAAATATCACCCAAACTTCAGCTACCGCTACCTGGAATAGCGTTTCAGGTGCCAATTCTTACAAATTTGAGTACAAGACAAACTCTTCAGGAACCTGGACGGTAGTTACAACAAGCAATACCAATTACAACATGACCGGGTTAACAGCCGGAACATTATACAATACAAGGGTAAAAGCAGTATGCTCCTCTGGTGAAAGCAATTATTCTTCCACAGTAAACTTCACCACTACGGGTGGAGGAGGCTGTGGTACTCCAACCAATTTGGCAGCAAGCAATATAACTTCTACTACTGCTACGGTATCCTGGTCTGCAGTGAGTGGGGCTAGTTCCTATAACTTTCAATACAAACTAAATAGCGGAACAACATGGAGCCAGGTCAACGTACCCACTACAGCGGTGAATATGACCGGAATGTCACCTGCAACCAAGTACGACGTGCGCGTTCAGGCAGTTTGCTCCGGAGGAAACAGTGCATACACCGCAACGTTAACCTTTACTACGCTTGCCGGTTATTGTGCCTCCAAAGGCACCAGCTCAAGTTATGAGTGGGTAGCCCGCGTCAAATTGGGTACAATTGACCGAGTCAGTGGCTCTGATAAAGGCTATTTCGATGCAACTTCTTTGATTACTGATGTAACGAAAGGTAGCAGTTACACTTTAAATTATCAGGCAGGAAGTACCGGTAGTTCGGGTACGCTATACTGGAGAATTTGGATTGATTTTAATAATAATAATTCTTTTAATGATGCCGGTGAGCAAGTCGTTTCGGTAGCGACTTCAAGTCTGTCCCTTCAGTCTGCAACAATTTCTATTCCGACCGGAGCAGCAACCGGTACCGTGCGTATGCGGGTATCCGTTCGTTACGGAGGATGGCCCACTTCGTGTTTGAATTTCCCTTATGGAGAAGTTGAAGATTACAGTATAAATATAAAAGCAGCGGGTGGGCTTGTCAATCCCGGAACAGCTGCTTCCGGTGAAATTACCAACATGGATGTTTTTCCAAATCCTTTTAATGACTTCGTCCATCTCGAATTTAATTCAACAGCTGAACAAATGATCGACGTTGAATTGCTTGATCCGCTGGGCAGAATTCTTTTCCATGATAAAAGATCCGCATCTGTCGGAATCAATCATTGGGAAATACATACCGACAAAATTCAAGCTGCAAATTATATTGTAAGAATCCGAAGCGATAGAGAAAGCCATCACAAAAAATTGATTAAACTGGATTAATCATCCTCTCAGGGAATGAGAGAAAATAAAAAAGGCCTGACATTATGTTGGGCCTTTTTTATTTCATACTCTCAAGCATACTAACAGAAGTTAGTTACATTCACAGGCTAAAACCATCCTGGTACCGGGCTTTCACCAAACGTATTGCTTTTTATTCATAAGCAACGCTTCCCCTGTAAACGTTTGCTCCCCGTTACTGAGGTCGTAAATGGCACAGTCATAAAGTACCCTGCTTTTTTCAGGAAAAATTTCTTTGACAGTAATGACTGCCTCATAATCCGTATCTACAAACATTGGTTTCAACCACTGCATGGACTGTTTCAGATACACATGTCCATCTGCCATCCACAATGCTCCAAAAATTTTTGTAAATACAGATCCACCAAGGAACCCATGAATAATGTTACGCCCAAAAATGCTCTTCAGGCCAGCCTCCGCATCGATGTGCAATGGGTTTGTATCGCCCGATACTTTGGCATACAGGTTTACATCTTCTTGAGTATACCTGAACTGATGCTTAAATTGATCTCCTATTTTTAGCATATTTAACGATTATTAATAATTTCTTTGCAGATATCCGATTTTTTTTGTAGTATGTTTGCAGTGCAAAGAAACAATATAAATACTATTAATTTAATGATTATGGAAACGACAAACAACAAATCCAAAGGCGTGATGGACACTTTAATCGAAAACCAAGGCCAAATGGTAGATCATTTGGTAGATGCAACGAAGAAATTAACGAAGGATGTTCCTTTTGTTTCTGAAACATTGGATAAAGGAAATAAAATGTACAAGGAAGCAATTCATGCGCAAGCTGAACTCCTTGATAAAACGCAGCAATCAATCAACGAAACAGCAAAAAACATGAATCAGTCTACAGAAGCCATCCGCAATTTTTTCTCGCAATGGTTCGAAAACCAGATGAACTGGGCAAAGCACAATTTTCAAACGCCTATGTCTGGTACGCCAAATTTTTCAAACAATCCTTCTGATTGGTCAAACAATTGGCAGAACTGGATGAATCAAATGAACAGCTATTGGAATCAAAGCAGCAACATGGCTCCTTTTTTCCAAATGATGAACAGCAATCCATTTATGAACATGAATGGGATGCAATCAAAAATGAATGATTTCAATAACCAGTGGTCGCATTACGTCAAGCAGTACTTTGATATGATGCAGAATGCCTCCGGAGAATGGTGGAAACAATTTCCAAACCTTACGGCAGCTGAGTCCTATCAGGGAATGAACAAAATGGTTGAGAGTCTCGGTAAATTTTATGAACTCTGGTCTCCAATGTTCAAAAATATCCAGGACAATACATTCAACATGGATTCTTACCGCGAGATGATGAGCCCAGAGAAGTACAAAATATTTATTGATCGTTTTTTCAGCTTCCTTCCAGATGATTCGAGAAAGCAGTTTGACGAATACAATAAGAATTTTGTTCAGATGATGAAACAATTCAGTGAAATGGGATTGAGCAATTATCAGAATATGAAACATCAATTCCAGAGCAATCCATTCATGAATTCAAATCCATTCAATCAGATGTTGGAAATGTATTCAAGCTGGAAAACCGCTATGACGAATGCTGTATCACCTCTTTCAAGACTTTTTGAAAGCAATGCAAATGTGAAAAATGCACAAGTCTGGAATGAAATTTACGACAGAATGCTTGAATTAAATGTAAAAAACAACCAGCTCCAGTATTTGGTCTATCAGAATGGTCTTAAAGTAATGGATAAACTGGCTGAAAAGACCAGTGAGAAAATCCAAAAAGGTGAACACATTGACAGCATCGTTAAACTCTATCAGGAATGGATGATGTTGGGAGATGAGGTATTTACGTCTCTTTTTGAAAGCGACGCATATAGCAAATTGATGACAGAGGTAAACGCACTTCAAATGAAGATCAAGCAAGATCTTGATGTTCAAATGGAAAAAATGTTTTTCACAAACCTTCCAATTGCAACACGGACGGAAATGGATGAAGTTTACAAATCCATGTACGATCTGAAGAAAACGATTCGCGAAATGGAGCGAATGATGAAACATGAAGCTCCGGTAGCGGATAAAACTTCAAAAAAGAAGTAATCATTAAATAACTCAATAAAAGCCTGGATGTTTGTTCAGGCTTTTTTTATTTTTGGCCCTCAAATTCAAATCTTTACAATGATCAATACGAATTCCATATTCAACGAAATGGTGCAAATAAACGATAAACTCCAAAAGGGTTACCGCACCTTAAAAGATATCGACAAAGTTGAAGTTGCCACAACTCCTAAAGAGTTGGTTTGGGAATGCGACAAAGTCAAAATGTATCATTATATCCGGCAGACCCCGCCAAAATGCAAGATCCCAGTATTGGTGTCTTTTGCAATTATGAACCGTCATGATGTTTTGGATCTGCAACCTGATAGAAGTTTAATGAAAAAACTTCTGGAAGAAGGTCTTGATATTTACATTATGGACTGGGGATACCCAACCCGGGCTGATCGATATATAACCATGGAAGATTACATTTTGGGTTATATGAACGATGCAATTGACTTTGTTCGGGAAAGACATAATGCCCCAAAAATTCACAAAATGGGTATTTGCCAGGGAGGCTTGTTTAGTTTGATTTATGCTGCGATTCATCCTGAGAAGCTTCAAACCCTTACGACTTATGTTGCTCCTTATGATTTTACAAATGCCAACTGCAATATGCTTTACAATTGGGCTAAAAACCTGGATGTAGATGCAATGGTGGATTCTGTTGGCCTGGTTTCTGCCGACATGCTCAACAGCGCATTCAGCATGTTAAAACCAAGTATGGATGTTGCTAAGTACTTTGGGGTAATGGATATGATGGAAGACAAAGAAAAACTGATGAATTTTCTACGCATGGAAAAGTGGAAAAATGATTGTCCTGACCTCTCTGGTGAAATGTACAGAAAGTATATAAAAGACTTTTTCCAGGACAATAAACTCATTAAGGGTACATTTGAGCTTAATGGGAAGAAAGTGGATCTTAAAAATATGAATATTCCTTTCCTGAATGTCTATGCGACAGATGACAATATTATACCTAATACCTCTACTACTGCAGTTATGGACTATATCGGTAGTAAAGACAAGCAGCTTTATGCTTTTCCGGGCGGCCATATAGGTGTGTTTGTGGGTGCTAAATCACAGAAAGAATTGGCCCCGTCCGTAGCAAAATGGGTAATGGACCGCTCCTAAAAAACAATAGAATTTTCAGATCCAATTTTAAATGAAAAACAATAAAAAGGTCGGGTTAATACCCGACCTTTTTTATTTGATCAAAATTCAACTTGTTGTTTCCTTTAACAGGCCAGAGCTTCTGTAAAACAGAATACTCAATCCTATAGCAGAAGCTCGCGCTAATTTAGTAACCGGTTCTAAATTATATCCAATTCTCCAATGACTTGATGTAATCCACAAAATGTTCCACGTGGAACATTTTGCAATGGCTTTCACGAAAGAAAAGGATTTGTAAGGATTTCTTGTCCAATTGTAGTAATACCTCCATGTCCCGGATAGACGACCACGTTATTTCCCAAAGGAAACAACTTTTTCCGTATACTATTTATTAGCGTATTGTAGTCCCCGCCCGGCAAATCGGTTCTACCTATACTTCCCTCGAATAAAACATCTCCAGCTATAAGCACTCCATGTGCTTTTGAAAAAAAGCAAATACTGGCGGGACTATGCCCTGGTGCTAAGATGCATTCCCAGGTTTCGCCGTCCAACTCAAGGACATCATTCTCCTCTAAAAAAACATCAGGATCGGGTACTGGTTTATAGTCAATTCCATAGAACTTTGAAACCATGATCCCTGATCTTAATGTCTCCAGCTCGCCCTTATGCATTTCAGGTTTTAAGCCATACTTTTCTAAAAGGAACGAGCACCCTAAGATATGATCAATATGGGCATGCGTCAACAATAACCGTACTGGAACCAAATTGTAGCTTTCTAAAAATGAAACAAGCTGAGCTTCCTCTTGTACATCACTACATCCTGGATCAATAATCCAGCAATTTCCTTTGTCTGAATAAATTACATAAGTATTTTCATAAAAGGGATTAAAACAGAATACTTTAATATGCATTGAACACTTTATTTTGCAGGTAATATTGAATAGAACACTTTGAAAATAATCATTTCCATATTATTTCTTTTTCTGTGCATGATCCTACATGCACAAAACGCCAAAGAAACTTTCGGTAAAAATAAAGTACAATACTCCGACGACCAATATGATTGGTGGATGTACGAAACGAATAATTTCATAAGCTACTGGTATGGAAAATCAAAATCCGTCGCCAAATTCTGCATTGAGATCGCAGAATCAGAAAATCAACAAGTACAACGCCTTTTTGAATACCATTTAAAAGATAAAATCGAACTGATCATATACGCAGACCATTCTGATGCAAGTCAGTCAAATATCAGTCTTAACGACTTTCAATTTGAAAAAAACTGGGACCAGGAGCCGAAAATAAAAGGGCAAAAAATGATCTTATACTTCGATGGCGATCATAATAAATTGCGTGCTAAACTCAGGGAAGGAATCATAAAAATGTACCTGAGCTCTATGTTTGATGGAACAGCATTTCAAGACGCGGTTCAAAAAGTAATCTCTCTAAAATTACCGGATTGGTTTGAATATGGGCTTACCATGTATCTAAACGAAGGATGGTCTTCGAAATCGGAAGAGGAATTTTATGAGAAATGGAAACACAACTCTTTCAAAAAATTTTCAAAAAAGGAATTTAAACTTGCTGGATTATCCTTCTGGAATTACCTGTCCAATAATTATGGGCAACAGGTAATTCCAAACTGGCTGTACATGACCCGCATCCAAAAAGACATTTATGAAGCATGCCAGCTCGTCTTAAATCAAGACTTTGAACAACTAGAAAAAGACTGGTATTCATATTACCTAAACTTAGACACTAAAACTTATGAACAAGGGAGAAAAACGAGCAACATTCCCCTACATCTCAAAAAGGAAGAAGAAATATGCTCTATCTATCCTTCCATAGACGATACTTCACTCACCATAGCTACAAACCAACTAGGAATTATGAGAATAAGGCAGGTCCTTTTAGCTACTGGTAAAACCACAAGACTTTTCAAATACGGTTACAAATCAAAACTAAACCGACCAGATGTCAACTATCCTATATTTTGTCCCAAAGTAAATCAGGGTACAAACAAGGTTATTTTCGAAAAAAGAAACCGGGTATATATAAAAATACTATCAGGAAAAGGGTCTCCCGGAAATGACAATATTCTAAAACTACCTGAAGATATTCAACGTGTATACCACGGTGTACAAAAAAACGACAGAGAACTATTCCTTGTCGCCTATATAAACGGGGCTACCAGACTCATCCTATATTCGATCAAATCCAGACAATACACTTTTGTGAATAATGACAGCTGGGATAAACTGAATTTAGAATATAAAGCTGACCAAAAGGACAAATGTATACTCTTCACAAACCGACCCAATAATGACAGCATTATTAATGAATCCAATTCAGTTGAACTTTTAAATCCGTTCTATCTTTTTGAACTACAACTTGACGAAAAAGACAAATCGAAAAAAATCAAACCTCTCCTCGATTCAGGCACGCTTATAAAAAAGTGGATTCCTTTCAAAGAAGGCATTTTCGTACAAAAAAAAGAAGATCTATCTGAAAACTGGTATGTATTAGACCGGGAAATGAAGCCTAAACGCATACAAAATACAGAAAATGCAGAATGGGTTTTTTCCGGAAATGATGCAGGTACTATATTCCTAATAAAGAAAATCAAAGGAAAATACATCATACACAAGGAGTTCCTTACACTTGTTAGTTTAAGTATTTCTGAAAAACAAATCTCTGAACGTGTAAGCTACAACAGCCTCAATAACAACATGGATACCTTGAATGATTACCATTATTTTCAATCTACATTTGGCAACCCTTCTAATATCCAGGACTTATATCAGGAATTTAATAAAAAAACCAGCTCAAGAAATTCAACACAACTTCAAACAGAAAACCACTTTACAAGCCATACTGTTCCAACAATACAAGCATACAAACCGGAACAAGCTATCGCATATCGCAATCGTTTTAAAATAGAAGAGCTATCCTGTACTTTAAATAACGATCTATTATTTAGCGGCTTAAATACCTATACGGGAAGGTCGTCAGAATTTAATACTCCAGAATTGGGAATCTTATTTAAAACACATTTGCTCGATATTCTGGAGAACCACGCAATTGAATCAGGAATCCGCATCCCAACAACATTTAATGGTTTAGAAGCATACATTCTTTATGAAAACCGTATCAAAAGAGTTGATGCCAATTATGCCCTATATTTTAAAACTACAACAGAATCTTTTAGTGCATCTCCTAACCTCATACATAAATTACAAACCAATACCTGGTTAGTTAATCATCAACTAAAATATCCCATAGATCACTATAGAAGCCTTCGCCTAAATTCAACTTTACGCTCTGATCATCAATTCTATCTCGCAACAAACAGAGCCAGTCTTGAAGACTCTACAGACCGTTACCAACAAAGAATAGGATTTCGTCTTGAATATATATTTGATAATGCCCTGGATCTTTCACTAAATCTAAAAACCCAAACACAACTCAAAGTATTTTTTGAAACATCAAAAAGATTCGCACTAAACACACAACAACGAAGCACAATATATCCTGGATTCCTATTCCTTGCAGGATTTGATGCAAGACATCATATCCCCGTCTTTGGTAGATCAAGTTTTTCAAATCGGGCCTACAGTCTTATCTCCTTTGGTAAAGAAAGGATTTTACAGCATGTCGGTGGTACGGAGAACTGGCTTGTTCCAAAATATGCAAGTACAAACCCATTGGAAACCTCTGGAGAATACGTGTATTCCTCTCTTACGACTGAAGTTAGAGGTTATGAATATGGTTCAAGAAAAGCTTCTTCTGTTTTCGGAATTAGCTCTGAACTTCGGATTCCAATTTTCCAATACTTATTACAACAAAACTGGAAAAACAATCTTCTCAAAAACTTTTTACTCATTGGTTTTTTTGATGCCGCCGTCGTATGGGATGGCTTTCTTCCCGAAGTTCAAAAAAGCAGTACAGCTACTTATCATGCTGAAAATCCAGTAGTAAAAATCGACCTGCAATACAAAACAGACCCATGGATAAGCAGTAGCGGTTTAGGATTACGAACATCTCTGCTTGGCTATTACGTCAGACTTGATTATGCGTGGAAAATAGAGGCATCTACTTTTAAAGAACCAAAATGGATTTTTTCACTCGGGCTTGACTTTTAAAATCAAATCTTTAAATACAGGTTCAGGTTTGAATGCAATTGCAGTGGCTTATCTTGTTGTGCTACGGACTCGACAGAACCTAGATCCAATTCAACAGATAATCTATTGAACAACATCCAGGCAGCAGAAATACCAAAGCCTTCACGACCATTAAATCTCTTTGAAAAATGGGCAGCAATACCAAGGTTTTCAGTAACAAAATACTTTAAGCTTAACAGGTACAAAGGATACACTTCCTCAGTGACCATTTGTTTGTACAATCCTTCAATCTCTAGCTTTTCATGAAAAATCTCATAATTCAAACTAAACGACCAAAAATAAGGCAGCTTATATCCTCTTGATTGGGCAATACGCTCCTTGATAAAATCATTCTTTATCTCTTGCGTTGATTTTAAATTTATAGCAAATGAATCTAGAATGTTGGAAATTTCAAAACCGGCATAATCGTAAATGGTGTCCACTGTACGTTCCCGAATCCCTTCCTTCCAAACAAGTTCTCCCACATTTTGGATTTCCCCTCTTATTGAAATTTTAGATAGCAGCTTGTACTTAAACTCGCCACCTAATGTATAGCCAAGACTATTCCCCGAAAAAAGGTAGGTTTTATTGTTATCTAAATCATAACCTCTTAATTTCAAATCAAGTTCAATCCTCTTCCCAAACTCTTCTGTATAAATAGAGCCGCTATTCAATCGATATTGAAAAAATGAATTTCCCGATATAAGACCGGCATGCAGAGCGACAAAACCTTTACTCCATGATTTTTCCAAACCAATCTTGGCTTTTCCATATTGAATATTGTTTATCCAAAATGGATCCAGTTGAGCCGTCTTCCCTTCAAAACCTTTATTTCCCTTAAAATAAATTTCAAATAAATCTTTGCTAAAATTAAATTCAGCAAATGAATGATAAGAGGCAGATCCAATCAAATAAAGTCCGGAAGAACTTATACGGCTTCGCATGCCGGCTTCCAAACTAAAAAGATACAAGCCGCTATTTTCTGGTTTCAAAATGGCAAGAGCTCTGTTCTTTTTGTCCTCTGCAATATAATCTCCATTGATATACGAAAAAACAAACTCGGATGGCACATTCGAAGCCGTAAAGCTATGCTCATGCAATATAAAAAAGCTTCTCTTTTCATTACGAAACCGATCTTCAAAAAAATGCGGGGCCTGAGCATGCAGAGTAGCCACTCCAGATATGCATAAAAACAAATAGGATATAAATCTGAAATAATAAAACATAATGAGGCAAATTATTCAACTCCGTACACAAAATCAGCCGTCAACTGAAAGTCAATAAAATAGGAGTCGTATATTTTTAACTCCTTTAATTCAGGTTTTGTATCAAAAACAAGTCGTGTATTCAATTTATTTCCATTAAAAATATTTTTGATCTTACTTTGATCAACCGGCACATCAATTCTTGTTTCCGTAACGGCACTTGTTTTTCCATCACTTCCAACAGGAGCTGCAGAAATAATTGCTGGTGTTATGAATAAACTATCCACGATTGTACCACCTTGATCCAATACATTAATCTGAACCTTTGCTTCAACAGGAAAGCTGTTTGAAAAAAAAGCATGCAACACCCCTTCCTTAATCTTTTCAAATTCCTGTCCTGACAGATCAATATCCACTGTATCAGCAAGCGTCAATCCACTGGCAGACAGCTCCAAAGGGACATCCAAAACCAAATTCAAATTCAGAAATCTACTATCGTAAATAAAATCATTCCAAAAGGAAGTATTCCCCAAAGGATTAGCGTGCAATTCCACATCATATTGAATCTTATCCGGCAGGTTATTAATAAAATCATCCAAATTTGAATTGGAACGATCAATCGTAAGTGAAGTAAAACTTCCCTGCACATTAGTTGCATTCCCTCTATCCTGAGCTCTTACAATATGCAATGGTTTATTAATTTCAGAACCCGAAAGAGAGACAACACTGCTTTTTCTACTATTGATTGATTTTAAATCATTAACACGAATATCCAAATCGACGCCAATATTATTCTCGACTTCCACCTGCAGGCTTGCATTATGCAACTGCAGATTGCCTGACTCAATCCTGTTAAATATATCCAATTTTTCATCCGACAAACCCGAATTCAAAATGGTATCATTCAGATACCCTCTGGCATATCTGGGCCTCAGATTTTCAAAAGCCAATTCCACATAAATACTATCACCTTTAGAAATCGTCTTCATTACTCCGGTACTGTCAATTGAAGCAATTACCTGATTAAAGGAAAGATTAAAGGAATCATTATTCGCACCACTGAAATCAAAATGATAGCCCTCCATACTTTCTTCCTCTATATGCGTCGACACTCCTCCGGGAGGGGCAGGACTCAATAAAATATATTTTTCAAAAGGCTTACCATCTTTCGTCGCGGTGGGAAGACGGTAAGTAAATCTTGTAGAATCCTTTAATGTGCTCGTAAGTATAATCTTCGCTTTACCAGATCCAATCAAACTTTCCTTTAACTCCACATTCAATCCTTCAATACCAAAATAATAACTATCGTTAATAAGATTCTGAGCAGGCCAAAGTGCGGTTGCAGTCAGCGGGTGAAGATTTGACACTGTCAGTTTGGCATTGATAAAATTCGTAGTATCAATTAGTACAGGGACACCTTTGCTTCCTGGTGATGACAGTTTAACCAACTGGCCTTGCAAAATCCCTTCCACTGTTTTACCGCTTAAATCAAAACTTTTTGATTCCGTTGTCCCCGCTGCAATCAAAGGAAATTCACCCGATACAACTACATCACCCGCTTTAACATTACGAATCTGAAATATCACATTTGTTACATCAATCGGTAAACCATTATAAAGACTGATATCAAGACTTCCTTGTTCTAAAGTCATCGTCTGAAAAAAAGTATCAGCCTTGATTTCAATCGGAGCAGAACTAACATTGGGAATATCCGGAATGGTTTGCTGAAATCCATGAAATAACAACAGCAGCTGTCCAATAGGTCCTGCATTTCTTGCTAACGTGCCCAGGGATAAAGGATAATCAAACGAAGTTGTATATAAGGACAGAGAGTCAATCCGGAAAGTTTTCCTAAGGCTTGTATCACTAAAAGTAAAAAAGGAATCAATAGCCAAATCATACAACTTATTGCTATACACCAGATGAACAACTCCAGAGCTATCAGTTTTTGATTTCTCCTGATCGACAATATTGGAAATACTTAATTTAGTTTTCACGAGAGGCGCAAGAATAGCCGTATCCCAACTCGGATCCTGAACTTTACATGCGTTGCCAAAAAAAATCAAAAAACAGATATAGAATAAAAAAGGCCTAAGAGAAGACTGTTTCATGAATTGTGTTCTTTTCATAAAGATACAATTTTGTTTATGTGCTTGAAATCCTGATAGTATTCTATAATTTAAAATTGGACTTTAAAAAACATGCAAACATCATTTTAAATAATAAGATTGGGGTGGATAGGGTATCAAGTTAATCAGTCCAATTCCCCCTTAAGACGTTCTGCATTATCTGCAACCTGAAGTGCTTCAATAACTTCATCTAAATAACCATTCATTACCTGGTCCAAATTATAAACTGTAAGATTTATGCGGTGATCAGTAACGCGGTTTTGAGGGTAGTTATATGTCCTGATTTTATCTGATCGATCACCGGTACCTACTAAAGAACGACGTTTTGAAGCAACTTCAGTTTCATATTTGATTACCTGGGAATCTTGTATTTTCTGCAAGAGCCGGTTAAAAGCAATTTCCCTGTTTTTATGTTGACTTCTACTGTCCATAGACTCTGCAACCAAGCCGGTAGGTATATGCGTAAATCGAACCCCTGATTCCGTTTTATTAACATGCTGTCCACCCGCACCACTTGAACGAAATGTGTCCACTTTCAAATCTGCCTTATTGATGTTAACATCTTCCATCTCCATTTTGGGCATAACCACCACTGTTGCAGCAGACGTATGAACGCGACCCTGAGCCTCCGTCTTTGGCACCCGTTGAACACGATGCGCTCCTGATTCGAATTTTAGTTTTCCATACACTTGATCGCCGTTAACCTCCAGTACAATCTTATTGTACCCACCTGCATTGCCTTCGTTAAAATCAAGCAATTCATATTTCATTCCATGCGTGTCAAAATACCGGGTATACATGCGATATAAATCACCAGCGAAAATGCTGGCTTCATCACCACCAGTGCCTGACCTTATTTCAAGTATAACGTCTTTGCTATCTTCCGGATCTTTTGGAATGAGAAGATATTTCAATTTTTCTTCGAGTTGTTCAAGTTCTGGTGTAAGGGTTTTAATATCCAATTCAGCGATTTCTTTAAAATCAGGTTCTATAAGCATTTCTCTTGCCTCACTGATTTGTTTAAGAACTTTTTGATAGACCAGATAGGCATCCACAATTTCTCTAAGATCCTTATACTCCTTTGAAATTTTACCATACTCTTCCTGATTGGTAACCACTTCAGGATCTGACATACGTTCTTCAATGGTTAAAAACCGATTATAAATTGCTTCCAGTTTATCTAATAACATAAATATTCAGAAAATTGAAGTAAAAAGTAAATGGACTAATACATTATTGAATAATGGAGCCGATGGGCTCAATACTATTGAAAGAAGGCGAAGGAAAGCTTCCTAAATAGTGAATGGAAAATAGACCAATGTGGTGAAGCTAATGTGGAAATTTTCTTATTTCCTTGCGAATATGATCAACAATGTGAGAAGTATCGGAAGGTCGTCGCAGGTTAGCCCTTAATTTCTGGCGAATATTTTTCTCCTTATTGAACGCGTTCAAACCTGCAGGATGCTTCACGATTTCCTGCAAAAACTGCCGCTCATCATTTGAATTCATTTCCTTGTCAAAATACCGGGTAATTTTTCTCATAAGTTCCGCAAGTAATGAATCCTCCATAATAACTATTTTATCTTACATTGATTTAATCTTCTTCACGACGTGCCTTTGATTTTTCCCCTCGTACATCTTTAAATCCCATCGTTGCGGCATAGTCCTTCAACTTTTCCTTAAGCATGTTTCGTGCACGAAACAGCCTCGAACGAACAGTACCAATTGGAACTTCAATGATATTGGAAATCTCCTCGTAACTAAATCCTTCAATATCACATAACCAAATCACCGTTCTAAACTCCTCGGGAAGAGCATCCAAAGCCGTGGAAACTTCATCACCCATCATTTGATCAAAAATCTCCTCCCTCAGATCAAAATAGCTCGAGGATGAACCCTCCTCGTCTTCCTGATACACTGCTACCTCATCATAATCAACCTGCGCAGGACGCTTTGATTCCTTCCTGTACTGATTAATATATGCATTTTTCAGTATTTTAAACAACCATGCTTTAGCATTAGTTCCCTCTTCAAACTTATCTATGAACCGGAAGGCCTTTAGAAAGGTTTCCTGAACCAAATCTGCAGCATCCTCCTCATTATAATTTAGATGAAATGCAAACGTATGCAAGGCCTCCAGGTGTGGAAGAAACTCCTTTTCAAATCGCTCTTGCTCCGGGCTTAAATGTTTGCTCACCTTGATTACTGTCTCACAAAGAAAAGAAAATTTTAGGCTTATTTTAGCCTCGAAATTGAATCTTCCATTCAAAAACAAAAATAGCAATGATCGCCTTAATTTTTCTTTTGCTTTGCTCCAAGTCTCTGTCCGCCAGCAATCCGGAAGAACTTGGCAGAATTCACTGGTACCGGGATTTAAATCAGGCACAGCAACTTTCCAAACAACAAGGGAAGCCTTTGCTTATTCTGTTCCAGGAAGTCCCAGGATGTTCAACGTGTCGCAACTATGGAAATCAAGTCCTGACTCACCCCTTAATCGTCGAAGCTGCAGAAACGCTTTTTATTCCTGTTTGTATTTATAATAACAAAGCCGGTAAAGACAAAGAAGCGCTTGACATATTTAAAGAACCCTCATGGAACAATCCTGTAGTGCGGATTACGGATAATTCCCTTAATGACTTGTCAGGCAGGATTTCAGGAGATTACAGCTCTTATGGCCTGGTGTCAAAAATCATCAGCTGTCTAATCAAAACAGGTCAAAAACCACCCATTTACCTCACGCTTCTGGAAGAGGAATTAAAAGGAAATTTTAAGGGTGCAAAAAAAGCACGGATCTCCGTGAGTTGTTTCTGGTCCGGAGAAAAAGCATATGGTCAGCTTACCGGTGTTCTCGATACAAAAGCACTCTACACTTCACGCGGGGAGGCCGTTGAACTAAGCTATGATCCTTCCGTAACTACGCTTACGAAAATAGTAGAAGAAGGCAAAAAACAGAATGTAGCAAATGCCGTTGAAAATCCAGATGATAGCCATTTAAGTTATTCCGTTCCAACAGTAAAATTCTCAAATATTCGTCAGGATCCCGAAACGAAATACTATTTGCTTCACTCGGAATACCGCATTATACCGATGACCCCTTTGCAGGCCATGAAAATAAATTCTCGCCTTGGGGAAGGTCTAGCCTGCGAGGATTTGCTATCACCAAGACAATTACACTACTTCAAAACCAGACACGGATTAAAACAACATTGCAGAGAAAGTCAAATAGGTAATGATTTTACAACCGCATGGTACGGATGTTTAGAAGAAACCAAGTAAAGCAGTCTTCCCCTAAAAGTATAAAGGTTCTACTGAAAGGACGTAATTTTGCATTCATTCTAATATCATGTCAACCTTACGAACAGTAGCTTTTCACACCCTCGGCTGTAAATTAAATTATTCTGAGACTTCGAGCATCTCCAGCCTTTTCAGGGATGCCGGTTATGAGGAGGTTGACTTTAAACAGCCCAGTGACATATACGTTATCAACACATGTTCTGTTACTGACCAGGCAGATAAAAAGTGTCGAAAAGCGATACGTACTGCAGTCCGTACAAACCCGAATGCTGACATCTATGTCATTGGATGTTACGCTCAGTTGAAACCAAAAGAAATCACAGAAATCCCCGGAGTACGCAAAGTACTGGGTGCTGCAGAAAAATTTAATATCCTGCAACATATAAAAAGTGATATAAACGAAAACAATCAGGCGATTATGCGTTGTGGTCCGATACGCGATGTCGATACGTTTGTTCCAAGTTTCTCTTTTGAAGACCGCACGCGAAGCTTTTTAAAAGTTCAGGACGGCTGTGACTACAAATGCAGCTTTTGTACCATTCCGCAGGCACGCGGTAAATCCAGGAGCGGTAGTATAGAAAACCTTGTAGCAAACGCTCAGCATTTAATTTCAAAAGGAGCGAAAGAAATCGTACTAACAGGCGTTAACATCGGTGACTTTGGCAACGGAACACAAATTATTGAAGGCCTAAAGCCAAAAAAGGAAGACACACTCATTGATTTGTTGCGAGCACTTGAGCCCTTGGGAAGGCATTGCAGGTTTCGGATTTCTTCTATTGAACCCAACCTTTGTACAAATGAGATCATTGATTTCGTTCTTTCCTCCCACGCATTTATGCCGCATTTTCACATGCCACTCCAATCCGGAGATAATGAAATACTTGCGATGATGAAAAGAAGATACCGCAGGGAGTTATATGAAGAGCGCGTAAGCTATATTAAAGAATCCTGTCCTTCCGCTTGCATTGGAGTAGATGTAATTGTTGGTTTTCCCGGTGAAACAGACGCGCACTTTCAAAATACGTATCATTTCTTAAAAGAGCTGAATGTCAGCTACCTTCATGTTTTTCCTTATTCCGAAAGAAACAATACCCCTGCTTCAGAACTTGCAGGAAAGGTTCCATTCTCCATCAGACATACCCGTAGTGAGATGTTGCGTATACTTTCAGAAAAAAAGAAGCGGGCTTTTTATAATGCATTCCATGGGACACATCAACAAGTGCTCCTCGAACAAAGTGCAAACGAGAATTATTTAGAAGGTTGGTCAAAAAATTATCTCCGAATTCGGATCCAAAAGAATGACTTGCAAGTGAACGATTTGGTAGATGTCACACTGCATCAACTTCTACCAGAATGTGTGTTTGAATCCTCCGCTGCGAATTCCGCTACGAATCGTGTGTACAGCATGTAAAATTGCAATAGACCTTTACAATTTCAGCTGTTCTAAAATGAAAACCCAAGTGAAATTGAAACATAATCAGCCTTATACTTTTTCTCCGTATAAAATGCTGAAATTCCCTTCTCAAATTGAACATCAACAGTAAGCGCATGTATGTCCACCCCTGCGCCAAACAAGAGGCCGTATTGAGCATCTTTCACAGATTTGCTATCCAGAACCAAGGTATTCTCATCAATAGAAGTAACAAAACTTATAGCAACTCCTGCCATGCCCCGAAGCGAGAATGGCTCTTTATGAATAAAATGGAAACCGGCTTGCAAAGGAAGCTTTATTAGATATATTTTTGGAAAATCCCTAAACGGATCAAGAGTAGGTGAAGATTGCTGTTGCATTACATGAAGTTCAAGACCGGGAGAGAAGAAGAAGCGATCCGCGCCAATCCTACCACCCAAACCAACATGATAGCCGCTAATCGTCTGATCAGAAATATTGGTCAGGGGATTCTCAGTATACATTAACGAGAGGCCCCCGTAAACCAGAACCTTACTTTGTGAAAATACAGTATTCAGACATAAGAACAGGACGTATAGGGGTAGTATAAGATTACGAACTGGCATAAAGTAATTCTTTTAATACCATAAAGATATTTTAGATTTCTTGCTTATCCTTGTACTTCATTTATGTGGCCGGATTTATCATACATTTTTCATAGTTTATTTGGTAGCAGCCCAGATAATGCTTTTGCAGTCATTAAGACTTTTGGTCTTTTTTTAGGGCTTGCCTTTCTAGCAAGTGCTTATCTAACCCAACTTGAGCTCAAGCGAAAGGAGCAAAGAGGGGTTATCCAGGGCCGGTATGAAGAAATTATCGTGTACAAGCCCATAGACCTGAAGGAAATCATTTTGCAAAGCTGTGTAAACTTTGTTCTCTTTTATAAACTCGGAATTATCCTCAAAGACTTTACCACTTTTAAGCATGACCCCGCTTCAGTTGTTTTCTCTCTAAAAGGCCATCTTCCCCTGGGACTTGCTTGTGGTCTTATTACAGGCTTGTGGTATTTTCTAAAAATGCAAAAACAAACAGAAAAGCTGGAAAAAAGAGAGCAGGTCTTCATCCACCCCTACCAACGCATTTTTGACATAACTGGGGTTGCAGCCCTTTACGGTATCATAGGTTCCAAACTTTTTTCAATCCTGGAAAATCTGGACACCTTCCTTAAAGATCCGATTGGTGAATTCTTTTCCGGCAGCGGATTAACCATTTATGGAGGCCTAATACTGGCATTTATTATGGTTTACCGGTACGTCCAACAAAAAGGCATTCGACCTTTGCATATGATGGACATCGTTGCCCCGGCATTAATGATTGGATACTGTGTCGGCAGAATGGGATGTCACTTTTCGGGCGATGGCGACTGGGGTATTGTAAACGAGATGGCAAAACCCGCCTGGTTTATATTTCCAGACAGCTGGTGGTCATATGCTTATCCTCACAATGTAATCAAAGAGGGATTGCGAATTGAGGATTGCTCCTGGCAATACTGTTACCAACTCTTTCCGGGAGTATTCCCAACACCTCTATATGAGGTGCTTGCAGCAGGCTTTATAACCGCCTTGTTGTGGTTTCTCAGAACCCGTATACATCGTGCCGGTGTGTTGTTTTTTCTATATTGTTTCCTAAATGGTACAGAACGGTTTTTAATAGAATTCATTCGTGTAAATCCAAGATATTCCATTCTCGGTTATGAGCTCTCCCAGGCACAAATTATTGCACTCCTGTTAATTTGTATTGGTATTGCAGGAAGCTTATATTTCTGGAAGAAGAAAATACCTAATTGAGTTCCATGTTTTGATTTTTATGACCAACCTGTTTGATGCTTTCAAGCTTTACATTCCAAAGATTATTGTACCGCTGGTCTGAACAAAATCCCAGAGATTATCCCTGGATACAGGAAAAGAATCCTTATAAAATATGGATTTCCGAAGTTCTATTACAACAAACACGCTCAGATCAAGCGAAAGGCCACTACCTCTCATTCTTGGAAACATTTCCTACGCTAAAAAATTTAGCAGAGGCAAAGGAAGACCGTGTAATGCACCAATGGAAAGGCCTTGGTTATTATAGTCGCGCACGTAATCTTCACAAAACTGCCAAAATCATTGCTGAACAGCATCATTCCATTTTTCCAAGCGATCCAGCAATAATCAAACAGCTTCCGGGTATTGGGCCTTATACATTAGCCGCTATTAGCAGTTTCGCTTTCGGAATTCCACTTCCTGTTATAGATGGAAATGTGATCAGAGTTCTCAGTAGAATCTCCGGTCTTACAGAAAGTCCATATTCCAAAGAAGGAAAAAAAAGAATTGAACAACTTGCACAGAACTATATAGATCAGGCGAATCCAGGGGTCTATAATCAGGCTATCATGAACTTCGGAGCTACGCATTGCCGACCAAACAAACCCTTATGCACGAGTTGTCCATTTTCAAACAAGTGCATCGCTTATCTCAGTGACTGTACGGATTCAATTCCTCTACCCAAAAAGCGCAACACCCTTAAAAAAAGGTACTTTCATTACATCATAGTACGCGATAAAACGAAAAGGGTGGGAATACATAAAAGAACAAAAAAGGATATTTGGTTCGCACTCTATGAGTTTCCAATGATTGAAACGAAAACCAAAAGGATTTCAAAAGAAAAGCTCCATGAATTTGTCATTGATGTCTCCAATGAGGCTAATCTGAAACCAGTTCTTTCTCTGTACTCCACTACCAAAAGCAAGTTAAGCCATCAGGAAATTCACTGCTCTTTTTATGAGATTAAAAACCTATTTAAAAGATCTCAAATAAAGGCCGAATTTTCCTTTGAGAAGCCAGAAAACTTGGCCAATTTTGCCTTTCCTAGCCCGATTCTGAATTTTATTAAACACTATTTTAAAAATTAATATGCTAAATAAAGTAACACTCATCGGAAATCTGGGAAAAGACCCTGAATTCAGAACACTAGAAAATGGCGTTGTACGTGCAAATTTTTCATTAGCTACCAACGAATCTTTTAAAGACAGAAATGGCAACTGGCAAAAAACGACGGAGTGGCATGACATCGTTATGTGGAGATCAATGGCTGAACGCGCCAAAGTTTTAAAAAAAGGTATGCTCGTCTATCTGGAAGGTAAATTAACTCATAGAAAATGGACAGATAAAGAAGGAAGAGATCATTATACAACTGAAATAACTGCAGACCTTCTTAGAATCCTTGAAAAAAGAGATTCAAGTTCCAGCTCCTTTTCAACTCCATCCCCGGATGAAAAGAAAGGAGAAGAGACCTCTGCCAATCTCGATGACCATAACGACGATGATCTTCCCTTTTAAATAAGCAAAATGCTTTTTATACTGGTGTTATATTGTCATTTAAAGTAAGGGAAAATAAACATAGATTTCAGTTTACATTAAATTGAGATCATCCTATTTTACTACCGCCCTCAGACCCGGTTTAAGATAACGGTTTTCAAAGGAGATACATCATATCTTTCTACTAACTTATAAATGAACAACAATCAGTCCCTATAATAGTATTAAGCATGCACCATTTTTATGTCTTGCAATGTTTAAAAGTATTTTAAAAATCAACCATGGTAAAAATTAAAACATACTGCCGCCAAACATCCATGCTTGTTACAACTATGCTTATAACTCTTTGTATAGTGCTTTCCTGCAATGATGTAATGAATACACCAAAACCAAGAATGTTTCCAAAAATTGAATTTCCTTCCTATCGTATTAACGAATACAAATCTGATCAATGTCCTTATCAATTTAATTACCCCGACTATTTTTCAATTGTTCCAGACAGCATATTTCTTGGTGAAAAAAACGAAAATCCATGCTGGTTAAATTTGGAAATGCCCATATTTAATGGAACCCTACATTGCTCGTATTATCCCTTGACCTCGGAAAAAGATTTAAAAAAATACATAGAAGATTCCTATAAACTCGCTAGAGAACACCAAAAAAGGGCCAATTACATAGATGAATTTCCATTCCAAAAGCCCAGCAATGTTTATGGTATCATATTCAATATAGAAGGTGCGGCCGCTTCTCCGTTTCAATTTTATCTCACGGACAGTACGGAACATTTTTTTAGGGCATCCTTGTATTTTAATGCAAAAGCAAAGCCCGATTCAATTGCCCCCATCGCAGAGTTTGTAAAAAAAGATCTCATGGATGTAATCAACAGCTTCAGCTGGTCAACAAAGAAGAAAAGTACGTTGCACAGTAATTAATACAAGGCTTTATAGCTCTTGTGCACTTGCATTCTCAAGTTATCAGGCAGCTATTGTATGCGGTACCTGAGTCCTATGTTCACGCCTCCAAAAAAGTATTTCTGCTGAATAGGGTAATTTGAATCCGAAATAGAAGATGTATAATATCTCATTGATGGTTCCAACATGAGCATAGTACGTTGATTCAATTTATAATTTAATCCAATACTTGCCAGGAAGCTTATACCGGCGTGATCTCTGTAAATTGGATTGTTTCCCTCATTTACTTGATCCAAAGAGTAAAATGATTTCAAATCAGGCTGGTAAATTTTTCCGGACTGCGACGTTGAAATATTGAAGCCAATACCCGTATTCAGGCTTAAAACAAAATCCTTAAGATCCTTTTCATAGCCAATCATAATTGGAATATCTACAAAACGGTATCTGTTATACGTTTTATCCATTACCACTTTTTCAACAATCTCCGTAGTGATATTTCCATTTTGATCTTTGCGTTCCACGGTTATTTTCAGTGTTTCCTTGATAAAATCAAAGCGTTCCGTATTTGTAGAAAACTGAAGACCTGTTCTAAAAGTAAGTCCACTTCCAAAAACCACCGACCCTCTAATTCCGGAGGAATAGGATAACATGGGCTTTTCACTTGCGGCGCGCTCTTCAGCATATTTCAAAAGGGCAGGATTGTTTACTATAAAACTTCTGCTTGCAATTTCAGGAGCATAAAATCCCTCAATAAAATAATGTGAAGTATAATTCTTATGAACATTGCATCCCTCCAATATCATAGGATTTTTTAGAGCATTTTCAGACGTAATCTCACTGAGCTTATTTGGCAAACTACTAAATGAAACGGAAGAAGGTCCGCCGGCAGGAAGTGATAGAAAGTCCGGATCAGATGAAGCGATCAGATTTTGATCGTTGTTTCCCTGGTTGCTGTAATTCATAGACAGCTCTTGATTTAAATCCAATTGAAACTCCCTTTGCAAAGACAGGATATCTGAACTACCAACGGGTATAGCATGTATGGACTCAAAATTTTTATGATTCTGTTTTTGAGCAACATTAAAGACTTTCTTGGACTGTGGCTTTACAACAGCATGTATAGCCGGGGCTGAACTTTTATCTGAGATTTCTATTGAGGCCGTGCCTTTCTGATCATCCCAAAGGTTCCTGTATGGCAATTCTTGAGGATTCGTTTGATTCTGAGAACCTGTGTTGTACTTTTTTAGTAACATCAAAGCCCCAATACCAATTAAAATTCCAATAAGAAGCCAGGTCCACCAGCCTCCCAGGATCCCCGACCTTCTGTTTTGACCGTCCAGATGTTCCGCAATATGTTCCCAAACATGGTCACCCGGAGAAACCTCATAATTTTTTAATTTCTTACTAAAACCTTCATCCATCCAATGCTCTTGCCCTTTGTGATTCATATTGGCGTTTTTTGATATTGAGTTAACTTATCTTGTAATGCTTTTCTTGCTTTTACTAATTGCGATCTTGATGTACTTTCCTCAATTTGCAGTACAGTAGCGATTTCTTTATGGGAATACCCTTCAATAGCATACAAATTGAAGACCACACGATAACCTTCCGGTAGATCATTTATCATGCGGATCAATTCCATTTCAGCCATGTGGTCAATGATCTCAGGCTCTTCATAGGAATCCGGCATATCCTCTCCCGCAGAATATTCATTCTGAAAGCTTTTTCTATGACAATTCTTGATCGCATTATTGATCATAATTCGTCTTACCCACTGTTCGAAAGGACCTTCAGACTTGTATTGCTCCAGGTTGGTAAATACTTTTATAAAACCATCCTGCAGTAGATCTTCTGCCTCCATCCGGTGCTTTGCATAGCGCATGCAGACCGCTAACATTTTTCCAGCATAGCGATCAAACAAATGCTTCTGACTGATACGATCTCCACGAAGACAACCTTGTATAATCTGATCTAAATCCACGAGACCACTAGCTTGTTATAGTGACCCTTTATTAATTAAAAACGCTGCCTCTGATCCAAAAATACTTCTTCACAAGGCAATTATAACTCATTGACATTCTTTAGAAAAGCCATCAATATGGCATTGAATTCCCCTGATTTTTCCATCATAGGTGCATGCCCACAGTTCTTTAAAAAATGCAATTGGGAATTGGGAATCAGCTCCTTAAATTTTTCCGCGACAAATGGAGGTGTAATACTGTCTTCTTCTCCCCAAATTAAGAGGGTTGGTACTGTAATTCGATGCAATTTGTCGCCCATATTATGCCGGATTGCAGATTTGGCAGTCGAAATAACCCGTATTGCCTTACCGCGGTCATTCACGATATCATAAACCTCATCAACAAGTTCTTTTGTGGCAACCTCAGGATTATAAAAGGTCTCCTCTGTTTTTTTACGGATAAACTCGTAATCCCCTCTTTTAGGGAATGTACTTCCCATGCCACTCTCAAAAAGTCCCGAACTGCCCGTCAGCGTAAGGCTCTTAATCCGGTCCATTTCCTGTAAAGTATAGAGCAAGGCAATGTGACCACCCAGGCTATTTCCTAAAACATTTAGTGAAGAAAGATTTTTATGGTGAACAAAATCGACTACATATTCCACCAAACCACTTATTGAGGCCTTTAGTAAAGGCAATTCATAAATGGGTAGAATAGGAACAATTACATTAAAGTTCTTGGAAAATTCGCGCACAATGCCCTCAAAATTGCTTAGAGCTCCAAACAAGCCATGAAGAAGCATCAGATTAGGACCCTGGCCCCCTGTCTCGATATAATTAAACTTTCCTTCCTCTTTAATCGGATGATTCATAAAAATGCATAGCAGCGAACAAAAATAAATGAATTCTTAAGAAAATTAGACTTAAATCCTTTGTCGAAAAGGGCCCCAAAGAAGAAACAACAAGTACAGGAAAAACACCATTCCAAAAGCTTGATGCAATACACCAAACAACAAGGATACCTTACCGATACTATTTAAAAGAGTACAAACCCCTAAAGAAATTTGTATAAATAGCAGCACAAAAAGACCCATAACATAAGGTTTTATTGAGGATCCCATTGTCTTGATCCATTTGTAGGAGCCTGAAATAGCCACTACTAAAATGATGTAGGCGAACGTTCTGTGCCAAAACTGAACAATTAAAGGACCTGTTGGAGTAAGATCATAATCTTTGAACAAATAGGTTCCATAATTTGAAATTTTAAAAACGAGCTCAGGAATAAATTTCCCATTCATACTAGGCCAGGTAGGTGCAACGATAGCTGCTTTCATACCGGCAACGACACCTCCAAGAAACAACTGTATCGAGGATAAGGCAATGATTCCTATCAGATACACATGACATGTCTTAGACATGACATGTCTGGGAGTAAGGAATTCCTTCCTTTTAAGAATAATGTATAGCAAATAGGATACGGTAGTAACCGCAGCTATCAAGTGAAAAGAAAGTTTATATGCATTGACCCAGGGCCGGTTTGACAAACCACTTGCCACCATAATCCATCCCAAAGAAGCAACAAAAGATGCAAGCAGAACCAGTATTATCAAATCGATAATCAAGTTTTTATCCAACTTTTTTCTCCAGATAAACCATACAAATGGAAACAAGAATACAAATCCCATTGTCCTCGCCCACAAACGGTGAACATACTCCCAGAAATAAATAAACTTGAAATCTTCAAGTGTAAAATCCCGATTTATTTTTTGAAATTGAGGGGTGTTTTTGTACAACTCAAACTGATGCTCCCAGGATTCTGAATTCATTGGAAAAGCAACCCCAGTAACAATGTCCCAACGGGTAATGCTTAAGCCTGATCCCGTCAGCCTCGTTATACCTCCGAGTAAAATCTGGATAAGGATCATAACAAGACCAATCCACAACCAAATTTCAACTGATTTGTACAATTTCTGCGAATTCATGAAGCAAATATCCCGAAACTTATTGGATAAACAATTTCAGCTATCCACACTTCATATATTATTCTTTATTTAATCTTAAAGAACTATGATATGGATGAATATCTATGTGAATAAGTTGAAAAGAATGTTTTACACAGAAATTCACATTTTTTCAACATAAAATAAACTAACTAAACAATTCATATTCAATTCCATCATAGCTTTTTTTTAATAAGGTTATAAAAGAATGGTGTTAAAAATGGCTGTTAAAACATGTGTTTAAATAACCTTTAAAAAGAAAATGAAAAGAGCTTTTTCATCAAAAATGAAAGTATCCTATCAGATTTATACTTAATTTGGAAAGGTGAATCAAATTGGTGTTTAAAACACCATTAAAAAGTAGTTTTTAATTACCGTAGTTCCCATTTGCTAATCAAATATTTAAGTGTTATTAAAGATCATCATGTTTATAAAATAAATGAGGGCAATTATTCAGAGGGTACTGGAAGCCAGGGTCGAAATTGACAACCGGACGTTCTCCAGAATTGAAAAGGGTATGCTGGTTTTGTTGGGAGTGGAAGATTCTGATGATGTCGAAGATGCCAAGTGGATGGCATCTAAAATTTTCCAGATGCGCATTTTTCCAGATGCAAATTTATCCATGAACCTTTCTCTTGAGGATATCCAGGGAGAAATTCTTGTGGTAAGTCAGTTTACCTTATTTGCAAGTACCAAAAAAGGAAACAGACCTGGTTTTACAAGGGCAGCAGCCCCGGAAACCGCAAACAAATTATATACTTATTTTATAGAATTGATGGAAATGCATATCAAGAAGCAGGTCCAGACCGGGGTGTTTGGTGCCCATATGGAGGTTCACTTAACAAATGATGGACCGGTAACAATTTGGATAGATTCAAAAAACAAGGAATAAAGGATGAAACATGCTCAATTAGAAGTGGACCAATGGATAAAAACATTTGGAGTCCGATATTTTGATGAAATGACAAATATGGTATTACTGATGGAGGAAGTTGGGGAGTTGTCGAGATATATGGCCCGGACTTATGGAGAACAATCTTTTAAATCCAGTGAAAATGCTTCTCAAGCAAAAGAAAAGATCAGGGAAGAACTAGCAGATGTATTATTTGTACTATTATGTTTGTCCAACCAAATGGGTATAGACTTGGATAAGGCTTTGGCAGAGAGTTTAGAAAAAAAAGCAAAAAGGGATCGTGAAAGACATTCTTCAAATAGTAAATTGAAATAATCTGTTGAAAAGAACTTTTAGATACTTTGCTTTTGGATACCTTGGCTTGTGTATATTCCTATCTATAGTTGCATATCTTGTCATACCTGATCCTACCAGAAATGCAAACAGACAAATCCAGGAGTTTGCCTTAAGGGATCCAGGTGTCAGAGTTTGTTTTGTTTGCGAAGAACATACTCCAATCAGGCAATCATTGTGGAGTCGAATGGTTCAAGGGGAAAAAGACGATTCCCGCTGTGTGAGCCTGAGATCGGGTCCGGAGGAAAAAGCGAAATGCATTCGACTCTGGTTTGGCTCAGACAAATTTGGGAGAGACGTATTAAGTCGCATTGTAGTAGGCATTCGGTATACATTAATAATTGGCCTTGGAGCGACCATAGGTTCTGTTTTATTGGGTCTTATTCTGGGAAGTTTGGCTGGTTATTTTGGTGGTAGGACAGATCAGATGATAAGCATTTTGATCAATATATTCTGGTCCTTACCCACTATTTTATTGGCATTTGCAGTGATTTTAAGTTTTGGAAGAACGCTGAGTTCCTTGTTTATTGCGATTAGCTTAACCATGTGGGGAGATGTTGCAAGGCTGGTGCGTGGGCAGGTACTTCAATATAAAGAAATGCCATTTATACAGGCTGCAAGGGTTTTGGCCTACCCGGATTTTAAGATCTTGTTTCAGCAAATCTTGCCAAATATTTTGAGTCCTGTTTGGGTCAATGCTGCAGGAAATTTTGCATTAGCTGTGTTACTCGAGTCCGGAATGTCCTTTTTGGGCTTTGGACTGCAACCACCCGTTCCTACTTTAGGTAATATTTTACAGGAGCAATATGTTTATGCACTATCTGGCAAACCCCTTTTGGCTTTGATTCCTTGTATTATTGTAGTTTTGCTCATCTTGTCTTTTCAAATTTTGACCTCCTATTTAAAAGAATTGGCAGATTCTAATAGAACAGTGTAAGACATGGGCAGAGAACAGGCAATTTTGACCAAAATGCAAAATGAGCTGAGCTTGAAACAGCTTCAGATAACTTCTTTGCTTAACATAACACAAGCAATTAATGAAAATCTGCCGCAGGAAGAATTGTTTCAGATGTACAAGAGTTTTCTGACATGGGAGCTCAGCATAGAAAGGTTGGCGCTTTATATTAAAGATGGTGGTCAATGGCAATTAGTAGTTAGCCATAACGTAGATCCTACAACCCCTTTTGAAAGTTTACCTCAGTATTTCTTAAAATTTACAAGGTTGCATACTATAAAGAAAGAAGATGCAGAGGTGTTGAAAGACTTTGAATTTATTATACCGGTATACCATAAAACGGACCCCATTGCGTATTCACTTATCAGTGGAGTAAAGCGCAGTGACGACATATTTAACAATATCCAGTTTATTACATCAATAACTAATATCGTTGCAGTTGCAATTGAAAACAAGCAATTGGTTCGAAGGCAAATCACACAGGAGAAAGAGTGGGAACTAGCCCGTGACGTAACAAAAATGCTTATTCCGGATCAAATGACGGGAGGATCCGACTTTAGTTTGGCAAATGTTTACAGGCCTCACTATAAGGTAGGCGGAGATTATATTGATTATTTATGGTTTTCGGAGAAACAGATTTGTTTTTGCATCGCCGATGTTTCAGGAAAAGGAATTGCTGCAGCTATGATTATGGCCAATTTTCAAGCCCTTGTACAAAATCTCGGACAACAGTACAAAGACCTCGAAACATTGGTTATGGCATTAAACCAAGCTGTATTACGAATCACTAAAGGTGAGAAGTACCTCACCTTTTTTATTGCATTTGCGGACCTTCATAAAAAGCGACTTCATTATGTAAATGCAGGACATATTCCACCCGTGGTGTTTCAAGATGGAAAACCTTTAGATCTGAAAGCCACAACGACCATAATAGGGCATTTTGAGCAACTTCCCGAAATTCATGAAGTTGAATTGGATTTAAAGCCGGGAACCCTGTTGGTGGCATTTACAGACGGGTTGACCGATGTAAAGAACCGATTTGGCCAAAATTTTTCATCAGAACAGTTAAAACAATTTATCTTAGAACATGAACATGAAAATGCACAGAAATTATGCAATGGTTTAATGGATCATGTTCTTCAATTTGGAAAGGGCACCGAAATACCAGACGATATTGCTATTATGAGTTTTAAATTTATGGGTGCATGAAAAAAAAATTTATTGCCATCATTCTCGCACTTTTTGTAGGAACATTTGGCGTCCATCGATTTTATTTACGCCAACCGGAATTGGGTGTAGCGTACATTGCATTGTATATCTGGCTTGGAAGGTTTATTGGATTTCCAATTTCGGCCATCCTAGGTTGGTATGATGCCTATAAGCTTATGATGATGGACGATCAGGAATTTGACCGCCGGTATAACAGTTTTTATTTTCGAGATCGGTATGGAAGGCGTCGTGAACAACCAAGGGAAAGATATTTTAGGAAAAGCGGAAAGTACATTATGCTCGATGAATCTGAATTAAAAACCTCCAGACAACCTTCCGAATATTTTAAAAATTTAAAAAAGCTTAAAGAAGCGGAAACTAACAAACAAGCAGGGATCCGGCTTTTCAAGGAGTTTGATACCAAAGGTGCAATACAGGCATTTTTACGTGCTTTGGAAAACAATCCTTCAGATATAGCCATTCACTTTAATATTGCATGTGCATATGCCATAGAAGAACAGGCATTGGAAGCCTTTACGCATCTCGATAAGGCGGTATCCCTGGGATTCAAGGATACACAAAATATCATGAAGCATGAAGCGCTTGCGTATATTAGGGTGTTGCCAGAGTTTGAACAATTCAAGAAAAACCAATTTCATCTGAATGCGGATTTGATTTCAAGCATAAAGTCAAGAGAAAATCAGAAGGAGCCAGAGCGATTGGAATTAAAACAGGAATTACCGGTTATATTAAATAATCCTTCATTATGATAGCCCGACAACTCATGGATTCGTCTTTTAGCCCACTTCATTCGAATGATGAAGTGCATCTGGCCCGCAGACTGATGCATGAACAAAAGATTTCAGAATATCCGGTATTTGATAATGGACAGTTCATGGGATTTCTCCATCTTAAAGATCTAGAAGACAAAGATCCTCAAGACCATTTGAAAGCGATAAAAATTCACGATCCTGTTTGGGTTGAAAAGGAGGAAAGTATTCGAACCATTTGGACCAGATTTCTAGATCATCATTCTACTTGTTTAGCGGTTGGTTCTCCAGGTGACTCGCTTTCCGGAATTATCAGGAGGCCTGATGTATTGAAATATACTCAAATGTGGTTGGGATTTGGTAACGACCATCATTTGCTGATTCTTAAAATTCGAAAGCATGAATATACCCTGGCAAATATGATTGGTATTTCCCAGGATACAGAATGCCGCCTCATGGGTCTAATAACTATTGAAAGTGAAGACGAAGACCACCTCTTTTTAATTACAGATCTGATGTGCCAGAATTTGCAGGCGATCGTAGCTGCATTTATCCGATATGGCATTGAAATCGAACACATCATGCAGGAAGGTGAAGACGAAGACCTTTTAACGGATCGACTGGATATGTTGATGAGTTACTTAAACGTTTAAACTATTGTGCTACAGGGTACTTTTATTATTATTAATGATACCCTATGCAGGGACCTCCCAGAATGATGATTCATTAACAATTCGTAGTTTTTGTTTTAGTGGCCTGGTAAAAACGAAAGAGTGGTATTTACTTCGGGAAATCCGGTACAGGGAAGGGGATAAAATTTCCTTTTCGCGGTTGGACGAGGTGATGGAACTGTTGAGGTCTGACCTCCGTAAGACAAATCTTCTCACCCATATAGAAGTTACCCCTCTGCTTGATTTTAATGGAAAAAATGAGGTGGAATTTCAGATTTACTTACAAGAAAACTGGTTTGTATTTCCAAGTCTCATAACTGAAATTGCAGATCGGAATTTCAATGTATGGTGGAATGAATACAATCATTCCTTGAATCGCATTAATCTTGGACTCGCAATTCAACACACAAACTTAACCGGGTGCAAAGATGAATTGACATTAAGTTATCATTTTGGGTACACAAAAAGAGCAGTTGCAAAATATTACCGCCCTGCATTCAATACCACATCCAAACTCGGATTCGGAGGAGCCATGTATTACACGGAATACAAAGAAACACCGATTACAACATTGAACAATAAACAAATATTTATTAAAGACGGAGATAAAATTTTGTATAGAAGACGTGAAATTTCATGTGGTATAAATTACAAAAAAAGTACCTTTTGGACCTTTGATTTACAGCTTAACCACCACAGAAATTCTCTTAACAAGGAGTTGGCAGAAAAATATCCTGATTTCTTTTTACAATCTTCCACAAAGCAGGTTTATACCCAGTTGAGCATTTCTGCACTGTATTTTGATCTTGATCACATTTTGAAGCCAACGCGTGGTTTACTGGCCAAATGGACAATCACGCAAACAGGAATTCCATATGTAGAGCAATATTCCTACAACAGTTTATTTCAAACAGTGAAAATGTGTCATTCGTTTGGAAAACGTATCTTTCTTGAAACGGCACTTTCGGCCAAATGTGGAATAGATCGTAAGAAGCGTCCTTATAATTTATACAAAGGATTGGGCTATACTGATACCAATATTTCGGGTTACGAATACTATGTTATTGATGGATTGGACTATTTTTATTTGAATAATCAGATACGGTACTTCTTTTATACATTTAATTGGAATCTGTTCAGGCTGCTGCCAGGGGAACCCGTATTTCGAATTAAAACAGATGTTGATATAGCCCTTCAATGCAGCCAGGCATACGTTCACGATCCTTTTTATAATAAGGGCAACGAATTCGTAAACCGGCTCTTGTATAGTAGCGGAGCTGGCCTTAATTTTACATGGAATGATCTGGTCGAATTCAACATTTTTTACAGCATCAACCATGCCGGACAAGGGGGATTGTATTTTCACACACGAAAATCCTTTTAATGAGAGTATTTCTGTTTTGCCATAAAGCCAGTACCGATGACTTACCACATATCGGTTCATTATTATCCTGTCTCAGGGAATATAAGGCAGAGGTTTTCATTAATGGACCTATTCTGGAGCAAGCCAGTCAAAGTTTACCTTATCGTGAAATAAGGACATGGAACAGTTATTCCGATGTTATCACCTGCAAGCCCGATTATTTCATTACACTGGGTGGTGACGGCACCTTGCTCAATGCACTAACATATGTTAGGGATTCTAGAACTCCTGTTCTCGGAATCAATCTTGGCAGACTGGGATTTTTGGCGAGCACGGAAAAGAAACTCATCACCGATGCGATTCATTATCTTGAAAGAGGAATGTATGAAATCGAGGAGCGCAGCCTCATTCGCCTGGATTCAAATCATGGTCTTTTTGGTGAGACACCTTTTGCGCTAAATGATTTTACGATTTTAAAGCGCGACAATTCCTCCATGATCACGATCCATACCTATATCAATGGTGATTTTTTAAATGCATATTATGCAGATGGACTCATTGTAGCAACACCGACGGGTTCAACAGGTTATTCTCTTTCTTGCGGAGGGCCCATACTATTTCCTCAAGCAGAAAATTTTATTATTACTCCTGTTGCACCACACAATTTAAATGTACGGCCTGTAGTCATTCCGGATAATGCCATTTTAAGTTTTGGAGTAGAAGGAAGAGCAGAGAATTTTCTATGTACGCTTGACTCCCGATATGAGGTAATTACAGCTGAGCACCAGCTTGCTGTTAAAAGATGTGAATTTTCGATTCGCCTTGTAAAATTGCAAACAGGAAGCTTTCTGAAAACACTTCAGGATAAACTTAATTGGGGCCTGGACAAAAGAAATTGAGAGATGATAGCACAGATAAAATGGAAAGGCAGAGATTTTTTGGTAAAACTTCATGAAGGAATTGATCTTTCTATTTCATACAAAGAAGATTACAAGCAGGTGAATTGTTTTTATGCTCCTTTTTTCTCTGCGCAACCGGTTAAGAGCGGAACGTTTATCGGGAGTGTTCGAGCCGGCGGTCCAGTGAATTTTTTCAACAGTTTCATAAACTTTCATGGTGGTGGTACGCATACAGAATGCGTGGGACATATTAGCCTAGAGCGCGAAAGCATCAATCAAATATTCAGGGAATTTTTCGGTATGGCAAGCGTAGTATCTGTATATCCAACGAAGACCGAAAATGGGGATCGGGTTATTACCAGGCAAAGCCTTGAATTGTTGTGTCCTGATGACGTGCAGTCTGAATTTTTAATTATCCGAACATTGCCAAACGGGGAAGAAAAGAAAAGCATGCATTATTCAGGGACCAATCCATGTTATCTTGAGGATATCGCTGCAGAGTGGATCGTTTCCAAAGGTTTTACACATTTATTGATCGATGTTCCCTCTGTGGACCGGGAAGAGGATGGGGGACAATTGCGAGCGCACCGTGCACTTTGGGCAGGTGATCGTAGATTTTTTTCGACCATTACGGAATTAATTTTTGTTCCTGATTCTATTCGTGACGGACTTTATTTTTTAAATTTACAAGTCGCATCCATCGAAATGGATGCGGTCCCTTCCAGGCCAGTTTTATTTCAATTATTTTCCGGTGAAATCTCCAGTTAAAACCCGCGTAGTATCTCAATTCAAAAACATACCGGAGCGTGCGTTTTATGATGTCTTTTACTTTTACCATATTCATGCGGAGCACATTCATCAACTCGATTTTGAAGATTTTCTGGAGATCAAATATTCATACCTGGTTTCATTGTATCATCTTGATAAATATAACCAGCTTCATAAGCATGCGGATGAACTATTATATCTTTTGCTTAATGTGGTACAATTTGATGAAGGGCGAAAATCCTATTACAAGGATATACTGGATTTAAAGGCCAAAGCTTATGCCAACGAGCATAAACTTGAGCAAGCAATTGGTGTTTATAAAAGTCTTTTTGTTTTGGATCCGCAACGCAAGGGCTTATTTCGCACCTTTTTCTTTTTACTCTTTCAAAAGGAATATTACACACACAGAAATCGACTGGGCTTTGTTGTCTTGCTGTTGATAGCCACCTTACTAAGCAATGCCATCCTTATGTTTGTTCTGGATCCATTTTATCCAGAGTTATCCAATACAGGAATTCTCATGAGAAACATATTATGTTTAGCAAGTTTTGGCAGTTTTGGGCTCATCCAGGCCCTTAATACATATAAAGCATATGACGCTTTGTCTCAAATACTTAGGGAGAAAAGGGACAAGCAAAATGGGCTGTCAATTAATTGTTAAGATCAAAGCACGTGCATCAGAATAATGGTATTAACGTTCTTTAGAGGGCAACAGGGTTACTTATTCCGGGAAGTCTGCAGGGGATCTTTCATTTAAATTCGGACACAAATTCGTCCTGACAATATGACAGAAAGCCTAGGCTGGAATGATTTATGTGGTTTAGCTATTTTTGTAAGTTAGGAGACATGTTAGGATTATTAAAAAAGATATTTGGTACCAAGCAAGATAAGGATGTACAATCCTATCTTCCACGGGTTGAGCATATTAACCGATTTTCTGAAGAATACAAGCTTTTAGACAATGATGCTCTGCGGAATAAGACTTTGGAATTTCGCTCCAGGTTGAAGCAAGCACTTTCGGGAATTGACCAGGAAATTCAGGATTTAAGGAACAGAGCTGAAGAGCTTGAAGATGTATTTGAAAAAGAGGACATCTACAATGAAATTGATGTACGCATTAAGGAGCGGGATACGCAAATAGAAGATGTACTGCATGAACTCCTTCCTGAGGCCTTTGCAGTTGTAAAGGAAACGGCACGAAGATTTACTGAAAATGCTGCGCTTAAAGTAAAGGCTACACAGCATGACCGTGATTTGGCGGTTGGAAAGTCATACATCACATTGGAAGACGAATACGCGTATTATGCCAATAGCTGGGTGGCGGCTGGGGGACCGGTACAATGGAATATGGTCCATTACGATGTCCAGCTTATTGGGGGTATGGTTTTACACGACGGAAAAATTGCTGAGATGGCGACCGGTGAAGGAAAAACCCTAGTTGCAACGCTTCCTGCATATTTGAATGGGCTAACGGGGGAAGGCGTACACATTGTTACGGTGAACGATTATTTGGCGCGAAGAGACAGTGAATGGGTAGGACCTGTATTTGAATTTTTATTGCTTACGGTTGATTGTATTGACAAGTACAAGCCGCACTCACCCCAGCGCAAAAAAGCATATGAATGCGATATAACATACGGGACCAATAACGAATTTGGTTTCGATTACCTAAGAGACAATATGGTGCGTTCGGTAGATGAAAAAGTGCAAGCGAAGCACCACTATGCCATGGTCGATGAGGTTGATAGTGTTTTGATTGATGATGCACGAACCCCTTTAATTATCTCCGGACCTGTTGATGTAGACGAGGAAAGTGAAGAATACAATGTATTAAAACCAAAAGTGGAACGTCTGATCAACGAGCAGCGAAGGCTCGCAAATCAGTTTCTTACAGATGCAAGAAGATTGATTTCAGAGGGTTCTTCAGGAAATCAGGAAGGAGAAGGTGGTTTGGCGCTTTTCAGGTCTTATCGTGCTATGCCGAAGTCCAGACCCCTTATCAAATATTTAAGTGAGGATGGTATACGGAATATTCTTCAAAAAACGGAGAACTTCTATATGCAGGAGCAATCAAAAAACATGCGTGTTGCGGATGAGCCCTTGCTTTTTAATATAGATGAAAAAAACCGTCAAGTCGAACTTACGACATTAGGTATTGATTTCCTTTCAAAGGGAGAGTCTGACAATAACTTTTTCATTATCCCGGATCTTTCTGCTGAAATCCATCTCATAGAAAACAATTCAGAACTTAGCAAAGAGGAGCAAGTCAAACAGAAAGAAAAAATCCTGGAAGACTATTCCACGAAATCAAAGAGGTTGCATTGTGTAAGTCAGCTATTAAAAGCGTATGCATTATTTGAAATTGATGAAGATTATGTAGTCATTGACGGGCATGTAAAAATTGTGGATGAAGGAACGGGACGTCTTCTTGAAGGAAGGAGATATTCTGATGGTTTACACCAAGCGATTGAAGCGAAGGAAAACGTGAAAGTTGGTGAATTGACACAGACATACGCAACGATTACTTTGCAAAATTATTTCCGGATGTACCACAAACTGGCTGGTATGACCGGTACTGCTGAAACGGAGGCAGGGGAATTCTGGCAGATATATAAATTGGATGTGGTCGTAATTCCAACAAATAAGAATATTGTCCGTGATGACCGTGATGACCTGGTATACAAAACAGCCCGTGAAAAATTTAATGCAGTAATAGATGAAATTTCTGACCTTACCTCCAAGGGGCGTCCGGTTTTGGTGGGAACGACTTCAGTTGATATTTCGGAAAAATTAAGCCGCATGCTGCAGTTGCGAGGAATTCAGCACAATGTATTAAATGCAAAGCAACATCAGAGGGAGGCAGAAATAGTTGCTGAAGCAGGAAAGCCAGGAAAGGTGACGATTGCAACAAATATGGCTGGTAGGGGAACCGATATAAAAATTTCTGATGAAGTTAAAAAGGCAGGTGGTTTAGCGATCATAGGCACAGAGCGTCATGAAAGCCGGCGTGTGGACAGGCAGTTGCGTGGTCGTGCGGGACGACAGGGAGATCCAGGTTCCAGTCAGTTTTTCGTCTCTTTTGAGGACAATCTGATGCGCTTGTTTAATTCCGACCGCATTACAACGATCATGGATAAGCTTGGGCATAAAGAGGGGGAAGTTTTGCAACATTCCATGGTTACAAAATCGATTGAACGTGCACAAAAGAAAGTAGAAGAAAACAATTTTGGAATTCGCAAACGTCTGTTGGAATATGACGACGTTATGAACATTCAGCGTGGTGCCATATATAAGAAGAGAAACCATGCTCTTTATGGTGATCGTTTGACGGTGGACTTGAGTTACATGTTTCATTCCACAATTGAGAATCTCGTTGCCAAACATAAGGCCAGTCAGGATTTTGAAGGCTTTGAATTGGATGTAATTAGTACTTTAGGTCTTGAACCTTTAATGGATGCATCCACATTTAATGAATCACCAGAGCATGAAATTGTCCGCATACTTCACCAACAGTTCCTTGAAACATACCACCGCAAGGACGAACAAATGCGAGAAGTTTTACTGCCTTTAATTAAGAATGTAAAGCAAAATGAAGGCACAAAGTATCAACGTGTTGCGATTCCTGTTTCAGATGGGCATTCGGAACCACTTCCGATTGGGGTTGAAATAGACTTGGCGCTGAAATCCAATGGAGCAAGTATTCTTAAGGATGTTGAAAAAACAATTGCTCTTCAAAAACTTGATAATAACTGGAAGGAACATCTCCGAAATATGGATGAATTAAAGGAGTCCGTCCAGGCAGCAAGTTTCGAACAAAAAGATCCGTTGGTGATTTATAAATTAGAGGCGTATAAATTATTTGAACAACTTGTTCATAACATGAACCAGGAGGTAACCTCTTATCTCTCAAAAGCAAGGATACTTTTTACGGCGGAACAGGAGGTGTCAGAAGCGAAGGCACAACGGACGGATTACAGCAAGACGAGAACAAGCCGCGCAGAAGATAATCAACGAAGAGCTGCAGAATCTGCAGGACAGCAGGAGTCAGCCAGGCAGGAAACCATACGCAATGCAGGCCCAAAGGTGGGAAGGAATGATCCATGTCCATGTGGCAGCGGAAAAAAATTCAAAAATTGTCATGGGGTTTAAAAAATACAATACCATAAGGCAAATCATTTTTGGCTTTTTGTTTATTCTATTTCAAAACAGCGCACAGGGCCAGGTTGAAATCAGTGAAGATCCTTCCATCACGAGGATTATGGATCAATATATTCAGGATAATAAAGCTATAAGTCATATAACGGGATGGAGAATATCTGTCATTACGACAACAGATCGACGACTTATGGAGCAAACGCGGATAAAATTCAAGGAGCAGTTTTCTTCTTTAAAAACCAAATGGGAGTATAAAGAACCGTATTATTATTTAAAGGCAGGCGCATTTCTTACTAGGGTGGAAGCCCTTTCCTTTTTTGAACAGGTAAAAGAAAAATTTCCTACCGCATTTCTGAGCATTGACAAGCTGACCTACGACGAGTTATAGTTTCATGCTCCGCACAAGTAAAGTTGGATATTATGATTGGATCAGCATCGGAATATTTCTGAGTCTGCTTATTGTAGGATGGCTTGCCATTTATTCAGTAACGTACAATGAAAATTCCAATACAGACTTTCTAGATTTGTCTGTTCCAATTACAAAGCAAACGATTTATATTCTGGTTGCTATCCTGCTTTTTATTATCACGCAATTTATTTCTGAAAAATTTTGGCACACATTTGCCTATCTGATATATGGTCTGGGTTTATTGCTTCTTTTATTGGTGTTGATATTTGGCACAGAGACAAAGGGCGCGAAAGCCTGGTTTAATTTGGGCGGTTTTTCTTTTCAACCAGTGGAAATTGCAAAGTTTGGTACTGCTTTGGCGCTTTCCTCGTTTATGAGTTACTATAAGACAAATATGAGAAAAGTCAACTACCAGTTGATTTCATTTGCTATCATATTTGCTCCAATTATGCTTATACTTTTACAACCGGATGCAGGATCTGCGTTGGTTTTTTTGTCATTTTTTATAATGCTATTTGTTGAAGGACTTAATGAAGCTTATTATGTCATCGGAATCTTGCTGCTCGTAGTATTTGTCTGTGCATTGATGTATCCATTGACACACATACTTGCTGGACTTTTGATTCTTGGCATTGTTGTCAGTTGGTTTTATGCAAGAAAATTCAAATATAAAAACCTTACATTTATTTCGCTGACTTCACTGATTCTTGCTGCAGCTTATTTTTTTAACGTAGAGCAACTGTTGTTTTTTTGTTCCGGTGTTTTTTTAGTATCGCTCATCTATTTGTGGAAATCAAGGGAAGAGCGGTTGTCCATTGTATTGCCGGTAAGTATAGGATTTTTATCTTTATTTGCATATTCTGGTTTTACTTTTTTCAATGGATTAGAGCCACATCAACAGGAGCGGATTAAAGTATGGCTTAAGCCAGAAGAATGCGATCCGAGAGGTTCGTTGTATAATATTTTACAATCTAAAGTTGCTATTGGTGCAGGTGGATTTAGCGGAAAGGGCTTGCTAAACGGGAACATGACCAAATTGAAATTTGTACCCGAACAATCAACAGATTTTATTTTTAGTTCGATAGGAGAAGAGCATGGATTTATCGGGACTCTTACCGTGATTGTTTTATTTTTTGCTTTGATCTACCGGATTGTCAGGATGAGCGAACAATCGACACGAAAATTCTTTTCATGCTATGCCATGTGCATTGCTGGTTTATTGTTTTTTCATGTCCTTATTAACATAGGAATGACGATGGGTCTCGTTCCCATTATTGGAATACCGCTTCCTTTTATCAGCAAGGGCGGATCCGCACTTATTGGATTTTCAATCATGCTGGGTGTTATGCTTAAAATGCAAAACAAAGGGTAAATGGCAATATCATTTGAATTGCTTCATACGGATGCTAAAAGTTCTGCGCGCTGTGGCCAACTGGTTACAGAACACGGCACAATAAAAACACCAGTTTTTATGCCTGTTGGAACAGCTGGTACTGTAAAGGCGATCCATAAGAAAGAATTGAAAGAGGATATAAAGGCTTCCATCTTTTTAGGAAACACCTATCATTTATATATGCGGCCCGGGATGGATACAATAGAACATGCGGGAGGATTGCATCGTTTTGTAAACTGGGATGGAGCCTTTTTAACAGATAGTGGAGGATATCAGATTTTTTCGTTGAATGAAAGAAGAAAGATCAGGGAAGATGGTGTTGTATTTCATTCGCATATTGATGGATCAAAGCATTTTTTTTCGCCTGAAAATGTAGTTGATATACAGAGAGGTCTGGGCTCAGACATTATGATGGCCCTGGACGAATGTCCGCCTTATCCATGTGATTACAGATATGCAAAAAAATCAATGCATCTGACACACAAGTGGTTGGAGCAAGGTATCTCTCAATTTGAAAAAACTGTAAAGCGGTACGAACATGAGCAGTGTTTTGTTCCAATCTGTCAGGGTTCAGTTTACGATGAGCTACGTGCCCAATCTTTGGAGTTTATTCAACAATACAGGAATCCGGTTTACGCGATTGGAGGATTGTCAGTAGGTGAGCCTGAACATGATTTGTTGCGACTTGTGGAACTTTCAGGACGGATGTTGCCGGAAAAAAGTGCCCGTTATCTGATGGGCGTGGGAACTCCAAAGAACATATTGGATGCTGTAGAGCGGGGAATTGATATGTTTGATTGTGTGTTACCCAGCAGGAATGCGAGACATGGAATCATTTACACGTCTTCAGGGATCCTTCACATTAAAAATGCCATTTGGAAAGAAGACATAAGCCCTATAGATGATGCAATAGGAATCGAGACCAGCAAGCAGCACAGCAAAGCATACCTGAGGCATTTATTTCTTTCAAAAGAAATTCTTGCAGCCCAGATAGCAACCCTTCAAAATCTGCGTTTTTATCATTGGCTTATGGAGGAAGCCCGAACTCAGATAATGAAAGACAGGTATACAGAATGGAAAAATGAGATCCTACCAGTCATAACAAAAAAACTGTAATTGAAAGCATACTTTGCGATACGGGTCATTGACAGATATATTATTGGAAAATATGTCAAGACCTTTTTATTCGTGATGCTTTTGTTTTCTTTGGTTTCAGTTGTGTTTGATTTAAGTGAACGCATTGAAAAATTTTTATCAAAGGACCTTGGGGCATGGTATATAATTAAGGAGTACTATTTCAATTTTCTTCCCTGGATTAATTCCCTTTTATTTCCACTTTACTCGTTGATTACCGTTATTTTTTTTACTTCCCGGATGGCAGGTCAAACGGAAATCATTCCCATGCTCACATCAGGAATTTCGTTTGGAAGAATTCTTAGACCATTTCTAATTGCCGGAGCTTTGTTTACTGGAATTCATTTGATTGGCAATCATTTTTTCATACCGAAGTCGAGCAGAACGCTCAGAGAATTCGACAATAAATACATAAAACCAGGAAATATCAAGACCAGGGATCGCAATATACATTTGTTTGTTGCACCTGATGTGGCTGCTTTTATAAGATATTACCAAAATGCAGACAGCAGTGGTATAGATTTTCAAATGGAACGTTTTGAAGGAGAAAAGATCGCACAGATTCTTAAGGCCCGAGGAATTAAATGGAAAGAGGAACCAAATACATGGACTTTAAGAGATTATGAGATCCGGACGTTTGGGGATAGTTCAGAATCCTTATTAATTAAAAGAGGGGAGCAAATTGACAGCAGTATTCATCTATTGCCGTCAGATTTTATTTTTATTTCCAACCAGAAGGATATGATGACAACTTCTGAGCTTCGAAAGTTTATTAAAAGAGAAACACAAAAAGGATCCGGTATTACGAGATCTTTTGAAGTAGAGATGCAGCGACGGACGGCGGATCCTTTTACAACGCTGATTCTTAGTTTTATTGGAGCCTGTGTAGCGAGCAGGAAGGTGCGGGGAGGCATGGGACTTCATTTGGCGGCAGGTGTGATAATTGGAGTCAGCTATATATTTCTAAGTAAGATGTCGCAGGTTTTTGCGACCAATGAGATGATGCCGCCTATTGTGGCGGTATGGATACCGAATTTGATCTTTTTATGCCTTGGATTTTTCCTTTTGAAAAAGGCTCAACAGTGATCTGATCAAAAATAAATGAACAGACATAAAAAATTTAAAAATGATAAATAGCTGAAATACAGCGAAATATAAAATTAATAGCAGGTTTAAAATTTATTTAACACATTTTGTCTAATTTTTCCTTGCTAATAATTAAACAGAATAATACATTTGAGGAAAATATGCACCATGTCAACGCTAGAGTTCTATAATCTACTGGATAAGCAAACCCAGACCCTTCAAAATTATGCTTTCAGCCTGACCAGGGATGAAGAGGATGCAAAAGATCTTTGTCAAGAGACAGCATACCGTGCTTTATCAAATAAAGATAAGTTTCAGGCGGGTACCAATTTTAAGGCCTGGTTGATAACAATCATGAAGAATATCTTCATTAACAATTACAGAAGGAAGGTAAAGGGAGGTATTATCAACGACAACAGCGAAAACCAGTATTACCTGAATTCACTGAATAATTCAGTTGGAAACAAAGCGGATTCCAATATCATGATGAATGAATTAAATGGGATGGTAGACAGTCTTGAAGACAGTTTGCGTGTTCCTTTTGTGAGATATTACCATGGTTTCAAATACCAGGAAATTGCAGATGAACTGAAGTTGCCACTTGGCACCGTAAAAAGCAGGATCTTCTTTGCAAGAAAGGCTTTGAAAAATATGATAGGAAGTCAATATGGTATTTATGAAGATATCGCAGCAATGGAGAATTAAAATGGGATTATATTAATTGAGTTAAGAACATGAAAATAAAAAGGCCCTGGATCCAGGGCCTTTTTTATATAAGGAATTCAACCGTGTATTAATTGACCACCATAACTTTCTGAAGGCCTTCCTCATTTTTACCTATGACTTTGATATAGTATAGACCAGGTATCCACGAGCTTGTATTTATAAACAGGGATTTTAGTTCTGTTTGCTGAGCGTGAATAATTTCTCCATTGGCATCAGCGACAAGTATTCTCAATACATTGCTGTTTTCGAAGCTGCCCATGTCCAGGAAGAAATAATTCTTTGCAATACTTGGGCTTGCCTTTACTGATTTCAGTAAAACAGGATTGTCATTTGAGACGATATAATTCAAGTCTGCATAGTTTGACTGAAGCACGGATTTATCAGATTCCTGCAACCAGGCGATCACTTCAAGATCATCAAATTCTTCAATGCTGTGTTCCGTTGCCAAATTTATAATATTGGCGGTTTGACCATCCAAAGGCAAGCGGTAAGAACCTGGAGCCGTCCAGCTTAAATTAAACGTTTTCGAACCACCCGCAGGTATAATTCCAGTTAATGTTCCATTTGGATCTGGAATCATTTTTTTCATCACGTGGGGGAATTCCGTTTCGCCGTTGGTTTTTACATTTTTATAGGTAACTTTTTCTGCCAGTGCAACCTGGAGTCTTGTCGTTGATGTGGTTGCAATGAGTGCATCCACAACCACCTTAATATCGATTTTTTGACCGGTTACGGTACCAGAAGGTGTAATCCGGTGAAATGCAGGAATTGACTGGTAGCTCTCGAACGTACTGGTATTGTATCCATTTGGATTGATATTGGTCTTACCATCAAGAATTGTTGCAGGAATGGCATTTATTCCACCATAGTAGGTACTGCGCGCCGCGCATTCTGTTGTATAATAGGGGTCACCTGTACCTGGAAAATAAAAGTGATAGGTCAGCTCTGACCACAGGTCTGGATATTGATTCAGCACACCATGCAATGTTTCATTTCCAGGTTTACAAGGAGGACATGTGGATGATGAAAAGTTCTCGTGAAGTAAGCGGCGGATAATTGATGAATCGTTTACGGTAATAACGCTACGGATGGTATCATCGGTGATTGCACTTGGTGTGGCATCGTTGATTTTACTTATCCAGGATTTGATCGTATAAATACCTTGTGAGGGTACATTCAAAGCATCGGAATGCTGAAGCGTAAAGTTTGCTAGTGAAGCAATATTCAAATTATCCACATCATTTGTAAACACTGTTCCATCATTGACATTATAGCTGAGGCTTAATTTTGTAATTGGATCGGAGCCAATATTTTTAAATGTGCTGTTGAAAAAAATTGGAAATTGTTTTGTCTCGTAATATTTCCGCAGATCATGGCTAATGCCTATCACATCGTCTTCTGGTTGGACACCAAGTATAAATTCATAATAGCTGTTATCATCCGGAAGGAAATTATTTTTGTTATCACTTTGCCAATCAGGTGATCCTTTAATTTGGACGGCATTATTTTGATCAACCTGAATTCCCAAAGTCAATTTGGTTTTATCGGTACAAACTGCACTATTGAATACACAATTTGTACGTTGATCAACTATGTAAATTTTATTTGTTGTTTCTTCAAGTACGATGGAAATATAAATCCATCCAGCTTTTAGATTTTCCTCACTGAACGAGTTGTAGCTGATCCAATGCTGGCGATTAGGAGCTGTGCCAAAAGTCTTGGTTACGATATAGTCATTTGCTGCACAACGCAAGCCCCAGACCACTATTGAACTGTCGGGAATGAGGGCGCTCGGCAGCGAAGCATTGTTTGAATCAACAACGGCTGAGGTTTTGGTATCAAATGTCACTACGCCACTTGAGGATGCTTTGTATGAAGTGACAAGACTTCCATTAAATAGGAACCTGAATGGCAAGGTTCGAACAGCAGACCACGCCCCACTGAGCTGGGGACCAGTCATAATTGTGGTCCATCCTGTGGGAAGACCGCCGCCAGGAGGATATTCATTATCCTTGTTTAATGCACCCGGGTTTTGGTTGGCACCTAAATAGGGGGTATAATAATATTGGCTGATGCCAATATCTTGTAATAGAATCGTAAATAGGATCAGGTAGATGTATTTCATAACAGGTAGTTTAGTTAACAAACATAACCAGAAAATTTAACAAAAACAAGCTTCTTGGAAATGCGGTATGAAATTTTGAGCATGTAAAGTATTACAAATGAAGTAATACATCGTAGATGTGCTCTGCCGAGATATCCCAGCTAAATTGTGTGCGGTGGGACTTTCCAAGTGCGATGCGGTGATTTCTATCTTCCACTTGAAAGGATTCTTCGAGAGCCTGGCAAATACTTTCCGTACTGTCTGGATTAACCAAGTAAGCACCGGGACCGCCTACTTCCGGTAAAGAAAATCGATCTGATACAATGACAGGTATATCGCAATGCAAAGCTTCAAGAATAGGGACTCCAAAACCTTCAAGGTACGATGGCAGAATAAGGCAATGCGCTGCAGCTAGGAGATTTGCGAGTTCTTCTCCTGTTTGGTATGGATACCAGATGATATCTGATTTAAATGGAGAAGTGTTTAGAATTTTATCAAAGGAATCCGTTGACCATGCTTTGCGGCCCACAAGTATCAGCAACAGTTCGGATCCCGTTTTGGACTTAAACTGGTTGAAGGCCAATAAAAGATGTTCAACATTTTTTCTGGGATGGATAGCACCAACAAATATAAAATAGGGTTTACTTCTCGAATATGTGTTTCGTATCAGTTGTTGTTTTTCAAAATCAAGAGGCTTAAATAAATTGCGGACACCATTTGGTGCTACCGTAATATCTGTTTGAAGTAATGGGAAATGTGTTTTTATGTCAAGCTTCGTTGCTTCTGAAACTGCAATAAGAGATTTTGCTTTGAAAATTTGTTTTGGCACAAAATGGCGATAGTATGTTCGAACCGTTAAAGGCACTTGTTCCGGATAATGCAAGTACGCCAAATCATGTACAACCATACACTGCGGAGTGCTGGTTTTTAAGGAACAGAAACCATCTGGACTAAAAAATACATCAGCTTTTATTTTTTGCAAGAATTTTGGAATGGAATATTCAAACCAAATATACCAAAGGAGAGGATGCCGGGCAGGTGGCTGCAGCACGATCGGAGTAACAGCAGGATGGTGGATAAATTCAGAATGGTAGGGCCGGTCAAAAATGAAAAAGTATTCATGATCGGGATGCTTCTCAACCATGCGGTCTACTATTTGCTGGGTATACAATCCAAGGCCTTCAAGTTTTCCATGGATTAAAAATCTCGTGTTTATAGCGATGCGCATGTATAAGGAGTCTTTACGTGTACCTTCGTTCAGAATTGCTCGTGAATCTATAAGACTTTCATCGGGAAATGTAGTAATTTGGTCGTAAAATCCGCATTACAAGAACTATTAAAGGCTCTTAAAATGTTGAGCAAAGGTAAAAACAATTAATTATGGCACTTATAACCATTGGGATACTTCTATTATTTGTAAGTTTTGTAATCAGAAACCCCGACATGGGGATGAGCAGGGTGATGCGTTTTTTCCGGATTGCCGGGGCCTTACTAATTCTCATTGGATTCCTTTTTTCAAGTTTTGTAGAAATTGACGCTGGAAAAATTGGTATAAAAAAGTTATTTGGTAAAGTTCAGAGTGACATTCTGGAAAGTGGACTTCACATCATTAACCCGCTTATGAATGTCATTGAGCTAGATGTAAAAACACAAAACTATACCATGAGCAGTATTCACGATGAAAATACCCAAACCGGTGATGATGCAATAAATGTATTGACAAGTGATGGTTTGCAAGTTGTCATTGATTTGACGGTTCTTTTTCGTCTGAAAAAGGAAGAGGCTCCGCGCATCGTGCAGGAAATAGGAACCAATTACGTAGACAAAATCGTCAGGCCGATAGCACGTACGAAGATCCGCGATAACGCGGTCTATTACCAGGCAATTGAGTTATATTCAACAAAGCGAGATGAATTTCAGCAAAAAATTTATAAAAGCATAGAGGCGGACTTTTTGACCCGTGGTCTTGAGTTAGAACAACTGTTAGTTCGAAACATCGTACTTCCGGAATCTGTACGAGGTTCGATTGAAGAAAAAATACGTGCGGAACAGGATGCCCAGAAAATGACCTATATCTTACAAAAGGAAAAACAGGAAGCGGAACGAAAAAGGGTTGAAGCACAGGGTATCGCGGATTACCAACGCATTATCAACGCTACGCTTACGGAAAAGCAATTGCAATATGAATGGATCAAGGCATATCAAAATCTCGCCAATTCCAGCAATTCCAAAGTTATTGTGATGGATAAGAACAGTCCGATTATTATTGATGGAAAATAAATAATTCAACACACATTATTTACCGCCAGGCTTTTCAAGTTTCTTCTGCCGCTTATCTTCTGAGTTCGCGGGAGCAGGCGTTTGTGTTGGAGTTGGATTCGCAGTACCCGTATTGGGTGGAGGAATGCGGTCCACAAGTTTTTTTATGCGTTCGTATTCTGCAATATTTCTGGTTTGTCCTTTGCAATCCAAGGCTTTGCTTTTATTTTCTATATTCTGAATGCGATTATTTGGACTTGGATGTGTACTTAACCAGCTTGGGGGGGTAGGTTGGTTTTCTATTTTGTGAAAGAAACCACTTGCACCGGAGGCGTTGTATTCAGTGGGGCACAGATAGACTACAGACATGGAATCAGCCTGAGTTTCGTGTGCTCTGCTAAAGCTTAATGCCAGGAGTGTGGTAGCGACTTGTTTAATAAGAGCTTTGTTACCAAGAGAAGCATCAGCAAGAATTTGGACTCCCAGCAATTTACTCAGTTGCTTTGTACTATGACGCTTGGCTGCATGTGCTATTTCATGGCCGAGTACTCCTGCAAGTTGATCTTCGGAATCTAAAAATCGTATCAATCCGGTATACAAGTATATATAACCTCCAGGAGTAGCAAAAGCATTGAGTGTGCTGGTATCATTAAGAATAGTGACCTTCCACGGAAAATCATTGCTGTATTCTACTTTTCCCGATTTCAGAATTTTGTGAACGATAGTTCGTACATATTTATAGAGTTCCTCATTTCCTTGTTCAGGTACTTCAGGATATTGGACTTTATTTGAATCAATTTCAAAATGAACCTGTTTACCCAAAGCAACATCCTGACTTACGGGAAATAAATTAAGATTGTCCCATCCTTCCTGAAGGGTTTTGCATGATGTAAAGACGATAGAAAGAAAAATAAAAAAAAGGGGGGTTTGAAGTTTCATTTTACGGTATTAAATGGAGTAAAAGTCTTTCGAACGCGATGAAGAATAAAATTAAAGATCGGTGAATTTTCATTCAGAAGGTATACTATGAGGAAAATTTAACGCATAAAGAAAGGAGGTACTTTGCTCATAATGGTCTGAAGGGATATGGTCTTCTTCAATAAATGGGATTTCAACAAGATACTTTTTAACGAGATCCGATAACACCGGGTTGATTTGAAGATTATTCCTGTATTTTAATGCCCTGCAGGCAGTCATCCACTCCATAGCTAAAACTGTTTGTGTGTTGCGTGCGATATGCCGGCACTTAATTCCGGCATTGGCAGCCATACTTACATGATCTTCCTGGCCTTTTGAACTGATTATGGAATCTACTGAAGAAGGAGTACTCAATTGTTTGTTTAAACTCACAGCAGCTGCAGCGGCATATTGGACGATCATGTATCCGGAATGAAGCCCTGGAGTTGAGGTAAGGAAATCGGGAAGACCGCGGTGCCCGCAGATAAGTTGATAAAGTCTACGTTCTGAAATTTGGGCTAATTCTGATAAAGCGATGCCTAAAAAATCAGAAGCCAATGCAATAGGTTGCGCATGAAAATTACCACCACTTACGATTTCGTAATCCGAAATGAGTAATGGATTGTCACTGACTGCATTTATTTCATTGGTAGCAATGGTTTCTACATATTGAATGACATCCAGGCTTGCACCATGCACTTGAGGTGCGCAGCGGAAGGAATAAGGATCCTGTACAGCTTTTCCAGGTCGTGTTGGCAAGTCGCTGGAAGAAATCCAGGCTCTCATTTCCGTTGCAGCTTGGATCTGGCCATTTTGTCTCCGGATTTCATGAATCTTTGGATGAAGAAAACCAGACTGTCCATTGAATGCTTCCAAAGAACAAGCACCAATCATATTGGCTAAGTGAAAACTTTGGCGGGCAATGAACAAAGAATCGAGTAAAAGGGATAGCGAAAACTGGGTTCCATTCAACAAAGCCAATCCTTCCTTGGCTTTGAGCATAGGGATTTTTATACCGGCACTATTCAGTAAATCGAGACTTTCATAGACCTGATTGTTGTATCGAATTTTACCTTCTCCAATGCAGGGCAATGACAGATGTGCCAGAGGAGCAAGATCGCCGGAGGCACCCAAAGATCCCATTATAGGAATCTGCGGAAAAAAATTATGATTATATAAGTCAATCAGGAAATTGATCAATTGGGAGCGGACACCAGAGTAGCCTTGTGAGAGGCATAGAATTTTTAAAAATAAACAAAGCCGCACTATGGAATCCGGAGCCAGGTCTCCAAAACCGCATGCATGTGATCGAACCAGGTTGCATTGAAGTTCTGTCAGTTGTTCATCCGCTATTACGGTGTTACATAAGGCACCGAAACCGGTATTGACACCATATATTGGATTATCGCCATTTAGGAGAATGGAATCAAGTTGATTTCTTCGCAAGTCCAGGATTCCCTGCTGATCCGGGGAGAGTCTCAGTTTTTGATTGGTATGCAGGGCCTGCAGGACTTCGGCAAGAGTATACGTGCGATTGTAAATGAGAAATTCAGCTTGCATGCTCAAAGATAATATACTGTAAAACATACGGTACAATGCGCAGGTCTTTACAGCGCCCTGCGGTTTCTATGCTTTTTAGTTAAGTCGGGGTTAAACTTACATATCAGGAAACCAAAAGAAAGGATTCTGCTTTTAATAGATGGGTATTGAACACATTTTTTTTGCAAATTGAGTAAATTTGTGTACTTTTTAGATTGTAAAGCCGTTTTGCATATCAAATTATCTGTGATGAAAAATAAATGGATTTCCGTACTGTTTTTTTGTTTCTCATTGACGTTTACACTCAACGCACAGCGTTTTGCATTGGTTGACGTGAATAAGATTTTGGAAAACCTTGATGAGTATAAATCTGCACAACAGGAGCTCGATCGCGTATCTGCGACCTGGAAACAGGAAATTGCAATTGAGTACGATAAAATAAAAGCCATGTATAATAAATATCAGGCTGAACAGGTGTTAATGACGGAAGAACAAAGGAAGCTTAAGGAAGAAGAAATTACGAATAAGGAAAAGGATGCCCGGAGGATGCAAAAAGAAAAATTCGGAGAAGAGGGCGAGTTATTTAAGCGTCGCCAGGAACTTGTGCGACCCGTTCAAGAAAAGGTATACAATGCAATTCAGGACTTTGCTTTGGCAAACACACTTGATGCCATTTTCGATACGAGCGGGACTGCCGGTATCATTTATTACAATAAAGACCTGGATAAAACAGAGGCGATATTGAAAAAATTAAAAACAAAATAAAAGCGACCGCTGTATCTTTGCGACCCAAATAAAATTATAATATGATGAAAATCAGCTCATTAATATTTACTTTTTGCATATTTATTCTTGGCTTGGTCCCACAGGCTGCTCATGCTCAAAAGTTTGGATACATGAATTCCCAGGCATTGATGGCCGAGCTTCCGGAGGTAAAACAGGCCGATGCCAATCTTCAGGCACTTCAGACCCAGCTAGAGAAAAAGGGCCAACAAATGGTTCAGGAACTCGAAGCGAAATATAAAGATCTTCAGCGTCGCGAACAATCCGGGGAAATTAGTCCGAAAGCATTGGATGAAGAAGCAAAAAAACTAAAAGAACAAGAAGCGGAGTTGGGCAAATTTGAACAAGAGGTACAAAAACAGTTGGTTGCAAAACGTCAGGAATTATTGCAGCCCGTTATTGACAAATTAAATAATGCAATTAAGCAAGTAGCCCTTGAGGGTCAGTTTACGTACATTTTTGATGCCAGTGCGGGAATGCTGCTTTATGCCCAAGATTCGCTTGATGTTACGGCTCAGGTTCGTGGAAAACTAGGCATTTAAACCTGTGAATCCGGGTTCAGACCGGCCAATCGGTATCTTTGATTCAGGAATCGGAGGACTTACGATTGCTTCTGCAATTCACAAATTATTACCCGAAGAACGCATCATATATTTTGGCGATACAGCGCACTTACCTTACGGTGAAAAATCGTTAGACGCTATTCGTTATTTTTCATTGCGTATTTGCCGATTTTTACTGGATCATCAATGCAAAGCCATTGTGGTAGCGTGTAATTCCGCATCTACTGCTGCATATGAGGTTCTCCTTGAATTTTTTAAAGACAAAGCACTCTTTGTAAACGTAGTAGACCCCTTGGTTGAGGCGTGTTGTAACCACGGATTCAAAAGAGTAGGCATCATTGCAACGCATGCAACGGTTCAGTCGGGAGTCTATGAAAGACAATTGCGAAAATGTCGCGAGGACATAATTGTACAAGCATTGGCAACGCCCTTGCTTGCTCCCATGATTGAAGAAGGCTTTGTGCATAATACCATCAGCCATTCGGTTATTGAAACGTATTTGTCAGATCCCATACTTAATGGAATAGAAACACTGTTGTTAGCTTGTACCCATTATCCATTAATCCGGGCAGAAATAATGAATTATTACCATAACCGGATACCGGTAATGGATTCCACTGAGGTGACCGCACACGCCTTGAAAAAAGCCTTGGAATCGCAAGCCCTTTTAAATACAAAAAAAACAGGGCAAGATCGATTTTACGTGTCTGATTTTTCCGAGAGTTTTTTAAAAACTACCCGTCTCTTTTATCCGGAGGACATTTCACTGGAATTGAATAATATTTGGATTTAAATTTCATGAGGTAGATATCATTGCATTTCATTTTTAAGGGATTCTATCTTTCAATTCCATTCTTTTATTATACTTTATTAAAATGATCCATTTCGATTCAAAATGGGTATGAAATGAAACTTTTCATTTCTACGTAGCGTTATACTTGTAAAATTAAACAAAATGAATGCTGCAAGTTGGCACCTGTTGCTCAATCATCTACCGATTATGGGTATGTTTTTTGGGCTAGCGATTCTTGTATTTGGAATGATATTTAAAAATCAGATTGCAAAAAGGATTGCACTTGCTGTATTTATTTTTTCAGGGCTCTCAGCCCTGATCGCAAATCAAACAGGGGAGCAAGCAGAAGACGTGGTTGAAAAGCTAGCGGGAATTCAGGAACAATTTATACATGATCACGAAGAAGCTGCTGAGCGTTTTCTAAGCATTTGTTTGGTATTGGGGGGTGTTTCATTGGTCGCTTTGTGGATGGACTGGAAAAAGAAGACCATGGTCCAATATGCATATATGGTGGTTCTTTTTATTTCGACATTCAACATGTACTTTGCTTATTCAGCAGGTCATTCAGGTGGAGAAATACGGCATCCTGAAATCCGAATAGAAGGAGCAGCTCTTTCCCCTTCGCCATCCGGCACACAGGAAAAGGACGATGATTAATAAATCTCAGAATAATTAGGATTGTTGACCCAGCGACTCCAGTTTCGGTTATAGGTGTGTATTTTTTTGACAAGCATACACGTATCATCATAAACTGGAAAGTCTTGATTTATCCATTCAAAAATACCCCCATATAAATTATACACATTGGTGAAACCCGCGCTTTTTAATTTCGTAGCAAGGATCTCACTTCGATAACCAACGGAGCAGTAACAAACAATTTTCTTTTTAAAATCAATATTTCCGGGCAGGCTTGTATGATCTACATTGTAGTCTACCCTAATGGCATTTTCAATATGTGAAATGAGGTATTCTTCATTACTGCGGGTATCAAGTATGATGTAATCTCCCTGGTTTTTAAAGAGCTGTTCACAAGCCAATTCCGGAACTGAATGTTTCAATAAACTTTGAAGTTTTCTCGCAAAGGAAGGGTCCAGTATGCGGGGATCATTTTGGGAACAGCATGTTGCAGTAAAAGAGCAGCACGAAACAAGCAGGAGAATCCATTTCATAAAACTTCCTGGGGTCCTTTACCAATATGATCTTTGAGAATTGCCAGTTTGGGATTGTACGCAAGGAGTTCAGATGAAATCCAATTATCCACGGCCGCTTTGGAAGATTCTGGAAAAAGCACATGAATATTTGGCCCTGCATCTATTGTAAAGCAAATAGGAAGTGAGATGTTTTTTCTAAGGTCCTGAATGGAATGAATAATCCGTACGGATTCCGGCTCCAGCAACAAATACCCTGGCTTCGAACTCATCATGAGGCCATGCAGACTTAAAGCCTCTTCTTCTGATATTTCGGTAAAAGCATCCCAGTCTCCAGTACGAACGATTGTTAGTAATTTATGAAGATTGTCTGTGGCTTGGGCAATCCGTGCTGTTCTGTAAGGGTGATTATTCATCAGACTGTGACCTGCAGATGAGGATACGGATTTTTCACTTTTATTTACAAGGATTACATAGTCATGCAGTGTTCTAAACAAAGCATGTATACTTGACTCCATGGGAATTGCAAATTCATCGGAGCTATCTGGTTCATCAGGAGTTAAGCCCCACAGGCTAGCATAGGGATATACCGATCTGCAGGCAGACCCTGATCCTAATCGAGCCAAGAAAGAAGCTCTTCGGAGGAATTCCATTTGCGAAAGATCTCGTCCTTGTATATTTTTTTCCATGGAAACGATACCTAAAGCAAGTGCGCTCATGGAAGAAGCAGAAGAAGCGATTCCGGCAGAATGGGGAAAACTATTCGAAGAGTCAATATGAAGATTCCAATCCTTCAGCCATGGTACATGGATTTTCAGCAAGTCCAGAAAGCTTTTGATTTTAGGTTCAAATGCAGGTTTTGGAGCACCTTCATAAAGGAAGCTAAGTCCGTAGGTATCTCCTTTCGAATTGGGTTCCCAGAGAATTTTTGTAGTTGTAGAACTGCTTGAAAGGCTAAAACTAAATGAAGGATTCATAGGAATCTGCACACCTGTTTTACCCCAATATTTCACTATTGCAATGTTGGAAGGACTCGTCCATTCTGTTTTAGTAAGCAGGGTCATTCGCGATGTATTATTTGGATTAAATCGTTAAATAGGATATTCGGGAAAATAAGCTGAACAAAAATTCCTTCGAAGTATACTGTATTTATTTCTTCGTAACGAGGATTTTGTCAATCCTCTGGCCGTCTTTATCTACAACTTCCAATTCATATTCATCGAAATGGAATCGTTCTCCAACTTCAGGCAAGGTATTGTTTGTATGAATAATCAGGCCTGCAACGGTTGTAAACTTTCCTTTATAATCATCATCAAGATTCAGGTCAAAGTATTTTGTAAACTCGATAATGGAGTATTGGCCATCGACCAACCAGCTGTTTTCATCGCGTTGGGTGATCTGGTATTCATCCTGATCGTGCT
>CAZDQG010000007.1:0-14539 GCA_964507535.1 uncultured Saprospiraceae bacterium
TTTCCACAGTAAATGGAACCAGGCTCGCAAGCGTATCCGTCATGTAAATATTTCCGTTGATGGAACCTCCACCCTGCAAAATCGTAAATGGAGCTTTGCCTGTATTGATCTTAATTTTAGCAGCATAAGGATAATTCGGATCGTTGTAGTCGATACATATTTTTTCATCTACAGTTATAAGAGGAGATGGGTTGAAGGTAATACTCACCCGGTCTGCTGCTGCGCAGTTATGATTGTCCTCTGATAATTCAAACACATAGGTTCCGTAATTGCCCTGTGTGTTGACCATGGTACTTGCAGATGCATCATCTGAAAAATTGACCCCTGAAGGACCGCTGATCAGTTTCCACTTAAGACTAGAGCCCGGAATGCTTTGCGTTCCCTGCAAGTCATACAAGGTATTGCACACTGCATTGTCGGTTCCGGCGGTAGGCGATGGATTTTTATAGAATATAAATGGTTTGGGGCCATCAACCTGTACGCAACCTGCGCCAAAATCGATACCTCCTTTGCCATCCTTTTTGCCAAGTAGAACTACAACATAATAGGTCGTATTGAAATTCATCACAGCAGGGTCGTATACAATCGTTTTTGAGCCTAGCACCTTCACAAAGGTTCCCCCAGCGGCATTGTTCAGATCCGGATCTGAAACCATAACAAATATCACTGTATCGTTCGGATCTTGAATTTCCGTAGATGGATCGTAATTGAAGGTAAAACGTTGATCCTCGCAAAGGTTTTCCGGAGTCTTCTCCAGAAGACCAACTGCGTTGGTACACTTGCATTCATGGCTGAAGTCAAATGTAAAGTAACAGCCCATCACGTCGCGAATGGTCACCGTATAATTCGTCAGATTGTCGTGGAAATTGGACGTGTAAAAACCCTGTCCATCCACCGTTCCATTCCCCTGCACGACGGTATAAGGAGGGGTGCCCCCATTGATTTTAAATCGAATTTTATATTTCGTCTGATTTACGTTGCAGATATAGGTTACCTGGGAAGAGTCCGGAGTAGAATTGAAAAACAGATCTACTGTATCTGTACCAGTACACCCCAATCGTGTTTCTGAATACACGTATTTGTACATGCCATATTTGTCCACTGAAATATTGGATGCCGGATCAGTAATGTCTGCAATATTGGAATTGCCGGGACCCGAAATGATGGTCCATTTTCCACCTCCTACGTCTTTTTTGCCCTGGAATTTATTGTTCAGGTCACATATGGAATCATTGGGACCTGCATCAGGTTTTGGTGTACCTACAATTGCAACCCGGATGCACTTCTCGCAGGAGCGGCCACAGTCTGTATCGTAATAGACGCAGACTTCGCCCGTGTCGCCCGGATTGATGTTCCATTTGATCTGTACCGCCTGAGAGTCGATCTTAGAGATTATTGAGCCCCCGTCAACTGTCCAGGTATAAAACAAGACCTTCTGGTTTATAAATGTATCGATCCAGTAATTTCCATTAAAGCCGGAACACAAGACCAGATCTCCTGCCAGTGGGAAACACTTTGGAGCAAGGTCATCTTCGTTGAATGTTTCACAGAACGTTTTGGCACAAACTGTAAATTCCGTTCCCAATTGCACCTTAACATTCACATCGACACAATAATCTTCTTTGATTGCATCTACCATGATCCGCTCATCTGTACTGATCGTTTTTTTAGCAGGGTCATTTTTCTTAAACCAGCGGTATTCAAACTCATAAGTTTCTCCAACATTGCAAGGCTTAATCATCACAATATTGGGGGAAATTTCGACCATACCTCCAAAACAAGCAACTCTGAAATTCGGTCTGTAATCAACATTTATTGCTGTCAGGTAGATAGAACTGTCACATCTGTATGGATCTGTAGTTTTTGGCAAAGGCACTTCAAATCGGTTGGTACAAGGTCTCCATGCTTTGCCCAAAATATCTACGTAGGGTTCATCGTCACAGGTAATGTAATATACATCCGGGGGATCCGGTTGGTCTAGCACCGTAAACATAACTACCGAGTCAAATTTGCAACAATTGGCATCGGTAAACTGCTCACGGTATTCCCCGCTTTGGAAAATTCTCTGGGAATGCCATTTATATCCTCCCGGGTTTGCCTGTTCATAGCAAATTACCCTTGGTTTACCTATTTTATCTGCTATCGGCCTGACTTTTACTGTTGCACAAACAGGGCCTTCCTGAGAGCAAATAGATCCACTTTGTGGGTTTCCTATATATGCTGTTACGCAAATTACAAAATCTCCTTCATCAGGGAAGTCCAGGCTAACTTCATTATCATTTCCTCCTACTTCATCGCCATCCAGCGTCCACACATAGGTTGGTTCACATCCTCCTGGTTGATCGTTGACAAAAAACCGAACATTACAGGCGCCCACACAGACCGGCTCGATAATCATGTTGGCCTTATTGTTAATTTTTCCAAGAGGGCTTAAGGTTGGAGGACCTCCACCTGAGGTGTTTAATGTGAAATCACAAATATCCCCGGAGCAACCATCAACCCACAAATAGTAGGTTTTACAAGGCAATAAGTTAGCTTGGATAACCTCAACGCTATTTGGCGGTACACAAGGAATGGAACGACAGGCAATCTCTTCACCACAGTTACAATCACCCCAAATTCCAAATTGAAGACCCTGAGTAGTTGTACAACCACCTATTGTCATTGTAATGGTAACGTTACCCCCCTGTGTAACAAAGCCCCACCAGCTTGTATTGTGGCCTACTCCTCCTTGAGAACAGAGTGGCGAGCAAGGACTTGCTACCGTACTGGGATTATTACACGCGTACCCGTTCACCTCATCAAGGGAACAGAGTACCTGAGCTTCCTCACAGGTTTCTGCCATGGGCGGAGTACACTGTGCATGCACACTATGCGCACAAATCGCAATTGTACATATATATAAAAATATTATTCGAAACATGTTGTAAATGTTAATCATAAATATTGAAAATTAATAATATATACTTACTAGAAAGCGAATTAAAATTAAAACATTATTTGCACTTTGTTATAAAAATTTTACCAAGTGCAGCTAAACCAAAAAGTATACCGCTTTGGTGTATTTATACCTTCTTAAAAACTGAAACGTACAATACACCAACTGATTCCAAGACTCCCCAAAGCTGTTTTTCGCTTCCCGTATCATACAGATTTTTTAAAAATTAACACTTTGAAGCTTTGGAAGCAAATTTCGCAGGATCAACGGAAAAGCGTAATGTCCCCTGTTTTACGAATAATGCCACCATTGACCAAGCGGGCTTCCAGATAATAGACAAAAACCCCTGGATTTAGCTTGTGGCCATTCCATTGTCCATCCCAAAGTAAGGACTCCGATTGTGGAGGCAGGCGTTCAATATGGTATACTTTGTTACCCCAACGATCGAAAATACTGAACTGAAGGATCATTTCTACCTCCGGCCCAAGTTGAATTTTTATTTTGTCATTGATATCATCCTGGTTCGGAGAAATAGCATTCGGAATAAAAATATCCGGAGCCAATATCAGTGTTATTAAGATAGAATCCTCAGCTACACATCCCTTTTCATCAACTATCTGAAGTACATACTGAATGGTTGCCTGCGGAGTTACTTTTACTTCAAAGCATGTTGGACAATCCAGCCAACTTGCAGGTGTCCATTGAACAGATTGCAAACGATTTGTATTTGCATTGGTCTGCGGGGAAACAGTCAGTCTGGCTCCCAGTTTAAGTACGGTATCTCTACCTACATCTAAAAACAATTTTGAAGGGTTCGACAACTTTAGTACCGTATCCAATCTACATCCAAAACGATCTTTAATTTCAAGAGTATAACTGCCCTCACCAAGTTGATCTACAATTTGTGAAAGCTGTATAGGCATTCCATTTAAGGAGAGTTTCAGAGGCCCGAATCCACCTTTGACGTTGTCCACTATAATCTGGCCATCTTTGCTATCAAAGCAACTTGGTTCAGTAAGATGAAGCTGAACCGGACCCAGATCAGCCGGAATCTCCTGTAAATTCAAATTAGCAGTGTCGGCACATCCGTTTATTGAATTATGTAGTATCAGGCGATAGTTTCCGGTTGAAGCAACAAGCAGCGTATCTTGTGTAGTACTTCCTAAGATAACTCCATCGACGCTACTCCAATCAGCACGAATCATCGGCGAAGGATTTTGAAAGGTCAATCGGACTTTATTTTGATCACAAATAAAACTATCCAACAACAGAATATCAGCGACTGGTCTTATTGTATCCATACGGACTTCCAGACTTGTATCGCGAACGCATCCAAAACTGTCCATAACGTGAAACACATATATACCTGGAATGTCCACCTGTATTTTTAAGTTTAGAGTATCGAAAAATGAAGGTCCTGTCCAGGTAAATCTACATGGATTGGCAGTACAATTTCCCTCAAGGGTAGCTTTCGGATTTTTACAACTCAGGGTATCCGTAATGGCATTAACAATGGGTGTATCTCTTCTATAGCTTACATGAATAGTATCGCGTGTAATGCATTTATTTCTTCCTGTTACGACTAACTCATAGTATCCGGTATCTTTAACAAATGGACGAAGTTTATTGCTAAAATATTGATTCGGACCAAACCATGCATAGCCCGCTAAAGAATCTGACACTACTGCAAACAATTCAATAGAATCTTTATTGCATGGTATAACTGCATCCTGAACAAAAAGATCAGGTGATTTGGTGTCCGATACAACAAGGACACTATCCCATGCAAAACACCCATTTGCAGCTTGCACAACACATCTATACCAGCCGGAATCCATAACAAAGGGATTCTTTTCAGGATAATTTTCGCCTTTTGGACCTTGCCAGATTACTATTGGCAGAGAGTCCTGTGAGCTTACTGATAATTGGACACGCATGTTTTCACATGTAATGGTGCCACCCACAGCATCGATGACAGGAATTGTGGTATCTACTTCAATTTTTAACACCGTATCAAGAACACAAAAGTTAGGCCCAGTAATCTGAAGTGCGTACAGACCTCCATTCCGAAGAACAGGATTTGGTTTATTGGTCGGAGATAAACCTGGACCCGACCACAAAAAAGATACATTGACAGGCATTACTTCAACCAAGGGCAAAATTGAATCTTTAATACAATTCAATGTGTCGGTATAAATAGTAATAATTCTTGGAGTTAGAGTGTCAAATTGAACAAGTAAAGTGTCAAATGATTGACACCCGTTTTTATCAATTGCACTAAAAAAGTAATTACCAGATTGCTGGACCGGAATGGTTTTCTGAGTGCTTATTTGACCACTAGGATCTACCCATTGATATCGCACCAAAGAATCTTTCCAACTCGCAGTTAAGCTTGCGGAATCCTTATTCCTGCAATCAAATCTTGGAGAACTGAATGCAATTATAGGTCCCATAAGATACTCCGGGATAAAAACAGAATCCTCGCTTTGACAATTAAAAGAATTCGTCACAGTAACAGTATACCAGCCAGAAACATCAGTTTGAAAAATACTGTCAATTGATATAAAACCACCAGGCCCTTTCCAAGAATACGATAAGCCCTGTTCTTTTGATGTCAAACCAATTAGGGCTTTCGGATTTAAGCAAGTTATGGAATCTTTGATGAATTGAAAAACAGGTCTATCGCTAAAATCCAGCACCTCAATTGAATCAGAATATTCGCACCCGTTATTTTTGCGTGCTGTTACGCTATACCATCCAGCAGTTGCGTTATTTACATTCTGAGTATTTATGGTAGCTCCTGATGGTAGTTTCCATTCATACATTACCGCTGTGTCTTGTGTAAGCAAAAGAATCGATCCTCGAACCAGGCTACAATCCAATGTATCTGCTTTTAATCGGAAGGAAGGCTTCAGGGTGTCTGAGACCACCTGGATACTACTTGAATCAATACATCCATTGGTGCCTCTTACGAAAAGGCGGTACATTCCCGATTGAAAAACATGGACAGTCTCATTTTGATTTTGAAATCCAAAGGGTCCTGTCCACAGCAATGAATCATAGTTATGTTGTAAAAACAACTGGAGGAATGCGGAATCTTTTATGCAGCTAATAGAATCAAAAATTATATTTCCGATTGGTGAAATTGTGTCTTTCATCACATCCACCGATCGTTCGGATGTACATCCATTTGCTGCGGTAACGACTACTTTATATAAACCCGAATTGTTAATTAAAGGATCTTGTAGAGATGAGACGAAGTTCGCAGGTCCAAACCACATAAAGTTTACTCCTTTTTGTGATTGCGCAATCAATTTTACCTGCTTGGTTTTACAGTTTAAGGTATCCGGGTTTGAAATAGTAATATCTGGCTTTGAATCGTCCTGGACAACACGTATGGTATCGCTGTTAGAACAACCGTTAGGGCCTGAAACAATCAAGGTATAAAGACCTTCCTCCTTCGTGTACGGAGATTTATCTATCCTTGAAAATCCCACGGGTCCAAGCCATTGGTATTGAAGTCTCAGGCTATCTGTAAAATGATGGACAAAAAGCTGTACGCTATCGGCCGAACAGCTCAGGCTTTCCGCAGACAAACTGAATTGGGGTGTCAGTGTGTCTGAAACAACGGTAAAACCTGTATCTAAAACACAACCATTTACATCTGTCAATGAAACAAAATACATGCCTGGTTCCGATAGAATTGGATGCAATCCCTTTGCATAATACGTACCCGGTCCCCGGAAAATAATAGAATCTACCATTGCAGAAGTTCGATCCTGTAATGTAAATTGTTTATTATTCCAACAATTCAATGTATCCAGTGTGAAGAAATACTCCGGTACGATAATTTCGGAAATGACTTCCACGCTATCAATGCTTATACATCCATTAATAGAGGTATGACGTAATTTATAAAATCCTTTGTTCTCCACTGATATGGAGTCCTGGAAGGAGGAAAACCCAAAGGGTCCGGTCCATAACAAAGACTGTGCACTTTTATCTGCTTTAAATTGGACTTTAGCGATTGTGTCTTTACAGGTTAAAACATCAGCAAACAGTTCGATTATTGCGGGCACGGTATCTTTTATGACCTCTACTGATGCGTAATTACTACAGCCATTTTCATCCGTAATGGTTAGATAATACAGACCACCATTTTGAACATGTAGAGTATCTCGATTCCCCAGGCTTAGCATTCCATCGGACCAATTGAATTTTGGATTTTTACCATTTGTTGTTGCTTTCAGTACAGAAATATTTTGTACACAATTTATGGTATCCGATATGATAGCAAGATCAGGAATAGCTTCATTTCGTATAATAAGAAACTGCGCAGAATCAATGCATGTACCGTCTTCAACAAGGACGGTATAGCTTCCTTCTTTATTTACTTTAGCAACTAGCGAATCACTAAGATCTGTGAACTGACCATCCACTGTGGACCATTGTATGGTGCTTTTGCTAGTTAATATGGATGAAGATATGTCAATAGAAACAACAGGTTGATCGCAATCAATGGTATCTAAAGTCTTGCTCTGAATTTTTAGATCGACGATATCAAGGTTAAGGATAACATTAGAATCACATTGGTTGACACTTTTAAGATTTAAAGAATAAACACCAGTTTGTTTGTATACTTCACCGTCGATGATAAGGCTGTCTCCTGTGCATAAACGGATATTTTGAATAGATCCCGTATAAAAGGGATGTATATCGATATCCAGACAATTTTTAGAAAGCTCCGCACAGAAGTTTAGATTGTTTGAGATTACATCTTGCCTAAACGTAGAAAGGATTTGTCCCGGCAACGGCAATAATGAACTATCGATTCGCAAGTAAGACAATCCACATATTTCATAATGACCTACAGGATAGGACCTCAGATCAATCTGGTCAGATAAAGCAATCAGGGTATCATTCCGGCTTAACAGGTATTTGTAACCATATTTGCCTGTGTCCGGTATGAAAACAGGAAATTCCACGCGATCAGATATTTGTAAATCCGGATCATTCAGGCAATATGATTTATTTGTTTCTTTGAAATAGCCTCCATTAGGACTGCAATCCTGACAATTAATTCCTGTCTGGTCGCAAAAAAGCAAGCAAAAACTTTCAATCTTTCCTTCGTAAAATTTTTCTGCATCGGAAACAGAAAGTGTCCAGGTACCATTTACAGGTCCTATATTAAAATCCTCGAGGCAACCCATATTGGGATAATACGTACCATTGTAAAATTTGCCGAGAATACCCCAGGATTGAAGATTGTCCCATTTGGCTTTAAAGCCAAGGTCAGGAATAGCCGGAGAACCGCAAGGGACAAAACTGATAAACCATTTGGTAAAATCGGTTCTTCCACTATTTCCAAGGGGACCTAAAAGTCTGATTTTTTGCCCGGAAGGAGCAATCAATTCTATAATGACATCTCCTATAAACTTATGGTCAAATTTAATCCGTACACCGCACAAGCCCTGATTTGGAGAAGAAAGGTCGTTATTGGCAGCACCATTGATGAACAGCCGATCACTAATTGTGGATTTGTCTTTAATGGGTATAAGGGTATCCAGGCAACACCATTGCGCATGCAGCCAGGTACAAAAGAAAAAAAGGAATGAAAATATGACTAACTTCAAGGTTCTCATCGCGATGACCGCACACGAATATAAGTTGAATTTTGCAAAATTGGTAAGAGCTGTTGGTTTAATACCAGCTTTGAACCACACATGTATTGTGCAGCAATCAATGAAAGAAAAAACCTGAAAGCATCACTTCTTTTGAAAAATAGAGGATAAAAACGGACTTCTGATTCCATTACATAACTTAAACATACACATCAAGCATGTATGTGTTTTAACGTAAACAGCTCTGTAATGTCTATAAAATGCTCAGTTATAGTACTGAGCTTCGAATTACAATATCAGGACTTTCTTGATTTGAGGTCCCTCTATTCGTGTCAATTCCAAGAAATATGTTCCCGGTGCCAAAGTACTGAAATCAGGATGGAGTATTACCTGGCCACCTGCTGTGTAAGAACTTAAAAATACGATCTGACCTGCCATATTGGTAAGTTTTACTGTAATCTGGCCTCCCTTAGAATACGATTTCAAAGTTGTAGTCCCTGTAAATGGGTTGGGAAATATTTCAAGTTCCTGATTGTTGGTTCCTTTTAAAGGAATTTCCAATTGAGAATTTAGATCTTCATTCTTGGTATATACATAATCCGGACAAAGCACAGGTGAGATCACCTTGATAAATGCCTGTTTTGTTATCGCATTATCTCCATTGCTATTCTTTACGGATAGTTTTACACTATAATTACCTTTTTTGTCATAATATACCCTAGGATTTTTTTCAAGCGAATGATCTGGAGATGCACCGTCAAAAGACCAATCCCAGGAATTCACATCGGAAGAATTTTTGCTGTAAAACTGAACCCATCCTGTACCACAGAGTACTGTAGTGTCAGAAATAAAATCGACTTTTGGAACCAGATAAACTGCTATATTTTCTGTAATAGTGTCTTTACCACAATCATTTGAAATGATAAGACTTACCAAATAATCGCCTTCCGCGCTAAATACGTGATTTGGAGACATTTCCGTACTGGTATTGGATGTACTGTTCGGATCTCCAAAATTCCATAAATAGGACGAAGCGAACTTTGATTGATTGGTGAAGAAAACAGTAAATCCGCTTACTGCTTTTTGGAAATCCGCTTCAGGAAATGCTTGTACATCAATATATGATGCTTTATACTCAGAGCGTTCTTCTGTACCATTTCCAGCGATGAGACTCACGTCATATTTGCCGGCAACATTATAGCTTACGACCGGATTTGCATCTGTTGAAGTGGAAGGAGTACCTCCTGGGAAAGTCCATTTATATTGTGTAGCTCCTAAACTTGTGTTTTGAAACTGCACGATAAAAGGAACGCAACCTTTTGGATTGTCTGCTTTAAATCCTGCAGTAAGTCCACTTCCAACATGAACAGTTTTAGAAAAAGTATCTACTCCACATTTATTTATAACAAGCAACACAACAACATAGGAACCTGGCTGATATACATGCCTTGGATGCATATTTAAACTATCTTTTGCTCCATCGCCGAATTCCCAACGGAAAGATTTTGCATACTTGGCATAATTAATAAAATTGACGGTATCCATATTCTGGTTGAAATCGAAGTTCGACACAGGTATAGAATCCACAGTGATGTATTTTGGTTTCGATGAAATTGCTTTGTATTTACTATTCTTAGCCGTAAGTGTCACGTCGAAAGCACCAGGGTTTTTATATTCTACTACAGGTTCAAACAATTTGGAAGTAGCAGGTGTGCCTCCGGGGAATTCCCAATCCCATGAGGTTACATTGGTAGAAGATAAATTTTTATATTTTACTGTAAAAGAAGCACAGCCAAACGTAGTATCTGCAGTAAACAAGGCAATAGGAACTGTTACAATAGTGACAGACATTTTCATAAGGGTGGATCCACATTCATTTGTCGAAACTAGTGTTATGGTATAAGTCCCATCAGTGGCATATTCGTGTATCGGATTGACATCCACTGATGTTTCGCCATCTCCAAAATCCCATTCATAGGTACCTCCGTTTGCAGAAGTATTCGTCAAATAGACCGTACGTTCTATGACTACTTTGCTAAAATTAGTAGCTGGTTTATCTTTTGCAAATATGTAATTCTTTGCAATTACCTGATTGCTTCCGTAAGCATTTGAAGCTTTCAGAGTGACATCAAATTTACCATAGGTTTTATACGTAACGATAGGGTTCTTTTGTGTTGAACTACTTGGAGTTCCTCCTGGGAACGTCCATTGCCAGGCAGTTGGGTCATTTGCAGAAAGGTCTGTAAACTGAACTGTAAATGGAACACATTGACTTGTTGGATCACCTACAAATGCTGCGACCGGAGGTGTGCCACCGGCACATGGGCTCAGGCAGCTTCTGGTTGCTATATGGCCATTAATTGAACTCACACTTGCAGTTGACCAGGCTGCAAGACAATTTACGGCAGGTGCCATAATGTAGGGTTCTCCGCTTCCATCATGGTTTGCAGCAAAATTATGACCTACTTCGTGGGCCTGTAATTGGCGAACACAGTTGTTAGAACCACCGTAATCACTGCACACATTGTATTTTAAGCTGGTACATACCACACCTACCCAAGCTAAACCTACTGCGCCGCTCGTGTATTTTGTAGTCCAAGCCGTTGCCACGTCAAAATCAGCTCCATATCCGCCACCATTTGCCCAACTTCTATGGACATCGAGGTGGGTGTTAATATTGTTTACGCCATTCCAGGGATCTGAACTTGTTGAGGTTGCTACAAAACTCGCTGACTGTACAAATTCCAGATTGTGAGCAAACTCATTATCGTAGTTTGCTTGCATCAAAGTTAAAATAGTCGTATTCCAGTTTTCCACATTAGCCTGAGATCCTCTTTTCTGGTATACGGAAAAGTCATTTGCAAGGGCAATTTCGATTTGAAGGCAATGGCTCCTGGAATTAATTTCTGTCGAACCCTGATGCTGCTCGAGCTGTTCTTTGTTTTTTAAATATTGATCATATCCACACTGGATGTTTGGGTTTTGAAAGATCTTTGAACTATTATAGACAACCAGATAATTGTCAGGCAATGAAGGATCTATTCCATTGGCTTGCTCAATAAAAAAACTCTCTCCACCCTGGTCAACCATCCCAGCGATGAAATGGTCTGCCACAACCATTCGTGCATCACCGCCCCGGGTATTGCGCAAATACCCTATCATCGACTTATTAGCAGGTTTGCGCTTGAATCTTTGTATCCCATTATCTGTGCCAACGGTAAGTACATAATCTGGACTATGGATGTCGTGTTCAAACAGCTCGAGGTTCCAAGTGAAATCCGGATGTACCAATGTTAAAAAATGCTGGTTTCCTCGGCTGGCAAATGCAGCTTTGAGTTGATCGTAGTCAATCCTGGCAAGGTAATAATCATAAAACACTTGATTTAGAGGTGACTGTGCGGACACCTCTACTTTATCAAGCACTATACTTTGAGCCGGTAGTTGCGCGCCAAAAGCACAAAAAACGAGGAATGCAATAAAAATTAACCTCAAATTCATAATATATCCGTTAAATTGCCCGTAAAATTAGGAATTATCTTTTAGTTCAGCATCATTTTAACAATGCGAAGAAAAGCTAGCTTAACAATATCTATGAAGCAATCAACACATATCGGATCACGTCGGTCCCCCCTGGGTATTTTCCTTTTGATTTTTGTGCTTTCAAGCAGCTATGGACAGTCCAAAAAGGCCAAAAAGCCAGAAGTCAATTTTTGGAAGGAGAAGATGTGGTATGGTGGTGGATTTAATTTAGGCTTTAGTTCAGACTATTATAATGGTTTTCAAACTAACATATTTGGAATTGGTATTTCCCCAATGATGGGATACAAAGCCACAAATTGGTTATCGGCTGGTCCACGCTTTAGTTTGGATTTTACTACAGCTAAATTCAATGATGGCTTCCAAACGTACCGATACAATAGTGTTGACTATGGGCTAGGACTTTTTGTCCGGATGAAATTTCTTAATACGTTCTTTGCCCATTTCGAATACAGCAATTTGAATGAAACCTATGCAACTGGGGCAGTCATAAATGGAAGTTTAGAAAAATACAGAGAATGGAGGGATATTTTTCTGGTTGGACTTGGATACACTTCAGGGGGCAATTGGGCGTATGAAATTTATATCAACTATGATTTCCTGGAAGATCCGGAATCCTTTAGGGTCCCGATACTATACAGGGCAGGTTTTACTTATAATTTCTAGTTCAAACGGAGTCTAAAACCCGCTGAAAAGTGGTGTAATGCTTGTGGGTAAAGTCCTTTATAATAATACACTCCATCTTCTGCCCTACCCAAGTATGGGTCAGAAGCAAGGTCCAATTGGTTTTCGTGCTTCAGCCTGCTAATCCATCCATGGCTATTTGTTTTAGCTCCAAGGATATTATGAACCTGAATCCATATCGAAAGTACTGTTTGGTCTGAGAAATGTACAGGTACTTCTATTCCCAAATCTATGGTCTGTTGGGCCGCAATTTTACTTTCTGGACTACCAGAATTATCCAGATAAAATGAAGAAATAGCATGTATATCTGTATAGAATAATACTTGTGGCAATGATATAATACCCGGTTTAAAACGATAACTCAGCCGAGATTCGGATACAAATTTCGGACTAAATCCAAGAGGCACGTTGGTGTGAAGGCTCGATATCGCGGGTAGGGCATTCCAGACGGAATCAAAATGAGGAATGGCTTCTTCCCAAGTTGGTATGCGTGTCCATAAAAATGCCGCAGATTGCTTCCATTCAACATTTTTAAAAGGCTTGAATTCCAATTCGCATTCAAGCCCTTTTGAATGAACAGCTTCCAAAAAGATTCGAAGTGGCTCCCCTACCTCATTCAGAGCACCAGAGAGGGCACGAAGACGATCGTAATACATATAGAAACCGTTACAATTCATCGAAAACTTGTTAGACGGTGTCCATTGGAAGCCTAATTCTCCATCTGTTAGCTTTTCAGCTTCGGGTCGATCAGGTGTCGTCAGTAAATCTTCTCTAAATGCTTCACGGCGCATAATGCCCAGAGATGCAAAACATTTAAGTGTATGAGATAGCGTCCAATCAGCAAATAATTTTGGAGTAAATAATGTATAGTTAACGCCTACACCAATATTTTTTTGCTCCTCTGTTCCATTGATTTTATAGTCCAACATTCTTAATTGAACATCCAGGTTTAACTGTACATTACTGATTGGAGTCAACCTCGCCTTGAGTCCAAATGTTGCTTCCTTTTTTAAACCAAGGTTTTTGTAATACGGACTCCGCTGATACTGGTAAGTATTCGCCAAAACTTGCTTGACGATTCCAAAATGATCGCCATGATAATAGGAGTATCCTAATTGAGGACTGATACTCAATTCGTTTGACAAGGCGATATTCACTACATTACTCAGAAAGAAGTAGTCATTTTCCAACCACTTTTGCCTGACCAGGTCAGCAAAGGCCAGCCCGCTTGCTGTAACACCAAAGGACGAAAGATTTTGATTGGCTTTATAGTTTTCATAATAACCTTTGCCATGGGTGTAGTTAGAAATCAGATTATAATGTATGCGTTTTGAAAATTCCCTTTGATAAAAAAACTGGAGGTGATCCTGACTATATTGGTCTATTTCATGATCATAAGGTGTTCCGGGCTTTTCGGTTCCAGCGAAATTAAATCGTCTCAAACTGTCCTCGTTTTCATAACTCCAGGGCAGCCCATACCATGCCTGACCTGTAATTTCGGAGCCATGCATATAGTTTAAACGAATAGCATAGTTGCTGGTAACGATCGCAGATGAAAGTCGAAACGATTTTAAATCTGAAGAACTGCGATCTATATAGCCATCTGATTTGAGTCGCGAAAGTCCTGCTTCAAAATGCCATTTGTCGCCAACAAGACCGCTGGCTCCCTGCACTCCATACTTGAATGTTCCAAAACTGCCTATTTCTGTATTCAACTCCGCAAATGGAGTAAAATGAAGACTATTTGTTTGTATATCCA
>CAZDQG010000007.1:14639-40898 GCA_964507535.1 uncultured Saprospiraceae bacterium
ATAAATGGAATATCTTTCCCTTTATTAAATGCGAGTAATTTCTCCGTGTTGAATTTTGTGGAATTTGCATATTGGGAAACTGAAAGTTGATAAGCCTGAACAAGTATTTCATTAAATTCAATTCGACGTTCCAATCGGATTGTAATTAGGGTATCACCGGTTCGAATTTTTAATGTGCGGTATGCAACATCATACAAATAATCAATAGACAAAGCATAGGTCCCCTCAGGTAGGTCCCTGAATGTGCATGTACCCATACTATCCGTAAACCCAATTTTCTGAAGCTGAACAATTTGAAGTTGCAAGCCCTGAAACGCCTGCCCTTGTTCATCTACAACCGTAATAGTAGCCTTATTCTGAGCACTTAATGCAAGTGAATAAAATAGCCATGCTAAAGCAAAAGAGATCTTGTACATAATTTTCAATTTGTGAACCATCCACCGCACAAGATCAATTCCCAGTCAGGCATTACCCTGTCAGGTTCATCGGGTATGATCTCAGCCGGCAAATTGCATTTACGGCACCCCGTTATATGACGTAAAGTTAGGTATTTTTAGAAATAAACGATAAAACTGCAAATTCGGCATTTACGAAGCGAAGATTACCTTGACCAGTGACAATTGCATAAGGGCATCGGAGCTCCTGGATTTCCCTTAAGTATGCATTGAACAATGTGAATCGTTGATGTGGCGATTCACGCAACGGGTCAAATTGCCATGCAATATCAGGGTAGGTAAGGAGGTAGAAATCAGGGATTGTTTGAAGCCAAAAGCTGCGCAAAACATCACTGTCATCGTTATATTTTATTTTATTCCATATGTAGTAGGTCAACATATCTGTATCACAGACAACCAAATCACTTTTTGCTTGTTCGAGGAGTATGCGGTGATGAATTTCAGCCATAATAAACAGATCTTCCTGTTCATAAGAACCCATCTTGCAATTGAGATAATCCCGGCTAAATTCGGTCACCAGCGTACCTTTGTACTTTGATGAGAACTTAACTGCAAGCCAGGATTTCCCACAGGACTCCGGACCTGTTAAAGCGATTGTAGTAGACATATAAGGAAAACGCATTAAGGCATTACAAATATATGCACGACATAGAACCATTTTTTTATTGGAAAGAAATCTATGACAGTTCGGAGGACCGCTTGTCTCCTTTCTTTAATAAACAATACGACACCTTTCATTACACGAATAAAATTTACAATTATTACATACATCCCTTATGGGACGAAATTGGATCAGAGACCCTATTTGTCAAAGTGCTCTTTGCAGATTACGAAGAAGGATTGGGGATTATTGAATTGATAGGAGAATGGAATGACTGCATTCATAATGACATCATGTATTTAAAACGGAAACTGGCAGACCACATGATTCGAAAAGGAATATATAAATTCATTTTACTTTGCGATCATGTTTTTAATTTTCATGGTTCAGATGATTGCTATTATGAAGAATGGAAAGAAGATATTTCAGAACAATCCGGGTATATTGCACTGGTAAATGTTCAAGAGCATATCATTCAGGAAATAAAATCTGTGGGCATCCCTGTTTATGTTTCCTACGGAAAACGCTTACAGGATTTAAACTGGAGAAAAATGAATCCGCTGAGTCTCATGGAATTTATAGAAAGTCAAATTTAAGTGAATACAGAAGAATTTAAATCGGGATTTGTAAACATTATTGGATTTCCAAATAGTGGAAAATCCACATTGTTGAATGCGCTCATTGGTGAAAAAATGGCGATTGTCAGCCACAAACCCCAAACGACACGGCAACGCATTTTTGGAATTGAAAATGAGCCAGGCCACCAGTTGATTTTATCTGACACACCGGGCTGGATTGAAAAAACGGCCTATCCGCTGCACCAGATGATGAATATACAAATCCGTTACGCCCTGGAAGATGCGGACGTTTTGGTTTGGGTGATAGATATTCAATCACAAATGGATTTTCCGGAAAGCTTTGTCGCCTTGATTAAAAAATCCAATATCCCTGTTATACTCTGCTTTAATAAGTTTGATCATCCCACGCCACAGATTGCAGACAGGGTACGACTTTTTCAGGAACAATATTCCATACCATGCATTTCAACCCACTGTGTATCTGCTAAATTTGGAAATGGAATCCCAGAGCTTAAACAGGAAATGCTATCACATTTACCTGTTCACCCAGCATATTTTCCGCTCGATGACAAAAGTGACCGGTCGATCCGATTTTTTATTTCGGAGCTGATCCGTGAGCACATATACCTTTTGTACGACGCCGAAATACCTTACCATTGCTTTGTTGTCGTGGAATCCTGTAAAGGAGTTGATGAACAAAAAGAGATGGCCGTCATAGATGCCATTATTTATGTTGGAAGAGAATCGCATGTAGCCATATTGATTGGTAAAAAAGGGAGCAAGTTAAAAGAATTGGGAATTGCCGCCAGAAAGGAAATTGAGCAATTCTTAAATCAAAAAGTATACTTAAATTTAAGCGTAAAACTGAAAAAAGACTGGAGGGACAATCCAGGCTTCGTTCAAAAATCAGGATTATTTCAATGAGTTACACCGTAGCAATTGTGGGCAGGCCCAATGTTGGCAAATCAACATTTTTCAACAGGTTGATAGGCAAGAGAAAGTCGATTGTAGATGACATAAGCGGCGTGACCCGTGACCGTATATATGATGTCTGCGAATGGAATGGCAAAACTTTTACTGTAATTGACACAGGAGGTTTTGTCCCGGATAGTCAGGACGTTTTCGAGTCCGGTATTCGAAGACAGGTAGAACTTGCTATGGAAGAAGCCAGTTGTATTCTTTTTATGACCGATGCGTCCACGGGTATAACCGATCTCGACAGCAGTATGGCTCATTTATTGAGAAAATCAAATAAAAAAGTATACCTGGTTGTAAATAAAGTAGATAATCCGGAACGACAATTTATGGCTCATGAAATGTGGAGTCTGGGATTCGATGAAATGTATTGCATATCTGCCATATCCGGAAGCGGATCAGGTGAATTACTGGATGCTATAACTTCGCAAATAGATGTTGAACCCGAGCAAGAAAGCGAATTGCCCAGATTTGCAATTATTGGACAACCCAATGTCGGCAAATCATCCTTTCTCAATGCTTTGTTAAATGAAGAACGCAATCTCGTTACAGATATTCCCGGAACCACAAGAGATCCTATACATACCGTTTATAAAAAATTTGGCAAAGAATTTATACTTGTAGATACTGCAGGGATTCGCAAAAAATCCAAAGTATCTGAGGATCTGGAATTCTACTCAGTCATTCGGGCCATCAAAGCAATTGAAGATTGCGATGTATGTTTCTTAGTCCTGGATGCCAATTGTGGGATTGAAGCTCAGGATATGGAATTGGTTTCGATTGTGGTAAAAAGAAACAAAGGTTTGGTGATTTTAGTAAACAAATGGGATACTATAGAAAAGGACACCAATACAGTAAACAAATTTGAATTGTTGATTAAATCAAAATTGGCCCCTTTTACAGATGTCCCTATCTTATTCATATCTGCAAAAGACAAGCAACGAATTTTCCAGGCAGTAGAAACAGGTCTTGTTGTATATGACAACAGGAAAAGGGAAATTAAAACCTCAGAGCTCAATGAAAAAATGCTTGAAGCTATAGCAAAGATACCTCCACCCTCCTACAGGAATCATCTTATTAAAATCAAATACATAACGCAAATTCAAAAACCGTATCCTGTTTTTGCATTTTTCTCCAATTACCCGGAGCAAATTAAAGGTTCCTACAAGCAGTTTCTTGAAAATCAAATGAGAAGTCTTTTTAATTTCAAAGGAACTCCCATACGTCTGATTTTTAAAGAAAAATGATATGACCCGCATTGAAACAGATTTCAAGGATCTCTTTGTTCTTGTACCGGATGTATATAATGACCACAGAGGTTATTTCATGGAAACATATAATACAAGAGCATTTATACAATTAGGATTGGATTATTTTTTTATTCAAGATAACGAAGCATTTTCTAACTATGGCACAGTGCGTGGCCTTCATTACCAAACTGAAAAACATGCACAGGCTAAATTAGTCCGCGCTACTTATGGGGAGGTACTGGATGTTGCAGTTGATTTGCGCAAGCGAAGTTCAACCTATGGTCAATACTTCAGCATTGTTCTATCCGGAGAAAATAAAAAACAACTTTTAATTCCGAGAGGATTCGCACATGGTTATTCTGTATTGAGTGAATCAGCCATTTTTAATTATAAATGTGATAACTTTTACAACAAAAATGCGGAATCAGGAATTCATCCTCTTGACCAGGGATTGGAAATAAACTGGCAAGTACCTATTGAAAAAATGGTTCTTTCTGAAAAGGATAAAGCCTGGCCTCTATTTACATAATCAATTGGCATTTATGAAAATTTTAGTGACCGGAGCTAATGGCCAATTGGGTTGGGAACTTGCGCAAAGAGCTCCTCAATATAATGATTGGGAATTTAAATTCTACGATCACGCTGCATGGGATATCACAAATGAGCATCTAAGCAATGCAATTCTAAGTGAAGAATGTGCAGATATTTTAATCAATACAGCCGCATATACTAAAGTAGACTTGGCCGAAACGGAAATTGATTTATGCATTCAAATCAATAGCCTTGGTCCTAAATATTTAGCTAAGGCGTGCAGAGCGCACGATATGCTATTTATTCATTTTAGCACAGATTATGTTTTCCAGCAAAGCGAATCAAAACTGATCAGTGAAAAAGATCCTAAAAATCCGAAAGGAGTATACGCCCAATCAAAGAGCGATGGAGAAGATGCAATATTAGATGAGAATCCATTAAGTCTGATAATTAGATGTTCCTGGCTTTATTCCAGTCATGGGCATAATTTTGTAAAGACCATGTTGCGGCTTGGTCAATCTAAACCTATCCTGAAAGTTGTACAAGATCAAAAAGGTAGTCCAACGTACGCAGAAGACCTAAGCAATGCCATCCTGGAAATCATCCGGTTTAAACTCAGCAAACCCAATGAATTTATGCCTGGAATCTATCATTATTGTAATGCCGGTTTATGTACATGGCTTGAGTTTGCTCGTGAAATTTTTACCTACTGCAAAATGGATGTTGAGTTGCATGGCATCTCCACGTCTGAGTATGCTGCTCCTGCGCCGAGACCTCCGTTCAGTGGCCTCGATTGTTCAAAAATAAAGCAGACATTCCAATTGGATATTCCACACTGGAAAGAAAGTCTGCACCGTTGTCTCGATAAGCTCTGCAACACATCAATTCATTCCGCCACATGAAGCAGCACTACGTTCTATATGTGATCGCATTTTTTATAATGCCATACCAAGTCGGTGCAACTCACAATAGAGCGGGCGAAATCAGTTATGTCCAACTTTCTGATGTAATGATTCGCGCTACTGTAACCACATATACAAAGGCAAGCAGCACCGCAGCAGATCGCGACAGCATAGCGGTTGATTGGGGCGATGGCACGTATTCATCAGTTGTCAGGGCAAATGGTTCTGGACAAATATTGCCAAACAATACAAAAAAGAATATTTATATCGCCACCCACACCTATCCTGGCAGAAGCTCATACAGTATTGGTGTCATGGATCCAAATCGCGTCGAAAACATTTTAAATGTAGATCCGCCCAACAGTGTCAACATACCTTTTTTTATTCAGACTACTATTACACTTTTAAATTTACAGTTTCAATCCACCAACCATTCCGTTATTTTACTGCAGGCTCCTGTAGATTTTGCATGTGTAGGACTACCCTTTCAACATAATCCTTCGGCCTTTGATGAAGATGGGGATAGCTTAAGTTTCGAATTTACTATTCCCCTGATGGATAAAAACGTACCCGTTCCAAATTACAGTTTTCCAAATCAAATCAATCCAGGAACTAATAATTCCATTCGACTTGATTCAAAAACAGGTACATTTTACTGGGATGCTCCACAAAAAGAAGGTGAATACAATGTTGCTTTCATTATTCACGAATACCGCAAAGGCGTTCGAATAGCAAGTACAATAAGGGACATGCAAATATATGTCAGACCAGATTGCAGAAATAACAGACCTCCTAACATTGTAAGTATATCGGATACTTGTATCGTTGCAGGAAATGAATTGCGAATACCATTTGATGTATCCGATCCGGATACTTCAGGTCTCGGTTCCAGGATTATGATAGAAGCTACCGGTGCACCTTTACTAATTTCTCCAAAGATGGTGATCGAAGGACCCTCAGGATTTCAATCCGGAGGAATCCATGGAAATATAATTTGGAAAACGGATTGCAGCCTTATAAGAAAGGAATATTACACATTGGTCCTAAAAGCGACGGATGATTTTTTTGACAGTACAGGCCTTTCTTTTTTATTTACCATTAGAATTAAAATTGTGGGTCCCGCGCCTGAAAATCTTGATGGAGAAGCACTGCCAAACAGGATTAATTTAAATTGGTCATTCCCCTACTCTTGCGATACCGGATTCGAAAATTTCCAGGGATTTTCTGTTTGGCGTAAAGAGGGTTCTTCTGCTATACCTCATGATACATGTAATCCAGGTTTAGCGAATACGCCATACCGCATCGTTGCGTACCTAACAAGAAACGTTCAGAGCGGGAAGTATTACTTTACAGATAGCACTGTTTTAAAAGGAAAAGTATACTGCTACAGAGTTCAGGCAGAATTTGCAAACATCAGCACAGCAGGTTTCCCTGTTAATTTTGTAAGCAGTCTGCACTCTAATGAATTTTGTACTGCAATCTCTTATGATCAACCTTTGTTACTGAATGTCGATGTTTTAAAAACTGACCCTGTTGATGGTACGATCAACATACGATGGACCAAAGCACCAGCCGCAAGTGTGGATACAACTGTTTTTAAAGGTCCTTATGAAAGTATTTTAAGAACAAAAACAAAAGGGGAAGTAAACTGGACTGAAATTCCAAATTCAAAGAGATCTTACACGCATTATTCAGAACTATGGGATACAAATTTTGTGCAACAGACACTAGACACACGTGACAGTCAATATGTATATGCCGTTGAAATACACAGCTCAAATACAGCAAAACTTATGTCGGACTCTGCAGATATGTTGCGCCTAGATATTGAGCCTATGGACAATGCTTTGCGTTTGAATTGGCAAGCCAACACACCCTGGAACAACTTCAATTTTATCGTATTCAAACGCAATGCAATCAATGGCACTTTTGACTCTATAGGCATGACATTGCATTCAAACTATATTGTAACACCCCTGATTAATGACACTTCCTATTGTTTTTATATCCTATCTGAAGGATCCTATGGACTCAGCACAGTAGAGCAGCCCCTTCGAAACCGATCCAATATTTCCTGCGCTGCACCTGCTGACCGGGAGGGACCTTGTTGTCCCATCCTTTCTGTTTCAGATCCCTGTGCTGAAATCAGAGTTCCGGTAGATGAGGAAATTAGTAATACACTTAGCTGGAACAATCCCAATCAAAATTGCCTCCTAAAAGATGCGGTGGGATACCACCTTTATGGCTATTATCATGGTGTAAGGAAAAGCATCGCACGTATTGAAGACATCAAACAACTTTCATATAAACATACTCTCATAGACGAAGTTCCGGAATGTTACGCATTGACCGCATTTGATCGAAATGGAAATGAATGTACAAATCCAGATACAGTATGTGTTAGGTATTGTCCATATTATAATCTTCCTAACACCTTTACTCCTAATGAAGATGGACATAATGACATCTATAAAGCATATCCATACCGTTTTATACAAAAGGTTGAATTCAAAGCATACAATCGTTGGGGAAATCTCGTTTTTCAAACCTCAAATCCAGATATTAACTGGGACGGCAGAGATCAAAATGGTAAATTACTTCCTGATGGCACGTACTTTTATACATGCACATTGCAATTTAGCGGCCTTCTTTCAAAGGCTAATTACCCAAATCACTTAAACGGATCCATTACACTCCGAAGCACCAAATAAATAGAAATGTTTACAGGAATAATAGAATCAGTTGGCATTATAAAATCCATTAAAAAGGATGGCAGTAACATGCTCATGGAAGTTAAATCTTCAATCTCCAAACACTTAAAAATCGATCAGAGCGTATCTCACAATGGCGTGTGCCTGACAATTATTCGCAGGAATACGTCTTCCCATTTTGTTGTTCTGGTTCAGGAAACTTTAGCACGCTCCAACTTTGGAGAATTAAAACCAGGAAGCAAAATAAACCTGGAAAGAGCGATGAACCTCAAAAGCCGGCTTGACGGGCATATGGTTTTGGGACATGTGGATAAAACTTCCCGTCTTTTAAAAATGGAAACCAATCAAGGAAGTTGGACTTTAAAATTTGAGCTCTCAAAAGAAGACAGGCCCTTAATTGTTGAAAAAGGTTCCATCTGTCTAAACGGAATCAGTTTAACGATAAGTGCTTGTAGAAAAAAATTCTTCACCGTTGATATCATACCTTATACCTGGAAACATACGAATATTCATCAAATAGCAGAAGGCGATTCCGTCAATATTGAATTTGATATACTTGGCAAGTACATCTACCAGAACATGTCGAATTATTTAAAAAACATTTCGGATAAAGCCAAAAAATAAAATGCCAATGTATCATTCCGGCAATTCCATTAAACGATAATATGCATTAAAACAAAGGGCACTTTGATATCTCAAAGTGCCCTTAAATAAAGTGTATTTAATTTTCTAAAATTAAGTTCAGACGTTTTCAACTTCTTTGTTTGCATTTGAAGAGCGAACAAAGATGTCTTTAAACTTTTTCAAACCTGTTCCAGCAGGAATTTTCTTTCCAATAATAACGTTTTCCTTCAAACCGGAAAGGTCATCACTTTTAGCAGCCATGGCTGCAGAACTAAGAACCTTCGTTGTTTCCTGGAATGAAGCTGCTGAAATCCAGCTACTCGTACCCAATGATGCTCTGGTGATACCCAGTAACAAAGGACTTGCAGTTGCTGCGGTCGCATCGCGCACTACAACCAACTTGCGGTCATTCCTTTTGAGATACGAATTTTCCTCACGCAATTGACGATTGCTAACCAGCTGTCCGGGTTTGAGCTTAGATGAATCTCCTGACTCTGTGACAACCAATTTATCAAAAATATCGTCATTTGCTTCGATAAAGTCCCAACGATCCACAGGCTCTCCCTCCAAAAGAGTTGTATCACCCGGATCTTCGATTTGAACCCACCGCATCATTTGACGGACGATGACTTCAATATGTTTATCGTTGATATTTATACCTTGTGAACGGTACACTTCCTGTACTCCATTTACAAGATATGACTGCACAGCAAATAGTCCTTTTATCATCATAATGTCGCGGGGTGCGATATTACCATCTGACAATGGAGTTCCTGCACGCACAAAGTCACCTTCCTGTACAAGAATATGTTTTGAAAGTCCAATGAGATATTTTCTGCGTTGGGATGTCCTTTCATCTTCAACAAAAATTTCTCTATTTCCTCTTTTTATTTTACCGTAATATACGATACCATCGATTTCAGAAACAACTGCAGGGTTGGATGGGTTCCTGGCCTCAAACAATTCCGTAACCCTTGGAAGTCCACCGGTGATATCGGATACCTTGCTAACATTTCTAGGCATTTTTCCTATTATCTGACCTGCACTGATTTCAGAGTTGTCATCCACTGTTATATATGCACCTACAGGTAAGGAATAATTTTTAAGTTCATCACCACCTGCATTCACAATGGATATCATTGGAATTTTCTTCTTGTTTTTGGACTCGATAATTACCTTTTCAGAATACCCCGTTTGATCATCTCGTTCCATTCGATACGTAACTCCTTCTTCAATGCTATCGTATTTAATAATTCCACTGAATTCGGATATGATGAGTGCATTGAAAGGGTCCCAATTACAAATCAGATCACCTTTAGAAACCTTTTGCTTCTCCTTTACATATAAAGTTGAACCATAGGGAATATGCATACTGGTGAGCATCTTATTTGCTTCGGCGTCGAGTATTCGTATTTCACCGGAACGTGAAATAACAATCATACTCTTCGAACCATCCTGGACAAGTTCAGATACTTTAAGTCCGTCATATTCCACAACACCATCAAATTTGGAAGTGATTTCGGACTCTGCCTTTGATACCGCAGCGACACCACCGACGTGGAATGTACGTAAAGTCAACTGGGTTCCAGGTTCACCAATACTCTGTGCAGCAATAATTCCAACTGCATCACCTTCTTCTGCGATGCGACCAGAAGCCAGGTTCTTACCGTAACATTTCGTACAAACACCCGCTTTTGATTCGCATGTCAATACAGAACGAATTGTTACAGATTCTATTCCAAGAGATTCAATAAGCTCGGCAGATTTATCGTCAATATAATCTCCTGCTGATAATATCACATTATCAGAAAAAGGATGCACAATATCATGGAGCGTGAATCTTCCCGTAATTCTGCTAGCAAGATTTTCGATTACTTTATCATTATCAATCAGTGCAGAAGTTTCAATACCGCGCAAAGTGTTGCAATCTTCTTCAGAGACCACCACATCTTGTGCAACGTCCACCAAACGACGTGTCAAGTAACCAGCATCCGCTGTTTTCAGGGCTGTATCAGCAAGACCCTTCCGGGCACCGTGAGTAGAAATAAAATATTCCAATACACTTAATCCATCCTGAAAATTTGAGAGGATTGGATTTTCGATGATGGCATTTCCAGTATCTCCGGATTTTCTTGGTTTGGCCATCAAACCTCTCAACCCACAAAGCTGCTTAATCTGTTGTTTGGATCCACGAGCACCGGAGTGAAGCATCATATAAACGGAATTGAATCCTCCCTTATGTGATGCCAATTCCTTCATGAGGTTGTCCGTAATCCTGTTGTCTGCAAATGTCCAACGGTCAATAATCTGATTATACCGCTCGTTGTTGGTGATAAGACCCATATTATAGCTATCCCAAATCTCATCCACTTCCCTTTGCGCATCATCCAGGGTTTTCTTTTTAATGGAAGGCGTAATTAAATCACCAAGATTAAAAGACAAGCCTGCCTTAAAGGCCCAGAAGAATCCTAAATCCTTTATTTCATCAAGAAACTTTGCAGTGGTTTGAAAGTTTGTACGCGTAATGATAGAAGCAATAAACTGCTTTAAGTTCTTCTTCGTCATCAATTCATTAACGAAAGGAACTTCCAATGGTACCGCCTCATTAAAAATTACACGACCAACAGTCGTTTTAACGAGTTTCATACCCATCTCTCCGTTGTCGAGTTCAGCACGTGCGCGAACTCCTATAGGATCATGGAGTTCGACTTTCTTTTCTCCGAAAGCGATGAGGACCTCTTCTTTATCATAGAAGTTACGGACTTTAACATCCTTTTCAACTACTTTTTCTTTCGTAAGGTAGTACAATCCAAGTACCATGTCCTGAGATGGAAGAGTAACTGGAGATCCATCCTGAGGGTTCAACATATTATGGCTGGCCAACATCAGCAATTGCGCCTCAAGAATAGAAGCATTGCTTAATGGAACGTGCACGGCCATCTGGTCACCGTCAAAATCCGCATTGAACGCTCCACAAACCAGAGGATGCAATTGAATGGCTTTGCCTTCAATCAACATGGGCTGAAAAGCTTGAATGGAAAGCCGGTGCAGCGTAGGAGCCCGGTTTAGCAAAACAGGATGTCCACGCAGAATGTTTTCCAGGATATCCCAGATAATAGGATCTTTCCGGTCTACAAGTTTTTTTGCAGATTTTACCGTTTTTACGACACCCCTTTCAATCAACTTGCGGATCACAAATGGCTTGAATAATTCGGCAGCCATATTCTTAGGTAGTCCGCATTCATGCAGTTTCAATGTCGGACCTACAACTATAACAGAACGACCGCTGTAATCAACCCTCTTACCCAACAAGTTTTGACGAAAACGTCCCTGTTTTCCTTTTAAAATGTCGCTCAAAGATTTTAATGCACGGCCCCCTTCTGCTTTTACTGCATTTGATTTACGCGAATTATCAAAAAGCGAATCTACCGCTTCCTGCAACATCCTCTTTTCATTTCTAAGGATAACCTCAGGAGCTTTTATTTCAAGAAGCCTTTTTAAACGATTGTTACGAATGATAACACGTCGATACAAATCATTCAGATCTGAGCTGGCGAAACGCCCGCCATCAAGAGGCACCAATGGTCGTAACTCTGGTGGAATTACAGGAAGATATTGAATAACCATCCATTCCGGTTTGTTATTCTTTTCATTCAGTCCCTCGCGGAATGCTTCTGCTACGCGAAGCCTTTTTAATGCTTCTGATTTACGTTGCTGTGAAGATTCATTAGAGGCCTGATGTCTCAATTCGAAGGAAAGATCATCCAAATTAATGCGTGTCAACAAATCAAAAACCGCTTCTGCGCCCATTTTGGCTACAAACTTATTTGGATCCTTGTCATCAAGTAACTGGTTCTCCTTTGGAAGCGAATCGAGAATTTCAAAATATTCCTCTTCTGTAAGTAAATCCAGGTATGAAGAACCATTTCCTGCTGCTACCCCGGGTTGAATGACTACAAATCGCTCATAGTATATAATGGACTCCAGTTTCTTGGAAGAAAGTCCCAGAAGATATCCAATTTTATTTGGCAGCGATTTAAAAAACCATATATGAACAACTGGAACAACCAATTTAATATGGCCCATTCGTTCACGACGCACCTTTTTCTCTGTAACTTCTACTCCACAACGATCACAAACGATACCACGATAACGGATGCGTTTGTATTTACCACAATAACATTCGTAGTCTTTTACTGGACCAAAAATGCGCTCGCAGAACAAGCCATCGCGTTCCGGCTTATAGGAACGATAGTTTATCGTTTCTGGTTTTAGCACTTCACCAAAAGAACGCTCCAGTATATCGTCCGGGGAACTTAAGCTGATCGTAATCTTATCAAATTCCTGGTCTTGTTTAACAGTTTTATTTCTAAGCGACATATTTTTAAGTTGTGCGGTTATTCAAATTTTACATCTAAACACAATCCACGCAATTCATGAATCAATACATTAAATGATTCAGGAATATTAGGTTCCGGAAGATTGTCACCCTTGACAATGGCTTCGTACGTTTTAGCACGGCCTATGATGTCATCGGATTTAATAGTCAGCAATTCTCTGAGAATATTGGATGCCCCAAACGCTTCAAGAGCCCATACCTCCATCTCACCAAATCTCTGACCACCAAATTGCGCTTTACCTCCGAGTGGCTGTTGCGTAATCAACGAGTAAGGACCAATAGAACGGGCATGCATTTTATCATCTACCATGTGAGAAAGTTTCAACATGTAAATGACCCCAACTGTTGCCTGCTGATGGAAGCGGTCACCTGTTTCACCATCTGTGAGATACGTTTGACCATATTGAGGAAGATCTGCCTGACGGATTTGGTCTTCAATATCATGTATCGTAGCTCCATCAAAAATGGGTGTTGCATAATGCAATCCCAGACGACGGCCAGCCCATCCAAGAACAGTCTCAAATATTTGACCAAGGTTCATCCTGGAAGGTACACCAAGTGGATTGAGTACAATATCAACTGGAGTTCCGTCTTCAAGGAATGGCATATCTTCTACGCGCACAATACGGGAAACAATACCTTTGTTACCATGTCGTCCGGCAAGCTTATCACCAACTTTAAGTTTCCGTTTTTTAGCGATGTAGACTTTTGCAAGTTTCAGCACTCCTGTTGGCAATTCATCACCGATACTGATATTGAATTTTTCACGTTTGTATTTACCAACCTCTTCATTTACTTTAATATTATAATTATGAAGAAGTCGTGTGATCAATTCATTTTTATCTGTATCCTTCGTCCAGTTAAAATAATCTACTTTAGTATAGTCGATTTTTTTCAATAGGGCGTTTGTGTATTTGCTGCCTTTTGCAATAAGCTCTTCTCCATAGATACTTTTTACTCCTGAAGAAACCTGATCTTTTACAATCTTCAGCAATTTATCGATCAATATCGTTTTTAATTCGTTGAGTGCTACTGCATGCTTATCATCCAAACGTGTCAATAAATCCTTTTCCTGAACTTTTTGGAACTTATCCTTTTTAGCACGTGCATACAACTGTTTGTCAATAACGACACCTTCTACTGATGGTGGTACTTTCAATGAAGCATCTTTTACATCGCCTGCCTTATCTCCAAAGATTGCACGTAAAAGCTTTTCTTCCGGAGTCGGGTCGGTTTCACCTTTTGGAGTGATTTTACCTATCAGGATATCACCTTCTTCCACATTTGCTCCGATACGGATGATACCATTTTCATCAAGGTCCTTGGTAGCTTCTTCACTCACATTAGGAATGTCGTTCGTAAGCTCCTCTTCTCCAAGTTTGGTATCACGAACTTCAAGTTCAAAACTTTCAATATGGATCGACGTAAAGATATCCTCTTGAATTACGCGTTCAGAAATTACGATTGCGTCCTCAAAGTTGTATCCCTTCCATGGCATGAATGCTACCTGAAGATTTTGTCCTAAAGCGAGTTCGCCGCTTTCCGTAGCATAACCTTCTGATAGGATCGTACCAACGACAACGCGCTGACCTTTTTTAACCAAAGGTTTCAAATTGATACAAGTAGCCTGGTTGGTCCTTGCAAACTTGGTCAGGGAATATTCTTTTAGGTTTTCTTCGAATGAAACCAGGTTTTCTTCCTGATTCCGGTCATAGCGAATGACAATTTTGGTAGCATCGGCATACTCCACGACTCCCTCACCTTCTGCGGTGATAAGCATCCTGGAATCATGAGCAACTTTTCCTTCCAAACCGGTACCAACTATGGGAGCATGTGGTCGGATCAGTGGAACTGCCTGACGTTGCATGTTGGAACCCATCAATGCACGGTTTGCATCATCATTTTCCAAAAAAGGAATTAACGAAGCGGAAACCCCTACAATCTGATTTGGGGCAACATCCATGAAATTCAGATCATCCTTATCAAGCACTGGAAATTCGCCATGTTCCCGGCTTTTCACTTTTATAAGCTGGAATTCTCCTTTTTTATCGATAGGGACATTTGCCTGAGCAATTTTTGCATAATCTTCCTCTTCAGCAGACAAATACTGTATTCCTCCTTTTACACTTACCTTACCTGCATCAACCTTCCAATATGGAGTTTCCAAAAATCCCATGCTATTTATTTTAGCATGAACACATAAGGTTGAAATAAGACCAATATTAGGTCCTTCAGGAGTTTCGATAGTACAAAGCCTACCGTAGTGGGAATAATGCACGTCCCGAACCTCGAAGCCTGCACGTTCGCGTGACAAACCACCAGGACCGAGTGCAGAAATCCTACGCTTGTGCGTGATTTCGGACAGTGGATTGGTCTGGTCTAGAAATTGTGATAGCTGGCTCGTACCAAAAAACGAATTTATCACGGATGACAACGTTCTTGCATTGATCAGGTCGATGGGTGTAAATACTTCATTATCCCTGACGTTCATACGTTCGCGGATCGTACGGGCCATTCTGGCCAGTCCAACTCCGAACTGGGCATACAACTGTTCGCCAACTGTTCTAACCCTTCTGTTACTTAAGTGATCGATATCATCGAGTTCCGCACGTTGATTGATAAGTGAAATCAGATATTTAACGATTTCAGTTATGTCTTCTTTTGTAAGAACGAGTGTTTCATCGGAAGTATTCAGGTTAAGTTTTTTGTTAATCTTGTAACGGCCCACTTCACCCAAATTATACCGTTTGTCGGAGAAGAACAACTTATCGATAATTCCACGCGCTGTATCATCATCCGGTGGATCGGATCCCCTCAATTGACGATAAATATGAATTACAGCCTCCATTTCAGAACTGGAAGGATCTTTTTGGAGTGTATTGTAAATTATGGAATAGTCCTCTGTAATATCGTCGCGTTGAAGAATTACGGTGTCGACGTTAGCTTCTGAAATGAGCTTGATGTTTTCTTCATCGAGAATGGTGTCGCGTTCCAGGATGATTTCATTTCTTTCCACAGATACCAATTCACCCGTATCTTCATCGACAAAATCTTCGGTCCATCGCCGCAATACCCTGGCAGCAAGTTTTCGGCCGATAGCTTTTTTCAGATCTTTTGAAGTTGTTTTGATTTCTTCAGAAAGATTAAACAAGTTCAGAATATCCTTATCTGAAGTATAGCCTATAGCCCGCAGCAGTGTGGTAACCGGGAATTTCTTTTTACGGTCAATATATGCATACATGACCAGGTTAATGTCTGTAGCAAATTCCATCCAGGCGCCCTTAAACGGGATCACGCGTGCAGAAAATATTTTTGTTCCGTTGGGATGGTAGGTTTGACTAAAGAATACACCTGGCGATCTGTGCAACTGGGAAACCACAACGCGTTCGGCCCCGTTGATTACAAATGTACCCTTAGGAGTCATATATGGAATATTCCCTAAGAATACATCTTGTTCTATTGTTTTAAAATCGACATGTTCTTCGTCGTTACAGGAAAGCCGCAATCTGGCTTTGAGAGGAACCGAGAATGTCAAACCCCTTTGAACACATTCATCGATTGAATATCTTGGTGGATCCACATAGTAGTCCAGAAATTCGAGAACAAAGATGCTTCGTGCATCTGAAATAGGAAAGTTCTCTTTAAACACCTTAAAAAGTCCCTCATTTATTCTTTTGTCCGGTGTAGTTTCCAGCTGAAAAAATTCTTTAAAAGATTTCAATTGAATCTCTAAAAAATCTGGATACGGAACGTGCAAAGGAGCCCTTCCAAAATTATGTCTTGTTCTTAATTGGGTCGCGTTTTCGATTGCAGCCATGTTACATTTTTTATTTTATACGAAGACATCTTCAAGCAAACAATGAAAGGCTTAGGTCATCTAAAAGTATGACCTAAGCCCATCGAATATGTATCCCTTTTATGATCAAAGGTATACGGTGATCAATCTGTATAATTACTTTACTTCGATTTCAGCACCGGCAGCAGTAAGTGTATCTTTAAGAGAGTTTGCTTCCTCTTTAGAAACACCTTGCTTTAAAACGGAAGGAGCTCCGTCTACCAGATCTTTGGCTTCTTTAAGACCCAGATTCAGCAAGTTTTTCACTTCTTTAATGACATTCAATTTGTTGGCACCACCGGATTTCAAGAATACATCAAATTCCGTTTTTTCAGCAGCAGGTGCAGCACCAGCAGCTGGAGCAGCGGCTACAGCTACAGCTGCGGCAGCAGGCTCAATGCCATACTTATCCTTCAGTACAGAAGCCAATTCATTTACCTCTTTAATGGTAAGGTTTACCAGCTGATCTGCTAAAGCATTTACATCAACCATGATTTAAAATTTTACTAATGTTAACAAAATATGCGTTTAATACTTGGAAGCCAATTTTATCAGGCACTTGCCCTTTCTTCGAGCGTTTTTACTAGGCCGGCAATCTTTTGACCGCCACTGTTTAAAGCGCCAATTACGTTCTTTGCAGGAGACATTAAAATCATCAGGATGTCACCCACCAATTCGTCTTTAGATTTCAATGCAACGAGTGTTTCCAATTGATCGTCCCCAGTAAAAACAGCCCTATCAATAAAGGCTGCCTTCAATAATGGGCGGTCAAAAGTCTCGCGAAATTCTTTAATCAACCTTGCAGGTGCAGAAGGATTGCTTGTAAAAAGCACAGAGGAAGGTCCTTCAAATGCCGTATACAATTCCTCATATCCGTCATCCCCAAGACTCTGAAGTGCCTTTACTGCAAGTGTATTTTTGACAACCTTCATTTCAATGCCCTGATCGAAACATTTTCTTCGAAAGTTATTTATTTGTTCCACAGTGAGCGTCGATGCGTCGGCTACATAAAAAAACTGGGAAGCTGAAAATTTATCTTTTAGTTCCTGTATTGCTAATGTTTTATCTTCTCGTGTCATGATTCAATTCATTGAATAGGTAAACAAATTAATTGGCCACTTTGGTATCAATATTGATTCCCGGACTCATTGTAGAGGCCATAGAGATCGTCTTGAAATAGGCTCCTTTTGCTGAAGAAGGTTTCAATTTTGCAATCGCATGAATCAATTCAAGACTATTTTGTTTTAGTTTATCCGGAGTAAAGGAAACTCTTCCGATGGAACTATGTATAATTCCGAATTTATCCACACGGAAAGCAATTTTACCTCCCTTAACATCATTGACGGCACCTGCAAGATCCATGGTAACTGTACCGGTCTTTGGGTTTGGCATCAAACCCCGAGGGCCCAAAATTTTACCTACCTTACCAAGTTGTGCCATAACGGTAGGCATGGCGATGATGATATCGATATCTGCCCAACCTGCTGCTATTTTCTGGATGTATTCATCCAGACCAACATGATCTGCTCCAGCTGCTTTGGCCTCTGCTTCTTTATCCGGTGTACATAATACCAGAACCCGTTTTGTTCTACCAGTACCATTTGGCAATGTAACTGTACCTCTGATAGCCTGGTCGGGTTTTCTAGGATCTACACCCAATCGTATGTGGAGGTCAACGGAAGCATCAAATTTTGCTGTGTTGATTTCCCTTACAAGGGAGCACGCTTCATCGAGGTTATACAACTTTCTCGAATCCACTTTGTCGTTAACGACTTTTCGTTTTTTTGTTAAATCTGCCATACATTATAGGTTTTAGCGTTCCGTTACTTGCGGAACTCCCTTATTAATAAAAGATATTATTTCGCCCAGGGTGCATTTCCACTGACGGTAAGGCCCATACTTCGGGCAGTACCAGCCACCATTTTCATGGCAGATTCCAATGTGAACGCATTTAAATCCTGCATTTTGTCCTTTGCTATTGCTTCAACCTGATCCCAGGAAACAGAGCCAACTTTCTTCCGGTTGGGTTCTGGTGACCCACTTTTAAGCTTAGCCGCTTCAAGCAGTTGAATCGCTGCAGGAGGGGTTTTAACGACAAATTCAAAAGATTTGTCTTTAAACAACGTGATGACTACCGGCAACAGTTTACCGGGCTGATCCTGTGTTTTTGCATTAAAACGCTTGCAAAATTCCATAATATTTACCCCTTTGGAACCTAAAGCAGGACCCACAGGAGGTGCAGGATTGGCTTGTCCACCTTTTACCTGCAACTTTATAAAGCCTTCAATTTCCTTTGCCATAGAATGTGTATTAACTCGTTTTTTCTACTTGCATAAAATTCAATTCCACTTCTGTACCTCTTCCAAAAATCTTGACGATAACCTTTAATTTCTTCTTTTCCTCGTTTACTTCCTTTATATCTCCTACGAAGTCATTAAACGGTCCGTCAATAATTTTTACGGTTTCGCCCACGATAAATGGTTCAATCATGGTTTCACCTACCTGCTGGGATTCGTCCACTTTCCCCAGCATCCTATTCGCTTCTGTTTGCGTCATAGGAATGGGGTTGTTTTTACCCAGAAAATGGATGATGTCGGGCATATTTGTGATATGCTGGACGATTTCACCACTCAATTTCGATGGAATAGCCTCTACTAACAGATAACCAGGAAGAATGTTGCGTTCCATGATTACCTTTTTGCCATTCCTAATTTTGTAAACCTTTTCAGATGGTACAATTACCTGAGTAATAAAATCAGACCACCCGGAACGGTTTACTTCCAACTCGAGTCTTTCGCGGATTTTCTTTTCTTTACCGCTTATAACCCGCAATGAATACCACCTTTTTTCTTCGCTCATTTTGGTGGTGGATTTAGATACTGTAAACAAACTTCAGTAGCTGGTTCACTACAAAATCCATTACGAAAACGAGCACAGAAAGCAAGAGTGCTGAAAAGACAACAACCTTTGCGCTGTCAACCAGGTTTTCCTTTGTTGGCCAGGAAACCTTTTCCATCAACTCGTGATAACTTTCTTTAAGATATAACATGAACTTATCCATCGCTTCATTTCGTTTGCACGGGCAGAAGGACTTGAACCCTCAGCCTACGGTTTTGGAGACCGTCGCTCTGCCAGTTGAGCTATGCCCGTTTGACCAAAAAGGATTTCTCCGAAAAAACGGAGAAATCCAAATTAATCGTTAAGGAATTATTTATTAATCCAAAATTTCAGTTACCTGACCAGCACCTACAGTGCGGCCACCTTCACGGATAGCGAAACGAAGACCTTTCTCCATAGCAATGGGGTTGATCAAGTTTACTTCCAGTGAAATATTATCTCCAGGCATTACCATTTCTACTCCATCCGGCAACATACATTCACCCGTAACATCTGTTGTTCTGAAATAGAATTGAGGTCTGTACCCTTTGAAGAATGGAGTGTGACGACCACCTTCATCTTTAGAAAGTACGTACACTTCACATTTAAATTTCATGTGTGGCTTCACAGAGCCTGGAGCGCAAATAACCATACCACGGCGGATATCGTCTTTTTCGATACCTCTCAACAGAAGACCTGCATTGTCACCGGCTTCACCACGATCCAATAATTTACGGAACATCTCCACACCTGTAATTGTAGAAGTCAAGGCTTTTTCGCCAGGAGCCATCATACCAATTATTTCTACACCTTCACCTACTTTAATTATACCACGCTCAATTCTACCTGTTGCTACGGTACCACGTCCTGTAATAGAGAATACGTCTTCAACTGGCATAAGGAACGGTTGGTCGATCAGACGAACTGGCTCAGGAATATCTTTATCTACAGCTTCCATCAGGTCCATGATGGCTTTTTTACCACCTTCATCACCTTCCAAAGCTTTCAGTGCAGAACCTTTAATAATAGAAGCATTGTCGCCATCAAACTGATATTTGCTCAACAATTCGCGAACTTCCATTTCAACCAAGTCCAACATTTCCGGATCGTCAACAAGGTCCACCTTATTCATAAAAACAACGATCTTAGGAACACCTACCTGACGTGCAAGGAGGATGTGCTCGCGCGTTTGAGGCATAGGACCATCTGTAGCAGCAACAACCAGGATTGCTCCGTCCATCTGTGCAGCACCCGTAACCATGTTTTTAACATAATCCGCGTGACCAGGACAGTCCACGTGAGCATAGTGTCTGTTTAATGTTTCATACTCGACGTGTGCAGTGTTGATTGTAATACCTCTTTCTTTTTCTTCAGGCGCATTGTCGATAGAATCGTAGTCTTTCTTTTGTGCCAGACCTTTCTCAGCCAATACCATGGTAATTGCTGATGTCAAAGTGGTTTTACCGTGGTCAACGTGACCGATTGTTCCGATGTTGACGTGCGGTTTCGAACGGTTAAATGTTTCCTTTGCCATTGGTGACTATTTTATACAATTTAATATTTGATGATTTGAAATACTGTTGAGCCAATGAAGGGAATTGAACCCTTGACCCCTTCCTTACCATGGAAGTGCTCTACCCCTGAGCTACATTGGCAGGTGTCGGGAGAGTTTAAATTGATCCCTCACAGATTGAATCCACTTTTGGAGTTCATTAAAATATATTTTTCTAAAACTACAGATGACCTACTTTAACAAAAACGTATGGCATCTTACATTTTTTAAAATTCAGAGCGGGAGACGAGGCTCGAACCCGCGACCCTTAGCTTGGAAGGCTAATGCTCTACCAACTGAGCTACTCCCGCAATTCGGTGTGGGTGTGAGTGTGAGTGTGCATTAAAAAATCAAAATGATCATTACCATTCTGAAAAAACGTGATACGATGTATTCGTGTTTAGGTAATTCAGCTGATATCTCTTAAAAGACAACCGAAAACACCTACTCCTTATCCGGAAAACCATTCCATTCTACAACTCCTTCCTGTGAAGGCATACATGCAGAATTAGTGGGGGTGATTGGATTCGAACCCATTCAGTCATAGACACCAGATTTACAGTCTGGCCCGGCTCTCCCACTCCGGCGCACCCCCTTCCAATTTTCCGAGCCAGTGGACGGACTCGAACCCCCGACCAGCTGATTACAAGTCAGCTGCTCTACCAACTGAGCTACACTGGCTTCTGTTTTGTTAAGGACATACGATTATACCCCTAAAAAAAGAGATTGCAAAGATATAACTATTTGAAATAATGGCTTTAAAAAAAATTCAAGTAATTGTTAATTGCTTGTGTGAATTACAATTGCTTGAAAATCTGTGAATTGCATTTTAACATGGAGGACTTGGGATCAACCATGTTTGCTTTGTAGCTTTTCCTTAGATTTTATCCATTGTGCTTTGAGACTATCTAAGGAACTCTTTAAGGCTTCTTCAAAAGATTTGGAGGTACTTTTAGCAACCAGTTGATTCCCTGGTAAAGTCACTATCAATTCGACAATTTTATCTTGAACCTTGTTGGTCTTTTCGAGCCTCAAAATGACTTTTGCGTCAACCGGCTCCTGACCGAATGTTTGGGTAAACTTATCTAACTTTTCCTCTATAAGTTCCAACAATTTGGAATCAGCATCAAAATGAATAGATTGAATTCTGGACTTCATACTCTTGCGAATTATAAATTAAATAATCGATATTCCATCGGATAGATCGTTTTTGGATTGGGCTCTGGGGTGACTCTGTGAATATGCCTTTTTCAATTGTTCCACTGAATTGTGCAAATATATCTGCGTTGCAGCCAGATTGGAATGACCTAAAAGCATTTTTATTGCATTTATGTCGGCACCACGATTTGCAAGATGCGTTGCGAACGTATGCCGCAGCACATGAGGGCCTCTTGAAGACAAACTCGTCCGTGCCTGCAACCATGCACGAACCATCAGATACACTTTTTTAGGATAGAGCTTTTTGCCATTTTCGAGAAGAAAGAAATATGTATGATCTACAATCTTTAAATTCTCCTTTATTTTAATGTAACGAATAAATGTATCTTTCAGTTCGTTGCCAAAAGGCAATATTCTTTCTTTGCCACCTTTCCCCATCACTTTTATAGACCGGTTGTTTAGATCCACATCATAGCTTTTCAATTCAATGAGCTCGGATCGCCTCAGACCCAGTTCATATAATGTTCTAACTACCAATAGCTCAAGGGTTTTGCTATATTCTTGCTCAATTTCACCGGCACGTTTTAGGTCCGAAACTTCAGATTCCCGCAATGCGCCCGGAAGCCGTTTCTTTAATTTTGGGGAATTGATTTTAGAAAGTGGATTTGTGTGCAATCGTCCCCTTTTCTTCATGTATTTGTAAAAACTGCTCAAGGCTGACAACTTTCTCCTGATGGTTCGGGCCTCAGCTTTCTGTTCACTCATAGAAGCGAGCCATGAACGCAGGTGAACAGGATTAGCCTGACACAGGTCATCTAATTGAAATACACTCGAAATATACAGCTGAACTTGGTGGATATCCCTAATATATGCCGCAACAGTGTGTACGGAATACTTGCGTTCCGATTGCAGATACGCTTGAAAAAAAGAAATAGGTTCCATGTTCTGCAAATCTAAGTAGCAGATCCTATTCTTTTTAAATATTATAAAAAAATATTATGCGTTTTTCGAAATATATTCCTGGCGATATACTGCCTTCAATACTTCGGACCTTCTTTCCACGGAAGGCTTTGTAAAATGTTTGCGCCTGCGAAGTTGACGCAAGGTTTGTGACTGCTCAAATTTCTTCTTATATTTTTTGAGAGCCCGGTCGATGGATTCCATTTCCTTTACATCGATAATAAGCATAGAGACATAAAATTTGGACTGCAAAGATATACGTTCTTTGATAATATCCGGTCAAAATTTATAATAAGCCCTAAAATTGCCCCTGAAAAGCTGTTTAATCTGCTGTTGCAATGCCAATTAATAAGCCTTTCAAACCTTAAACTGCCATGAAATGGTATACCTGAAAATAAAAAAGGGCTCCATTTGGAGCCCTTTTTTATTCCGTGAATTATTTTCTTACTATTGTTTTTCAAAGGTTCTAACCGCCAGTCCCCACTGGCAAAGTGCAGCACCCGGGTGAACAGAGCTGGCACTTGCTGAAGGAAATTCAAATATTTTCCAGCGGAGCGTCAAAGGAGATGTTGCAATAATAAGCGGAGGATAATTGTCCGTATAGTTTTTACTGGATAGTCCATTTGGAGCCGTTTCCCCAACTAATTGAAGACCACCGGCACATGGATTTGGTTGTATAGGGAATACAAGCTTATCCTTGCCACTGTCATCGTAATTGTATAGCAAATATGGGAAAGGAGGAACACCTGCACCACCAGGATTGTCGATTACGTACACACCTTTAAATACTTTCCTTAATTCAATAAGTACTCCATTAGAGGTCCGTTTGTAGGTACCCTCCAGATCGGTAGGTCCAGGATTTGGAATGGGACCAGCAATTACAATATTGGTTCCAACACTAGCTTTATAAGCTGCTTTGTTGTATTTCTGAAAAGAAATACTGTAACCACCTACAGCAACTGTATCAGGCCATGCAACGACATCTGATTTCAGAATTTCTACTGTGTCAAATCCCGTTTTACCACCATGACCTCCTTCAAAACCTACTAAACTATCCACTGCGATAGCCACTACATCAGGAATGTCTTTATAAACAGATGTTTGACCGAAGCCATAGACATAACTTGCCTGCACCAATTGTTCTACAACAATGGGTATAGAAGTGAGCGTTGGAGTAGATTTTATTTCTTCTGCTTTATCACATGAACTGAAAAACAGAACACTCCCCAGCGCAAAGAATATTAGATATGATATTAATTTTTTCATTGCATTGATTTTTTACTTGTCCCAAAATACTTTACTAGTCAGGCTGTGTTGGCCAGGAAAACTGCTATTCAGACTCTCTTCACTTTCCGGATAGGGCAAAATAGAAGGAAACGTATTGCCTCCAAGCGAATTCAATGTGGGTGTTTTAAACAATCCACCTTGTGAGCTGAATATTGGATTGGATGCATCGTCGAATCTTCTGGTTTCAATCCAGGATTCAATTGACTGCAAACCATTCATGCAAACCCACTTTTGAACTGCAATTGATTTGATTTGATTTGCTGCATCAAAAGCACCCATACCAGCAAGGTAGGTATCACATGCGGCTGCATCTACTCCGAGATATGAGCAACTAGCTTTAACACCAGCATCGTAAAATGCTTTTGCATCACCACTGATCCATCCTCGTGCTGCGGCTTCAGCCAATAGTAAATTTCCTTCCCAGGATGAAACAAGTATCACAGGAGCTGTAGGGCTAAAAATCAAACCTCCGGTAGCAATTTTTGCTCCATTAGGTTTGGAGTAATCTGCTGTTGGTGGTGAGTTTTGAATATCCCCAGGTTTCAGTCCAATATGTTGACCATTTCCTGCTTTGTTGTAGAAATAGTCCACCCTAGGATCTTGCGTTTGAAGTAAATGGTCGATAGACGTGGTAGTGCCTACAAAATAGTTACCCAAAGCAGAGCTTTTCGCCTCCGTCCAGAAAGGATTGCTTGCTGTAGATCCACCCGGATAACTGATTTTTGCGATATCGTCATTTGAAATTATGAACTGATCTGCTGACTGGAATAAAGCGGCAGCCTTAGCTTTTCCTTCATCACCTTGTCTCAGGTACAATTTCAGAAGTAAGGTATTTCCAAATTTCTTCCATTTATCCAAATCGCCACCGTAGATAAGGTCATCCGCGCCAGGATGCGTATACCCTACAGCATCCAATAAACCGATACCATCTGTAATCAGCTTTTCAATGCCAGGATAAACCACCGTTTTTGCATCATCATAAGATGGATTCAACACGGAACCTTCAGAAATGTCACCTTTAAGCGCTTCATTGAAAGGTATATCTCCCATAAGGTCGGCGCAAATAGAAAAATTATACGCCTGGATCAACTTTGCAATACCCTGATAATTTTTCTCATTTGTGCTGTTGAGAATATAATTCAGGTTACTCATACTGCGATAAAGATCTCTGAAAAGCTGGTTACACTCAGACGAAGATAATTTGTGTTGGTCCGGATCACCAAGAGCCACTCCAGGTCCACCAGAATAATACTGACACCACACTTGAGTAGCATATGTAATACGGTCACCGACGGCATTACCTATATATAATTGCGCTGAAGACAATTGCAAATCTATCCTCGATGTTGTAGAACGATTCGGATCTGAATTGACATCCAGATAATCATCGCATGCTGTAAAAAAGAGCATGCCGCACAACAACAGTCCTATTAAAGAAAATATTTTCATGTTCGTTTAATTTTAAAAGTTAAAACTTAAATCTGAGTTCTGCTCCATAACTGGCAGAAGAAGGTGTTGTTGATGTTTCAATACCAACTGCATCTGATGATGCTCCTACTCCTCC
>CAZDQG010000007.1:40998-93858 GCA_964507535.1 uncultured Saprospiraceae bacterium
AAGGTGTTGTTGATGTTTCAATACCAACTGCATCTGATGATGCTCCTACTCCTCCTACTTCAGGATCAGCAAATGTGTTGTCTTTCGCAACCCAATATTTCAGATTCTTTGCAAATACACCAATGGTTACATCTTTAAAACCTTTTATACCTAAAATTTCATTGGGAAGATTGTAACTCAGACTGATTTCACGCAACTTTAAATATGTTGCATCAACGAGATAATGCTCTGCAGGAAGACCACGGAAGTAAGAATATACAGTTGTTTCTTTAGTATTTGTTACATAATTTCCATTTTCTGAAACAACGCTATTGGCAACGACAAAATTCTCGCGTTTGCCATCAATTACGGTGCTGCTTGCAGTTCCATTGAACTCTGTACTCAAACGTGATCCTGAATAGAACAAACCACCTTTACGGCCATCCAATAAGATATGCAGATTAAAGTTACGGAATCTAAAATCTGATCCAAAGCTGTAGAGGAAATCAGGCTGATAAGAACCAAAGTACTTAGATTCTGCACTACGAACAGGATTACCAACACCGTCTACTACGATATGTCCCTGATCATCATACACGAAACCCGTTCCTTTATAGGTACCAAAAGCTTGTCCCTCTGCCGCAACAAGATTCAAAGAACCATGACCTGCAAAATGCACCAAACCGGTATAAATATTGAGTTCATCACCTTCAACTCCATTGTCAAGGATGGTTTTTACAATATTTTTATTTTTAGACCAGGTTGCAAATACCTTCCAATCAAAATTCTCTGTTTTTACAGGAACAAGACGAAGGGACAGTTCATGCCCTTTATTTTCCATCCGGCCAATATTCTGAGGCACTATGGAAAAACCTGTAGACCAGGGTATGTTAACGTCCACAATCTGATTTTTGGAATTTACGATGTAATAGGTGTATTCCAAAGTAACGCGATCATCAAATAATCCAATATCCACACCTGCTTCTGTTGTAATGGACAATTCTGGCTTGAGATCAGGATTACCTATGCGGTTTAAGCGCTGAGCACCGGCAACATCGCCAAATGGGAACAATACTTTGTAGTCATCACCCCAATCCAAAATGGTTGGATTCAAGCTATAATAACTTTCAAGCCTGTACAATGGTGCATCTTTTCCGGAAGATCCCAGACCGGCACGCAATTTCAGGTAAGAAATGGTATTTGCGTTCCAGTTAGGAAGGCTGGATGGCACAAATGACAAACCACCGCCCTGATAGAAGAAATCATTGCTTCCCTTAGGGAGTGTGGAAGACCAGTCATTTCTTGCCGAATATTCTGCAAACAGATAGTTTCTAAATCCAAGCTGTGTATTCAAAATGGCTCCAAACAGTCTGTATTTGGAAGACAATGTAGCAGAGATAGGAGTTTGTGCGGAATTGCTAAGGTCATAAAATCCCGGAATCACCAAGCCACCCACTGTTGTTCCTGCAACTCTGCGGGATGCCTGATCAATGGAGTTAAATCCTCCGGTAAGTGTCCATTTAAAATCGGATCCCAAATTTGTATTGTAGGTAGCAAACACATCAAATATCAAATCCGTATTTCTTGTGGATGCTTCTTTATAAGACCCCAAGCTGAAGCTTTCTCGTGCGCTGTTGAAATCGCTTAATTCTCCATCAGAGTAAGAAAGCGCCCTTTCATAACGGAATTTCGGGTTGTTTTCAGTAACCGTGCTTATAAAGAAGTTGGTACTTACTTTACCTGTTAAAGAAAGGTGTTCAGATACTTTGTAGTTCAAAGAAAAACTGGACAAAATATTATCTACATTATTCTTAACAACCTGGTTGTCCAGGATGTAATAAGGATTGATAGAATATTGTCCATAAAATCCTCTGAAATCATGGTAAGGGCTGTTGTAGTCCCTTAGCTCATGGAAAGGAATATTGGGTGGTGTTTGCAAAGCAAAACCATATGCGGGAGTACCAGACGAATATCCAAATGGATATCCACCTTCTGTAGCACCTCTTTGATCTGACTTTGCATAATTAAAGTTAAAGCTTGCACTGAATTTTTCTGAAAACCGGGCTCCAAGGTTCACCAGGAAGTTGTGCTTATTCAGAAAAGTATGAGGGACTACCCCATTGTTATCAAAATTGGTGTAGGACAAAAAGTAATTGAGATTCTCAGAACCACCAGCAACAGAAATGCTATTGCGAAGTGTGGAACCAACGTCAAAAAAGTTCTGCAAATTATCTTCCACCGCATTGTATGGACGGCTTAATTGTTCGATGCGACCATTTGTTAAAGGCAATAAATCACCATGTTCATCAGCTGGAACTGCAGTCCAAGGAAGAACACGACCATCAAATTCAGGTCCCCATGCGAAGTTTTCGCCCATAAAAATGTCAATTCCACCGCCGCAACCGCCGCATGATGCATAACCAGATCCGAATTTTTGTTGTTGTTTCATGATCAGGTTGACGCGCTCAGCACTAAGAGATGTATTGAAGGTTACTGTTGGTTTTGCATTGTACTTCCCTTTTTTAGTAGTTATAAGGATAACGCCAGATCCTCCCCGTGAACCATAAAGGGTTGTAGCAGCAGGACCTTTTAAAACCGTAACATTTTCGATATCGTCTGGATTGATATCATTCGCGCGGTTACCAAAATCGACATAATTATCGCGGTCCCCATCTTTACCCGTACCACCACCTCCAGAGGAGTTGGAATTGTTTACGGGCACTCCGTCAACCACAATAAGGGCATTATTACCTTGTGTAAGGGAGGTTTCCCCTCTTAAGACGATTCTGGTAGAAGCACCTACGGCACCTGAAGCAGAAGCAATTTTCACACCTGCTACTTTTCCCTGTAAGGAATTAAGCACGCTTCTTGAGGTCACCGTGTTCAGCTCCTCTGCATTAACAGATTGGTTGCCATAGACCACATCACTTTTGTTTCTTTTGACACCAAGTGCAGATATGACGGTCTCTTCAAGCAAAATGCCTTCATCCAGAGAAACATCTACCATGTTACTTGCGCCTAATGCAATTTCTCGTGAATTATAACCGGTGTAGCTTACAACAATTGTAGTAACCCCAGCGGGCACATTCAATGAATATGCACCATTCACGTCTGTAATAGTACCAAGATTGGTACCCTTGGCCACGACGTTGGCTCCGATAACCGGATCGCCTTTTTTATCCGTGACCGTCCCTTTTACAACTCTCTGGGCCTCTGCTAGTTGCACTATGGCAAACAGAGCCAGAAAAACAAATAAAACTTTCTTCATAATCTGGTAAGTTTTTATAAGCTTAATGTTTTGTTAACTCCCAAAGATAGTGTCCTTTGCAAATTTTAATAATTTTTAGTCTTTAATTAATTAAGAAAATTTATGCCAAATTGAATAATTAACAATTCTTATTTGGCACTTTCTACCCAATGAGCAATTGTTTATACATAGGGATTACATTGGAAAGACCATAGTACAAGGCGTCACAAACCAATGCATGTCCGATTGAAACCTCCATCAAGTTGCTTATATGGGACTTATAAAATTTCAGATTTTCCAGATTCAGATCGTGGCCTGCATTGAGTCCTAGCCCACAACTTAGTGCTGTTTCTGCAGCCCTTATATGAGGTGCAATCGCTTGAACGGGATTCTCCAAATATTGTTTGGCATAGGTACCGGTGTAGAGTTCCACCCTATCTGCTCCGATCTCAGCCGCCTGGTAAACAAACTCAGGATCCGGATCTACAAACAAGGACACCCGAATTTCCTTTTCCTTTAAGCGTGCGATCAATGGCTTGAGGAGAGCCTCGTGTGCCTTGGGTTTCCAGCCCGCATCCGATGTGAGTGCGTCCGGTGGATCGGGAACCAAAGTCACCTGGTGCGGCATATTTTGCAGGACCAGCTGGACAAATTCCGCTGAAGGATAGCCTTCAATATTAAACTCAGTTGACAGTACTTTTTTTAATTGGGGAATATCATCGTATCGAATGTGCCTTTCATCTGGCCGTGGGTGAACAGTTATACCTTCTGCTCCGAATTCCTCACAATCACTTGCCACTTTTAACAAATTAGGCAGATTGGCGCCTCTGGAATTTCGTATTAACGCAATTTTATTGATATTTACGCTTAAGCGGGTATGCATAATGTTTAAGGTTTTATGATCAAAAGTACATTGGTTTGTCTTTTATTTTTTGTTGGGATGGTTCTGGGAGGCCTGCTTCTGAGCAATTTGGTGCTCATCCTTCAGGTACAGCTCAGTTCTCGCGTTGGGGGTGTTATTACCGATATGAACGAGGCAATCTCTTCATTAAACAAACAGGAATTGCTGACCCAACAGATGATCGCACAAGTATTTTCTCTTGTTCTGCCTTCCTTCCTGGTATTCAGGACGTGCCCAGACTTTCGGTCTATGAAGCGCAATACTGAATTTGAAGTGAACCTTGTGTTGATGTGTTTACTATTATACGTGTTAAGTCTACCCATTGTAGGTTTATCAAGCTATCTCAATCATCAGATTCCATTTCCGGAATGGGTTTATGAGTCCGAAAATCAAATGTCTGATCTTATGACACAGTTGCTGGTATTTGAAAGCCCAACAGATTTCATTCTTGCGCTTATTGGAATTGCCGTCATCCCAGCATTGGCAGAGGAATGGGCTTTCCGCGGCGTACTTCAAAATATAATTACACATGCCACGCGCAGTCCATCCTGGGGAATCGTACTCAGTGCAATCCTGTTTTCGTCTGTACACATGCAGTTTCTGGGATTTATACCTAGGCTATTACTAGGTCTCCTGCTTGGTTATTTCTATGCCCGAACCGCTAATCTTTGGTACTCCATCATGATTCATTTTCTAAACAATGCAGGACAACTTGTAGCCATTTATTTTACAAAAGACGTCAACCTGAACGAACTACTTAAACATCCGGAAATGCCCAATTTATTTGTTGTTGTATTAAGTACAATAGCCGCTATGTACCTTTTCTGGAATTTTCACAGTAAAACTCATCAACCTGCATATGATTCAGCGTAGTATAACGGGTCTTCTGCTAGGCTTATTCATGATTGGAAGTATCCTCTACTCAGAATGGACTGCCTGTCTATTATTCCTCATCATAGCCATAGGATCATCTTATGAATGGTATATACATTTTACGAAATCAGCTGGGAATGTGCCTTCCCTAATCTTTTTCGCATTTAGTTGCATTTGTGTAATAAGCCTTGTTGCAATTCCATCAAACCTGTTACATACGGCTTCCATGGTTCCCTATGAACGGCTGCTCCTTCCATGTCTGCTTCTTTTGATGATGTACGCATTCACTGCAGTACTCCTTTACAAAGACTGGGTTTTTAGTTTAAGCTGGCACTGTGGAATCTTTTATATACATGTACCTGTGCTCATTGCAATGGGTTTTCTGCACAACCACTTCGAATTGCACAGATGGTTGATATTGGGACTGGTTATGATCAACTGGTCAAACGATGTATTTGCCTATTTTGGAGGCCGCATCTTTGGAAAGCATTTTCTTTCTCCAAAAATATCTCCTAAGAAAACGATTGAGGGAGCTCTGTGCGGCCTGGCGGCAGCAGTCACCCTTAGTTATTTCCTTCCATCAATACTACCAGTTGAGCCACTCTCACTTGTAAAAACGCTGATACTTGGAGGTAGTGTATGGGGTTCCGGTACTTTGGGTGATTTATATGAATCCAGATTAAAGCGCATAGCTGGCATCAAAGACAGTGGTCAGATTTTACCTGGCCATGGCGGATTTCTAGACCGATTTGATAGTTTTTTTTACGTTCTTGTGGTTGGAATTTTTGTACTAAATTTTTAATTCATGTTTATACATAAAGAAGGACGCAGCTGGGTAATCGGAATGCTCGTGGTCTATGTTTTATTTATCGGAATACTTCAAAAACTTGAAACGTCCCTTTTTTGGCCGGTAACCATAGTCTATGGTAGTTTGTATTTATTGGTCGTCAATTTTTTCAGGAACCCTCAACGAACGATTCCAAATGTAGATGACCACCTTATTTATGCGCCCGCTGATGGAAAAATTGTAGTCATTGAAGAATGTGTCGAAAGTGAATATTTCAAGGAGCAACGCAAAATGGTGAGCGTATTTATGAATCCTCTTAATGTTCATTCCAACAGATACCCTGTTTCAGGCAAGGTGGTGTATGCACAATACCATCCCGGAAAATACCTGGTAGCATGGCATCCCAAATCATCCACAGAAAACGAACGGAGTACCGTCGTGTTAGAAAGATCTGATGGAAAAAAAATATTGTTGCGACAGATTGCAGGTGCATTGGCACGTCGCATATGTACATATGCCAAACCAGGAGATTCATGTATTCAGGGTACTGATTTTGGTTTTATTAAATTTGGATCCAGGGTTGATATTTTTCTACCTCTTGAGGCAGAAATTCGCGTGCAGCTAGATCAAAAAGTCGCGGGAAACCAGGATGTAATTGCCTATCTCCCTTAGGATTTCCTGGCTCCCCCAGGGATACCCGGAATAAAGTTTAGAAGAACAAATCCAATCCTCTAATGCTTATGAAATATGCTTGAAAATCGTGATTTTCAAAAGATCGTTCATAAGTATTGCGCGTAAAAATGTGGCCTCCCTTCTATGATCAAACTCAGGTCGTTTTTACAGGTTTCATTTGAGGGAAAAGAAGTACTTCCTGGATAGCTTCCTGACCTGTTATCAACATGGTTAACCGATCAATGCCAATTCCAAGTCCTGAGGTAGGCGGCATTCCGTATTCGAGAGACAATAAAAAATCTTCATCCATGACCATCGCTTCCTCATCTCCCCTGGCGGCCAAAAGCAACTGCTCTTCAAATCGTTGACGCTGGTCTATTGGATCATTGAGTTCGGTATAGGCATTTGCAATTTCCTTGGAATTCACATACAGTTCAAATCGCTCTACCAAGCCAGTCTTTGACCGATGTTTCTTCGCCAGTGGAGTCATCTCCAACGGATAGTCTGTAATATATGTGGGTTGAATGAGGTGTTTTTCCACGCATTCACCAAAGATGGTATCAATAAGTTTACCAACGCCCATGGAAGCATCAGTTTCAATATTCCGTGACTTACAAAATGCCCGTAGCTCTATTTCCGATTTACCTTCCACATCGTAAGCAGCATATTCCTTTATGGAATCATACATACTCAGACGACGATACGGTTTTTTAAAGTCTATTTCCTTCCCGCCTATTTCAACTTTCGTTGAACCTACAACTTTGACAACCACTTCCTCCAGCATGGTTTCAACCATTTCCATCATCCATATATAATCCTTATACGCCACATAAATTTCCATAGAAGTGAACTCCGGATTGTGTGTGCGGTCCATTCCTTCATTTCGGAACATTTTACCAAATTCGTATACCCCGTCAAATCCTCCTACGATCAATCTTTTTAGGTATAACTCATTTGCAATGCGCAAAAAAAGAGGGATATCAAGGGCGTTGTGGTGCGTTTTAAAGGGACGCGCGGCTGCTCCGCCATGGATGCTCTGCAGGACCGGAGTTTCAACTTCAAGCCAACCTTGTGCATTGAAATAATTGCGCATTTCCTGAATTAGCCGGCTTCTTTTAATAAATATATCCCGGTATTGCGGATTCACAATTAGATCTACATAACGATGCCGATAGCGTTGTTCGGGATCTGTAAATGCATCATGTGCGTTTCCATCGGCATCTACTTTAACAATAGGCAAAGGATGTAAAGACTTTGAAAGTAATACCAAAGACGAAACATGTATGGAAATCTCCCCCATCTTTGTTCGGAATACATATCCCTTCACACCAAGCAGATCTCCAATGTCTACAAATTTTTTAAACAGCAGATCATATAATGATTTGTCCTCGCCGGGGCATATTTCATCCCGCTTAACATACAACTGTATTTTGCCACGATGGTCCTGTAATTCAGCAAAGCAGGCCTTCCCCATGTCGCGTACCATCATGAGTCTGCCTGCAATGGATACCTGACTAAATTTCTCAGGTGTTGTATCAAAATCAGCTTTTATTTCATGGGAATTTGTGTTAACCTCGTATGCTTCGGGAGGATACGGGTCAATTCCTAATTTTTTAATTTCAGCCAATGAGTTCCTGCGCAGGATCTCCTGTTCACTTAAATGTTGCATACAAGGGATTAATGCGCAAAGATAATGGAAATGAGTAATGGAAAACTGCCTCTTTTAAAGGCTTTTAAAGGATTCTTCGCAAATTCTGGATTCCCGTACATAAAAGTAATGTGATTTTGAACCAGACGTAAAGATGATCGGCATAAGACCCAAAAGTTGAATATGCTTGTTTCCATCCAATCTATTGTTAGCACAAAAGGGGATTTGGCCTCGAACAGCACCGGTCCCAATATGCATTGCAGAACGATCCTGCCAAATGAATCCTGAAAAGAAATAGGATCCTATCTGATATTAAGAAATCGTTGACCTTATGCCTGCTTTTAGTTTGCATAATTTCATTTTACTTTGCATCAGACAAAATCCAGAATATGAACCAACTCGGAATAGGACCATGTAGAGTACATCCAACTTATATCTATCTCATTTTTATTTGCCTTTTTTGCTTTACAGGAAACATTAATGCGCAACTTCCTATTGCTTCAGATAGCCTCTACCAATTTATTAAAGCACAGTCAGCTTATTCAAAAACAACAGACTGGACAAGCATTGACAGCCTATTCACTGCTCAACTTGCATCCAGTAAAACAGCAGATGACAGTCTGCAATGCTTCGTCACGGTATTTAAAGCAATCGGTGATGGTAAAAGTCAAATACGCTTTAAAGGAAAAACATATCAACATGCACCTTCGTTAAAAGCATCTGAACAGCAAGCCGCAGCCCTTTTAAAGGGAGACAATAGAAGTGCAGAAACAATTATCCGCAGCATGTTCATGCAAACATATGGATACCTCCGAATTCAAGGAAGCGCCGTAAAAAACAAAGAGGAGGCGGACAAACTTGCGCAAATGATTTATGATTCCATCTCACATTTTAGCCCGGATCATACAAGAGGATTCATCCTGGATTTACGTCTTTTGAACGCCGGTAACAACTATTCCACATTGGCGGGACTAAGCCCATTTTTTGAGGATGGGCCTGTTTTAAAAGAGTTAAGCAGTGAAGGGCGAGCAGATAAATCCTGGAAAATTAAAGATGCCAATTTACTTATCGACAGTACCGTAGTTAGTTCCATCCGATCAAATATTTCGACTGGGTTTCGTACAAAACCCATTGCAGTACTTATAGGGCCAGCAACTTCCGGACCTGGAACCTATGCTGCCATTGCATTCAAGCGACGACCGAATACCTTGATTATTGGCGAACCGACCGCTTCGGGTTATTCTACACTTTTAACACATTTTGGCTTTGGCGATATTATGGACTTGGAACTGGCCACTCGATTCATTGCGGACCGGTCTAGTACGATCTATCCGGAAACCATTTCTCCGGATCTTTTTGTTCAGCGAGGAGATCAGTTTGATCGCCTTCTTTCGGACAAGAAAATCAAAGAAGCGCTCTATTGGCTGATGAAACAATGAACATGCTTCTTGTAATTATATTTTAAATTGTGGGGCTTTTAAGGTCCTGATGTAAGGTAATTTGACATCATAAATTAAATAACCCAGATGAAGAGGTATGTTTTGCTTGTATTTGCAATTGCTCTGATAGCGGTATTGGTGTATTATAAATGGAACCAAACTGCACAAGTCACCACTTCTAAAAATACAATGCAGAAACCTGCGTCCGGCCCTTTATTGGTGAAGGTCCTTACAGTAGATCAGGAAGAGATTGAACAAGAGCTGGTATTAACAGGTACGCTTGTAGCAGTTGACGAGGTCATTCTTGCTCCAGAGGTTTCCGGTAAAATCTCAAAGCTTTTCATTCAGCAAGGAAAACTTGTCAATAAGGGACAATTGCTACTTAAAATAAATGATTCAGAACTGACGGCCCGATTGAAAAGACTGGAAACCGAAGAACAACTGGCTGAAGCCCAAGAACGAAGGAAACAATCCTTGTTAAAAATAAATAGTATCAGCAGGGATGAATACGAAGAAGCATTGAACCGCCTTCAGCTTATACGAGCAGATAAAAACATACTTCAGACACAAATTGAAAAAACAGAAGTCCGCGCCCCATTCACAGGATTCCTTGGCTTAAAAACCATAAGTGAAGGAAGTTATATACAACAAGGAAGTCCATTTGCCCAACTTGTTGATATGGATCCTATGTTCATCGATTTTACCTTACCTGAAAAATATAGTCGCAACCTGAAAAATGGTCAGGAAATTCCTTTTTATATTGACGGGATTGACAAAGCTTTTAAAGGCTCCGTAATTGCCTGGGATGTAAAGATGGACCCCAATGATCGCAGTTTGAAAGTCCGTGCGCAATGTCACAATTCTGAACACCTGCTCAAACCCGGAGCCTATGCAAGAATAAACTTCCCATTGCAACATGATAAAAAAGGAATCATGATACCTAGTGAAGCCTTGATACCAATTTTGAAGGGGTACAAGGTTTTTCTTGTAAAAAATGGAGTCGCAAAGGAACAGATTGTTGAAACGGGGTTCCGCGATGCACAAAAAGTACTTATAAAAGAGGGTCTAAATAAGGGGGATACCCTGATCCTAACTGGAATGCTTCGGCTAAAAGATGGTAGTCCCTTGAAAATAGAAGCAAAACCAGGCGAATGAGTACTTTTTCCCACATATTTATACGCAGACCCGTACTGGCCATTGTTGTAAATCTTTTGATTGTATTGTTTGGATGTATTGGCTATCGTTCATTAGGTATACGCGAATTTCCTTCGATAGATCCGCCGATAATTACAGTTCGAACCAGCTATCCCGGGGCAAATGCGGATATTATAGAATCCCAGATTACAGAGCCCCTGGAAAAATCCATCAATGGCATTGCAGGAATTCGCACCATATCCTCCTCTAGCACACAAGGGAATAGCAATATACGGGTTGAATTTACTCTGGGCGAAGACATGGATGCCGCGGCGAATGATGTCAGAGACAAAGTTTCTCAGGTGATCCGGCAACTTCCCGGCGACATTGACGGACTGCCCACTGTGACAAAGTCCGACGCAAGTTCTGATGCGATCATTTCCATGACCATACAGAGCGATACCCGCAGTCATTTGGAGGTAAGTGACTTTGCTGAAAATGTACTTGCGCAGCGATTTATTACCATTCCAGGTGTAAGTACGGTTCAAATTTGGGGGCAAAAAAAATATTCCATGCGGCTATGGATGGAGCCAGATAAAATGGCTTCACTTGGTCTGACTCCACAAGACATACACACTGCTTTAAACCGGGAAAACGTGGAATTACCTGCTGGCAAGCTTTCCGGCGATTTGACTGAGCTTACCGTCCGTGTAGCAGGTAAATTAACATCTGAATCCGAATTCAACAATATGATCATCCGCAGTGATCAAAATCGGATCATCCGATTTAAAGATGTAGGATATGCGCAATTGGGTGCGGAAAATGAAGAAACCGTTTTGCGCGAATCAAATATTCCAATGATTGGAATTGCCGTTGTTCCACAACCGGGATCCAATTACATAGAAATTGCCAATGAATTTTATAAGCGTATGGAACAAATCCGCAAGGACATTCCAAAGGATTATACGCTCGATATCGCATTGGATAACACCCAATTTATCAAGCAATCTATAAATGAAGTTGGCGAAACATTACTCCTTGCAATTGGACTGGTCATCCTTATAATTTTTCTTTTTTTCAGAGACTGGCTTGTTGCCTTTCGTCCCTTAATCGACATTCCGGTGTCACTCATTGGTGCATTTTTCATAATGTATGTGATGGGTTTCTCCGTCAATATTCTCACTTTGCTTGCCATTGTACTTGCAACAGGTCTTGTTGTCGATGACGGTATTGTGGTGACTGAAAATATTTTTAAGAAAGCCGAAAAAGGATTAAGTCCCATGCAGGCTGCCTTCCAGGGCTCAAGTGAAATTTTCTTTGCGGTCATTTCCACCTCCATTACATTGGCCATCGTGTTTCTACCCGTTATCTTTATGGAAGGCTTTGTAGGTCGTCTTTTTAGAGAATTTGGAATTGTCATTGCAGGTGCCGTGTTGATTTCTGCATTTGTTTCCCTTAGTCTAACGCCCATGCTGAATGCACGGCTCATTCGACAACACGATAAGCGGAATCGGTTTTATGAAGCCACTGAACCCTTTTTTCGTGGCATGGAGCAGTTTTACCGCAATGCTCTTGTCTCCTTTTTAAGCCATCGATGGATTGCACTCTTCATTATTTCCGTTTGCATGATCAGTATATACCTGTTAGGGAAAACCCTCCCCTCAGAACTTGCACCACTTGATGACCGCAGTTGGTTGCGCCTTAGTGTAACGGCTCCCGAAGGTGCATCGTTCGAGTATACAGACTACTTCATGAAGCAATTATCGGAATTGATACACGACTCCGTGCCCGAAAAACAGGTCCTTCTTACGGTTACGGCTCCTGTTTTTACAGGTACCGGTGCGGTGAATGCAGGATTTGTGCGCTTGAGATTGAATCAACCGGAAGAGCGAAACCGAACGCAACAACAAATTGCCGCACAGATAAGCCGCATGACTTCCAATTTAAGTCAGGCTCGTGTTTTCGTCATTCAGGAGCAAACAATTTCTACAGGTGGTGGTGGGCCGCGTGGCGGACTGCCTGTGCAATTTGTTTTACAGGCTCCAAATTTTGAAAAGCTAAAATCAGTACTCCCTAAATTCCTTGAGCTGGCAAACAAAAGCACCATTCTTCAGACTGTGGATGCGGATTTAAAGTTTAACCGTCCGGAACTTACTGTAAAAATTGATCAGGAAAAAGCAAAAGCACTCAAGGTATCCACCCAGGTTGTCGCACAAACGATTCAATTGGCATACAGTGGACAGCGATTCGGATATTTTATCATGAATGGAAAACAGTATTCCATTTTAGGTCAAGTTAATAGAGCATTTCGCGATGAACCAGGGGATCTGAGAGCACTATATGTCCGCAATGAAGAAGGCAAATTGATTCAACTGGATAACCTCGTTAGCTACGAAGAGGTAAGCAACCCTTCCCAATTATTCCATTTCAACCGCTACATGTCCGCAACTGTGCAAGCAGGATTGGCTCCGGGTTATACCATTAAACATGGAATTGATGAAATGCAGCGCATTGCAAATGAAGTACTGGATGATTCTTTTTCCACCGAACTAACAGGTGCCTCACGGGATTATAAGGAGAGCTCTTCAAATGTTTGGTTCGCATTTATTCTCGCACTTTTGCTTATTTATCTGGTTTTATCAGCCCAGTTTGAAAGTTTCAGAGACCCCGTTGTCATTATGCTCACCGTTCCACTGGCAATTACCGGAGCCCTTATCTCCTTATGGTTTTTCGATCAAAGTTTAAATATTTTCAGCCAAATTGGAATCATTATGCTGGTCGGGCTTGTAACCAAAAATGGAATACTTATTGTTGAATTCGCGAACCAATTGCAGGAAAAAGGACATTCCTTAAAGGAAGCCATTCAGGAAGCATCTGTATTAAGGCTGCGACCTATTTTAATGACGAGTCTTGCCACTTCATTAGGTGCCTTACCTATAGCAATGGCTTTAGGAGCAGGAGCAAAAAGCCGGATGGGAATGGGTATCGTTGTAGTTGGCGGTGTCATGTTTTCACTGATTCTTACATTATTTGTCATTCCAGCGATGTATACTTATTTATCTAAAAAAAGAATATCTATTCATGAAGATTAGTACTTTCTTTGCTTTGGTCTGTGCATTCCTGAATGTGCTGAAAGCACAACAAAGCCTGAGTTTTCATGATGCGCTTGCTACCCTGCTCCAAAATAATTTTTCCATTCAGCTACTCCGGCAGAATGTAGAAATTGCTACAAATGATGTTCAAATAGGAAATGCAGGTATGCTGCCCATTGTAAATATCAATGGCAGTTATCATCGCTCCACTCAAAACACGAAACAAGAGTTTGTAACAGGTAGCCTTGTAGACAAAACCGGAGCAATTTCCACGAACGCAAATGCGGGGATCGGCTTGGAATGGAAATTATTTGATGGAATGAAAATGTTTGTCAGTTATGACAAACTCAAGACGCTAAAGATTCAAAGCGAATGGGCATTGAAACACGAAATAGAAAACCAGCTTGTTCAACTTATTGGTTCGTATTACGATGTTACGAGGAAACAACAAACTCTGGAATTGACCAATCAGCTTTTAAGCATTGCAGAAGAACAGTTAAAAATTGCTACTGCCCGATTTGAAATAGGAAGTGGAAAGCAACAAGATATTTATCAAGCAAAACTCAATGTCAATCTACGGAAAAGTGCCAAACTGGAAGCTGAACATCAGTTGCGGTCAGTTAGGAAAAGTTTGAATCAACTGTTGGCTTTAGACCCCGATAACATGCTGCATGTGGATACGATAATACCTCTTGATCTCACTTTTCTTGACTCCACAAAAACAGAAAGCAGATTAAAAAATAATACTTATATACATTTTCTTGAAGCACAGAAGAGCGTTCGCGAATTCGAACATAAAGAATTGAATGCACAGAGGTTTCCAACTGTTAGTTTGGATGCAAACTATACCTATGGCCGTACTGACAACCAGGCTGGATTTCTACTTTATAATCAAAACCTGGGGTGGACCGCAGGATTGTCGACGAAATGGAATGTGTTCAATGGCTTTCAACTTAAAAAAGAAATAGCAAACGCCCATATTCGCATCCTCCAATCTCAACTTGAAATCCAAGCCGAAATTTTAAATGCCCAAATTGCATCAGCCCGGGCTTTGGATGCGTATCGAACTGCATTTGCTTACCTGGAACTGGAGAAAGAAAATATACAATTGACAGAATCCAACTTAAAATTAATTCTTGAGAGTTACCGCTCCGGACAATCTACAAGTCTTGAAGTGCAAGATGCTCAAAAGCTTTTTGAAGAAAGCCATAAGCGGTTTGTGGATTACGAGTATGAAGCTAAAGTAGCCGAAGCTGAACTCAAAAGACAAGAGGGTACACTTATCGAATAGTCGTGTAACCAGCGCACTCAAGCTTCCTTTACATTCCGGACAATTTAGATTTCCAGGTCAAAAACCCATGAACTTAAATGTAGCCATTCCTTATGAAATATTGGGATGTAGGGCATTATGAACCCCGTTAAAATCCATCTTTCGATCTATCTTTGACCTAGCATACCGAATACTCTGCACATGCGCATTGCACTGCCAGCCTTCATGATCCTGTTTTGGGGAGCCTTATTAGGCCAATGCCCCGCTATTCTAAGTACAAGTACTTCGCCTCCATGTATTCCAAACTGTCAAATGTGCGCCGGTGACAAACTTACCATAAATGCAACCGGAGGGGACCTGGTAAACAATAGTATGGTGGACTACTATGCGAGTCAAAATCCAGGTTTTGACCCATATCTGGGGCAAGGCCTTAAAATCGGAAGTGCTGCTGTTACAACGGCCAATCCCCCCTGTCGCATATGCCCACAGCTTTTAGGTTTTATGATTGATGCCTGCGGCACGGAAGCCGCAAATGAGTTTTTGATTATGTGGTCTGGTAGTGGTTTTAATACCTCAAATTTTAATTTTGATTTTGCGACACAAAACAATACAGGAGGAGGTGCCAATGCAGATATTGGTCCGGGAGGATGTTCCATAGCAAGTGGGAATGCCTCACTTGTGGGCGGTTGTGCCGCTATACCAGTTGGTCTTAATTTCAACTTACCCCCTAATTCGATATGGATTGTATTCACTAGTTCAAATGCCAGCACAAGCTATGATTTCAGTGCAATATGTGGTCTGAGTTGCAATATTTATGTTTCCCAAAGCACCTGTGCACGCACTATTGGAGCCTTTTCAAATTTCGATGCAAGTCCGGGTAGCCGTTTACAAGTAATGACAATTACAGGCTGCTCCTGCTCCACAAATGCCAGTTACGATGTCCCAGGAATGCTGACTGGAAATGGCGACTTTTGGGCAGAAGGGAATATAAGTAACAATGGGTGCGCTGTTCCTGGATTGAATCCACCGAATTACACTCCTGCTCCAAGCGTTATTGCTGCTTTTATGTATACCATTCCGCAGACATGGTGTGACAAAGATTATGAAATAGTTGGTATTCCTAATCCAAAACCTGATCCTGTTTGCTGCAATCCGATTTACACCGATCGCATAAAAGTAGAGGTTCGTTGCCCAAAAGCAAATCCCACCATGCTTGAAGCCTGTGAAACCAACAACGGGCAAGCCATTTTTAGCCTTGAAGATGCAGATGCCAATATACTTGGGGGTGGTTCTGGAAGTGTCGAATATTACAAGGATGCGGCTGGCACCCAAAGAATCTTTTCTCCTTTTACTTCTGGCAGCACGACTGTTTATGCACGTATTAAAGATGGAAACTGCTTTTCAAATTTTGTTGCTGTCATCCTAAAAGTAAATCTTCTGCCAATTGCGAAAAGCACCAGTCAGGATGCCTGTGACGATGGCAGTGGTTCTGCAAGTTTCGATCTTAGCTTGCTAGAGAAGATTATTAAAAATGGAAACAACACCTCCAAAGTTAATTTTTATCTGGATGCAGGTAAATCCAATCCTATCTTTTCTCCCTATTATACCAGCAGTACTATTATATACGCCACAATTTTTGATGGGAAGTGCGAATCTAAAGCAGTAAGTATTGTTCTTACCGTAAAACCTAAACCCAATGCCACAGAGACCAGTATTACTGTATGTCCTGATATTAATGGAAAAGGGATCTTCGACTTGAATAGTCTTAAATCAAAAATTACCGGAAGCACAAAAGACACTCTGGTTGGTTTTTATGAGGATGATCTCGGATTAAAACCTGTTTCATCTCCATATTACAGTGGCCCGGATACACTCTATGCAATTGTTGTACTTGGAAACTGCAAATCAGATCCGGTTCAGGTAATTTTAAAACTTACAGATCTAAATTCCGTGCTTTTAATTTCTGATCGCACATGTGACGATGGCATGGGTACTGCACTTTTTGACCTGAGAGCTGCCACGCGATATCTTCAACAAGGTGACAGCTCTATTGTTGTCAGTTGGTTTGATGACAGTCTAAAATTATTAAAATTAATCCCTCCTGTTCGCATCACGGGAAAGGATACAATTTATGCTTTCCTAAGAAAAGATTCCTGTGAATCGCATGCCATTCCAGTTATTCTCGAAGCCATCGCAAGACCGCGTGCTTCATCTGCGATGCTTGAAATTTGTGGTGACACCAATGGAGAGGCTCTATTCCATTTAAATGATTTAAAATTTCAAATCAACAATGGCTCTGGACTCGATGTCCATTTTGCTGAAGATTCACTTTTTATTATATCTGCAGATAGCCTCTTCACAACAACAGGTGACACGCTATACGCGCGTACAGTTGATGGAAATTGTAATTCAGTACCCGTGCCTGTTATTTTAAAGGTTATTAAAAGCCCTTTATTTGATCCCATCCCGGACCTCATAGAGTGCGACTATGCACTTTTACCTGCGCTTCTTGGGAAAAATCTATCCGCAGGTGCGGGATACTTTGATCAGCCAATGGGTAAGGGTAAACGCTGGTTTGCAGGCGATACTATTACTACAAATCAGTGGATGTTCCGGTTTGATACCTCAGGAATATGTATCACGCAGGACAGTTTTAAAATTGATATTATAAAAGCCCCACATGCCGGAGTGGATAACCGCATTTCGATTTGCGAAGGTAGTATTCTTAACTTAAACACGCTACTTAATGAAGCCGATCCGGGTGGCTTTTACATTGATATGGATGGATCTGGAAGCCTTAGAGACAGTTTTTTTGATTCACAAAGTCATAATGGGAAGACCTTACGCTTTCAATATATATTAAATCCAAATTCTTTTTGTAAAGGTGATACCGCAGTACTTTTCGTTCAGGTAGTAAAACAGTTACGTCCTGGGCTTGATAGTTCTGTATCCATTTGCGAAGGCGACACGCTCAATGTATTATCCATATTACGAAATGCTGATAATGGAGGCACTTTAAAAGATTCATCCAGCACCGGTGCCTTAATTGGCAATTTATGGGACAGCAGAATTTCTGGTCCGGGCAACTATGTTTTACACTATGCGGTAGGTGATGGAATTACCTGTCCGGTAAGACAATCCAGAATCGAACTTCATGTATTTCCTCAAATTGAGATCCTTCCGCAAGCTGACCTGCAAAATTGCAAATATGCTTTGCTACCTGCGATATTGGGAAAAAATACACAAGCAGGCACCTATTACTATGATCAACCAGGAGGCAAGGGAACACAATATCATGCTGGAGATACCATTTGGAGCACTACAAAACTCTACATATACGGAACACTTACCGGGTATTGTCCGGATGAAGATTCTTTTGTAGTAAGAATAATTCCTGCCATTATAGACTCCTTTTACAAAAGAGACCTCTGCCCGGATATATCCTATACTATTGGCAGTACGGTGTTTAATAAAAACAATACAAAAGGTCAAGTTCTTTTCCCTGGAGGGTCTGTGAATGGTTGCGATAGTATCCTGAATGTAGATCTAAGATTTTTAACAGACGCTGTAGGAGTTCTGAACAGCACACTTTGCACGGGTGATTTTGTTGTCGTAAATGGAAAGCGCTATGATGAAAACAATCCAGCAGGAAACGAAATTTTAAAAGGTGCCAGTACATTTGGATGCGACAGCATTGTTCAGATTCAGTTACAATTTAAATCAAAATCAATTGGCATTTACAATGGAAGTATTTGTCGCGGTGAACAGATAATTATTAACGGTAAAACCTACAGCGCATCTAAATTACTAGGTACAGATACCCTCAACAATGCAAGTACAAATGGATGTGACAGTATATTGCAGGTCAAGCTTTCGCTTCTTGATCCTTCCAAATTTTTGCTCAGACAACAACTGTGTTTTGGCGACACGATTCAGATAGGAAATCGCCTGTTTAATCAAAGTAATCCTGCCTTATTGGATACCCTGAAAGGAGCTGCGGCAAATGGTTGTGACAGCATCCGCGATATCGCTTTTGCTTTTTATCCTGAAGCTTCCTATACCCTGCAGCAGACTTTGTGTGAAAATGAGGAATTGGTGCTTAATGGCACCCTGTACAACAAATTCAAGAGTACTGGAAAAGAAATACTAAAAGGAGCATCGCAATTTGGATGTGACAGCATACTATATATTTCACTCAATTTCATTCCCGCAATACGTTCTTCGTACGATCCTATTGTATGTGAAGGTGACAGTCTAAATATTCGGGGAGTCATCTACAACAAACAACATACTGCAGGTGTGGATACCTTGAAAGGAGGATCCGCAAGAGGCTGCGACAGTATCATTCAAATTCAACTACGCTTCCTTCCAACTGCATCTTTTAAATATACAAGCACAATTTGTGAAGATGAAACTGTTTTACTGAATGGAACGCTGTTCGATAAAAATAATTTATCCGGAACAACAGTACTTAAAGGGAAATCCAGCAATGGATGCGACAGCATTATCGATGTTCAATTTACCTTGAATACCATCTCAAAAACCCAATTCACAGATACCCTGTGTGCGGAAGAACAAATACGCATCAATGGCACCGTATATGACAAGAAGCATAACATTGGAATAGAGCGACTTCAAAATTCAAATGGATGCGACTCCATAATAACCATCCAATTGACGTTCAACGAACTCTCCGTAAAGTATCCACAAGAAATAACAATAACTGCAGGAAGCAATAAAGAGGTAAAGATAGAACCGAATTTTACGCCACAACAAATTACCTGGTCCCCAACCGCAGGTCTAAGTTGCACCGATTGTTTAAATCCTGTAATTGATATTGATGCAGACACAGATTATATTGTCACATTGACAGATGAGTATGGCTGTTCCATTCAAATTACTGTTCGTGTCCGTATCATTGCTGACGAACGTATCTTTATCCCCAATGTTTTCTCTCCAAACGGAGATAATATCAATGATATATTTAAATTAATAAGCGAGCGTTCGGATTTACAAATCCTTACTTTTAGCATCTATGACCGATGGGGTAATGAAATTTACAATGAAAACGATAAAAATATCCAGGAATTAACCGGATGGAAAGGGCTTGCGCTAAACGGAGAAAAAATGAATCCCGGTGTATACATTTACTACATTCGAGTTAAGACATCAACCAATGAGGAAAGAACCTTTCATGGTGATGTAAATTTGATCCGATAGAAGATTCAGAAAATGAAACATACCCAGTTTCATAACGATCGTTATTTTGCATGGCAAAATAAAATCACCGCATCAAAGTAACATCACCGGAAAGCTTATGTGATTCCCCGGCTTTATCTTTGAATTCAAATACATAAATATAAACACCAGGTAAAGCATATTGGCCATGGGCTCTTCCATCCCATGCACCCAGACTGGAATTCGGAGGGAAATTATGATGTTCATACAACAGATCTCCCCAACGATCATAAATGTACAAGACGTCTATTGCTTCGATGCTGCTGTCTGATATTACATTAAAGAAGTCGTTAATGTTATCTCCATTTGGAGAAAACACATTTGGAACATAAAAATGCTGCTTGACCTTTATGAAGATCGTAGCTTCATACTCACAGCCATATTTATCTTTGAGATGAATAGAAAACGAACCACCGGATTTGCCTGGTATTACGTACGTTGAAGCACATGTGGAACAACGAATGTGTCCACTTCCAGTCCAGAAAATTTCTGATAGAGAATCAATATTTATCAAGTCAGCTTCCAATAAAACCGAATCACCTAAAGTAACTTCAATGCTGTCCATTAAAAAAGTCACCGCACTATTTGAAGGATCAAGTATTTTAAACTGGTATTCTGCAATACATCCCTTTGAATCTGTGACCCCAAGTATATGGTTTCCGGGTTCAACATATTTTAAATTATTCACAAAAGTGGTCGACGTACGGTCCAAAAAAACAGTATAAGGAGGCGTGCCTCCTGTCAGCAGGTTGATTCCTAGTACTCCGGAATCCGGTGAAAAACAATTTGGGTTTTGAACAGAGGCTTGAAGAACCAGTGGATTCGGTTGTTTTAATACTAGCACGGAGTCCGTAATGCATCCTATCCGATCTTTTACCCTAAGATGGTAAACTCCTGCCGGCAGTCCATTGCGATCAAGAGTCGTGCTGCCATCCTCCCAGGTCCATGTGAACGGTCCAGAATTTCCACTTATGATGCTGGTAATCGAACCATTGGCGTTTTGAAAACAAAGAGGTTCTGTGACCGCAAATTGAAGTATTGGTTTTTCCGTAACTCTTAACTTGATTTTTACAATGCTGTCACATGCGTTTGCTGAAGAAAATCGCTGTTCATAATCACCCGCTGCGTTATAATTAAAAGTTCCGACCTGAAGCGTTTGGTTAAAACAAATTGTCGTATCAATCAATAAGGAACTATTTGGCTTAACGCTAACATGGAGGTCCACAATAGAGTCACATCCTTTGCTGGTAAATAAATTCAGCGGATATATGCCCGATTTGTTAAACGTAAGACCTCCAATACTGATAGAAGTCCCTTCGCATAATGAGGTATCAATTCTCCTGCTGTACGTAGGACTGACTTTTAAATTCAATGTGAGCGTGCTGTCACAACCAAATGATGAAGCATATTTAAAGATATATTGACCTGATGTATCCAAAGTCAGACCACCCAGCTGAAGCTTGGTTCCTTCGCAAATAAAGGTATCGATTTGAGTCTGGATATTTGAAACCAAATCAAGGTGAATGGTTTGAATTGAATCACACCCCTTTGATGAAATTCCGTTTTGTATATAGGTACCCGATTGGCTGTAGACCTGACCATTCCATACCAGACTTTGGCCCTGACACAGCATTGTATCAATACGGCTACGAGCTATAGGTATAATTTTTAGATTTAAATTGGTCAAACTATCACAACCATTTTGAGTTGAAGCATGCCAGGTGTAAGAACCTTCGCTGTTATAAATCACCTGATTGTATTGAATAGATGAACCTTCACATAAGGAAGTATCAATCGTCTTAATTAAAGGAGTATACAATGATACATGCAATTTCAGAAGGCTGTCACATCCTTTTGAGTTAATAAGAGGAATCGCATATTCTCCGGAATCCTGAAATACCTTATTGTGTAATTTCAGAGAATCTCCCTTACAAATCTCTATGCTCAAAGCCCCTACGGTAGTATCCCGGTCATAGATATAGTCGTTACTTAATTCACAATCATTGCCATCCTGTGCTCGCAGCACGTAACGTCCTTCTTCTGCTTTAGGAATGACATAGTTAGGGTTTACTGCCCCAGGGATGGCAACTCCATCTTTAAACCACTGATATTTAATTCGCGTTGCAACTGAAGGCGGTGAACTAAGTCGCAAAGAATCCTTGCAGGGATCACCTGCAATTTGAAGGATTATTGAGTCAAACTTAAAAGATTCTTCCAGGATTAATTCATCCAAGAAATAATAATACAAACCGTCGGCGCGATTGCATTCGGGTCCGATAGCAATTGCTGCAATATTTTGAGTTGGCTTGATTTTCACCTGGACTTTTACCCACTTCCGGCTTCCACTTGCTGAAACACTTGATAAAAGACTCCAGCCAGGATAGCTTGAGGGACAATTCCACGTCGTGTTATTGCCAAAAGGTAAATTTGCACACGCGCCGGTTCCATAAATACCCAATGTTGTTGCTGCTCTTGGGCCGTATGAATTACCAGGATTACCAAATCCAATCCAAAAACTCAGTGTATATTCCTTACCCGCTGTCATGGATTTCGTTAGGCAAGAGCCAATATATTCCTTGTACGAAGCATTTTGCCGTGCCGGATGTGACCTCAAGTCAAGAAAACCAACATAGCCGTTTCCAGCTGGTAAGGGCTGAGGAGGACTACCCCGCATAGGATCGTCTTTAAAACCACAGGTATGGAAATAATCAGAAGTCGCATCCGAAGCCTGGATCCATCCGTTTGAACAATTCATTTGTGCAAGGCCCGTTGGGCAACAGGTGTGATCTTCAAAGGAAGGGTTTGGTATTAATGAAGATGGAATAAAAAGCGTGTCTTTAATCCCCTTGCAAAGACAATCCGAATCATTAAGGTCAATTTTTCCATCAAGATCATCGTCTATGCCATTATCGCATATTTCTGATGTTTGAGCGTAGGACAGATTGGCTATCAGAAAACTAAAAAATAAAAACAGAAATGTGGCGCGCTGGTCTTGAATCATTATTAAATCTGTTTAGTACAAATGTACGCGTAATAGCATTTTGCATGGTTAAGGATCGGTATTTTAACAAAAATGGGATTTTCCACGCTTTATTTAACTTTCAATTTAAGTCAAAGTGGCAGTTTTATGAAAACCAATTGGGCTTAAAATCAGTTCCATTATTACATTTACGTCCGTTCCGGATCCAGAGTTGCTTGTAAAACAAACATTTTCCTCAGCATAAGAATGTCTTAATATCTTGCAGAATTCAAACTCATTTAAAGCGAACAATCAAGACCTCCTATTTGCGGAATTGATCCTACCTGTAGCTATTATGGGAACATTTACCTACAAGGTTCCCTTAGAATTGGAGGAAACGATAAAAGTTGGTCAGCGCGTTGAGGTGGAATTTGGTAAAAAGAAGCATTATGCTGCCATTGTAAAATCCTTATCGCGCAATACACAATGGACACAAACAAAAGATATTTTGACGCTGATCGACACGGAACCACTCGTCACTGAAAAACAACTTTCATTTTGGGAATGGTTAAGCCAATACTACCTATGTGGTCTTGGTGAAATCATGCTTGCTGCGATCCCCGCCCTATTCCGTTTGCAGAGCGAAACCTGTATCATAAAGCTGGATCCTCCTCCATCCGGCTTTCCAGCTTTATCAGATGACGAGTACATGGTTCTTGAAGCACTTGAATTGCGCCATGAACTGCGAGTTTCAGAAGTGCAACAATTATTGCAAAAAACATCCATTTTTCGATTGCTGCATTCCATGATTGAAAAGCGCTGGATCAGTGCGCATGAAAAAATGGAGGACACCGTTGAAATTCCGCACATTGCATGGATACGCCTTCATGAAAAATTGCGAACAGATGAAATCAAATTACATGAAGCACTCAATCAGATTCAAAAATCTGAACTTCAAACAAGATCCATCATCCATTATTTACAAATCAATAAGGACTACGGCTGGATAAAAAAGAAAGAATTGCAAAAATTGAGTTCCACCTCGAGTTCTGTCACAGATGCTCTTATTAAAAAAGGTGTTTATGAGCAGTCTACATTTGCAAAATTCGAATACCCTGAAGAACATAAAGAAGCCAGGCCTATACTTTTAAGTGAGGACCAGATAAAAGCCCGTGATTTTATTTTGCAGGAATGGGGTAAAAAATCTTGTGTCTTGTTGCATGGTGTTACAGGTAGCGGGAAAACCATGATTTACCTTGATTTGATGTTGAAGTGCATAGAGAATGGATTACAAGTGCTGTATTTAGTACCTGAGATTGCATTGACTTCCCAACTTGTACATCGACTGAAGGCACATCTGGCAGAGCATCTACTTGAGTACCATTCAGACCTCAGTCCAAAAGCCAAAATTGCTGTTTGGAATGCCGCCCATAAATTTACCAAAGTATTTATCGGTGCAAGGTCTTCCATATTTCTCCCATTTCACAATCTGGGTCTCATCATCGTCGATGAAGAACACGATGCATCATACAAGCAAACCGATCCTGCACCACGCTATCAGGCTAGAGATTGTGCAATTATTCTTGCTCAAAAATTCAAATCAAATATATTATTAGGCAGCGCCAGCCCTTCGCTCGAGTCCTATTACAACAGCATGCAGGGCAAATACAGTTACATCCGGCTTGAGCAGCGCTTTGGAGACAGCAGCCTTCCTGAAATTCAGACTGTTTCAATGAAGGAGGCACAACAATTTGGAAAACTAAAAGGACTTTTTACCGAGACCATGCTCGAAGAAATGCGAAATCAATTTGCTGCAGGTAAGCAGGTCATTGTATTTCGAAACCGAAGAGGATACAGTCCTTTATTGCAATGTAGTAATTGTCTGTGGGAAGCAGGTTGCAACCGCTGCGACATTCATATGACATTGCATAAAATGCAAAATAAATTAAAGTGTCATATTTGTGGCAATCAAAATGAAGTCCCCCAACGATGCCCGGAATGTGGACAATATACCCTTCGCATACTTGGATTTGGCACGGAACAAATTGAAGAAGAGCTGAAAATTCAGTTTCCGGATAAAAACATTCAGCGTCTGGATCTGGATTCTGCAAGGAGCCGGAACATGCAACAAAAAATTATCGAAGCGTTCCAGGACAGGGAGATAGATATTCTTGTGGGCACACAAATGGTAACTAAGGGTCTTGACTTTGATCACGTTGGTCTGGTTGGAATATTGCAAGCAGACCAAATACTATTGTATCCGGAATTTCGCGCGCACGAACGCGGATATCAACTGCTCACACAGGTTAGCGGTCGGGCAGGTCGCCGAAGTGATCTGGGTAAAGTACTGATTCAAGGCTACCATATTCATCATCCTGTAATTCAATTTGTGCTGCAACATCAGCCAGAAAATTTTTATCAAAGTGAACTCGCAGAAAGAAAAAAATTTAAATACCCTCCATTTTATCGGCTGATCCGAGTGCAACTTTTGCACCTCAAAATAGAACAGGTTGAAAAAGGAGCTTCCCTGCTGGCAAGCCAATTAAAAAAGCTCTTTTCAAATAGAGTACTTGGTCCATCGGAACCTCATTTATCAAGGATCAAAGGCTCCTATGTTCGAGAAATCCTTATTAAAATTGAAAAAAATGCAGAACGGTCCGTTGAAGTAAAAAGCCAGCTTTTACAACTCAGTCAGCAATTAAAGAGTACAAAAGATTTTAAAACAATAAGGGTCCACATTGACGTAGACCCTTAAATCTTTAGAAAAAAATGGAGAAACATCCTTTAAATAAGTGCTTAGGGATTGGGTATGATCAAAACCTCACCTGGATGAATCAAGTCTGGGCTCTTTAATATATTCTTGTTGGCATTAAATATCTTCATGTAAGCGTTCGCATCCTTATAATAGTGCTTTGCTATTTTACTCAAACTTTCACCTGATGCAACTGTGTGCCTTGCATAATAGTCAGCGTTCGCCACTTTAATGTCTGCGATAATATCTGTTGGCGACTCACCTCCAATTGCCTTTATGGCATCCCACAGGCGATCCTTTTGATAAGCTGTTTCAGCAGTGCCCCAAATTTTTAGCATTCCATCTGCTTCCTGGACATCTCCATTTTGAACATTGAATTGCTTTCCCAAATCAAGAACCGCGCGATACTTGTCTTGTAAACTCATAATAGTAAGATTAAAAAGTGAGTGAATAGTATTACAAATGTAAGACAAGATCAAACATAAAATAAAAAAGTATATTTGCGTCTTGAGGACTATACCCATTTTACGAAATGGGTTTTATACGACGGTACGTCTTGATTTTCAATACAATATCAAGGATTCCGGTAATTTGGGGATGTAGCTCAGTTGGCTAGAGCACTTGCATGGCATGCAAGGGGTCAGGGGTTCGAGTCCCCTTATCTCCACAATTTCTTTGATAGCTCCTCACAAATAGGTGCAACTGATTCCAGACTTAGCTGTGATTCCACACTCCCCTTCATTCTCTGAATGTTCTACTACACTAGGAGAATTCTATAAACCACTTCGTCTGATTCCCAAAAGGTATCCTTTCTGAATTTGATTAGAATTCTCGTGCTCACATAAAATTTATTATCAAGGAATGCACACAGCCTGATATACCTGAGCATTTTTTGGGCTGACAATGTATCCGAATAGGCCATTTTAAAATTAATATATTCGTATAATATTGAATATCAATAGCTTAAATATTAGCAAAAATTTCTGCTATTAAATTGCGTGCGCCACACGAAATGTGTACATTTGTGCCCGTCAGCAAAAAAGATTTGCTTTTTAATGCGATTAACATACCATTTTAACTCATTATTTCGATATAACTCAATACGATAAAACAATTCGTTATGTTTGAATTCTCTATTCTATTGGTTGAAAAGGCAACAGAAGTTGCAACAGAAGCGATAGCAAAAAAAAGTATCGTTGATATTATTTTATCCAGTGGCCCTATTGGAGTTGGAATCATTGCCATCCAATTGCTGCTTTCCTTCATAGCGATCTTCATCTTTGTTGAACGCTACCTTAGTTTTAAAGCGTTGGGAAAAGAGGACGACAGGGTTATGCAGAATTTAAGGGCAAATATCGGATCAGGAAATATTCAAGTGATCCAGAGTATTTGTGCACAAAGTGACACTCCACTTGCAAGGATGGTTGAAAAAGGTTTATCAAGACTCGGCAGGCCTATGCCCGAAATTGAAACTGCGATTGAGAATGTGGGTCGTGTGGAGACTTTCAGGCTTGAGAAAAAAGTAACCTACCTTTCACTTATAGCAAGGATTGCACCCATGTTTGGATTTCTTGGTACCATTATGGGGGTTATCAAGATCTTTTATGATATTTCATTGACAGACAATTTGAGTGTTGGTGTTATCTCCGGAGGATTGTACCAAAAAATGTTGACATCCGCTGGAGGTCTGCTTGTTGGTATTGTTGCCTTCCTGGGATATTATTTTCTTACCATGCAATTGGATGAACTTGTCAATAAGCTAGAAAGAAGGAGTATAGAGTTTATGGACATATTGCATACTCCAGTTAAGTAAATCCTCCTAATACATCTTATTATGAATATCCGGGGAAGAAGAAGAGAAACTGCTGAGCTTAGTGTGGAGTCGCTCAACGACATCATGTTTTTTCTTCTTTTGTTTTTCCTAATCGTATCCACACTGGCAAACCCGAATGTAATCAAGTTGTTGCTGCCTTCTTCCAAGCAAAGTGAGCAAACAACTACGAAGCCGATCACCATTTCTGTTACCCTTGATAAAAGGTACTACATTGAAAAAAACGAAGTACCCTACGGCCAACTAGAAAATAAACTCCGTAGCTATATGAAGGCGGTCCCGGAATTGACATGTGTAGTGCGTATGGATCAGGGATTAACAGTTCAAGACCTCGTTGAAGTACTTCAAATAGGTGTGAATTTGAAAGTAAAAATGGTACTCGCAACAGAACGGCAGGATTAAAATCTAATTAACTACTTTTCTCTGTACAGGCGTGTAAAACAATTTATCAACGCCTGAAATAACTATTGTCAATTTTAGTGTAGCCCCTGTGCAAGCTTCTTAAACCTGCTAACTCCTATTATTCTTTGTTCGATCAGTTTGACTTTGTAGATGTACATAAATGGCCTATGCTTCTAAGCGTGCAACTGGGAAAACATTCTTAGATTTGTCATTATCCGCAAATCCTTCAAATGAAACCAAAACTTAGTTTAACAGATGCAATATTAATTGTATCCGGCTCCATGATCGGCTCTGGTATATTTAAAGTAAGTCCAGACATTGCCAGAACTGTTGGAGGGCCTGGTTGGCTGCTCCTGATCTGGGCGCTCGCAGGCATAATCAGTATTCTAGGTGCACTTAGCCTCGGAGAACTTGCCTCTATGTATCCCAAAGCTGGGGGTCCTTATGTATTCCTGAAAGAAGCCTTTAATCCACTTACCGGATTTTTATATGGATGGACTGTTTTTCTGGTTGTGCAATGTGGAACTATTGCAGCCGTGGCTGTAGCATTTGCAAGTTACTTTGGAGAGCTCGTTCCAATTTTCAACGAGGACCATGTTCTTATTGATTTTGGATTTTGGTCTATCAAGTCCACTCAAATTTTAGGAATCGGTGTAATTGGCTTGTTAACCTGGTTAAACAGCCGTGGTCTCCATTACGGAAAAATTATACAAAGAATTTTCACGTTCGCCAAGATATTTTCTTTGATAGCATTAATCCTGTTAGGCATCTTTGTATTTGGCAACTGGGATATTTGGATAAACAATCTGAATCATTTTTGGGATTTGAGTCCTAGCTATATTACAAATGATGCAGGTCAATTTATTCAAACACAACTATCGGGGGGCTTGCTCTGGTCTGCTATAGGCGTTGCTTTGGTTGGATCCTTATTCAGTTGCGATGCCTGGAATAATGTTACATTCATTGCCGGCGAAATGGAAAACCCTGAAAAGAACTTGCCCAAAAGTTTGTTTTTCGGAGTTTTACTCGTTGTAAGTATCTATGTGCTTGCGAATGTAGCTTACCTGTTTGTGCTTCCCTTTTATGGAAGTCCGGATGGTGCTGACGCCATGGGACGTGGCATCCAATTTGCTTTTGACAACCGCATAGGAACAGCTGCAGCATTTATGATGTTTGGCCAGATTGCCACATTAATTATGGCTTTACTGATTATGGTATCCACGTTTGGCTGCAACAACGGAATCATATTTGCAAGTGCGCGGGTGTACCAGGCAATGGCTAATGATGGATTATTTTTTAAGAGCATGAAAGAAAACAATGGATTTGGCGTTCCTGGAAATGCCCTATGGATTCAATTTCTTTGGGCATCTTTATTATGTCTTTCAGGAAAGTATGGTAATTTATTGGATTATGTGATGTTTGCCGTCATGTTTTTTGCAATTATCACCATCGCCGGACTCTTTGTATTGCGATCTAAAAAACCAGAATTACCTCGTCCTTACAAAGCATTCGGCTATCCTGTCGTACCGGCACTTTACATTTTATTGGCCTCCTTGTTTTGCGCAAACCTATTGGTACAAAAGCCCATGTATTCTTTCCCTGGATTAATTATAGTTGCTTTGGGAATACCCGTATATTATCTATGGACAAAACGGATTCATGCATCAACGAATGGAAATCCGTTTTCCTGATGCTCCTCTGAAACCCATATGCATTTAAAAAGTCCTGTATGAACAGGATGAAGTCGTACACGTATACACAGAAAATCTCGTAAAAATAAAAAGGGCGGTCTCCCGCCCTTTTATTTATTTTATATTACAAAACTAAAATCAATGTGCAGAGATCGTGCGAAATGAAATGCACACATTTTCTGACAAAAGCTTTATCAGTCTAATTTCCGCACTTTACTGTGGTGTTTTCCATAGGTAAAATAAATGATGATGCCAATAGCCATCCAAACAATCAGTCGAAGCCATGTATCCAGAGGCAAGCCAGCCATCTGCGCAAAACAAATCAGTGCACCAAGTATTGGAACCAATGGCACCCACGGGGTTTTAAATGGCCTTGGTAAATCCGGGCGTGATCTGCGCAATACAATAATACCTATGCAGACGATAACAAAAGCAAGTAATGTTCCAATTGATACCAATTCACCAAGAATATTAATCGGAAGTATTCCGGCAAAAAATGCAGCCACAACGCCCGTAATAATAGTCGTCACATAAGGTGTCTTAAACTTGGAATGTACTTTGGCAAAACTTTCAGGCAACAAGCCATCTTTTGCCATTGAAAAGAAAATACGCGGCTGTCCCATCAGCATTACCAAAATCACAGAGCTCAATCCGGCAATAGCACCTAATTTAATAGGGAATCGCAACCATACCAAACCTTCTCCAGCTTTATCAATTGCAAGTGCAATAGGAGCGGGTACATTCAGTTCCTTGTAGTTGACGATTCCTGTCATCACAACAGTAACTAATATATACAAAATCGTACAAACAAAAAGCGAACCCATTATCCCTACAGGCATATCTTTTTGGGGATTTTTAGCCTCTTGTGCAAGCGTTGAAACCGCATCAAAACCTATATACGCAAAGAAAATTACTCCGGACGCACTTAAAATACCAAACCATCCATAATGTCCAACTCCATTCACATCAATAATCCGGTCCGGAATAAATGGAACCCAATTTTCAGATGACACATAATGGAATCCAAACACAATGAATAAAATAACGATTATCAGTTTTACAATAACAATGATATTATTAAAATTTGCGGACTCCTTAATACCAACAACTAATAACGTGGTCAGTAAACCGATGATAAAGACTGCCGGAAAATTAAACAAAGCAGTTACATGTTCAAGATTGCTCACATTTACTGAAGCCGCTGTAAGCCGCTCCGTCAATCCGGTAGTAAGCGCTTGCCAACCTTCGTTAGGAACATTTACCAATGTAGTACCTGTGGATGCTGTCAACTGAGGAGGCAAATAAATACCAAAATCTTTTAATATACTGATGAGGTATCCCGACCATCCAACTGCAACCGTGGAAGCTCCAAATAGATATTCGAGAATTAAATCCCATCCAATAATCCAGGCAACAAATTCACCAAGTGTGGAATAGGAATAGGCATAGGCACTTCCCGCAATGGGAATCATGGAAGCGTATTCTGCATAACAAAGGCCTGCGAATGCACAGCCAATACCGGATAGTACAAATGAAAGGACTAGTGCCGGGCCGGCATGTATTGCTGCAGCAGTACCGGTAAGAACAAAAATCCCTGTTCCGATAATAGCTCCAATTCCCAGCGAAACCAGGTTAGTGGCTGTTAGTGTACGTTTTAAACCCTTTTCGACATCTAATGATTCTGCATGCAGATGATCGAAAGGTTTGACTTTAAAGAGTTTTTTCATTTTGTTGAATATTTCAGCTAATATAGTTTATTTTCATAAATGGCCTTTATTAAGCCCTATTATGTGCATTTTTGGTCGCTGGATCATTACCCTTGCAAATTTTCACACTATTCGCATACAATCAATTGGAGATCAGACTAAAATTGCAGCCGTATCGTTTTAATTTAGATTCAATTATATTTCAATCTATGTATTCATTCAATTATCGCCTTATTGTATGTTCCATTTTTGCTTCAACCAGTTGGAGTCAGACAAGCGCCGTAGTGGAAAACTACCAAAAGTTAAGTCCCGATGAGGCGGTTCGTTCGATCTTAATAGATAAGCAGAATTACAAATGGTTAGGAACAGATAAAGGGCTGTACCGGATGATTTCGATGGACAATGATGCAGAACTCATTATAAAAGATTCTATTGCAGCACTTGCCGAAGATAAGAATGAACTGGTGTGGTATGGGAATCAAAATCCCGATGTACGGACAGAGGACGGCAAACACGCGTTGAATTTAGCGGTGCAAGGTGCACGGATGCGGTGTATGGCCTATTACAAAGGCGACATATGGGTAGGCACTACCAAAGGCTTGTTTAAGATTTCAGACGATCAGGAACGCGTATTGAACCATTTTACGCCTAAAAATTCAAAGTTAAATTCTGAAGTTATCAATTGTTTATATGCAGACTCAAAAGGAAGGTTGTGGGTAGGTACGGATGCGGGAATAATTCGTATTGAAAACAAAGATTGGGATGCTTATGAAAAAAACCATAAGTTCAATGGGGCAATTGCTACCTCAGAGGGTGTGTGGTTACTTGCAGAAGACAAGATGTGGCTGGTATATGAAGAAGATGGAAGAGAGCGCTGGCAAGATGCAGCTGTAAAACGCGGACTCAGTCAAGGACCGGTACGTGCACTTGCATCAGACAGTAAAGGCCGTATTTACGTTGCATCTGAGTTACTTGTGCAGTTTGATCCTTATACGGACAAAACCCTTCTATTAGATGAAGATTATGGATTTGTTTCTGCCCAGACACTTTCACTTGCCTGTGATAAAAATGATGATCTATGGGTTGGAACGGCGGATCGTGGATTGTTTCGAATTGATATACTGGATGGCGAAGAAGAAAATTTTTCAGTAATCGCATACAGTAAAGGAGAAATTAAATGCAATGGCGCGAAGACTGCACAAATCATTGTTATTGCAAAAGGTGGTAAAACCCCATATTCCTATCACTGGGAGTCCAATCCCTTTAAAGGAAGCAAAAGAGACAGCGTTGGAGCGGGGTCTTACAAAATTACAGTAACGGATGCTGAAGGTGAGGAATACGTAGCGAATGTAACCATCAAAGAACCAGATCCAATCCATGTCGAATTGCTTTCAAAAACACCAGTGAGTTCCTCTGAAAGAAGGGATGGTACTGTAAACATAAAGGTATCGGGTGGCACCGGGTCCTATCGGTACTTATGGTCCAATGGAAGAACAAGTCAGAATAACAGCAATCTTAGTGCAGGTAAACAAACCCTACGAATTATGGATCAGAACAACTGTGTGTATTCGTGGGATGTGGTTATAGACCAACCCAAAGTAATTGCAGATCTGGATCGCAAGAAAATCACAATTGGACAAACCTTGCAAATAAATCAGCTGTACTTTGATGCAGACTCCTCTATGATAAATTCACAATCCTTTGCGGTACTCAATGAAATATATGATTTTCTTGCATCCAACAAGGATGTTGTAATTGAAATCGGTGGCCATACAAATGGAATTCCTCCTCATGAGTATTGTGATCGGCTCAGCACCGCCCGTGCAAAAAATGTTGCAGAATACCTTATTTCCAAAGGCATTCCACAATCCCAAGTTCAATTCAAAGGATATGGGAAAAGGGTACCGCTGGCAAGTAACGATACCGCTGCAGGGCGCTTGAAAAATCAAAGGGTGGAATTAAAAATTATCTCCATGAACTAATCCGGATTTTGATATTTGTTAACCTATGGCTTTCAATCCAAGGGAAAGTCCCTTTTCGACCATAAGTTTAAAAGCAGCCTCACGTTCGTTAGGTATCTGCCCTTCCAGGATTGCTTCGCGTATTGCATTTTTTATTTCTCCAATTTCCCGCCCGGGACCCACCCCAAAATAGCTCATGATATCTGATCCATCAATAGGCGGCTGCCAATTCCGTATCCGGTCGCGTTCTTCAAGTTCATACAATTTCTGCCTTACCCGCTCATAGTTATCTAGGTAGCGGTTCACCTTATCGATATTTTTTGAAGTAATATCTGCCTCGCACAAGACCAATAAATCTTCAAGATCAGAATCTGCCTCAAACAATAACCTTCGAAGTGCTGAATCGGTAATTTCCTCCTGGGTCAAAGCGATTGGCCTTAAATGCAAGCGCACCATTTTTTGAACGTATTTCATTTTATTATCCAAAGGCAATCGAAGATTTTTGAAAATTCTCGGAACCATTGCTGCACCGATGGCATCATGCCCATGAAAGGTCCACCCTATCGCGGGATCATACTTTTTTGTCTGCGGCTTAGCGATATCATGCAACAAAGCAGCCCAACGCAACCAGAGATTCTCTGACTTCAATGAGAGATTATCCACCACTTGCAAGGTGTGATAAAAATTATCTTTATGTCCTTTGCCATTTTGATATTCAACACCATGCAACAATACCAATTCAGGCAAGATGAGTTCAAGCAATCCGGTGCGGAATAAAAGGTCCAAACCAATGGAGGGTTTTGCGCATGATAACACTTTATCCAGTTCTGCAGTAATCCTTTCTTTGGATACAATAGGTAAACGCTTCCTGCTTTGTATAATGCCCTGGTATGTGTTGTCTTCAATAGAATATCCCAATTGAGACGCAAAACGAATGGCACGCATCATTCTCAGCGGATCATCGGAAAAAGTACGTTCAGGATCTGTTGGGGTACGTATAATTTTTTGCTCAATGTCATGAAGTCCATTAAACGGATCTATGAGTTCTCCATAATTTTCCTCATTTAAACTGACCGATATGGCATTGATTGTAAAATCCCTTCGCAATTGATCATCTTCCAGAGTTCCTACTGCAACTATAGGCTTCCTGCTGTCATGGCGATACGATTCTTTTCGTGCTCCAACGAATTCAATTTCAAGTTCCTTATGCTTTATCATAGCCGTACCAAAGCGACTATAAAAATTTACATTAGGTCGGGGCTTGAATCGATCCGCTACTTTTTCAGCAAGTTGAATGGCATCGCCAAGACAGACAATGTCCACATCTTTAGAAGTGCGACCAATTAATTTATCCCGAATGTAGCCACCAATCGCATAAACCCTGACGTTCATTTCCTTTCCACATTCAGAAATAATACTCAGTATTTTCTGCTCAGAGGGATCCAATTTAAAAATTAAGGACTGCTCCATAAGGCATTAAGACATCACTAACTCTGAATACTGTTCGTTCAGCCGGTCTAATACTTCATAAATAACCTGCGGATCTGACTCCCGTACCAATTGTGCACGGAAATCTTTAATATGGGCCATTCCCTTAAAATAATTGGTATAATGTGGACGCATTTCCAAAATGCCAAGTTTTTCACCTTTCCATTCAATTGAATGGCGCAAATGTTGCTTGACAGCCTGCACGCGTTCTTCGATAGAAGGAGGACCTAGTACCTGACCGGTATTTAAAAAATGCTTTACTTCCCTGAAAATCCATGGATTTCCTATACTGGCTCTACCTATCATTATTCCATCTACACCATAGCGATCCTTGTACTCCTTAGCTCTGAAGGGACTATCGACATCCCCGTTCCCAAAAACAGGAATATGCATGCGTGGATTTTGTTTGACTTTTGCAATCCATGACCAATCGGCCATCCCTTTATACATTTGAGCGCGGGTTCGCGCATGTATGGTAATTGCCTGAACTCCAATATCCTGTAGCCGTTCCGCTACCTCCTCAATAAAAATATGGTTTTCATCCCAACCAAGACGAGTTTTGACAGTTACAGGTAAGCTTGTTGATTGTATAACTGCTTTGGTTAAGGCAATCATCTTTGGAATGTCTTTCAAAATACCAGCACCCGCCATTTTGCAGACGACTTTTTGAACGGGACAACCATAATTAATGTCAATAATTTCAGGCTTTGCTTTTTCCACAATTTCAACTGCTCGCATCATGGAATCCATTTCTGCACCAAATATCTGCACACCTATTGGCCGCTCCTGGGGATAAATATCCAATTTTTGCAGGGACTTCGCTGCATCCCTGATCAAACCTTCCACAGAAACAAACTCCGTAAACATCAAGTCACATCCTTGTTCTTTGCAAAGAGCCCGAAAAGGTGGGTCACTTACATCTTCCATCGGTGCAAGAATGATGGGGAATGCAGGAAGTTCCAGCGATCCGATCCGGATTTTATTTTTCATTTTGCCGCAAAGTTAATCACCACAATTGTGCCAGGGTCAATTAGTTGCAGGCATAGCAATATAGAGATATTATATTATTATTATATATAATATATATAATGCTATTAATAAATTAATTAAATAATTTATTACCATCTTAGGGATCTATCGTATAGCCAATTATATCTATTATGTATTAGCCATAGCTTCAACGAAGGCATGTGGACTGTTGCCAAAATATACGTTATTTGTTTCCCTAAAAGACACGCATATGATCTCTGCTCTTATCCTGGTTTTTTGTATCGGCTATCTGCTGATTATTTTTGAACATGCGATTAAAATAGATAAATCAGTATCTGCATTATTAACAGGCATAAGCTCATGGATCATTTTGGCAACAAATCAACCTTTTCCTGAAGACACTGAGCAAATTTCTGAATACCTGAGCCGATCCCTTGGAGATATTTCCGCCATTTTATTTTTCTTGCTAGGAGCAATGACCATTGTTGAACTCATTGACTTGCACAAAGGCTTTGAAGTAATTTCTTCGAGAATAACAACCAGAAAAAAAATAAACCTGCTTATCGTTATTAGCTTGGTGAGTTTTTTCCTTTCTTCGGTTCTTGACAATCTTACAACTACTATCGTTATGGTATCCATTTGTAGAAAATTAATTCATAGCAATGAAGAAAGATGGTGGTATGTCAGTTATGTAATTATTGCAGCAAATGCAGGAGGAGCTTGGTCGCCTATTGGAGATGTCACAACGACTATGCTATGGATCGCACATAAAGTATCAAGCACAAGGTTAATCATTCATCTTCTTATTCCTTCTCTTCTTTGCATAGTTGTCCCATTGATGATTGCATCGAGGTTTCAGTTGTTTCAATCTTACATTGCTTCATCTAACAAGGATTCCAGAAATCATCACCCTTCTTCTGTTTTTCATTTGACTTTGGGGATTGTTTTATTAATAGCTGTACCGGTTTTTAAGGCAATTACTCACCTACCTCCCTATTTAGGAATGATGGGAGCATTGGCGATTTTCTGGCTGATTTCAGAATTAAAGCATCCTTACTCCTTTCCGGAATCAGAGGCAAATTACAAACCAAGCGTTCGTTTAGCGCTTTCTAAAATTGAAATTCCAAGCATACTTTTTTTCTTTGGAATATTACTCGCTATTTCTGCACTCGAATATGCCGGACAGTTGGAGCATTTGGGCAACTTCATGAATCAAGTGAGTCCGAACAATGCAACAGTTGCGTTTATGCTTGGATTGCTTTCTGCTGTTATAGATAATGTTCCTCTTGTCGCCGGCTCCATTGGCATGTACCACCTCCCATTGGATGATCCTTTTTGGCATCAACTCGCTTTTGCTGCAGGTACAGGTGGAAGTTTACTGATAATAGGTTCAGCGGCAGGAGTTGCCGTCATGGGAATCGAGAAAATAAAGTACAATTGGTACGTAAAGCATATCAGTATACTGGCATTGATGGGCTACCTTGCAGGCTGGATTTATTTGTTCTATATATAAATGCAATTTATGTAAGCATCTGATCTGGTAAATAATTTACGCATCCACTAATTTTACCAACTACTGTGAATCATTTTGGAATCTAAATATATGTTCTTACAAAAAACATCAGCTATTCGTTTTGGAATCTTGTTGTTGTGCCTCCAAGGATTCTATATGGAGCTTTTACACGCACAAGGACCTACAGAAGATACCTTTTACAATTCTATGGAATGGAGACTCGTTGGACCCTTCCGCGGAGGAAGAAGCTGCGCCATAACAGGTGTTGAGCAAAAGCCTCAAGTTTTCTTTATGGGCACAACGGGAGGAGGAGTATGGAAAACCATAGATGCAGGTAAAAACTGGAAAAATATTTCAGATGGTTACTTTGGTGGCAGCATTGGTGCTGTAGAGGTTTCCCGGACAGACCCCAATATCATTTATGTGGGTGAAGGAGAAGAAACCATAAGAGGGAACGTGAGCCCGGGAAGAGGTTTATGGAAAACCGATGACGGTGGTAAAAGCTGGAAGAAAATCGGTCTTACGGAATCAAAACACATTGTTCGCATACGAACCCATCCTCAAAATCCAGATATCGTTCTCGTAGCTGTACTTGGAAACGTATTCCGCCCTAATTCCGAAAGAGGTCTTTTCAAATCTGTGGACGGTGGCAAAAGCTGGAAAAAGGTCTTATTTGCAAATGACAGTACAGGGGTCATTGAAGTAAGCTATGATCCGGTAAATCCAAGAATTGTGTATGCCTGTACTTGGAACATGCAAAGAAATGCCTACAAGCTATCAAGTGGAGGACCCGGATCCGGAATCTGGAAAAGTACAGATGGCGGTGATCATTGGGTGAATATTTCCACAAATAAAGGCTTGCCAAAAGGAATTTGGGGAATCAGCACGATAGCCGTTTGCCCTTCCAATAATGAGCGCATTTATGCACTTATCGAAAACGAAAATGGTGGACTCTTCAGGTCAGATGATGGAGGCTTACACTGGAATCTTATAAACGGTGACCGGAGTCTGCGCCAGAGAGCATGGTATTTTTCAAGGATTTATACACATCCGAAAAATGAAAATGAAATTTATGTGCTCAACGTATCATTGCACCGATCCACAGATGGAGGCAACAGCTTTAGAACTGTTGGAGTAAACCACGGCGATAATCATGACTTATGGATCAATCCTACTGATCCCAATTATATAGCACTGGCAAATGATGGTGGGGGGCAAATTTCAGAGGATGGAGGAAAACATTGGTCCGGACAAAATAATCAGGCCACCGCCCAATTTTACAGACTCGCGACAGACAATGATTTTCCTTTTCGCATTTATGCTGCCCAACAGGACAACAGCACTGTTCGCATCAGGCACCGAAGTAGAGGCTATTCCATTTCTGAAGACGACTGGGAGCCAACTGCAGGTGGCGAATCCGGCTATATTGCCGTGGATCCTTTAAATCCTGATATTGTCTATGGAGGAAGCTATGGAGGTTATCTAAACAGATATGACCACCACAGAAAAATAAGCCGCAGTGTGCATGTATGGCCAGACAATCCAATCGGCCATGGTGCCATAGGCCTTAAATACCGGTTTCAATGGAACTTTCCTCTTTTCTTCAGCCCTCATAATCCCAAGCGATTGTATTGTGCTTCTAACTTCCTTCATGTTACGGACAATGAAGGTCAGACCTGGCGTACAATCAGTCCCGATCTCACGCGCAATGACTCTTCCAAACTCTACTCTTCAGGAGGACCCATTACGCAAGACAATACCTCTGTCGAGTATTATTGTACTATTTTTTCTGCTGCAGAATCTCCACGTGAGAAAGATTTGTTGTGGGTAGGTTCCGATGATGGACTTATCCACCTTAGTCGCAATGGTGGTGACACTTGGGAAAATGTTACACCAAAATTACTTCCTGAATGGACTCAAATAAATGTCATTGAACCCGACCCACATCGCGATGGAGCTTGTTATGTCGCTGCCACTTCCTATAAGAACGGCGATTTCAAACCCTATCTTTTAAAAACCGAGGATTATGGAAAAAGCTGGAAACTTATTACTAAAGGCATACCTAACGACCATTTTACACGCGTAATCCGAGCAGATCCTGAACGCAAGGGATTGCTATTTGCTGGAACAGAATACGGAATCTTTATTTCATTTGATGATGGCAATAACTGGAAATCATTTCAGTTGAATCTTCCATATGTGCCCATAACGGATCTTCTTATAAAAGATGCATTTCTTATTGCATCCACGCAAGGTCGAAGCATCTGGATATTGGACGACATAGGACCATTAAGACAATTACAAAACAAAACTTCAACTGCATCTCATATCATTTTCAATCCCAAACCAGCCATCCGCATGGATGGTGGCAGCGGAACTGTCGCAAACCAAGGAACCAATCATCCAAACGGAGTGCTACTATATATGTACGTGGACAGCATAGACAGCAAGGACACCGTACAATTCTTTTGCATAGGACCTAAGAAAGATACTATTTGCAGTTGGTCCACGCATCCATTGGAAAATCAACAATCCATTTCTTTGCATACAGGCTCCAACCGCCTGATATTACAACCATACTATAAAGCTGCAAAAAGTTTCGAAGGAATGGTACTTTGGTGGTCCAGCCTAAGCGGACCAAGGCCATTGCCAGGTCATTATTCCCTGGCAATTACCGGGAATAAGATTGTGGACACAGTTCCATTCGAAATCATTGCTGACCCCATCTATCCAGTACGCCAGGAAGACCTTGAAAAACAATTTGACTTTATTAAAAAGCTTAGAGACCGAATCGATGAAGCACATAAAACAATTATACAAATTAGGGATATACGATCCCAACTTGGTGTTTTTTGCTCCACGATTGAAAAGAACAAGAAAACAGACAGCCTTTTTATACTTAAGACCTTTATTGACTCTGTTTTTACAAACATTGAAAACGAATTATACCAAACAAAAAGTAAAAGCAACCAGGATCCCATTAATTACCCGATCAAGCTTACCAATAAACTGGCTCATTTGATTTCCTTGTATGATAATGGAAGTTTTCCGCCCACTGACCAGGCCGAGGCTTTCCGTCAGGAAATCGATCAATTAACTGCAATTCAAATAAAAAACTACCGGATGGTAGTTGATCATGAATTAAAGAGGTTTAATGAATTGGCCAGATTGCTAGAAATGGATTTTATAAAACCCCAAAAGATTAAAGACTAAAGTCAAGAATATTCAATTTGAAAAAAGAAATTAAAAAAAAGCATTTCCTTCCTAAACCAGAATATCCTGGTGGATCAAAAGCAATGGCTGCATTTATTTCAGAAAATTTAAAATACCCTGAAGTTTCACTGACTCATAAAACAGAAGGCACCGTGGTATTAAAAGGGGAAATCAACCATAAAGGAGAGGTTATTCACACAAAAGTAATCAGCTCTTTGGACCCGGATTGTGACCAGGAAGCAGAACGCGTTGTGCGCTTATTGAAATTTCGTGTGGACAAAGTGCGAAACATGAAAATCAGTTATTTTAAAACCTTTCAAATTCATTTCAAATTGCCCAAACAGGCAGCTTTACAAATTCAATACAGTCTGAAACAAAAATCAGAAACAAACACTCCCAAGCCTCAAGAACCAAGTATTGTCTACCAGCTACCATTTCCGGGGAAATAAAGGACTGGAGTCCATACACTGGTATAAATCATAAAAGAGGGCGTGCCCTACTACAGTATTTTTGACTTTTGCAAGTAATTAACTGGGAGAAAATACAGCACAAAAAAAACGAGCATTACCAACTGTCCCGTAAGCAAGTACCAGGGCCATGGTCCAAGATAATCCAATAGTGTGGCAGCATCTGGTTTTCTAACCGAGAAAAAATAATTACCTCCCGTCATCCAGTTTATTATTAATGAAAAAGCCAAGTACACATTGGCACCCATGATAGCATTGCCTATATCGCGGATTTCAATTCTCCATTTCAAAACAGCAAGCCCGTATATGATTAAACTGATTAACCCACAATGCACCCACCAATAGCGGAAATAGACAAAATGAGGAAAAGGTTCTTTAAGATCAGGAGTAATCACAGCCTGCATCGTCCCAACCAATACCCAAAAATATAAAATACCAAAAAACCAGCGCATCTGTAAATGAAGAGCAAGCGGAAAGATGACTGCAAGAATATTGCAGAGATGAAAAGGGAGGTCTTCCCGTATGTCAAATTCCCCTCGCACCCAGCGTATCGCCATCCAAACGAATACCATAGCAGCTAAACTCAAAGAAAACCAATACGCCGAGCGGTATTGACGACGAATATCCCATTTTCTAGCTGACCTGATCCAGAAATAGCTTAAACCTATAAAAAAGCAAAGTGGAACGATATGTTCAACAGAAAAGCGTTGAAAGCCTACTGCCGGATCAAGGAATAGATGCATTGCCTTATCCATACCATTGCAAGATAATGATTATTCAATATCTTTCAAAAGCTCAGGTCTTCGTTCTTTAGTCCTGGAAATAGATTGTTCATGCCTCCAGTCCTCAATTTTTTGCTGATGACCACTAAGCAGCACTTCGGGCACCTTGAAGCCTTGGAAATCTGCAGGCCGCGTGTATACGGGAGGCGCGAGCAATCCGTCCTGGAAGGAATCCGTCAATGCGGAAGTTTCATCGTTGAGTACACCAGGAATCAGCCGTCCAATAGCGTCGACCACAACACATGCAGCCAATTCCCCTCCTGAAAGAACATAATCTCCAATTGATAATTCAAGTGTTACCCAATGATCCCGTACTCTCTGGTCGATACCTTTATAATGGCCACAAATCAACAGCAGATTGCCTTTGAGACTTAGCTGATTCGCGCGTGACTGATCAAACAGTTGTCCGTCCGGACTTAAATAAATTACTTCATCATACTTGCGTTTTGAGAAACAATCTTCAAGGCAACGTACAAGGGGCTCAATCATCATTACCATACCCGCTCCGCCGCCATAGGCATAGTCATCAAGCTGCCGATACGCCCCGATTCCGTAATTCCGAAGGTCCACAAGTTCCACGTCTAGCAAGGCTTTATCCTTAGCCCTTTGGAGGATCGAATGGTTCAAAGGGCTTTGCAGCAGTTCGGGAACAACGCTAATTATGGTAACATGCATCGTGTTGGCAGAATCAGCCTATGTTCTAATTGAAAATCTTTAATTCTCTATTGCAAGCAATTCCACTTCAAAAATCAAGGCTGAATATGGTTTAATATCAGCACCAGCGCCGCGCTCCCCGTATGCAAGGTAGTATGGAATAAAAAACCGGAATTTCGAACCAACGGGCATGAGTTGCAATCCTTCCTGCCATCCTTTTATAACTCCATTTAAAGGAAACGAAATAGGCTCTCCCCGTTCCACACTGCTATCAAATACTTTGCCATTAATCAAGGTTCCATGGTAATGTGTTTTAACCTTTGAGGTGGCTTTTGGTTTTTCACCATCACCCATTTTCATGACCTGGTATTGGAGACCGCTGGGCAAGGTAACTACCCCTTCCTTCTTTTTGTTCTCCTCCAAAAATTTCTCGCCTTCTTGTTTAGCCGCACTACCCGCCTTTTGGGATAACTCGTTCAAAGTCTTTGTATATATCTGAGTGGCCTGCTCCTTGCTTATTTTAGTTGGATTCCCTTTCATAACTGCATCAAAAGCCTGAGCAAGATCCTCGGCACTTACTTTTTCAATCCCTTGCTGCTTCAAACTATTTGCGAACAGAACTCCAATACTGTAACTCAATGTATCCATTTTTTCTTCTTTTTTCTGTGACCATGCAAGATTAACAAATAAAATACTAACAATTGTTAGTGTTACTACATTTTTCATTTTATAATTATTTTGATTTACTTTTCATTTCTGTAAAATACTGCAAAAAATAAGGAATGGTTTCTATCCCTTTGTAATAATTAAAAAGTCCATAATGTTCATTGGGCGAATGAATGTTATCAGAATCCAGACCAAATCCCATAAGCACCGTTTTCAGACCAAGTACCTTTTCAAATAGTGCCACTATTGGAATACTTCCACCACCTCTGGTAGGTATCGGTTTTTTGCCAAATGTTTTTTCTATCGCCCTGGAGGCTGCTTTATACGCTTCGCTATCAGTAGGTGTTACCACTGGTTCACCGCCATGTAATTCTGTAACTTTCACTTTTACATAAGGAGGTGCAATCTTTTCAAAATGCTTTTTGAATTGCTTGGCAATTTTTTTGGAGTTTTGATTTGGCACAAGACGCATGCTGATTTTTGCATACGCTTTAGAAGGCAAAACCGTTTTCGCACCTTCACCGGTGTATCCTCCCCAAATTCCATTTAATTCCAGGGTAGGTCTGACTCCTGTCCGCTCCAGGGTGGTATACCCTTCTTCGCCCCATAATGCATCCACACCGAGGTCTCTTTTATAATCCTCTTCGCTAAAAGGAGCTGCATTCAAAGCTTTACGTTCTTCAGGAGAGAGTTGCAGTACATCTTTATAAAATCCACGCACCTTGACTTTGTTCTGCTTATCATGTAAAGAAGCAATCATTTTTGCAAGTATGGTAATAGGATTTGCAACGGCCCCTCCATAAACTCCTGAATGAAGATCCCTGTTTGGACCTGTAAGTTCCACTTCAAGATATGCAAGTCCGCGCAGGCCTGTTTCAATGGAAGGGTTTTCCATACTGATCATGGAGGTATCGCTGACGAGAACAATGTCGGCGGCGAGCTTTTCCTTATTCGCCTTGAGGAATTTTTCCAGATTCGAAGATCCTACTTCTTCCTCTCCTTCAATCATGAATTTGAGATTGCAGGGCTGCGAATTGGTCCTATCCATACATTCCAGTGCTTTTACGTGCATCATCACTTGTCCTTTGTCATCGCAGGCTCCGCGGGCATATATCTTTCCATCCTTCACTACGGGATCGAATGGACCACTGTTCCATAGATCTAAAGGATCGGGTGGTTGCACGTCATAATGACCGTAGGTCAGGACGGTTGGTAGCTTTGGGTCAACAATCTTTTCTGCATACACTATCGGATGCCCTTTCGTTTTGCACACTTCTGCATGAGTGCAACCTGCATCTAATAACGATTTCTTAACAGCTTCCGCACAACGGTAGGTGTCCTGGTTACGGCTTGAATCTGCAGATATGGATGGTATTTTAAGTATTTCAATGAGATCCTCCAAAAAGCGTTGTTTATTGGATTCCAAATATTGACTTGCATTCATATAGGTGTTTTTAAATGGTCTAAAAATCTTATCAACGAAAAATAATTCAATTTAGTACAGAATTGTTCGAACTCCAATGGTAAAAAACATAAAACTCAACGTACCGGCAACCCCATCCCTACTTTTAAATGAGGGTCTTTCTTCACCATGTCACACACTGATTCCAGTCAGAATCATCGCTGGATCGACCCATTATGGAGCATCCTGAAAGGCCGTCACAAATATAAAGGAATGGTTTGGAAAGTCAGGATCAACATAAAGCTGTCGTACTCAAAGTAGCCTGGGAACCGGCTGATTTTACCCTGTGCAAAACGGACCATGCATTCATGTACTAAACTCCAGATGATATTTTTCGCGTTCCATAAACGTTCGCTCTTATCCACTTTATTAGTACATACAGGATGCCATCAAATGTACCGGAATCCGCTTAAAAGTAAAGCCACCTGCCAACCGGGAATTATGACAATACAGCCCCAATGGATCTTGCTCGGGACCGTCCTATATAGGCAAGAATTTGCCGGATTCCTTTTGAACCCAGTTACATTTACGTCAAATGTAGTCTCCCGGCCTCTTTTTCCGTAATTTCGCAGTACCAATTCAATGTATCCATTGTTAAAAATCATTCTTGGTATTTTATGCCCCGCTGCGCTCCTTGCCTCAAGCAGAATGGCTGATGGCGCCAATGCCCCTTTCTCAGAACTGATTGTCTCAGATTCAATTCCTCTGTTACAGATTGACCAGCGCATTCAGAACCTATTAAGAACTCTGGATTCCAACTTGCATATACAACATAAAGAACTCGATGCCATACATGTTAAACTAAGCCAAACAGGCCTCAGAACATCTGAAAAAAAGTCCATAAAGTCACAGGAATCCCTTCTCGAGAAATCCTTCAAAAGGAATATTCAAATAAAAAATTACCTTCTTTCAGAACTTTCGTTTATCAGGAAAGTGCAGTTTAAACAGGATCGCAATTCCGCTCAACGGCTTCAAGCACTTCAAAATAATCTTACGACAATACTTGAAAACAAATCCTATAAAGTGCCTGCAGTCCTTCATGCATCCACTGAGTTGTATGATGCAGAGCCATTGCATGAGGTATATTCTGATAATGTAATCAATCCTTGCAACCTAAATGAAAATGTGCAAAGTGGACTTGTCGCAAATACATTTGAACTCTTATTCGAAATGACCGATGACCGCCTTGCCAATTATTACAAGGAGGATGAATTCTTAAGTTGTTATGCGCGATTTATTACATCAAAAACAAACATTTTTTTAGAGCTGAAATTTGTAATAAACAGCCCAAAAGCTTCAAAGATATTTGGAGGAATGGACGCTCAAAATCCAAGCAGACTGGATTTTATGAATGGAGAGTTTGTCTACTTAAATGTATTTGCATTAAGCGACCCAAGCATTGATCAGGCCAAAGGACAAACCATATATCATGTACAGTATAAACTTGACAAAGAAGATATTGGCAGAATTCGTAAAAACACTTTGGACTATTTGACCATTTTGTGGACGGCAGGAGCGGAACGTTACGAAATTTACAATATCGATTTGCTAAAAAACTTGTTTGCATGCATTCAGAACAAGAATTAACAAAACTTGGACTTCATCTTCCAACGGATCCCAGATGGGTTAACCTTGCCTCCCTTTTATTGGAAGATATTCTTACGGATCATGCGTACTGCGAACAAAAAGCAGCAAGTGCCTGCATCTCCTTGATTCAACAATTTCCTGAAAAAGAAGAACTGGTAGAACAGGTTTCACCCGTAGTAACAGAGGAATGGGGACATTTCAGACTCGTACTACAGGAGCTTAAAAAAAGAAATTTGAAATTAGGGTTTCAACGCAAAGATGAATACGTAAATCAGTTATTAAAATTTCAGAAGAAGGGAGGAAGCCGCGACGAAAGACTTATCGAACAACTGTTAACCTGTGCCTTGATTGAAGCCAGAAGTTGTGAACGATTCCGTTTGCTGTCCCTGGAGCTGGAGGATCCGAAGCTGCGTGCGTTTTACCATCAATTTATGGTATCGGAGGCGGGGCATTACAAAATGTTTATTTCGCTTGCGGAACATTACAGTTCAAAAGAGTTTGCAAGAAAAAGATGGAAGGAATATCTTGACTATGAGGCGGAGATTATGCGAAATATCAAGCCCAGAGGAGACCGCATGCATTGAAGGTAAACCCCAGATTATTTTTTTGGAGTTTCTCCACTGCTTTCCTGGCTCAACTCGATAAGTTTATTCATTATTTTTACACAGCTTTCCACGATAGGTCCAATTTCCTGCTTTTGCTGATCAACCGGTTTTGTCATTAGTTTTTCATACATCTCTGCATCCATCGCCTCGGCAATTTTAGCTGTAGCACACTTGCAATAGTCTTCAACGATCGTAGGATACTTGGCTGCTGTATTTTTTCCATTTTCAAGACATTGCTTGTAAAGATTCTCTTTAACGGCAGCATCCCAATAATATACTTTTGGGTAAGCCGAAGGGGAAGTTACTACTGTTGGTGATGCGGGGGCAGAAGCATTTTTATGGCCGAATACTCCAAACAGCACATAGACACCTGCAAGTAATGCAATGGTTGATAGGCTCAGGGAAATAATCCGATCTACCCTTCTTGCCTCTTCTGGCTGCACATCCTCCTTTTTAGCAGGAGTAAGCCAACCCAAGGTTTTCGAGATATAATACAGTCCTACTAAGCATAATACGATTCCCAGATATACCATGTTATTGTAATTTCAAGTAAACACTATTAATCTACTGCTATTTAAACATCCCGTCATAAGGGCTTTCCGAATTCCCGTTACTGGTCCGGACCTCCCTTTCCGGAGCTTTTGATTGCAGGTTCAAAGATTCGGATTTGCCTCCCATGAGGAGTAATTTGCTTTTTTCTTCATATTGCTGAAGCATTTTAAGCCCTTCCTCTTCAAATACCCCGTTTTGAAGATCCACCGAGCTCATAAAGTTTTCAGATAGTTCCATGAATCGCTCCATTTCGCCTACTTTATTTGCTACATCCTCTGCAATATGCTCCAAAGCCTGGTCAAAAAGTATTCGCTGATCTGCATTACCGCTAATGACATTCATCGCACTTTTCATTGCACTATGCGAGGCCCTTATTGCCTTTCTTTCTTGTTCTTTTAACTTAACCTGATCGCGTGTATCCTCAAGCAAAATTTCAGAGTTCTGGTACATTTTCGTAAGCACCTTGCTGAGTATATCCATTTTAGAGAGCAGGTGCTGGTATTTTTCATTTGTATCCTGAAGTCGTGCCGCTTTACGCGTTGCGAGTACCATCTGAGCTTCCTGGCTTTGTGTTCTGGCTACCTGTGCCATGCGCAATTGATTTTCAATTTCTCTACTGTTTTCTGTTACATCATTCTGCAATTTGCGCATCTGTCCTTTCAATACGCCAATTTGCTCACTCATTTTAGACAGGTTTTTCTCCAACTCAGAAATGTAATTCTTTAAAATACCGATTGGATCAATAGTTACAAAAACCCCTGTAATCCACCTCATTATGCTTTTATACATATACCCTATCAACGTCCGCATTTTAGGATCCAATACCATGTAGATAATTGCTCCTAATACCAGCAACATCCCTGATAAGTAAATAAGATTGGAGGTTAGACTTAACAGCCAACCAATGTTCTTGTACACTATATAAGCCCCGCCAAGAAGTAAGCCGCCAAGTACAATACTCCCGGTTACCCCTTCCGGTCTGCTCCAAAAGCCCCTGGGATTTTCCAAGCCAGGCCCTGCATTCATAGCTGTCATATGTTATCTGATTGAATAGGTGAAATCAACATGTAAAATTAGCTGCAATTGAGAAAAAAGCGCAAGGCTTACTCCCAATCGCTTAAATGAATCGACAAAATACTATATAAAATCTACATCCGGAAGATAGGGATAGCGCATGAGAAACTGAATTGCCTTTTCAAGCTCCAGATTTTCATAAACAACATTGTAAATCATATTGATAATAGGAACTCTAAGGTGGTAATTCTTGGCAAGTTGATTCGCAATCCGGACAGTTCGTACCCCTTCGACCACCTCATCCACAGATCCAATAATCTCATTAAACTTCTCCCCTTTACCCAAGCGGTATCCGAAACTGAAATTACGGCTGCTTGAACTTGTAGCTGTAGCTATCAAATCACCTATTCCTGCAGTTCCTAAAAAGGATCGCGATGTCGCTCCAACGCTCCGACCCAGTTCTATCATTTCCCTCAATCCCCTGGTAATAAGCATTGCTTCCAGGTTCTTCCCCAATCCTTTTCCTGCCAGCATGCCCGAACCCAAGGCGATAATGTTCTTAAGGGCTCCTGCCATTTCAGCTCCCATAAGATCATAGGAGCCAAATACAAAAAAATAACGGCTGGTGAGCACTTCAGATCCCGCTTTGATAACTTCGTCGTATTCACTTGCAATTACTGATGCTGCCGGTTGTTTTTCTAGAATTTCCTTATAAAGATTTGGACCTGCCAAACAACCCACACGAATAACAGAAGTCTCCTGACGGATTACCTCACTCATGGTATGCACATTCCTTCTAGAAATAGTAACCTTTTTAAGGTCAGACATCGGAATACCTTCTACGTCTAGCCCTTTGGTAGCATGAATCAATATATGTGCCGGACTTAGATATGGAGACATGGAAACGCATGTATCCCTAAAGTTCTCTGAAGGAACTACGGGAAAAATAAGGTGTGCATATTCACAAACCTCCTGAAGGCTGCGCGATGCGCGGATACGGGGGCTAAGTGAGACCCCTATATTGACATGTTGTTGATTAATACGGTCTACTACTTCCTGTTGCCGGGAATACATCATTACGTCCGTATTATGGGCGAGTAATGTGGCTATTGTAGTGCCGAAGCTGCCTGCTCCTATAACTGCTACCTTTTTATACTTTGGAGCCATGGTTTACCCTAAGGGATAACAAAGGTATGCCCTCATGCTTAATTTGATTCGTTTCAACCCGAGATATCATGATATTCAGCAAGATGTTTTTGAATTGGGCTTCAAGGCCCATAAAGAATTCCATCAATCCCAGGAATCTCTAAAGTTCACTTTTTTAAAATGATCTTCGAGGAAAAATTCAAATTCCTTCAATTCCTTTGGAGCATGATGATTATCTATAATTTGCTTCCGCTGATTGTATTCCTTCACCGTAATTATCGTATTCGGTAAATCCGGGATATAGAGATGCTTTTCAACAGGATACACCGCCTCAAGATCAAAAAACTTACAAAGCTTCAAACGGTCCTGTACTTCTTTCCACCAGCTTTCACTTACTAGTCCAAATCGGTTTCCAAGCGGTTCGGTATGCTGAATACCCTCGTATCGAATGAGTCCATTTTGGAAAACCGTATAATGGAAGGTTGGACAAAATCCAAAACATGCAGACCGCTGGTAATAAAGCAATGTATCTGTGGTCATGGCCAAAGTATCCTTCGCAGTGAAACTGGTCATGAATCTCGGAAGTTCAGGAGGCTGTTCCGGACTTACGTTGTTATTTAATTGCGAGGATTTTCGCTGGCACGACATGGCAACAAGTATTGCAAAAACTATCCAAAAAGAAACAGGCCATTTCATAAACATTATTTTTTTGGTTGTTTAGACTTTTCCTGTTGTATCCGTTGTTGTTCCTTCATCATTTGTTCCAAACGATCCCTGAAACCACCCTGTTTTTTGGGCTTCGATTTATTTTTTTCAAGCTCAAAACGGATTTTTTCATCATCAAATAAAAAGCGTTTTCCCAAAACGGTTTGAGCGATATTCAAAAGGTTGCTAAAAAACATATAGCATGTTAGACCTGCAGCCGTTTTGTTAAACATAAACCAAAAGATTACCGGCATCAAATATTGCATGTATTTCATTGCAGGATTTGCAGAAAAGTCCATCGATTTTGAAGAGTAATAGGAAAATGCTAAGGTTGAAATCATCCAGAGAAATGCAAATAATGAAATGGTATTTCCAAATAAGGGAAGGCTAAATGGAAGCCTTAAAAACTCATCAAAAGAAGTTAAATCAGTAGCCCAAAGAAAAGATTCCTGCCGAAATTCAATAGAAGCTGGAAAGAACCGGTATAAAGCGATCCATATTGGCATTTGCAACAAAAGCGGAAAGCATCCTCCTAATGGATTTACACCAAACTCATTGTAAATCTTCATTGTTTCCATTTGCTGCTTTTGCATGTCATCCTTGTACTTGGACTTGAGCTTGTCAATCTCCGGTTTTAAGGCGGTCATCTTTGCCTGCGAATGAAGCATTTTATAAGCCAAAGGAAAAACGAGTAGTTTAACAAACAAGGTCATCAATAAGATGATGATTCCCTTTGATCCAACAAGTCCATTCAGAAAGGAGAACATTGGACGAATGGCATATCGGTTGACAGTTCCAAAAATGCTCCATCCGTAAGGAATGATAGATTGGAGGTCTTCATTAAATGCTGCAAGCCTTTTATATTCATTAGGACCAATATACCAGCTCATTTTAACAGGACCTGGTTTAAAGTCTTCCGGAGCAATCTCCATCATACTTGACAACTTCTTTAGATCCGGGCTGTCTGGAGCTGTCCCAATGGTCTCATAACTTGCATTTTGAAAACCTGTAGCTGCTATCAAGGTGGAATTAAAGAACTGATTCGAGTTGGAGACCCATTTGATCTTCTTTTCTTTACTTTCGATTTTATCGTTGGACCTACAGCTACAATAGTCGGTATTGCCTTGTATCTCTTTAAAATATACGGTGCTGTTAAGTCTTTCATATGCCTCGTTCCGCTCCAACTTATCCAAATAATTTTCCCAGTTGATTTTTACGGGGGCAGAAGGAATCCAGCCTTCTGTCTGGATGGTATAATCCAATTCGTAATTATCCTGTTGAAGACGATAGGTTTGAATCAAACGAGCGGATTCACTAAGCTTTGCAATAAAACGGACCACTAAGGGGCTTTCTTGCTGCACTTCGAACATCAGATCGTGTGTAGACAGTTCCCGCCCATCGAATGGCATTTTAAGCTCAAAACGGTTTTTGGGATCTTCCAGCAAATGCAGAGGCTCTTTGTGGTCTCCGGCAACAGAATCATGGATCATTTTGTAATGATTCTTAATAAGAGCATCCTTGATGGCGGCGCCTTTTGAGGATAAGGTAATCTTAACCAGTCCGTTTTCAAGCGAGATAAGTTGCTCGGGGATTGAAATAACAGAGTCCGAAGATATTTTCGACAAGCTATCCTGTCGGACTTCATTTGTCGCAGTTGTTGGTTCTGATGGGGTGGGCAGTTCTGCGGTCATTTCCTTTTTTTCCAGCTGGGCTATGGAGTCCTGCTCGTGCATTTTGCGACGCTGCTGCTCCATTTCCGGCTGAAAAAAGTACTGATTCCAGATAAATAAGACTGCAATTATGAGTAGAATTCCTATAATGTGGTTGCGTTCCATATGGCCGATTCAGGCGGCTAAGGTACAACAAACGGAGTGATCGGGAACCAGACCGTTTGATGAGCTACATGCAAAAAAAAACTATCCGTTGACCTCACAATCGGATAGTTTCTAAGACAGTAGTAGGTAATGTATAATTACTTCAATAAGTAAGCATTCTGTAATGCTTCAAAACCCGGGTTCCTGAAGCTAACCTTACCTATCACTACCTTCTTTCAGAGTACATGATAGATTCGGTATTCTTTTAACTCAAAACATTTCTTTGCAACCAGTTTGCCTATATAAGACTCCCGCATTTCATAAAATGCTGCCTCTTCGACAAATATTTTTATATTTTATTATTTATAATTTGTTATTCATTGGTTGTATGCATTTTGAAAGATCGATTGCCGATGAACGGGACTATAAAAGCCAAAAATCCAGAGGCATTTTCATTAAAATAATCATATTAAAATATTTTAAATGTATAATATCTTTATTATTAATTGCAAATGAAATGTTATCTGTTTTTAATGCCTGCCGGGGATCGCTTTTTTAGGCGTAATTTTGCATCTTAATTTATCAGAATGCCATCTATCCGCAATATTGCCATCATCGCA
>CAZDQG010000007.1:93958-99736 GCA_964507535.1 uncultured Saprospiraceae bacterium
TTTTGCATCTTAATTTATCAGAATGCCATCTATCCGCAATATTGCCATCATCGCACACGTAGACCACGGGAAAACTACCCTGGTTGATAAAATTCTTCATCAAACCAAGCTTTTCAGGGAAAACCAACAGTCCGGAGAATTGATCCTGGATAATAATGAACTGGAAAGAGAACGCGGTATTACTATTCTTGCCAAGAACGTATCGGTCCGTTATAAGGACACCAAAATAAATATCATCGATACGCCCGGCCACGCGGACTTTGGAGGTGAGGTGGAAAGAGTATTAAATATGGCAGATGGCGTTTTGCTCTTAGTAGATGCTTTCGAAGGACCAATGCCGCAAACCCGATTTGTTCTGCACAAAGCACTTAGTATGGGTAAAAAGCCCATTGTAGTCATCAATAAAGTAGACAAGCCCAATTGCAGACCTGAAGAGGTCCATGATCATGTTTTTGAACTATTCTTCAATCTTGAAGCCACGGAAGAACAGCTCAACTTTCCCACTGTGTATGGCTCTTCCAAACATGGCTGGATGAGTACGCATTGGAATCAACCTACAGAAGACATCACTGTGCTGTTGGATGCAATCATCGAACACATTCCTGAACCACACGTACCTGAAGGCAATTTGCAGATGATGATCAGTAGCTTGGATTATTCATCCTATATTGGACGTATTGCAATCGGCCGTATCCTTCGGGAAGGTATAAGCGTCAATCGTCCGGTTTCCCTTGTTAAAAAAGACGGACGCGTTCTCAAATCACGCATTAAAGAACTCTATACTTTTGAAGGCCTTGGAAAGGCAAAAGTTGAGCATGTCGAAGCCGGAGACATTTGTGCCGTTTTTGGTCTTGAAAACTTTGACATCGGTGACACGATTGGAGATTTCGAAAATCCGGAGGCGCTGGAACCCATACAAGTGGATGAGCCCACCTTATCGATGATGTTTACCATCAACAACTCTCCATTTTTCGGGAAAGAAGGCAAATTTGTTACCTCGAGGCATATTCGCGAGCGTTTGGAGAAGGAGTTGGAAAAAAATCTTGCACTCCGTCTAGAAGATACCGAATCCCCTGACTCTATGCTCGTTTATGGAAGAGGCATTCTCCATTTATCAGTGCTTATCGAGACGATGCGTCGCGAAGGATATGAACTCCAGGTAGGTCAGCCACGTGTAATCGTAAAAGAAATTGACGGTGTAAAATGTGAACCTGTGGAATTTATGTCTATTGATGTACCAGAAGCATATTCTGGCAAAGTCATTGAACAGGTAAGTCAGCGCAAAGGCGAATTAAAAGTAATGGAAACACGTGGAGACCTTATCCACATTGAATTTGAAATTCCATCTCGTGGACTTATAGGACTCCGCAATTTACTTCTCACTGCTTCCGCAGGTGAAGCCATTATAGCACATCGATTCATGGAATTCCAGCCATGGAAAGGAAATATTCCTTCCCGAACCAATGGTGTCCTGGTCTCCAAATTAGCAGGCAGTGCGACAGCCTATTCCATAGGCTATCTGCAGGATCGTGGTCGTTTCTTTATCGATCCGGGAGAGCAGATTTACATTGGACAAATTCTGGGAGAGCAAATCAGACCGGGTGATCTCGTTGTGAATGTCGTTGAAGGTAAAAAACTGACCAACATGAGGGCTTCAGGTTCAGATGGCACCACCCAGATTGTACCAAAGATTCAGTTTTCACTGGAAGAAGCGCTGGAATATATCCAGGAGGATGAATTTGTAGAAGTAACACCCAAGTCTATAAGATTGCGCAAAATTATCCTCGATGAAAATGAAAGGAAAAAAGCTCAAAAAAGAACCGAAATGATAGAAGCCTGACAGGCCACTACATCGTTTTCTGTGATTTCAGGATCGCTTTAAGGAATTTGAAAATTTATTTGTTGGAAAGGTTTTGTCGCTTCAATTGCAGTTCAGAAACTCTTTTTCCAATTTGAAATCCCATCACCAGACCTTCTTCGCAATCCATGCGGAAATGAACACCGAGTGAAATCCTTGAAAAGGCATTTTCAAAAGCCATTTCATAAAATGATTTAAAATGTCTTGGTTTGCCATTGAATTCATCCCGACCCAAATGGCTCTTGTCATCTATCGCAAAGTTCGTCCCTAAAAGATCTGTTAGCACTTCCGCTGCAGCAGCTCCAAATACAGAGTGCCCGGAAGGATACGACGGAAAATTTGGGGAGTGTGCATGAGGTTCCCATTTCGGATCGAATACTTTTCTGATATACGTTTCAGGCCGTTCAATATTATACAGGTATTTAGAATTCCAGCATGCCACACCCGCATCATTCAAAGCAAAAGAGACCTTTAGATACGTTTCAAGCACCTTTTCTGGTGTTGCGTTTTCTTTTTGCAAGGCTTGCTTGGCAATTGAAATCCATCGAGATGAAGGGGAAAAGGTAAGCCCATCGTGATCATCGCTCCAAAACTCAGCAATCCATTTGTTCTCAGCGGATAAGGGGCTTCCAACCGTCATCACTTCCAATGCTTCGGTATAAAATTGCGACTTGGCGCTGTAGTCATATTCTGGCAAAGGCTTGGCAATGATTTCACCATTTTTAATCGCAAAACAGCGTGCTTTTCCCCAGTGAGGAAGCAGCGCAGGCATAGGATGTTCTTCAGATACAACCCATTTTCCCAGGCCTTCCTCCGGAATATAATGTGGGTCATAATTATGAAAATATGCCTGATGACCTATGCTGTCTGTGCTCGAATAGTTGTAGATCGCATTCGCCATGGTCAAGCCATAATCCATGGACTCCGTGTACATTTCATATGAATTGGTTTTAGCTAACATCGCGCCTAGAGTTTGGTACATCTGAAATTCTTTTGTGAGCACGCGCTCGGGTGCACCAATATAAAATTTCTGAAAAAGCGCATGATAACAGGCATTTAAAGCAGAAGGAACATCGTAATTTTTTTGAATAGGCCATTGTGGCAAGGTATCCAGCTGAAGGAAATTTTGCAAACTGTTGTACACTTCTCTATGGGCTGGCAAAGCAGCCTCATAAGCTGCAAGTGAAATATATGCAAATGTCCGGGCAGACACCGGCCCTGTATATCCGTCGGTATACCGATCGGCTTCTAAAAACATATCATACCACTGGTGGATGACTTCATTTGCAAGCCGCTCCTTTTCCGTGAGCTCACTTGAGTTCACTTTGCGAATCATTACAATCCCACAGGTCAAAACCGCAATGGCAACAACAAGCCATCGGAGCGTAAAAAACTTTGTGTATGATTTTAATTCCAGCAAACCCATATTTGGTTTAAGATTATTATACCCTATTGTTAGCTAACATCCAATTTATAAAATTCATTCCAATTCTTACCGTTAATTAGTTCCGTATACTATACATTTTGTGTTTTCAATGGTTTACTCACGAATTTAAGCCGAAATAAGGTACCCCCGCCACTTGGAGCCAACACATCCATTTCAACTTCATGCAATTTAAAAATATGCTTTACCAAAGACAGGCCTATACCAGATCCCTTCACACCAGACATTTTAGGACTCCTGTAAAATGGTTCAAAAATATATGGCAGATCCTCTTTTAAAATTCCAGGACCTTTATCTTGTATTTCAAGAAAAATGCGTGATGCATTATCCGAAGAAATACGGATAATCGCTTGTTTATCTGCACTGAATTTACATGCATTATCCATTACATTAATCAATGCCGTTTTAAGCAATGCTTCATTGCCTTGAATCACGAGTGAATTTTCATCTTCAGGTAAATGCACGGACTCCAAATGCACTTTATATTCTGAATGATTTTTTAGCAAGGCGGTCCGGGCCTGCCAAAACAATTCATCTACGCGCAGGGGGGTAAAATGGATCTGTGCATTCTCAGAGGTGATATTGGCCAACTGCATGAGTTTATTGGTTACATCATCCAGATTTTCGATATCATCCAAAACAGATTTAAAAGTATCGACGTATTCTTGTTCAGTCCTTCGTTTCTGCAAGGTTACTTCAATTTGTGACTTCATGACACTAAGGGGATTTTTCAACTCGTGCGAAACATTAGATAAAAACATCTTTTGAGTTGAAAATGCATTTTGAATGCGGTTCAGCAACTTATTAAAGGTATCAACCAATCGGCTCATTTCATCGTGCTGATTCTTGATTTTAACTCGTTCATTCATGTTAGAAGGAAGCAAGCCATCTACCTGATTCATGATTTGATTGACGGGAGAAAGGGCCTGACCTGCAAAAATCCAACCACCGATCGCAACAAAGGCAATCAGGATAAAAAAAACAATGATCAGAATGCGATCCAAATACTGCAAGCTTTCTGATTTGAATATTGCTTCTGCAATTATTAAATGTACGTTATTTTGTTTATCCTCATAAACAAGACCTAAAGCACTGAAGGGAGGACGACTGAAACGCAATTCTTTCAGTCGCCTTATTTCCTGAAGTGTGGTAATCGAAATATCATCGGGACTCGGATTGAAACTATAAACACGCTGGTAATGTTCATCATAGATAATGATATTTTCCGTGTATTTAGGATAATTACCTTTCTGATAAAGGTCTCGTTCTTCATTGAAGTTTTGAATATTTGAACGAACGATCATGTCCGCAGTCATAATGGCTTTGGACTTTAAATTTCCATAAAAGTCGTCTTTTACTTTAATGCTAAACTCAAAATGGATAAAGAGCAAAGCAACAAGCAGAATCACAGCAACAATTACTATGAATTGTAATGTTAATCGGCTTCTGATCTGCATGTATTGTGTATCCCTTTATTCTGATTTTAATATATAACCCGATCCAAATACCGTGTGGATAAGCTTTTTCTCAAATGGCCTGTCCACTTTATTGCGAAGATAATTGATGTAGACTTCAATGACATTTGTACTCGTGTCAAAATCGATATCCCAGACCTTAATCGCAATTTCAGACTTGGAAATTACCCTTCCCTGATTTGCAATAAAATAGGCCAGGAGCGCAAATTCCTTTGGTGTCAGATCAATGCGTATATCCTGCCGAAAAACTTCTTTAGTATCCATATCCATTTTAATGTCACCGAATACCAATGTGGATGGCGTTTTGACAGCCGCGACTCCTCTGCGCGAAAGCGCACGGACTCTCGCGAGCAATTCGTTGAATTCAAAAGGTTTTTGCATATAATCATCCGCTCCCAAATTCAATCCTTCTACCGTATTATCTGTACCGCCTAATGCCGTCAATAAAATAACCGGAGTGTTGATTCCCGAATCCCTTAAATTCTTAACAACCTGAAATCCATCCATTCCCGGCATGATGACATCAGAAACAATTACATCATAATTTTTTGACTTTGCAAGCTGAAATCCTTTTACACCTTCATTTGCAATATCCACCATAATGTCGTGTTCCTGAAATCCCTTTTTAAGAGATTCAATGGCCTTTAATTCATCTTCTATCAAAAGTATTCGCATTCCAGATAAAAACTTCACAAAAGTCCTTCATTATAGATTAGCAGGCAATAAATTGCTGTAATTTAATAAAATTCTAATTCAATTCTAATAGAAACTTAAGGTTAGCCAAACCAACTGAAAATAGTTTTGTGTCTTGAACACAATTACTTTCTATCAGCTAAATTTATGAACATGTTTAAAAAATCTTTCCGATCACTGATTTGGACAATAGGAATCAGTACCCTTTTGTTTTTTTCATGCAATAAAGATAGTGATTCTCCGCAGAGGGATTCTTCTGTGGCATCCTATGATGCGCATGTCATCCTCGAGTGGAACAAAATGTTCCT
>CAZDQG010000008.1:0-41776 GCA_964507535.1 uncultured Saprospiraceae bacterium
GCAGCTCCTAAAAAGGCAACCGCTAAAAAATCTACATCAAAAGGTAGAAAGAAAGTTACAGCTCCAGCTGCTGAGCCTGTAATGCCTCCTATGGGAGACATGAACATGTAAGAAAGATGTTATTCAAGAAAAAACTCCGGTTGAGCTTCAATCGGAGTTTTTTTTTACCCGTTGGTTTGGTACACTGATTTTTTACAAAATAGAAGATCCGCAAGAACTAAGGCCGTTATTGCTTCCAGAACGACAGGAACCCGCAATGCAATACATACATCATGTCTCCCTTCCAGCCTGAATCTCTTTACCTGGCCATCAGCTGTATCAATGGACTCTTGTTCCATAAAAATGCTACTGGTTGGCTTTACAGCAACACGAAAAATAAGTGGATTTCCATTTGAAATACCCCCATTAATTCCACCGGAATGATTGCTTGCTGTTTGTCCTTCCATAGTTAGAATAGCATCGTTGTGTTCAGAACCAAACATCATTGCTGCTTTAAAACCGCTTCCAAACTCAATTCCTTTAATTGCCGGAATACTAAAAACAGCATGGCTGATCCGGGATTCCATCGAATCAAAAAATGGTTCACCCAAACCAACAGGAACATTCTGGGTAATACATTCAATTAATCCTCCAATACTATCCTGCTTTTCCACTGCAATTGCAATTGCCTTTTCTACATCCGCATCACCTCCTGCTTGAATCAATTGGGCAACGATATACATGGGATGTATGATTTTCTTTGCAATAACACCTGCAGCTACCAATGGCAATGTTAGCCTTCCACTAAAGTGCCCGCCACCTCTGTAATCCTGAAATCCCCCAAATTTAGACTGTGCTACGAAATCGGCATGGCCTGGCCTCGGAATGGTTCGTTGGCTTTCATAATCGCTTGAACGCATATTCCTATTTTCAAAGAGAATATGCAGAGGGCTTCCTGTTGTATATCCTTTAAACAAACCTGAAATAAACTTAGGCTGATCTTCCTCAATCCGGGTCGTAGTGCCTAATCCACCTGGTTTTCTCCTGTTAAGATCAACTAGAAAATCAGATATAGAAATAGCTATTCCTGCCGGAACACCATCCAGAATAACACCTACTGCAGGACCATGGGATTCACCATACAATTCAATGCGCAACGACTGACCAAAAGAATTCATTGAGGTACGAATTTAATGCAGCTTAATTACTTATTTAAATTGAAGTTAGCTTATAAACCTCATACGGTATTCAATATTTGGATAATGAAAGGTTCTTCAATGACGCGTATTTCCAACTTCTTTAATTTCACTAAAACGATGTTTATCAAAAATACTCCATTCAAGTTGGATGCCAAATGATGGTCCTGACCTATCTGCGATCATGCTTATGCGCCTTATTGAACATGCATCTACTGCCCCAAATCCATTTGTGTTGCATTCCTATAAGGCATTGTTTCTTAATTCAATACATTTCATTTGATAGAAATGGATCTGATTGGAACAACTACCCTTTCAAACAGTTTCAATGACAGTTGTTCAATTCATTATTGGCCCTTAATTAGTCTTTATTAATAGACAAAATTGCATTTTCATCACTTTTGAATGTCACAAGCAAAAGCTGATAAAATCACAGAAGCATTGCACTCCGCCACAAAATGAATGCTCGCTTTGTATAAAAAGTAGCCTAACACTGGATCCTCAATGTTTCTTCGCGATCCTTTGAGTGCAACTGGATGAGGCATGATTCATCGAAAATGTCTAATTATGAAAGCAGCTGATTTGATCACAATGAGCACATTTTTTCTATTTAGCGGTTTTATCTATATTTAGGTCTAAAATATCTGAAATTTATCAGATGAGGATATTATTTCGTTTTTGCATATTCAATTCACCATGAAGTTCTATTATTCTTTCCTCCTTTTATGTACCATTTGCTTGATGTATTCATGCAATTCGAAACCTAATCTTGAGCATGCAAGTTCCGAGAAGGGAACATATGGTACCGAAAAACACATACTTGATCCTTATTGGTTTGATGGAAATGCTGAGATAAACACGTACGAATTGGAACAAGTTAGATATGGGGCAATACACAAAGGAAAAGCTGTTGCACTTTTTGTCACCGAACCATATATTAAATCAAAACAGGTGAAAGCCGACCAATATGATCCAAAAAATCCGGACCATACCCTGGTGCTTAAACTAAACCATATTAAGGAGTTTCAAACGGGTGTGTACCCCTATCGTTTGTTTTCTTCCGTATTTACAGAATTAGGCGAAATGTCAAGTGCACATGCATTGAAAGTTGTTTCAGCCATATATGAATGGTGCGGCGCAGTATTTGCCCAGCTCAATCAGCACAATAGCCATAATGAACTGAAATTGTACAGTTATTTTGAGTCTGAAGGAGACATGTTGAATCGCATTCCCATTCAATCCCTGGAAGATGAAATTATGAATCTCATCAGGATTCAGCCCGATTTACTTCCTATAGGGGATATCCAAATGTTGCCGGCATTTGACTACTGCCGATTTAAACATCTTCCCATTCAATCCGTACGTGCGAATTGCGCCATTAATCAAATCAATGACAGTGTTGCAGAATATCGCATTCATCAAGAAGACATTGATCGGGATTTTCGAATTCAGTATAAAAACAAATCTCCATTTGACATCCTTCATTGGGAGGAGACCCATTTGGAAGATGGCGTATTGATGACATCTTCAGCCACAAGGATCCATAAAGCAAAGTTGCAATACTGGAGGCTTCACCAGGTTTCAGATACCATTTATTTAAAAGAACTCGGTTTGTAAGACGGGTAGTCTAACATCCGGACTGCCTCCAACAAATAAAATACATCATTGGAGTATTGAAATTCCTTGTTTTCCTCCACCAGCAAGGCATTAGCCGATTGACGCACATCCATTTTACCATATCCTCTTTGCTCTGCAAAATGAAGAAATTTCATGAGGCAAAAGGGATCCAGAAAAACGCTTATCCTTTTTATAAAATGTTCTTTGGAAGTTGTGTTGTTTATGGTTTCATTGAAATGCATTGTGAAGTTATTTTGCTCAAGAAAATCAATCAAAACCTCGTTATCCGAAAACAAACCCCAGTATTTTCCTTGAATTAACTCCGCATAATGATATCCTAACATATTAAGGAAAGAACAGAAAACTTGAATCGCATTTGGGTTGTAGCTATTATAGCTTCCCGCCACACTGTCAGATGTAAGCATTGTGTGCACAGCCTTCCCTGTTCCAAAAGGCACCCGGAGACTTGGCCTTCCCGAGGGATAGACCAATGGTTCATCCATGGAATGAAGCGCATAATTCTTGCTGAACTTATGCAGAAAATAGAAGTCCTCTCCAGCTTTCCTTCTATTCATTCCACCTTGTTCCACATAAGAAGAGCAGCGAACTGCAAAGCAGGATCCCAGGGTATGGTGAGCAAATAAGTATTGATATTTTTTTTGCCAATTCAAATAACAGCGAAGGTGCAACTCATACAAAGCAATTGCCTGTAACTCCGCAGGTGTACCAACCTCCGTCAAAGGATGCATAAATCCAATACTTAAAGCCTGACATTGATTGTGCGTGCGAAAAAAATCCACTACTTTCCTCAGATAATTAGGATGTACAGTACAGTCTGCGTCTACATTAAAGATGAGACCATCTGTGCCAATTTTACAAAACCTCCGGACGGCTTCATCCATACCTATCTTACGCGCCATGCCAACTCCTGCCCATTTTTCAGGAAACTCAACTGGTTTAATTGCTTTAAGCCGGATGTTTTTATGCTTGAAATTCTCAGACCAGGAGGACAACTGGAGAAATTGATGGGAATGCATTTCTTTATGTGTCAGTCCGGATGATTCCGATAGATTCAGAATTACTAAAATTTCAACAAGCCCATCAACAGGATCCATTTCCAACAGGCTTTTGATGCATTCCTCCAGTCGTTCTTCATATGCGGAAGGAATAATGATGCTGTATTTCAACTCCCGCTCAGGTTCATCCTCAATCAGGGGTGGAAAATATGTCTGTTTTTCAAGATACCTTTGTGCCTTCCATTGAAAACCGTTCGACTGCATGGGACAAAACTACCAAAACATACTTGTACCCGTTCTTACTTTCCCTTCCATTTCCCTGTTTGCCTGGTTTACCCGAATTGGCAACGTTTACATAGAGTCCCATGAAAACTATCAGAAAAAATCATTTAGAAATAAGTACCAGATAGGCTCACATCAAGGTCCTCAATGCCTATCCATTCCGTTGACAAAAGGTAAAAACCATCAGATGCCTATCCGGGATGTACGCATATGCCACTCCACAAACTGGGCGCAACAACATTGGAAAGCCATTCAAACGAATTACGGCAAGTCGGCTTACTTTAGCTTTTATGAAGAGCATATACACGAAATCCTTTTTAGGAATTACACGTTCCTTTATGACTTTAATTTTGAATCCCTTCAACTTTTGAAACAAGTATTATCGCTTGGCTTTTCCCTTGAGGCTACTGACAAATACGTGAAGCACACGGAAGAAAACATATTCGACCTACGTCATTCTGTTGGAATTCATATGCGACCAAACATGGTTTTTCCGGAATACTATCAAGTGTTCCAATCACAGGGATTTCTACCGGACCTGAGTATTTTAGATGCCTTGTTTCATTTAGGACCCGAAACAAGAACCTATTTGATGCAATGTACCTGAAAATGGATTCATGTCCTTCTGAAATTATCCCAAGTCTGGTTTTATGGACAATGCGTGTAACGGCTTTGCGTTACATTCTTTTGAACAACAGATGATGAAACAGCTAACTGCAGCTTTTATGCATAATTATAAGATTTGGTCGGCCTTTCTCCTTGCAATGTTAATTTATGGGTGCCAAACGGATCGGAAACAAGAAACCATTCAAGTCAGCGAAGATCCTCATAGTTTTAGTCAGCCCTCCGTATGCAAAGTCATCCATCTTGACTTGAACTTGAAAGTGGACTTTCAACAGAAGCAACTTATAGGATTCGCTGAATTTACACTTCATCTGCCTCATGGAGATGAACTTATCCTCGACAACATGGGATTAGAGATTGAAAAGCTTGAAATTTCCGATGGAAAAACCTTTGAGCCCGGCCATTTTTCGGTATCTGAAATCGACTCCATAATGGGTAGTGCACTGCACATTCCACTTCAAAAAAACACGGAGCGCGTGCGCATATATTACCATACTGGTAATGAAGCAAGAGCCTTGCAATGGGTTCCGGCAGAACAAACCGTCGGAAAGAAATCACCTTTCTTATTTACTCAAAGTCAATCGATTTATGCTCGTTCGTGGATTCCCTGCCCGGATGGTCCTGGTATGCGTTTTACGTATCGAGCAACCATTTCGGTGCCCCCGGGATATATGGCCGTAATGAGTGCACAAAATCCCATGTCAGGCAATAAGGAGGGCATTTATAATTTTGAAATGGAATTGCCTATTCCTGCTTATTTAATGGCGCTGGCAGTTGGTGATTTCGCGTTTGCACCAATCGGAAAGAGAACTGGAGTCTATGCTCCCGAAGCCATTTTGGAATCGTGTCGTTGGGAATTTGAAGATCTGGAAAAAATGCTGGAAACTGCAGAACGATTGTACGGTCCCTATCCATGGGGGCGTTATGATGTGCTTGTGTTGCCTCCGAGCTTTCCTTTCGGAGGCATGGAAAATCCACGAATGACCTTTCTTACACCCACAGTTGTGGTTGGAGATCGAAGTCTCACTTCGCTATTGGCACATGAGCTTGCACACAGTTGGAGCGGAAATTTAGTCACGAATGCGAGCTGGAATGATTTCTGGCTTAATGAAGGATGTACAACCTATTTCGAAAGCCGCATTATGGAAGCCCTCTACGGCAAAGAGTATGCAGATATGCTTAGTTTACTGGGACTTCAGGATTTGGATAAAACATTGAAGGAGATGGGGCCAGGAAATCCTTTAAGTTGCCTGAAACTTCATTTAAAAGGTATGGATCCTGAAGATGCACTTACAGATGTAGCCTATGAAAAAGGTAAAACCTTTTTGCGTTATCTGGAAGAAAGAATAGGAAGAGAACCCCTGGACCAATTCCTTAGATCTTATTTTGCGGATTTTAAATTCCAATCAAATACAACTGAAGGCTTTGATGCGTATTTGGCTGCGCATCTGTTGAAGGACTATCCGGCGTTTATGGATACCGTACATGAATGGCTGTACAACCCTGGAATGCCTGCATTTAAACCAGATTATTCAAATGCGAAATTCCGGGAGGTTGAAAAGCAGTTAAACATATTTTTAGAATCGCGGGATCCGGGTAAACTTCAATCTAAAAATTGGACGACTCATGAGTGGTTACATTTTTTGCGAAGTTTACCCTTGGAAAGCCAAAGCGAAATTTGCGCTAAATTGGATGCGCATTTTAAATTTTCGGAAAGTCGGAATTCAGAAATACTGTGTGCATGGTTTGAATATGCCATCCAGAATGGATATGCATATCAGATTCAGCCTGAAATCGAAAACTTCCTGACGCATGTTGGGAGACGAAAGTACCTGCTGCCCTTGTATGAAGCCTACCTGGCCCGGGGAGAACGTACAACGGCCCAAAAGATATATGACCTAGCGCGCGCGGGCTACCACCCTATTTCCATTTCATCTTTAGATAAACTACTTAAATAAAAGTATTACGAATTACTTCGTAATACTTATCTTTGCCCCCCTTAAGAACTTTATTATACCCTTATGAAAAAAGCACACCATCTCGCCCTACTTGGGCTCCTTATGGGATTTTTGCTACAGGCACAAGATCCCGGCAAACCCCAGCGATTTGATTTTGGTAAAATGTGGACTTTCGAGAACCCTCCCAAAGAATGGTTTAAAGAAGCCTATCAGTTCAGTCCTCCGGATAGCTGGTTTGACGATGTGCGGAAGTCCTCGCTTCGCTTTGCGACCTGGTGTTCTGCCTCCTTTGTATCTCCAAACGGATTGATTATGACAAATCATCATTGCTCAAGGGATGTGGTTACCAAACTTCAGAAAGAAGGTGAATCTTTTGAAAAAAATGGATTTTATGCCCCCACCCTGGCAGATGAAAGAAAAGCAGAAGGTCTTTTTGTAGAACAGTTAATTATTACAGAAGACGTATCTGATAAAATACTAAAGAAAATGAACAAAGCCAAAGATGAGCTTGAAAGAAAGGTATTTCAAGATTCTGCACTGGCACAAATCATTCGTGAATACAATCAGTTAGATGCATGGAAAGGATTGCGCATCCAGGCTGTTACATACTATAGTGGCGGTAAATTTAGCTTGTACGGTTACAAGAAGTTCGGTGACATCCGTTTGGTGATGATTCCTGAATACGACCTCGGATATTTCGGTGGCGACCCCGACAATTTTACATTTCCGCGTTATGCACTTGACTTTACTTTTTGGAGGGCCTATGATGAAAATGGTCAACCCATGAATACATCAGCTCATTATTTTAAATTTAAGCCGGAAGGAGCCGTTGAAGACGAGCCTGTTTTTGTAATCGGTAATCCCGGAAGTACGGAGCGCTATAAAACCATCACACAATTTGAATTCGACAGAGATATCCGCTACCCCACCTTGCTTTCCATGATGGGTAATTGGAAAGATATGATGCAACGCGAATATGATAAAAACCCAAACACGGATTTGCTGAATACAATTTTTGGTATTTCAAACAGCCTGAAAGCGTTTACTGGAATTTTAGGAGGACTTAGGGATACCAATCTCATGGCTCGAAAAAGAGCTGTGCAAAATGAAATCCGCAGCAAAGCCAAATTAAAAGGAGAAGATTATTGGGATGAAATGGATAAAGAATACAGTCAACTCCGGAAACATGGTGCGGCTGCAAATATTCTGGGACCTTCTCCTAATAAAGGGAATGCACTTAACCTGATGTTTGTTCTTTCCAAATATGAAAAAACCCTTGGTATGAATGAAAATGATCCGGGCCTTGCAAAAATCAAAGAAGACATCCGTAAACTTTCCAAGGACCTCAACACAGACAAGGAAAAGGAATACCTGAAACTTATTTTCGATGAAATGAAGACTTTTGAACATCCGGACAACCGGTTTATGGATCAAATTCTAAAAGACAAATCTCCTGAAAAAGTCGCTTCAAAAATCCTGGACAAAACGGATTTCGCAAATCCAAAAGACCTGGAAAAACTATTGGAAAAAAATGCTGAGAAATTCGCAAAATGCGATGATCCTTTACTTGAGGCAGCGCGCGTCCTGGTGCCAAAATACCAGGATGCAATTAAAGCCTTCCAAAGTTCAAGCCCAAAGCGTAAAGCACTCGAAGCTAAAATTGCTAATGCTGTATTTCAGGTCAAAGGAACGAATCTTCCACCTGATGCAACGTTTACACTACGCCTTTCAGATGGCATCGTAAAGCCATACCCCTACAATGGTACGATAGCACCCTATAAGACCAGCTTTTATGGACTTTACGACAGGTATTATTCCTATAATCAGAAATACCCATGGTCTCTGCCCGAGAAATGGCTGAATCCGCCAGCTGAGCTTTTAAAAGCACCCATGTGTTTTGTTAGTACAAATGATATCATTGGAGGAAACTCAGGAAGTCCTATCGTCAACCGGAACAAAGAGGTGGTAGGTCTTGTATTTGACGGCAATATTGAATCCCTTCCTGGTAATTTTATTTATGACGAGAAACTGAATCGTACCGTTTCGGTCCATGCAGGAGGCATCTATGCATCACTTCGCTATATTTATAAAGCAGACCGCATTGTTAACGAGCTTTCCGGTAAATAATAAAGATCTATGAATAGGCATATTATTTTCGCATTCGTACTATTTTCCATGCTCATTTCCTGTTCTCCTGGAAACAATGCAGCAAAAGGCATAAGAGGTATCCTCAAACGCTCGGACTGCAAAGGAGAGTGTCATAAAGTCATGGGGTGTGAAGGAAAATCACTCACCCTTGAGTTAATCCTTGCAAATAACAATGTAATGGTAGCAGGCAATACGATCTTCGCCCGAGATCCTGAAGATTTTGACTACACCATTAAAATTGAATTTGACAATTCGGTTCCTCTTGAAGTATATAGCGACATTAAAAATCCAGCTAACAAGCGTTGTCTTGTGACTGGCATTGTTGAAGGATATGATCAATATGTACATGAACAGTGCACCAGATCATATATAATCAAAGTAAGTAAATCGGAAGACTTCAAGGTCTTTACAAAATGACAAAATACCTGTAAGACTTTAAATCGCACTTGCGATTTTCAAATAAAAACTGCATTGCTGAATAATATTCACCTTGCAGTTTTTTTATGTACCTGCTTAAAGCACATACCTAAGAGTCTTTCATAAGGGGATCCTTCAGTTTATTAACTTAAGTGTTTCAATCCCTCGCGCCTGGTCAAGCCAGGCAATTCCGGATGATGCCTAATAAATGCTTTGACCTTTGCGGGGGAGCATTTTGCATATTGACGCAATGCCCATCCCGCAGCCTTTTGCACAAAGAACTCCTGGCTATCAGCTCGCCTCAAAATCCACTTCACCAGCAATTCAAAGTTGGTCTGATCTTTATACATGAGTTGAAGTATGAGTGCGGATCGCTGATACCAGAAATTGGGACTGTCAATCCATTTTGTGCCAAGAGCCTGAACCATATCGGGCTTATCTTTTATCAATGCACCAATCACTTGCGGAGCAAGGCTATCAACCGTATCCCACCAGGAATCCATTGAAATAAGCGCTTCGAAAAAGGACACACAATCCACATCCATTTTGCGGATGTATTTTCGGCTTACATCAAGAGCTACATATTTAAATTCCCGTTCCCTTCGAATCCACAATCGCTTGATCAGATCCAGAAACTTTTCTGAATCCTCCCATGTATAGTTCTCTATGAATTCACGAACCAGTTCTGCCCGAACGGGCTTCTGCACTCCAAAAAAGACAAATTGATTTCGCATATATGCCTCCATTCCAATTTTCTTGTCGTGGATGCCATGCTTTTTAAGAGTAGCAGCAAGACGTTCTACAAGCTGAGCATTTGTAGCATGTACCATCAGCGAATCAGTGTGAAATAACTACGTTCTTCTACAGCGTCTTTTGAAAGTGCTTTGTATTTTAGTTCACATAAGTACACCCCGGGAGGTATTTCCACACCGGTATTGTTCTGTCTTCCATTCCATGCATCTTTTGGAGATTTGGTTTCGAATAACAGTGATCCCCAGCGGTCGAATATTCTCATATTAAAATACTGGATCGCATCAAATTGTCCGACAGGACCATAGGTGTCATTCTTTCCATCTCCATTAGGTGTAAAGGCATTGGGCATAAAAAGGCTAAACTCCTTGAACACAAAAACTTGAGCATCCAGGGTGTCTGTGCAGAGAAAACGATCAGTAGCAATAAGTCGGATCGAATGAAATCCCGTATCTTTTAATTCAACTTGCACATTTTTATCAAAGAAATATTCCTTGTTATCAATAATCCAGGTTCGACCAATCGTTCCTTTTGTCTCATCCGTAACATTAACAAAGGGCGTATTGCTATTTACTACCGTTTTATCAATAGTCCATTCTGCAACAGGTGGATTCGAAGCCGTAATGATGTCGAAGAAACTATTTTCATTATAACAGCCCAAAGGAGATGTTACCTCCAATTTAAGTCCATAACTTCCTGCAGTATCAAAACGATGTGTAACCAAAAATCCGGTGTCAACCTTTCCGTCGCTAAACTTCCAAACGAATTTGTACGTATTATCCGTCGGGAAAGAAATATTCTTAAATTCTATATCCAGGGGAATGCAACCCTCCGTTTTATTGGGAGAAAAAATAACTACTTCCGGCGATGGATACCAGTTGATTGTTTTAAATGTTTTGCTTTCACATCCATAATTGTCCTTCACCGTTAATAGTACCGGGTAGGTGCCAGGTCGCAAATATTTTATACTCGGATTCTGCGTATTTGCAGTAATGCCATCCCCAGCACTCCACAACCAGTCTGTTGGCGTGGAATACTTTGAAATGGATTTATCTAAAAACTGCACGGGCCCAGCATGGCAACTGTCATAAACTGCATCAAATTGTGCAGCAAAGTCCGGAATAACATTGATGCTGAAATAACCTGTATCTCCACAATTCGTTCCGGGATTTAAAATAAACCGGCCGGTATGCAAACCTCCTTCTTTAAACTTAATGTAGGGTGCCCAACCTCTGAAGGTATCAATGGCACCACCATTCTCATAAGTCCAAAGCACATCATTAATATATCGCTGGTCAATACTTGCATTTAACAGTTGATATTCCTGAGTCCCGCATACTGTGATGCTAAATTGATCCGGTGTAAGTTGACTTGCCCCTACCAAACGAGCTTCCACAACGCCTTCACAGGATGCCACATTAAATTGAAAATCTCTTTTAAGCACCGACAAAAGCACCCCATTCCGGTATTCATAAGCACAAACTCCCACAACGAATTGTCCGATTACATCTGGCTTGCCGGAAATGATCCCATTCAATGTATTGATTGTAACCAGGGGATTTCCTCCCATAGGGAACAATGCAGTGTAAGGAACACGGTAATTGACGGGTGTGTATGGAGGTTTGGATTCCGGGGTAGGAGTAACATTCATGCGACTACCGCCCTCCAGGGGTTCGCAAAACTCATACACAATAAGATCACCTTCTTTATCAAATGCGGAATGGTCAAATTTGAAGGGCGTGTTTACACATAACACAGTTGGTGGAAAATTAATAAAGCGAGGACTGCTGTTGCAGGTGCGCTGTGCTTCCGGATGTATTTCAATATAATAGGTCGCGCCCGTTGCCTCCGGATCCACGATGTTGGTTATAGAGGGATTTCTGCAACAGCGTTGCCAGACAACAAGATAACGGCTGTTAATTATGGGTAATTCCACCTCCAGCGTATACGTTCCAGCTTCGCCGCAGACATTTGGAGGAAGATTGAGACATGGGTATGTAGGGGGATCAATGGTTTCTACGGGTTGTGTAAGATTTACCCGGTATTCCGGATTTGGTCCGCTCTTGGTATTGACCCATGTCTGACCTTGTTCGCGGAATATTGTAAAACCAAGCGGGTTGTCAAATTGCGCACCGGAGGAGTAGCAATCCCGGTATAGTTTTATTGTAATCAGATACCTTCTCGAACTGGTATCCGTTCCGTTTTTTCCAAAGCCTAAACACTCATAATACATTTCACCACCAATAATATGTGTGGCTTGCAGTTCATTAAGGGAATGAAACAAAATCAAGAACGTGAAAATATGACTGTATTTCAAGTGCATTACAAATCAAATATATAATGTTTTATAAGCGTTCTATTCCCATTTTAAATTACGATTGTATATAAGACGGAATTTAACTAAAATTGTTTGGTGCAAGCTACATTAAATTCACGATTGTGCAGCCATTAGCAGAACGGATGAGACCTGCCACTTTGGATGAGGTCATAGGACAGGAACAATTACTGGGACCCGGCAAAGGTCTTCAACTTGCCCTGGAACGGGGGCATGTGCCTTCTATGATCCTGTGGGGTCCACCAGGTGTTGGCAAGACCACGCTTGCAAAAGTAATTGCAAAAGCTTTGCAGCGACCCTTTTACGAATTGAGTGCTGTGCAGTCTGGTGTCAAGGAGGTCCGCGAGGCTATTGAAAAGGCGCGAAGTCAAGGTTTCTTCGACAGGCCCTCTCCTATTTTGTTTATCGATGAGATACATCGGTTCAATAAATCCCAACAGGATGCATTACTATCCGCAATTGAAAGAGGTACGGTCATTCTCATAGGTGCCACTACCGAGAACCCATCTTTTGAAGTAAATGCTGCCTTGTTATCCAGATGCCAGGTGTATGTGTTGAAGCCACTTTCTCAAGAAAGCCTACTCCTGCTGACAGACCGAATCATTAAAACAGATTTTATCTTTAAAAACAAAAGCATTCAACTTAAAGAAACAACTGCACTGCTGCACCTGGCACAGGGAGATGCCCGCAAACTTTGCAACATCATGGAGTTGATTGGTAATTTGCCGGATCCATCTATTGCTATTGATGATGCTCTTGTTTACCGGCTTGTACAGGAAAACCCAATGCTTTATGATAAGGGCGGAGAGCAGCATTATGACATTGCTTCAGCATTCATTAAATCCATTCGGGGATCGGATCCAAATGCAACATTGTATTGGATGGCCCGGATGATTGAAGGGGGCGAAAACCCAAGATTTATTGTACGAAGGATGCTTATTTCTGCTGCGGAGGATATCGGTTTGGCCAATCCAAATGCACTTTTGATAGCGCAAGCCTGTCAACAAGCGATTGACATGGTAGGCTGGCCGGAATCAAGGATCATCTTATCTGAAGCCGCCCTCTATCTGGCCTGTTCACCCAAATCCAATTCCGCATATTTGGCAATAGAAAATGCGCTTGCAGCGGTTCGAAATTCGGGAAATCTACCTGTGCCCCTGCATCTTAGAAATGCTGTCTCTGGACTGATGCGTCAATTGAATTATGGTAAAGATTATAAATATGCCCATGATTTTGATAATCAATTTGTAGATCTGGAGTACCTCCCGGAAGAAATCAGAGGAAGTCGTTTTTTTCAACCGGGGTCAAATCCCAATGAGGATAAAATGCAGCAGTTTCTACATCAAAGGTGGGAAGAAAAATACAAGTACTGAATCCTCGATACCTTTGTATTTTTGCGACTTAGTCAAAATTTATGACACCAATTTCCACTGAACACTTGCTCATGGTGCGGGATGCAGCCAGAACATTTGCAGCTCAAAATATTTTACCTTATGTAATGGATTGGGACGAACGGCAGTATTTCCCAAAGGAGCTCATGCATGAAATGGGCAAATTGGGGTTTCTCGGCGTTCTGGTGCCTGAACAGTACGGTGGTGCGGGTCTGAGTTATCAGGAATACATCACCGTTATTGAAGAAATTGCCAAAGTCTGCGGCGCAGTAGGTTTGTCCGTTGCTGCCCATAACTCCCTTTGTACGGGACACATTCTTCAGTTTGGTAATGAAGAACAAAAACAAAAATATCTTCCAAAATTGGCAACAGGTAATTGGATTGGAGCCTGGGGTCTTACAGAACCAAATACGGGAAGTGATGCCATCCGAATGAAATGTGTAGCACATCAGGAGGGAGATGAATGGGTTATCAACGGTACAAAAACCTGGATTACACATGGGATTTCATCTGAACTTGCGGTAGTTATCGTCAGGACAGGTGAGCTGCTTGACAGTAGAGGCATGACCGCATTTATTGTAGACAGAAACACACCCGGTTTCAGAGCCGGAAAAAAGGAAAATAAATTAGGCATGAGAGCCTCTGAAACAGCAGAAATGATCTTTGACAATTGCAGGGTGCATCGCTCTCAGATACTTGGCGAAGTTGGTGAAGGTTTTATCCAATCCATGAAAGTGCTCGACGGCGGCAGAATAAGTATTGCAGCGCTGTCTCTTGGCATCGCAAAAGGTGCATATCAGGCATCCGTAAAATATGCCCAGGAACGCGAACAATTTGGTCAAAAAATCAGCCAATTCCAGGGAATTGCCTTCAAGCTTTGCGATATGGCTGTAAAAATTGAGGCTGCTGAATTACTGACCCGGCAAGCTGCAAAAATGAAGGACCAGGGAGAAAAAATGACCAAAGAAGCTGCGATGGCCAAATACTACGCTTCAGAAGTAGCAGTGGCGGTCGCTACAGATGCCATTCAAATATTTGGGGGTTATGGCTATACTAAGGATTTCCCCGTAGAAAAGTATTACAGGGACTCAAAACTATGCACTATAGGTGAAGGTACCAGCGAAATCCAAAAATTGGTAATTTCACGTGAAGTTCTTAAAGAAAATTGAGATCTTGTAAACCCGGAATGAATATTCTTTGTTAGTATTTGTATGCTTTTCGTCAGATCAATACTCGTTTTACTAAGTTTAAATCTCATTGTATCCCAATGCGGTCTGAATGTGTATGCGCTATACTGCTGCTGTTCGAAAAGCCTGGCGTATTCCGTTATTCCTAAAGAAGATAAATGCGATGCTGGTCAAAAGAAAAATTGCCATTCGCACAAGACCTCCGCTCATGGCATCCATAAATCACCCTGCAAAAATCAACTGGTAGAGAGACTCAGTTTAGAGTCTAAAGCACAAAAGCCAAACGAGGATGTCCTTCATGCTTATGATTTTATAGCATCTCCTCCAGATGCTTTCCCTTTAATAGCAGTAGAGAACGTCCATAAGTCTGCTGTTCCAAATTTTCACCTTACTTACCATCTGAGCTCGCAAGAGCGGCTAAAGCGATACTGTATTCGTTTATGTTAGGTCATATAGTTTGTAAAAAACAAATTATTGATTTTCTAACATAATCTAAACGTATGAATAAAACTATATTGGCAATAATATGCCTTATCGTGCAGTATGCGTCGCTACATGCTCAAGCCCTTATGGGTAACGTATTGGATGAGCACAAGCAACCCATTATAGGTGCAATCCTTCAATGGCAGGAAACCGGCGTGACTTCAACAACCAATGAAAATGGGTATTTCCGTATTGAACGGAAACATTCAGAACATAAATTAATAGTCTCTTTTATAGGATATCAAAAAGACACCATTGAAATAAAAGATAGTTCATTATTTGAACTGGTCACACTTCGCGAAGGAATAGAACTTGCGGCAGTTCAGGTTGAATCCCAGCGAAAATCAAATACGTTCTCCCGCTTAAACCCCCTCAATATTGAGGCACTGGAAGAAAAAGAATTCAAGAAAGCGGCCTGTTGCAGTGTTGCTGAAAGTTTTCAAACAAGTAATGCCGTAGATATTAGTTACAACAATGCTGCTACCGGAAACAAAGAAATCCAATTTCTTGGTTTACGCGGGTTATATACTCAGCTATTGATCGAAAACAGGGAGTCATTTGGGGGTATTTTAAGTTCCATGGGTTATGAATTTATACCCGGAACATGGCTTGAGCAAGTCAATATTCAAAAGGGCGCTTCAACCGTGAAGAATGGTGCCCAAAGCATGGCGGGAGCTATCAACATTCAATTAAAAAAACCTTTTAAGGACGACCCTGCTTTTATTAACCTTTTTGGAGATCTGCATGGCCGCTATGAAGCCAATGTGCACCTCAATAAGAAGTGGAATGACCGGCAATCTTCAGGACTCTATTTGAATGGTGCTTTTCAAAGTAAAAGCAGAGATCACAACGGAGATTTCTTCCAGGACGAGGCGAAAATTAATCGGATCAATGGCTTGTTTAAAAACATTTTGTTTGGTCATGTCTTTGAAGGACAGATCAACGGCCAGGCATTGTATGAAGAACGCAATTCCGGACAGATACAATCCGACAACCCATATGTCATCAAACAAAAGGTTCATCATTTTAATCTATTCGGAAACCTGGGATATGTTCGTTTTGACAAGGAAAATCAAAGTGCCGGTTCCATCTATGACATAAGCCATTCGCGCATTGATGCGATATACGGAAACCAAGCTTACAAAGCAAATGAAACCCGTGCCTCTTTTCAACTATTATACAATCATCCGTTTGGCTACGGCAGGCACCAGCTGATTATGGGCCCCAATGGCAGCATACATCGCGCAACAGAGGAGGCCTTTCAGCAAAAATGGAAATATGACGAACAAGTGTTAGGATTGTTTTTTGAATACACCTACAAAAGCAGTACTGATCCCGGACACCGGTTTAGTGCAAGCCTTGGCATGCGCAATGAATGGATCCGAAACAGCCAACCCATGTTCATTCCACGTGCAAGTCTTAGATATCTGTTTGCGGAAGACTGGACATTTCGTGCTTCTATAGGCCGTGGCTATCGTTTTCAGCGTCTCTTTGCTGACCACGCAGCCTATTTTGCAAGTTCGAAGCAATGGATTATTGAATCTCCACCTTCCATAGAGAAGTCCTGGAATACAGGTTTTAATATTGTTGGCAAGCCTTACTTAAACGGAAGGGAAGCAGAAATAAACGTAGATGCGTATCTCACCTGGTTTGATGATCAAGTCATTGCGGATGTAGATCAGGACTATACAAAAATTTTCCTCTATAATCTCAATGGTAATTCCCGAGCATATCAAACTATCGCGACAATTTCATATCCCGTATTAAGTTGGATGAATGTAAAAATTGGAGGGAAATATACCGATACACGCGCCCAGTACAAGGAAGGTTTTAAACAAGTGCCTTTGTTTCCAAAATTTAGAGGCTTGATATCGATTGATCTCGAGAGTTCAAACAAAAAATGGCTCGTGAACATAAGTTCGAATTATGTTGGGGAGATGCGCCTTCCGGATAAGGAGAATGTACCTAATGATATCCTACATGGACATGTTGGTTTTTCAAAACCTTATATGTTATTACAAACACAATTAAACTGGATCAGCAGGAGCTGGGAACTGTATGCAGGATGTGAAAACCTGCTAAATTATACACAGCATACGGCGATCATTGATGCAGCAAACCCATTTGGCAACTATTTTAATGCTGCCGAAATTTATGCTCCTGTGTCCGGGATCAAACCTTATCTGGGCATCAAGTGGAGGATTCCAAACCTGGATTAACCTGGTTTTGGAAATCTTCTAATAATTGCTTGATATTGGGGTAAATAGGGTTAAGAGATAAGGCATCTGAAAGTTCTATCCATTGGGCTTTTTCGATGCCTTCTTCTTTTTGCAACTGCAATTTTGAAGGAGTATTACATCGTATCAGGAACCACTTTGTTCGTTTAAGAGCGCGTTCGTTTCCCCGTTCCCGGTACATATGCCAGGTCTCACCAATTTTGCGGATCAAACTCAATGGACCCAATCCCGTTTCTTCCGTGCATTCTCGCAACGCGGCTTTTTTTGACTTCTCTCCCGGGTCCAACTTGCCTTTTGGGAGATCCCATTGGCCCTTCCTATAGATTACAAGTATTTTTCCATCTTCTTGCTGAATAATACCACCCGCAGCTGGTACCCACAGACAAAGGCTTTTTAAATCTGATAACAATTGAACCGGGTTCGCGTCATAGAGTATGATTCTATGAAACCGGTTTGATTTCTCCAAGGTATCCAAATATTGGAAAAGCGATTTTTTAAGTCCATTGTAAGGCAGAACAAGGGACTTTTCGCTTGCAGGACTTCCTGAAATGGAGGCTTCACTTGCCAGGGTGAGCCATCGGCCGTTTAGGTTTATTTCGTACTTTTGCCCTTCTGTAGCCATTGAAATGACATTAGCCCACAAGATAGCAGATCGATTACTTGAAATCCAAGCGGTGCGCTTAAACACGGAAAATGCCTTTACCTGGGCAAGTGGTTTGAAGTCCCCTCTGTATTGTGACAATCGTAAAATTTTATCCCATCCGGAAATTCGTTCGGAAGTGGTAGAAGGATTTATGGAGCAGCTCAAACTCCATAACTATGATGCCATTGCCGGTGTGGCTACTGCTGGGATAGCCTGGGGAGCTATGCTCTCAGACCGTTTGAATAAACCATTTGTCTACATCCGATCAAAAGCCAAAGAACATGGTCTTCGAAATATGATTGAAGGCGAACTAGCTCCTGCCAGCCGGGTCCTGGTAATAGAAGACCTGATCTCAACTGGTGGGAGTTCCATAGAGGCCGTCAGATCACTACGCCAACAAAATCATACGGTTATTCAGGTTTTTAGTATTTTTCAATATGGATTTGAACAAGCCAGGATAAATTTTGAGCAGGAATCCCTGGATTTTACCAGCCTATGCGATTTTCAGTCACTTTTGGAACGGGCTTTGCTAAAGAATTATATTACATCAAACGATTTTGAAGACTTAACCAACTGGAGCCGCAATCCTTCCCTTTGGTCTGAGAATTATATGCGCCAGAAAGCCTAATTATGAAGATCATTTCAAAAAAATCAGAGGAGTTCCTTTACCAATATTTGAATAACCCTTCTCCAACAGGTTATGAGGCCTCTGGACAGAAAATATGGCTGGAATACATAAAGCCCTTCATTGATGAGTGGCATTTGGATTTCTATGGCACCGTATATGGAATTGTCAATCCGGGAAAAGCCTTTCGGGTAATTATCGAAGGACACTCGGATGAAATTTCATGGATTGTAAATTACATCACCGATGATGGGTTTATTTATGTCATTCGCAATGGAGGTATCGATCAATCGATTGCACCTTCGAAGCGTGTACACATTCATACTGCAAAAGGCATTGTAAAAGGTATTTTTGGCTGGCCGGCAATCCATACACGCAAAGGAAATGATACCAACCTGACCGCCACCCTTGAAAATATTTTTATTGATGTTGGCGCCAAGGATAAACAGGAAGTTGAAAAGATGGGCATCCATATTGGCTGTTGCATTACCTATGAAGACGAATTGATCAAACTAAATAACAGATATTACACGGGTCGTGCACTCGATAACCGCATGGGAGGTTTTTGTATTGCAGAAGTAGCGCGTTTGCTTAAGAAAAATAAAATCAAATTACCCTATTCGCTTTATGTCGTGAATTCTGTCCAGGAAGAAATCGGTCTACGGGGAGCTGAAATGATTGCACAAACCATTAAGCCAAATTTAGCTATCGTTACCGACGTGACACACGATACCCACACACCCATGCTAAAAACAAAAGAACAAGGCTCCATAAAATGTGGCCAAGGACCTGTTTTGTGTTATGCACCCCCAGTTCATAATATTTTCCAGGACCTTGTAATTAAAACGGCAGAAAAAAAGAAAATTCCTTTTCAACGCAATGCAGCATCGCGCACGACAGGCACAGATACCGATGCATTTGCCTATTCCAATGGAGGTGTGCCTTCTGTATTGATTTCATTGCCGCTGAGGTATATGCATACCACCGTGGAATCCGCACAAATTGAAGATGTGGAGAATGTCATTGAACTGATTTACGAAGTACTTCTTCAAATTGATCCCAAACAAAGTTTTAAATATTTCTAAGGAAAAACCGAGCCCGCTGGTTCTGTCTCTATATTATGGAGGGCTGGCTGGAATCCTTTTTCTTATCCTCAATTTGTTTTTATATCAGGTATTCCCATACTGGACAAGCATTGCGTTTGTTTCCATAAGTACATATTGCATCTACTTTTACCAAAAGCAAATATGCCTCGGCATTCATTTTCCAAGTCTTCAGAAAAATTCAAATTTCGATTACATAGTATTCTTTGCAGCCCTTTTTTTTCTGATGATTTTATTCATACAATTCGAATCTGATGTGAATTTCAAATTATTCTGCCTAGCAACACTATCATTGCTCTATCACAATCATGGCCGCATCTATTTTTTTAGAAAAATTCTATTGCTGAAGAATCTCATGATTTGTATTTCCTGGGTGGCATTGTTACTTTTTATTTTTACGGAACATGAAGTAATGCTCGGAATCAGAAATGTAGTTGCCTTGGACTTTTTTGTAATACTTTTTGCACAAACCCTACTATACGATTATCAGGACGCCCATGCCGACCTTTCGCTCGGTCACACCACACTTAGCAATTCAATTCCCACGGCAACCGTTGAGATGGCTATTTATTCACTCTATTTTGCAAGTCTGTTGATCCTTGCATATGGATATTTAAAAGAGTATTTCAACTTGCATTTTGTATTCTTCAATGCTGGCTTGTATGTTCTTTATAACATACTTATTGTACATTCATTTTTTAGAAAAAATAGAAAACAAATATGGTTTTCAGATAACGTATTACTTGCAAAAGCACTATTATATGCTTTGTATTTTGTTAAATAAATAGAAAAGCTGCTTTAATTCCTTATCTTTAGAGAAGCAAAATTGCTTCACATGAAATCAATTCCTCTTTATGGGGTATTTGTATGTGTGTCATTTTCAATAATGATGTCTCCGATTCAGCCGGAAGGACCTCTAAATTTAGAAGTAACTTGCTCTGAATATTCATCTCTTGAAGTTCGACCTGAGCTTTTTCCTTCGTACCCTTGCAGTCAAGGTAATTCAAAACCATGGGCATGGTCAAATAGTGTAATAGAAAAAAATAGATCAAAGCACATAATCAAAAGTTACCTCACTCATTTTGAAGATACCTGCCTCCAAAACTGTAAAAAACTCGCCTGGATGAAATGGCGGAAACTCAAACAAAATTTATACTCCGCTAGTTTTAGAGGCGATTCTGTTGTACTGGAATTTGATCCCAATACTGGAGTTTTTAATACAGGCCAATACAACATTCAACTTGCAACAACCATTTTTACTCCTAAAAATATCGATTCCATCCCTGCTCCAGTAATGCCCGGCATCCCCAGTATTACCACATTGATTCATACCATGAAATTTATTCGGGTCAAAAATATTCCTGAAGCGATGATCCTGGTTGGAAGCTATCCGAATGAACAATACCCAAGGCTTTCCTTGCCTCACATTGGAACCCTAAAGGCTTTTGATAAATTTGATGACCCATTGGATCTTCCGGATGTCTGTATAGTATTCAAAGATCCTTACGCCAACAATTTTTCACCGCAGACAATGGTCACAAAGTTGAAAAATGAAATTCAATTCCGGGTCAACGATCCCAATATCAATGATGGCGGAATAGTGGTATTAAAAGGCTTACCTCGGAATACAGATTACATTGAAATTAGCCATTACAACCAAAACAGCTCAAATGATGATGGAATATTTATTGACTTTGCCGAAGAAAACTGTTGCCCGGATTGGAATCCTTCTTTACTCGTCATTCCTTGTACGGGCGATTCAAATACATACTCAATCAAAGGAATTTTACATGTACGCTCACCCTACCCTACCAATGCAATTGCAGTGTTACTTGATAAACAATCAATGCAAACAATACAGCCACCATTTAAAGACACACTAACCTTCGAATTAAAAGGTCTGAACCCGGATGGTTTGTTGCATAAGCTGGATGTTATAGATCCTAATGCTCCAGATTGCATATTGAGTTTAGAATTTACAGCCCCTACACCACCCCTTCCCCCAATAATTACTGCGGACAATGTACTTTGCGAACACGATACATTGACTTTATCCACAGGATCCGCATCCAAATACCAATGGATAGGACCCAACCAATTCAACTCATCAAATCAAAATCCATATGTAAATAATGTGGGGCCTTCCTTTTCCGGACAATATATTTTAATAGCTACGGACAACAATGGATGTACTTCAAGTAGTTCTATTGAGATCAAAATATTTCCCAGTTCATCAAATACTCTAACATTGTCAGGATGTGATTCTTTGACTGTGAATGGTCAAGTTTATAAAACATCCGGAACATACTCGCAACACTTCTTGAATGCAAACAGCTGTGATAGCCTTCTAACCATACAAGCAAATATTTCGCAGAAATCATTTGGTACAATAAAAGACATTGTTTGTGATTCCGCAGTTATTAATAATCAGGTGTATAGAAAAAGCGGAAATTATAAACAAACACTCCTTAGTTCACATCAATGCGATAGTGTTTTATCGATTGATTTGGAAGTTCAAAGGAGTTCGCGGGCTGAATTGAATTTAGGTACTTGCGATTCCGTAATGTTGAATGGCAAAACCTTTTATCAAACTGGCACATACATACAAACAATACCCAATTCAGCTAAATGCGACAGTATCATTACACTCAACTTGTATTTGCCGAAAAGCAATATCATACGTTTAAATTATGAAGCCTGCGACAGTATCATCATAAACAACAAGTCATATAAAGTTTCCGGAACATACCAACAACTGTTTATGAACTCTTTTGGTTGTGATAGTCTCTTAAACCTTAATATCAATATACTTCCTGACACATTACCACCCATAGACGCAGGAAAAGACACCATACTATGTGAGGGAGAATCAGTGATACTTAATGGAGTTTTTTCAGGCAATGCAATTCTTACCTGGGAGTCCGCAACCGGTACTTTCGATAATAACCATATCACCCATCCCAGGTATTTCCCTGCTGGAGTGGGTAAACAAAGCATCTATCTGAATGCATATAATTTGTGTGCATCGGGAAAAGACAGCCTCGTTGTTGAGGTACTTCCAAAAAATAAATTACAAATTACCACTGACAGCCTCTTTGATCCATGCAAAGAATTGCTATTATCAGTCTCAGGTGCCCAAAATTACAGCTGGTCACCTGCTGATAAGGTAGAATGTCTGGATCCTCCATGCAGTAAAATAAGATTGCGGTATCCTGGATCGTTCATGCTCACTGCCTCATCAACTGAAGAATGCACAGAACCAGCCAGCATTAACTTACAACTTTCCCGAAGTCAGGATTTCCTGTTTGTTCCAAATGCCTTTAGCCCAAATGGCGACAACGTCAATGATCTCTTTTTACCCTTTATATTTTGCGATCAGCTCGAATTTTATCATCTGGAAATTTTTGACAGATGGGGCAATAAAGTTTTTGAATCCTACCTAAAAGAAATTGGTTGGAATGGAACTTTCAATTCACAACCCATGAATCCTTCAGTCTTTACATACCTCATTCATTACAAAGTTGCTGGCTTTGATGAATCCATAAAAAAGGGAGATGTAACACTTCTGAAGTAAGGCCGCCGTTCCCGAAAAGAATTCTACCGATTAGAGGCTGACATTCAGGACTCTACTCCATTCCAAACCATTCCTTTGTAAATCTGTTTTATTAGTATAACAGGCCTTTATATCTTTGCCCGCTTAAAATACAGAGTATGTCTTCAGTTTACATTGTATCCATTGCGCGAACCGCTATGGGGAGTTTTGGAGGAAGTTTAATGCCATTCATTGCAACCCACTTAGGGGCACATGTAATTAAGTCTGCTGTTCAGCGCGCCGGCTTGAATCCAGAACAAATTGAACAGGTAATGATGGGAAATGTTTGTGCTGCAAATCTGGGGCAAGCGCCCGCCAGGCAAGCTGCATTAGGTGCCGGATTAGCTGAGTCAACAATATGTACGACCATCAATAAGGTGTGTGCTTCCGGTATGAAGTCCATAGCACTTGCCGCACAAACCATACAGGCGGGAGATGCGGACATCATCGTGGCGGGAGGTATGGAGAGTATGTCAAACATTCCATATTACGTACCAAGCCTTCGCTGGGGCGCAAAGTTTGGCGGAAGTACTTTAATAGACGGGCTACAGCGCGATGGTTTGTCGGATGCATATTCCAACGCTGCTATGGGCCAATGTGGAGATGCTACTGCCAAAAAATACAATATTTCGAGAGAAGAGCAGGATGCATTTGCCATTCGATCCTATCAACGGGCTCAAGAGGCGAGCTCCACGGGTAAATTTCAAAATGAAATTGTTCCGATACCGATCCCGCAGAAAAAGGGAGATCCCATTCTATTTGGTACGGATGAAGAAATCTATAAAGTTGATTTTGCTAAAATTCCTGGTTTAAAAGCTGCCTTTACTCCAGATGGAACAGTGACCGCTGCGAATGCCTCCACAATAAATGATGGTGCTTCTGCAGTCGTACTGGTGAGCGAGCGCAAACTCAAAGAACTGCAACTTAAACCACTTGCACGAATTGTCGCAAGCGCTGATGCGGAGCAGGACCCTCAATGGTTTACCACTGCCCCTACCCTTGCTGCACCAAAAGCCCTTCAGCGTGCAGGCTTACAGATGAATGACCTTAGCTATATTGAAGTTAACGAAGCCTTCTCTGTAGTACCATTAGTCTTTCAGAAATTAATGGGCGTAAATCCAGACATCGTGAATGTACACGGAGGTGCCGTTAGTATGGGTCACCCACTTGGATCTTCCGGTTCCAGGATTGTGATTACACTTCTTTCTGTATTGCAACAGCAAAATGCACAGTATGGAATGGCAGCCATTTGCAATGGAGGGGGTGGAGCTTCTGCAATGATCATTGAGAAGGTATAAAAGGTTTACTTTCCTTTGCCTTGGATTAAAACCGCTATGGTATAAAAAAGGATTTTAAAATCCAGACCCAAGGACCTGTTTTCAATATAGAGTATATCGTATTCAAGACGCTTCATCATTTCCTCGAGGCTGGATGCATAGCCAAATTTAACTTGCCCCCAAGAGGTTATACCAGGCCGGACTTTGAGTAAGTGTTTATAATGCGGGGCGTGCTTCATGATTTGATCGATGAAGTATTTGCGTTCCGGCCGCGGGCCCACCAAAGACATGTCTCCCTTAATTACATTTACAAACTGGGGGATCTCATCAAGCCGCCATTTCCGGATGACCGCTCCCCAGGGAGTAATCCGCGGATCTCCTTCATAGGACAGCAAAGGACCGTTTTGTTCCGCTTCCATAGTCATGGAACGGAATTTATAAATCCGGAACGGATTGCCATTTAAACCAATGCGTTCCTGACTATAAATCACAGGTCCGGGACTTGATAATTTCGTCCGGAAATATACATAGAGAATGATCGGTGATAAGATCAAAAGTGCAATTATACTCACAGTGAGATCCAAGATCCGTTTAAACACAATTTGCCATCTTGGCATAATTTCCTGTTTCACTTCTATGAGAATCGCTCCATAAATATGATTCAATCGCACCGTGCCCAATAGCATATCGTAGGTATCTGGAATTGTCCGGATTATCAGCCTGTTGCCAAATTCGAACAAAACATCCAAAATAGATTTTAGCTTTTCATGTTCTGTAGATTCTACAGCAATGATTACCTCTTCTATTTTCAATTGCTGAACAACGCGGGAGATATCTGCTATTCCACCCAGTTGTGGGAGAAATTGGATGAGATCATTGGAACTGTTCCCATTGGTATGAATGAATCCAAGAAATTTGTGTCCCAACGAATAATGCAAACTGTTAATTTCTTTAAATAATCGCACGGCACTTTGGTCACCTCCTATGATGATCGTATTAAAGCCTACCTGACCTTTCTTAAGCCGATTACTAATGACTGTTAGAAAAAACAGCCTGAAAACAAGAGAAAATCCTACCTGTAAAGAAAAGTAAACAGCAATCGCCGAAAAATAACGTCCGGCAAAGTTGATCTTCGAATTTGCAAGAAGAATAAAAAAAAGAATGAGGCTGCCAACAATTCCTGTCATCAATGTTTGTGAAAAAACAGACCACCGGGAGAGTCGATATACATCTTTGTATTGTTCTGTGAGAACATACATGACGCTCCAGCTCAAGGGCACGAGCAAACCACCTACCCAGAACAACCTTTCACAGGCAAGCGCATCTGTTTGTGGTATGAATTGCCTGGCAAATAAATACTGAACAAAAAAATACCATGCAAGCAATGCCAGCAGGAAATCTGCTGCGATATATAAACTATTTTCCCTGCGCTTTAACATGATTACCGGTGCACCACTTTTATGTTGTCCAAAAATACTTTCTGGCTCACCTTGGGGTTCTCCTTTTGATAACGTGCATACACCGCCAAACGTAACGAGAGAAGGTCCGCTTTATTTATAATATCTCTGAAGTCAAAATAAATTTTAGTCCAGTTCTCTTTTGGCAATATATCCGCCTGTATGAGACGCACTTCACCCAAACCTCCTCTATTACCGATAAAACCTATTGAAAACGGAACATCTGATTTAAAATGCAACTCCAACAAAATGGGATCCCCGCTTTTTGCAATGACCTCATCTATATCGTACATGGCTTCAAGAACAGGATGTGCCGCAGATAATTGAATCACACCAGCTCGATTGCCTTCAAAAGCCTCTTCAGGGGTGCTTAATAAAATTTTGGTTTCCTGATCTCCGTCTCGATCTACATTTATAAAATGACCTGATTCAAAATCTTCGACAAAAGAAAATTTCAATCCTTCCTGATAAGAACTGGAAGGAATCACATCTGTGTTTTGACCTGGTCTAAATGCAAGACGTGTTGTAAAAGGATTCATCAATCGGGCCTGAGCCGAGTGGGTGATTTGGCCATCGAGCCGGTATCCTGGAATAATCAATACATCACTGGTATCCCCGGCCAGAACGGGAATTGCTGCAGGCAATTCATATGCACCTGCATACCGGGAACCAATATAAATCCATGCATCACGTAAATCCTGCTTTGAAGTACCTTGACCTGCATTGGCAGTAAAAAGGAACGGCGCGATATGTAAATAGGAAGGTGTAGGCTCAACTTCGGAATCACAACTCCAAAAACCAAAGGGAATTAGGATTAATCCACAGAGTTTCTGGCTGATGGTCATTGGTTACTTTCGATTTGCTTCGTTATAGCCTGCACAAGGCTCATTACACGAATTCCTTCCTGTAAGTTTACCTCTGGCAGTGTATCCATAACGATACAATTGTAAAAAGATTTTAATTCTTCTACGATAGCATTGAGATTTTTTATCTCAGGGTTGACCAGGCTGATAAATTTATTACCCTTATAGGTTTCTATTTCAAGCGTATCTTCTGCTTTTTCATCCAGCAATCGGATTACCTGAGCTTCCTTTTCCAACATATCAATACTGATGTAGGCATCTTCCTGAAAGATTCTCAACTTCCTCATTTGCTTCATGGAAATCCTGCTGGCAGTTACATTACAAACGAGTCCATCTTCGAATTCAATTCTTGCATTACAGATATCCGGTAGCGGGCTAACAAGGGATACTCCATTCGCACGAATTTCCTTAACTGCACTCTCCGTCAAAAGACAAATTAAATCGAGATCGTGAATCATGACATCATGTACAACAGATACATCCCTCCCTCGTGGATTAAAGGAAGACAATCGGTGAGCTTCAATAAACTTGGGATTCTTAATATAGGGTTTTATAGCAGCGAAGCTTGGATTAAATCGTTCTATATGGCCAATCTGGACTTTAACTGGATGTAGTTTACATAAAGCTTCTATCTGCAATGCTTCTTCGAGACTTGCCGCCAAGGGCTTTTCGATAAAACAATGCTTGTTATTCCGGATTACAGCGGACGCTAATTCTGCATGTGCAGACGTAGAGCTCACAATATCAAGAGCCTCACAATCCTTGATCAATTCATCATAATCCGTATAGGCCTTCACATTGTACTCCCGGGCCACCTGTTCCCGTGTTTCAGGATTGATGTCATAAAAGCCAACAAGCTCCCATTCAGGAATTTGCTGAATACATTTGAGGTGTATTTTTCCCAAATGTCCGGCTCCAAGTAAACCTATTCGCAGTCGCTCCATATATGGCTTGAATTAATGATAATTCTGTAAGACAAAGAGCAGAATGCATACTATTACAATTACAGAAATAAACAATATTCCTGTAGAGAGAATGTGCTTTCTGAATTTTTGAAGCAGGTCTACATCCGAGGGATGTCTGCTCATCACCAGGTTCCACTTCTGGGATGAAAATAATTCTGAAAAATGAAATTGAATCCTTCTTTGAACCAGTTGTTTATATAATCCAAAAGTTTTTATTCGGATGTACAGATTAAAGCCTACAAAGATTATAAATATGGTAAGAACAACAATAATTGGATAGCTTACAGTCATACTGCTTCTATTTTTTGAAGAATTAATTCATGAGCTTTTTTCATTGCATCTGGAAGTCCTCCAGGATTTTTCCCACCTGCAGTTGCAAAAAATGCCTGACCCCCTCCTCCACCATCAATAGCTTTTGCAATCTCGCGTATCCAAAGCACTGCATTAAATGCATGACTTTTGCAAAGCGATTCTGAAATGTAACACATCAATTGGGCTTTGCCGTTTTCGGTAAATCCCAATAGTATAACCGCTGGCTGCAGTTCTTGTCCCAATTGATAGATCAGGTTTTTTGCTATTTTCGAATCATCCAAATCGACTTGTTCAAATAAAAAGTGTATGCCTGACTTGAGTGTTGCTTTTTGCACAAGGATTCTCTTCAATTCCAATGCGTTTCCTTCTTTCAATTCCTGAATCTGTTTCAATAGATTCCGATTTTCGTCCAATAGTTGCTGCACGGCATCTGCTGGAGATTTTGGCGATTTCAGCAATTGCCGTATTTCAGCAATTTCACGAAATTGATCTCTAATTCGCTTTTCAGCTTCAACTGAAGTAACCGCTTCAATACGCCGAATTCCTGCTGCGACTGCTGATTCAGAAGTAATCTTAAAAAATCCAAGCTGACCGGTTGTTTTAACGTGGCATCCTCCACACAACTCAATGGAATAAGAAGGGTCAAAGGTGATCATGCGAACCTGCTCCCCATATTTCTCACCGAAAAGCATCATGGCACCCGCCTTTTTTGCCTCATTAATGGCAAGATTTCTGTTTTCGATCCTGGAAATATTCTGACGGATCTTTTCATTTACCAATTGTTCCACATGATCCAATTCCTGATCTTCCACTTTCTTAAAATGCGAAAAATCAAATCGGAGATAATGTTCCTGAACCAAAGAACCCCTTTGTTGAACGTGCTCACCCAATACTTTTCGCAATGCAGCATGCAGAAGATGGGTTGCGCTGTGGTTATTTTCAATCAACGTCCTGCGCTCCCCATGTACCCGAAGCAAAACAGATGCTGCAGGGTTGTTTGGCATGGATTCTGCGATATGCAAAATGAGCTCATTTTCTTTAACTGTGTCCACAATTTCAATAGCCTCATTTCCAAAATAAGCTGTGCCTGTATCACCTACCTGGCCCCCGCCTTCCGGGTAGAAAGGTGTTGTGTGAAACACAAGCTGGTATTGGCTTTTATCTTTGGTATCCATCCTTCTCCATTTCAGAAGCTGCGTGTGCTCCTGCTCCAAGTCATCATAGCCGACAAAATGGGATTCCCCTTCTTTTATCACAACCCAGTCAAACATTGTTTTTTTAGCATCTGCACGGGAACGCTCCTTTTGCTTGTCCATCGCCTGATGAAATCCATCCACATCAACTTCCCAATTGTTTTCACGTGCGATTAACTGGGTCAGATCAAAAGGGAAACCATACGTATCATATAATTCAAATGCCAATTGACCTGGAATTCTTTTCATGGACGTATCCAGAGCTTCCAATTTCTTGAGACCGCCTTCCAGTGTTCTTAAAAAAGAAGTTTCTTCTTCCTGAATGACTTTCGCTACCAAATCTTGTTGAGCCCTCAGTTCTGTGAAAATATCCCCCATTGACTCTGCTAGTAATGGTACCAGTCGGAAAAGGAATGGCTCTTTTATGTGCAGAAAAGAAAAATAATAGCGAACTGCCCTGCGCAAAATGCGCCGGATAACATAACCCTGACCTGTATTTGAAGGAATGCAACCATCCGCAATTGCAAAACTAACTGCGCGAATATGGTCTGCTATGACCCGCATGGCAAGATCCGTTTTAGCTGCAGGATCGTAACGTCCTTCGTAGGGGATTCCTGTAAATTTTGATATGTATTCGATATAGGGCTTAAAGAGGTCTGTATCGTAACTGGACTTTTTGTTTTGCAGGGCAAGACACAGCCTTTCAAAACCCATTCCCGTATCGATATGTTTCTGCGGCAATTCTTCAAGACTACCGTCTGCTTTCCGGTTAAACTGGATAAACACCAGGTTCCATATTTCAATGACCTCGGGCGTTCCCATATTTACGAGTGTGTGGCCCGGTATCAGGGCGCGTTGATCGTCGGCCCTCAAATCAATATGTATTTCTGAGCAGGGACCGCAAGGGCCTGTGTCCCCCATTTCCCAGAAATTGTCCTTCTTTCCAAAAAGAAGGATTCGATCCTCAGGCAGCCATTTTTTCCAATAGGTAATAGCCTCTGTGTCAGCAGCCAGACCCTCTTTTTCGTCCCCCCCAAATACGGAAGCATAAAGCCTGTCAGGTGACATTTTGTAAACTTCAGTAAGCAGATTCCAGGCCAGCTCAATGGCTTTTTCTTTAAAGTAGTCTCCGAAAGACCAATTGCCCAACATTTCAAATAAAGTATGATGATAGCCATCGGTGCCAACTTCCTCCAGATCATTATGTTTTCCGCTCACCCTGAGACACTTTTGAGTGTCCGCAATACGCGGTGAAGGGGCCGGAGAATTTCCTAAAAAATGGTCCTTAAACTGGTTCATGCCCGCATTTGTAAACATGAGTGTCGGATCATTTTTTACTACGATCGGAGCAGAGGGAACTATTTTATGCTGATGTTGCTCGAAGTAGTCTAAAAAGGTCTTGCGAATCCATTTGGAATCCATAATAAAATATAATATTTTATAATGTTTATTAAATTCATTATCAAACCATTAGGTATTTAACAATGTTTTATAAGCTTTTTTTTCGAAAGTGCCCCTGCCGTTCGTGAAAAAATGATTAATTTTGATGATTCAAACAAAGCGAGCGTAATCGGATCGCAAATTTAGTGTTTTAATTCAGGCAAAGTTTGATGAGATCTGAAAAATACGTTTATAATCCACAAACACTTCAATTTGAAAAAGTTACGCGGGGGGGTCAATACTATCTTCTCCGCATTTTAGGATTTTTGTCCGCGGTTATTATCACTACCTTCCTGATCTATTTTTTTACTTCAGAATTCTTTCCATCTCCTCGCGAAAAAGCTTTAAAACGAGAACTGAGTCAGGTCGAATACCAAATGCTCCTGATGAAAGACCAGCTTAGCCTTATGGATAAGGTACTTTCAAATGTTCAAAAACGGGATGCTCAGGTACACCGTGTACTTTTTGGAATGGATCCTATAGACAAAGACTTATGGGAAGGCGGAATTGGGGGGCACGACCCAAATGCTATTGCCCAAAACATGAAATATACCGGCACCAGTTTTAAGGAAACTAAAAACATGATCTCCAAACTGGAACGTCAACTTTATCTGCAAACGCGTTCCCTGGATGCCATCGAAAAAAGAATGAAAGACCGGGAAGATGAATTCCAGAGCATTCCCTCCATAAAACCGGTACGTATAGACAAACTCAACCGTGGCGTTCCCCAAATGTCCGGTTTTGGTATTCGCCTCCACCCCATTCACAAAATCAGCAAAATGCATGAAGGAATTGATTTTGCTGCGCCCTCCGGAACGGAAATTCAAGCAACTGGAAATGGCCGTGTGGTAAAAATTGAAAATAAGAACAGTGGTTATGGCAGAAGCATATTGATCGACCATGGATACGGGTATCAAACGTTGTATGCTCACATGAAGGAGGTAAAAGTACGTATTGGAGAGCACGTCAAAAAAGGACAACTCATCGGTTTGATAGGAAGTACAGGCACCTCAACCGCTCCTCATTGCCATTATGAAGTCCGCATGAATGGTCGTCCAGTAAATCCCATTAATTATTGTATGGATGGCCTGAGTCCGGAAGAATATCAGGAAATGGTGGATATTGCTTCTACCTTAAATCAATCTTTCGATTAAGCTTTCCATTCGAAATTATTAGTATACGTAACCTTCTACTGAGGACATTGCTGATTTGTCAAATCAGCTGATATCATTCTACAATCGAATGCTTATTATGAAACAAGTACTTACTATTTGCTTACTGATCCTCTCAAATTCATTTATGACCTTAGCATGGTATGGGCACCTGAAATTTCAGGAGTGGAAATGGTTTAGCAAGCTTGGGCTTTTCAGTATTATTGGAATAAGCTGGGGTATTGCATTCTTTGAATATTGTGCACAGGTCCCCGCAAACCGTATAGGATATCAAGGATATGGAGGCCCATTCAGCCTTATCGAATTAAAAGTCCTTCAAGAGGTCATAACACTTTTAGTGTTTACTGTTTTTTCTCTGTTGGTTTTTAAAAATGAAAGCTTTCGGCTTAATCATGTCGTGGGTTTTTGTTTCTTGGTATTAGCCGTTTATTTTATTTTCAAAAAATAAACTGCATTGAAATCCTGCATGCTTGCAATAAGCAATCAGGAAAGCTCATCATAAGTTATAATTGAAGTAGCCCGGACAAGAATCGAACTTGTATCTAAAGTTTAGGAAACTTCTATTCTATCCATTGAACTACCGGGCCAGAGATCAGAAAACGGTGTATTCAGATTTGAAATTGCAAATTTAAAAGGTTTTATCGTTTGGAGGTGGCAGCGAATGCTTCAATTTCAATCCTGTGATTCACCAACATAAAATCTTCCGGATCATTGGATGCAATAAGAACAATTCTGTTATGCATGTAATGCACCAGCAAATCCCTGTACCAGGCTTTCGTATGGGCATCCAGATTTGTTAGTGGTTCATCGAGAAAAAGTACCTCACTTTGCGTTAGAATTGCAAGGGCCAACTTCAGTCTTTGTTTCATTCCGGATGAATACATCCGCAACAGCTTATGCTCATGGCCCTTTAGAAAACACAATTCAATAAAATCTGAAGAACTCATGCTGGCATACAATTGACGGATCGTCAAATGCTGATCCAGTAATTCTTCTACATTCATGTACTCAAAAAGCTCTGCATATGGAGCGGCATAGGTAATTTTTTTAAACCAGGATTCTTCCGGAATGGCAAGCCCATCATTCGCATAGATTACTTTGCCTTGCGAAGCAGGAATAATACCTGCCAGGATTTGCATCAGTGTGGTTTTACCGGAACCATTAGGCCCCGAAACTCCATACACATTGTTTGCTTCCATTTCAAAATGAAGATGACGGAAGACCCAGTTTTGCCTGAATCGTTTGGCAAGATTTTGTACTTGGATGACCATTCCTTAACTTCTGTAACCCTTCATCAATCCCCGGTTCGAAGTTCTCACAAATTCAAGTATGGTGTCTTTTTCCGGAGAATCGGGAAGTTCCACTTCAATGGCTTTTATTGCTTTGCCTATATTCTTGAATTTCACAAAAAGATAGCGGTAAATTTCATGTATCCGGTTTACCTGATCGACATCGAATCCACGCCTTTTCAATCCGATGGAGTTGATACCTTCATAAGACAAGGGATCCCGTGCTGCCTTGGTATATGGGGGTACATCTTTCATAACCAACGACCCCCCGCCTATCATTGCGTGCGCTCCAATTTTTACAAATTGATGCACAGCGGACATTCCTCCTACGATGGCATAGTCTTCAATTTCAATGTGACCTGCGAGATTTACACTGTTGGCTAAAATAACATGATTTCCAACCATACAATCATGGGCGACGTGCACATAAGCCATAAGCAAACAGTTGGAACCTACCTTGGTAAGCATTGCAGCTTTGGTCCCTCTATTCAAAGTACAACATTCGCGAATGGTTGTATTGTCGCCAATTTCAAGGGTGCTTTTTTCTCCTGCATATTTTAGATCCTGCGGTACCGCCCCAACGACTGCACCTGGAAAAATTTTACAGTTATTGCCAATTTTCGTACCATTCATTATGGTTACATAGGGACCTACCCAACAGTTTTCTCCAATGGATACGTCTCCCTGAATAGTAGCAAATGGCTCAATTACAGTTCCTTTGCCGATTTTGGCCCTGGAATCAATGTTACTTGGAAATGGATTCATGTTACCTTTTCACTATTTGAGCGGTCATGTCTGCTTCACATACCACTTTACTACCTACATAAGCCGTGCCAAGCATTTGTACAATACCTCTGCGGATCGGTGCAATCAGCTCCATTTTCAGAATCAAGGTATCTCCGGGAACAACTTTCTGTTTGAATTTTGCACTGTCTATTTTTAGAAAATAGGTGTCCCATTTCCCCTGATCGGGAACAGATGAAAGGGCTAAAATTCCACCTGTTTGTGCCAAAGCCTCGATCTGCAATACACCTGGAAAAACGGGATTATCCGGAAAATGTCCCTGGAAGAACGATTCATTTGCAGTTACATTTTTAATTCCCACTACCTGCTTCTCAGACAGCTCGATGATTTTATCAACGAGCAGGAAAGGATAGCGGTGCGGAAGCATGGTCTTGATTTTTTCGACGTCGAACAAAGCAGGTTTATCTGGATCGTAGGTTGGCACTCCGGAAAGTCTGCGTTGTTCAATCATTTTCTTTTTAAGCAATTTTGCAAACTCCACATTAAACTTATGGCCGGGCTTCTTGGTAACAATGTTTCCAATTATAGGCTTTCCCACCAATGCCAAATCTCCCAATACATCCAGTAGTTTATGGCGCGCAGGTTCGTTGTCAAAAAAAAGTTTGATGGTATTCAATACACCCTCTTTTTCAACTTTAACGCTGGGCTTATTCAACTTTTTAGCAAGAATATCCAACTCTTCCTGAGTCATCAGGCGATCAACAATGACTATTGCATTGTTCAAATCACCACCTTTTATTAAATCCTGATCAATCAGTTTTTCAAGTTCATGTAAAAACACAAAAGTCCTGCAGGGAGCAATTTCCTTTTTATAGTCCTCAATTTGCTCCAGTGTAGCATATTGAGGTGCCATCGTCTTGGAATTAAAGTCAATCATGGTGGTCACCTCCAGTTTCTCTGAAGGCAATGCTAAAAATTCTGCGCCGGTTACCGGGTCCTCAAATGAAATAGGCTCCGTAATCCGGAATGCTTCCCGTGGTGCTAACAGTTGTTTGATCCCTGCCTTTTCCAGTTCGTTTACGAATTCAATGGCGCTTCCATCCTTAATTGGTATTTCAGGTCCATCAAGCTCAATGAGCACATTATCAATACCAAGACCTACTAACGCAGAAAGCACATGTTCAACAGTCCATACCTGGGCTTCCCCTTCTTGTAAAGTTGTACCTCTGTTTGTCGACACTACCTTGCTAACATCTGCCATAATCACAGGCTGCCCCGGTAGGTCTATCCTTTGAAATCGGATTCCATGATTTTCTGAAGCGGGTTTAAATTGCATACGCACAAATGATCCCGTATGAAGTCCAACTCCTTCAATCCGAACTTCGCGCTCGATCGTTTGCTGATACATAGTTTCGATCATGATTATTCAGATTTAAAACGGTCTTCCAATTTCTTTATTCGTTTTACCAGGGAAGGCAGGGCTTTGAATTCCGCATACGCCCTTAAAAAAGATAGATATTCAATTGCGGGAGATCCATACCATTTCCCATTTGGTGTTTCAAGGGTACTCGCAATACCACTCTGTGCTTGTATTTGCGAACCGTCCGCTATCGTAAGGTGTCCGGCAATTCCAACCTGGCCTCCGATTTGACAATTGGAGCCGATTTTAGTACTTCCGGCGATTCCCGTCTGAGCTGCTATTACGGTATGATTTCCAATTTGAACATTATGTGCTATTTGGATCAAATTGTCTAATTTACATCCATCGCCAATCCGCGTAGAGCCCATTGTGCCACGGTCTATACTTGTATTGGATCCGATTTCTACGTCATTTCCCAACTCTACATTTCCCAATTGCGGTATCTTCTTGTAATTGCCATTCCCATCCGGAGAAAATCCAAATCCATCCGAGCCAATGACGACATTTGAATGCAAAATGCAACGGTTCCCCACAATGCAATCCTGATAAATTTTAACACCGGAATGGATGACAACCTGCTCGCCAATCTTTACATTCCGATCTAAAAAAACTTGAGGATAAATACGGCTTCCTTTTCCAATCCTTACACCCTCGGAGATGACAACGTGGGCACCTATGCTTACCTGGTCGTCCAAAATGGCCGATTCATGAATAATAGCCGAGGGATGAATTCCGGTATAGTGGGCTTTGTTCTCAAATTCCTGAAGTAATTTGCTTACAGAAAGATAGACATTCTCCACCCGGATTAGGGCAGGCCGGACTTTTTCAGAAGGCTGAAAGGTCCTATCCACCAAAACGGCCGCAGCTTCTGTTTGATAGAGGTAGGGTTCGTATTTAGGGTTTCCTAAAAAGCAAATGCTTCCGGAGTTTGCTTCTTCGATTTTACTTGGGTGGGTAATTAAGGTCTCTGGGTCCCCCTCCACCGTGCCTTCGAGCAACCTGGCCAATTCGCCTGCAGTTATTTTCACCTTACAAAATTACAAATTCACGGGGAAAGCAAGAGACTATTCCTGCCACCATACTTTTGTACCTTTGTAAACCTTCATTTTGGACAATGAATAAGAAGAAAAAACACCAAAACCTGAATCCGGTAGCCCAAACAGTTGCTGTTCCTAAAAAGAATGAATCTTCCGGTCTTACTCACATCCTTGCGTTAATAGCCTTTTGTTTCTTGATTTTCAGCCCTTCCCTGAAATCTGATTTCGTTAACTGGGATGATGACCGCAACGTGTACGAAAACAAAATGGTACAGAATTTTGATGTCAAGGGCATATTTACTCAAAATGTAATAGGCAACTACAATCCACTCAGCATCTTCAGTTTTGCTGTTGAATATAAGCTTTTCGGCATGGATCCCAGAATCATGCATTTTACAAATCTGGTTCTGCATCTGTTATGTGTATTCTTAAGCTTTCAGATTTTCCAGCTTTTGGGACTCCGGCTTTGGTTTGCCCTGATTGCAGCAGGCCTATTTGCCATACATCCACTGCGGGTAGAGTCCGTAAGCTGGATTACAGAGCGCAAGGATGTATTATACGGTCTGTGCTTTTGTCTAGCCTTGCTTTTTTATCTGAAAAACCTGGACCAGCCAAAAACTTGGCGATCCATTCTTATTTTCTCCTGCTTCGTTCTAGGCCTTTTCGCAAAAATTCAAATGGTATCACTGCCACTTGCATTTCTTACAGTAGACTATTGGAGAAACCGGCCACTCAACTTTAAACGTATACTCGAGAAATGGCACTATTTTCTAGGCGCTTTTATTTTTGGTGTCGTTGGCATCCTTTTCTTAAAGGAACAAGGTTCGCTGGAGACCAATGAGGCAGTCCACACCGGTATCAGTCGCATCTTTATTGGTACATACAGCTTGTTTGTCTACCTGATCAAATGGCTGATTCCTTATCGCATGTCTCCACTGTATCCCTATCCGGAATCATTGAGTATCCTCCATTATGTATCCCTGCCTGCTGCACTGGTACTCCTCTCCGGCATCTACATCGCGTACCGTAAAAATATGCGTGGCCTGGTTTTCGGTTTTTCGTTCTTCTTCGTCAATATTGTTTTTCTCCTCCAAATACTTGGTGCCGGGCAAGGGTATCTGGCTGACCGATTTACCTATATTGCCTACATAGGCCTGTTCTTCTTATTGGCTTATGTTCTTCAGGAGTTTATTGAAAAAAGACAAAACCTGAACTCCCCTATTTTATCTTTTGCAGGAATTTACTTGATCGGTCTTTCATTTATGTCCTTTCAGCAAACAAAAATTTGGAAAAATTCTGAAACCTTATGGACACATGTTTTGAAATACTATAGCAATACACCGCTGCCTTATAACAATCGGGCGAATTACCGAAGGGACCAAAAACAATTTGATCTTGCTCTTGAGGATTATAACCAGGCCATACGCTACAAGGCAGGACATGCCACGTACAATAGCCGGGCGAAATTGTTTTTCCAAAAAAATCAGGATGATAAGGCGATATTGGATTATGATCAGGCAATCCGCATGCATCCTTCCGCTGAATATTACGTAAATCGCGGTGCTGCAAAAGCGAAGCTAGGCCGTATTCAGGAATCTTTAGAGGATTTAAATAAAGGACTCAGCCTGGATCCAAATTGGGAAACCGGATATTTAAACAGGTCGATCATTTTCAATCAACTTGGTCAGTATGATAAGGCTTTGGCAGATGTTGAAATGTACTTGAAGTTTCAACCGCGAAACGCAGACCTCATTTATGAATCTGGAAGACTTCAAAGAGCCTTAAAACAATATGAAAAAGCCCTGGCACAGTATACGAAGGCGATTCAGTTAAAACCACAGATGGGTCTATTCTATCTGGAACGCGGTAAAACCTATGAGATACTTGGAAATAAGGCTGCAGCAGAACAGGACTACATAAAAGCCCAGAAATTAGGGCAAGCTATGCAATAAATGAACACCCATGTTAAAAACCCTTCAAATCAGGAATTATGCCCTCATTGATGAAATTGACATTCAATGGCAACCCGGATTTTCCGTCATTACAGGTGAAACAGGGGCCGGAAAATCCATTATCATTGGTGCCTTGCAATTACTTACAGGCCTGAGAGCTGATGCCAAAGTTCTGCAAAAACCTGAGCAAAAATGTATTGTAGAAGCCAGCTTTCAATGCCCTGAAGAAATCTATCAGTCCCTTGTGGAAGCATATGAACTCGAAGACTTGGGACAAATTATACTCCGAAGGGAAATTTTTCCAAATGGAAAATCACGATCCTTTGTAAACGATAGCCCGAAATTGCTATCGGAACTGCAATTGATCAGTAACCGCTTATTGCACATACATCAACAATTTGATCATCTGGATTTTTATGACCGTAGTTTTCAATTAGAAATACTGGATACGTATGCCGGATTACAAGACCAGGTGCAGACCTATACAGCAGGATACAGGCATTTTATGGACCTTGTTCGTCAAAAACAAGCACTCGAAAAGCACTTGCAAACCCTGCAAAATGAAAAGGACTTCGTTGAGTTTCAATTTAATGAATTACATACTCTGGACTTAAAGAAAGGAGAGCTGAAGGCCCTTGAAGAAGAATTGGAGCTAGCTACTAAATCCGAAGATGTCCGGAATTACTGTTTGCAAATTGTCGAAACAATCCAACAGGATGGTGGCATTTCCGATCAACTTCAACAATGTTTGAACAATTTAAAAAACATCCGGATCAATGATGTATTAAAAGAAGTGCATCAGCGTTTTGAATCTTTGCAATCTGAATTCAAAGACCTTGCGCGTGATTTGGAGCATCAGGCTGATCATACGGAATACGATCCGGTCCGAATCCAGCAAATTGAACAGCGTTTGGACCTCATCAACAGGATGCTCAAAAAGCACCGTCTGCTTGATGACTCAGAGTTACTCCAGTTGCAGAATACATATGAAGAAAAAATCAGGACCTGGCAAGGATCAGACCAATCTCTTGATCAACTCGGCAAGGAGATCGCTCTCGTTCATAAAACACTTGAGGAACAGGCTTTGAAGCTTTCCAAGGCAAGACTTGAAGCTTCCAAAGAATTGACAAAAAAGACCTTACAGGTACTTCAACAACTCGGAATGGAATTTTCAAGATTTGAAATCCGTATAAAAGAAGATGAAAAGCTAAATGAATCCGGCCTGGATCTCATTGAGTTCCTTTTTTCTGCCAACAAGGGCAGCAGCCTCAAATCTTTAAAGGATCAAAGTTCTGGAGGAGAACTGGCTCGCTTTAACCTTGCTGTCAAATCATTGATCGCTCAAAAAAATAGCACCTCATGTTTGATTTTCGATGAAATTGATACGGGTGTGTCGGGTCAAATTGCTCTGAAAATGGGCACAATTTTAAAGTCGATGGCCGATCATCAGCAAGTCATTTCAATTACCCATTCCCCGCAAGTCGCATCAAGGGCTGTCCGGCATTTTTATGTATATAAGGAACATCATAAGGATACCACGCAGACCCGGATTAAAATTCTGAATGAGGAGGAACGGGTGCATGAGTTGGCGAAAATGTTGAGTGGGGAACCTCCAAGCAAGGCTGCTGTTAAAAATGCGTATGAATTGATTCACGTTCTTCAGGATTGATGCAATGAACAGAATGAATCCTAGGAGAATTGGATAAGGCCCTTAATTTTGTAAAAAATACATCTCATGTCAAATAACCTGCTTGCCAATAAAAGAGGCATCATTTTCGGTGCATTAGACGAACAATCCATAGCCTGGCATGTTGCCGAGAAATGTGTAGCCCAAGGAGCAAAAATAACCCTTACCAATGCGCCCGTCGCACTGCGAATGGGGAAAATACAGGAATTGTCTGCCCGTTTAAACGCAGAGCTGATTGGTGCTGATGCCACCGTTGTCGAAGACCTTGAAAATCTCCTGAATAAAAGCATGGAGGTATTGGGTGGAAAGATCGATTTTATCCTGCATTCAATAGGTATGTCCCTGAATGTCCGAAAAGGGAAAATGTATACCGATCTAAATTATGAGTATCTTCAAAAAACCTTGGATATTTCTGCGATTTCTTTCCATAAACTCATGCAGACAGCCCTGAAGCTGGATGCCATGAACGAATGGGGCTCTGTGCTGGGTTTAAGCTATATAGCTGCACAAAGGGTATTTCCAGACTATAACGATATGGCGGATGCCAAATCGCTACTTGAGTCCATAGGAAGATCCTTCGGGTACCATTTTGGAACGCTCAAGAAAGTCCGCGTAAATACGATTTCACAATCCCCTACATGGACCACTGCGGGTTCTGGTGTAAAAGGATTTGCAGAGTTTTTTGAGTATGCCGATAAAATGAGCCCTTTGGGAAATGCAAGCGCTGATTCCTGTGCAGATTATTGTGTGGTTATGTTCTCTGACCTGACGCGTATGGTCACGATGCAAAACCTCTATCACGATGGAGGATTCTCCAGCATGGGTATGAATCCTGCCATTTTGAATCTTTAATTTATGAATACATTCCGCCTTTTCGTTTTCATTAATCTTGTAACGATTTTTCACCTGCAAGCTCAGGTCCAAAAGCTCAAACTCCTTGGACATTGGAGGGATAGCAGTGTGGTAGGCTCCGCGGCCTATGACAATGCATTCAACGAAGCCTGGGGCTTTTGGGTGAATGGACATGAATACGGTGTTATTGGCTCTACTTCAGGAACCCACTTTATCGATGTAACCGATCCAACCAAGCCTTTTGAACGCATGCTGATTCCAGGTGCTTTTAATGGTCCTGGAGTGATACATCGTGATTATGACGATTATCAGTGTTATCTCTATGCAGTGTGCGATGAGGACAACAGTTCGCTTCAAATTATTGACTTTTCCCAACTGCCCGATACCGCATATGTAGTCTATGATTCCAGGGAATTTATGACCCGTGTCCACAATATTTATCTGGATATCCCAAAAGCCCGTTTATATACTTGCTCCGAATCAGGTGCTGCAGGCTTCAAAGCACTTGGAATCTACGATCTTTCTGATCCCGT
>CAZDQG010000008.1:41876-43771 GCA_964507535.1 uncultured Saprospiraceae bacterium
AGCTGCGACTATGCCTATGTAAGCTATTATTACGACGGTCTTCAGGTATTCAATATCAAGGATCCTAAAAATCCAAAACTAGAATACTATTATCCCACATCTCAATTACCTAATTTAAAGAATTATAAAGGATCCTGGGGGAATTACCCCTACCTGCCCTCTGGAAATCTTATTGTTGCGGATATGCAAAATGGTTTGTTCGTGCTTGAAGGTATTGAACCCTTGTGCAATGCCCGTTACAACTGCTTGAAGACAGAAACAAAAGAATCGGATTCTTCAATCCGAACAGATGTAAGCCCCAATCCTGTTCTCGAAGAATTGGTCGTAAAGACGGAAAATTCGGGCATCTACCAGATTTTTGACCTTCAGGGTTACGAACGGATGTCCGGCACACTTGAGGCAACATCAGAAAACAGAATTTCTGTCCGCGATTTACAGGCAGGACTTTATCTGATACATATTTTTCAAGGTCAAAAAAATCATTCCGTTCATAAGTGGATTAAACTGAATTGAAAAGCGGCTTTTACAATTTACATGCCTCATTTTTTGCATAACACAAAAAATAATGTTTCGCGAATTTCTGGATGCATTGTCACGGCAATGTTCAGTTTTTTGATTGTATACGGTCAGCAAAGGTCAGACTCCCTAAAGCTGCCTCCCCTGGATAGCAGTGCCAATATAAAATTTGAATGTTCACGCTTTCCGGCTGCTAACCCAGAATTACGAACCACAGCAGATTCAACTACCAAAAGTTTTCTTCCTATTCCAAATGACGTAGGCCCTGGCCTGAGTAATTCCTATACCATTACCTACAGGCCTTACTATGAATCCGCGATACCTGAATTTTTTTCGCACGGAATGAATTCCAAACTTCAGGGAATATCCTATTTGGAACAATACGAATTTTTATCTCCCAACAAACCCTTCTCTGAAATTTCAACCACTCGCAGAAGGGCCGTTAGTAATTCACAGGGAGGATTCCAGGATAATTTTGATTTAGATCTCATTTTTGCCGCACAGTTCAATTATGGAATCCTATGGAACCTTTCCTACGATCGCCAAATCTATAAAGGCATATACAGCCACGAGAAACAGCGGAATACCCTTTTTAAGACGGGGGTTCACTTCGCTTCCAAAAACTCTCCTATTCAACTTAGTGCAATGTATGCCGATGACCGGCAATACATGGAAGACAACTGGGGTGTTACTTCAGACAGCCTCCTTCAGCTTTCAGACTACGCGATAAGGGAGTCCGTACCTGTGCATAATTACAACGCATTATCCAGCGGTTACCGGAGAAGTATTGGTCTACTCATAGATTATGCACGTAACAAGGATTCCACCGGTTTTTTAAAATCGGTATCCCTGCATTCGTACCTGAGCAAATACGCGTACGACTACCTCGATAACAATACAAAAGAAAATGACTCCCTTTACGGCATATTTTACATCGATAGTTTTTTGAATTTTACATTCTCCGAATTAAGCTATAAGAACAGTTTACTTATCGACCTGTATCAATCCCGCAAATGGGGCATCAAAGCATCTTTTACACATGAATACATAAGCAGATCTTTTGAAGAGCTTTTATCTACATACAACAAATGGAGTATAAAAGGCATTGGAATTTTTAAATGGAATGAAGGTTATCTGATGTCCAGCCAGATAGAAATTACAAATTATAAAGAAAAGTGGTATCCTGATGTACGCCTTGAGTGGAAAGCTAATTGGAATACCATGTGGGATATTAATATTTCCGCTTTTAGCTATGAAAAACCTGTAAGCCTGCTGTACCAAACCTTGTATTTAAATAATAAGGAATTCTGGAATCAAAATTTTTCATTCAAAGACACCCGGCATACGGGGCTGAAATTCGATGCAACTTGGAATTTCAG
>CAZDQG010000008.1:43871-97839 GCA_964507535.1 uncultured Saprospiraceae bacterium
GCTTTGAGTGTATCCACAAATATTTTTTCCAACAAGGTTCATACAGATCTTGGGGCGAGATGCCACATTTTGGATTATCGTAAAAAACTCAGGTACAACCCCATTCTTCAATTATTTTATGCATCAGAGCAACAAGGCGAAAGGATACTTCCACTTGATTTTATTGCCCATTTTAAAGTTGAAGAATTTAGTTTTTTACTCGAACTTGAAAACATTGACAGCTTCTGGACAAGAAGACAAACTCTAATTGAATCTTATCCCATCTATGATTTCATGCTAAAAATTGGCATCAACTGGAGATTCGTAAATTGATACCAACAAACGTTTGTTCCTTGCATTGAAATTTTACTGCAGATAAGGTAAATCGAATGTTCTATTAAAGTTCAAAAGTCGGACGCAAGGCTTTTCCAGATTCGCCTTCATAAAACCGCAGCACTTCATCCACTACTTGTTGGGGGGTATCTACCATATGCATTAATAAAATATCCTCTTCCCCTACATACTGGTATTGATCCTTAACGACCTTGCAGATCCAATCTTTTAATGGTGTCCAGAATTCCGTACCGACCAAAATAATGGGAACGCGATGGATGCGATGTGTCTGTATAAGGGTAAGCACTTCAAATAACTCATCCAGGGTGCCCATTCCTCCAGGCATTGCAATAAACGCCTGCGAATATTTTACAAACATGACCTTGCGGACAAAAAAATACCTGTGACGTAAATTTTTATCCATATCAATATACACATTCTCGGATTGCTCAAAAGGCAAATGAATATTTAAACCAACCGATACACCTCTATTCTGAAATGCGCCCTTATTGGCCGCTTCCATAATTCCGGGACCTCCTCCGGTAATTATTCCGAAACCTTCTTCAACCAAAGCCCGGGCAATTTCGGTTGCCAACTGATAATGAGGATGCTCAGAAGCAACCCGGGCAGAGCCAAAAATGGAAACACACGGCCCAATATTGTTCATGGTTTCAAAGCCATTTACAAATTCAGCAATGACTTTAAACATCGTCCAACTGTTTTCACCTTTCAGTTGCGACCATTGTTTTTGAGTTTTCATACACGTACCTTGAGGATATAAAAAAGCCCGTCTCTAAGGACAGGCATGGGTATTTTGCGATCCCTTGTTTTATGCAGGAGTCTTAAACGCAGTAAACTCCTTCTTTATAAATTCATTGAGCTCCTGAAGACTTTCAAATTGCTCAAAGAGTTCTTTAAACCTAAAGTTCCTTTGGCTTGCCGGTATAACAAAATCAAGCACTTCTTTACGACCAATTTTATTTTTTGAAAGGATGATCAATCGTTCGACCACATTTCGCAGTTCCCGGATATTTCCTGTCCAATTGTACTTTTGCAGCTCTTCAATTGCAGCATCTTCTACTTTCTTAACAGGAATTCCATATTCATAGCAAATATGCTCTACAAAATAATCCACCAACAGAGGAATATCACCGATACGGTCATTCAGAGAAGGAACATTTATGATGATTACCGCAAGACGATGGTATAAATCTTCGCGAAAGCGTCCTTTTAAAATTTCATCCCTGAGGTCCTTATTCGTTGCAGCTATAACCCGGACATCAACCTGGATATCCTTGTCACCCCCTACTCGCGTAATCCGGTTTTCTTGCAATGCGCGCAACACTTTCGCCTGGGCAGAAAGGCTCATATCCCCAACCTCATCTAAAAACAAGGTACCCCCGTTTGCCAACTCAAACTTTCCAAGACGCTGTTTCACCGCAGAGGTAAATGATCCCTTCTCATGACCAAACAATTCACTTTCGATCAATTCCGAAGGTATGGCAGCACAGTTTACTTCCACAATATTTCCACCTGAACGATGACTCTTTTCATGTATCCATCTAGCAACAAGCTCCTTACCTGTACCATTTGGACCGGTAATTAGCACCCGTGCATCTGTAGGTGCAACGAGGTCTATCGTTTCTCGAACTTTTAGAATTTGTTTGGATTCTCCAACGATCTCCTGTACCTTAATTTTTGATACTTTCTTCTGAAGTACCTTTTTCTCCGTTATCAAAGAAGATTTGTCGATCGCATTGCGAATTGTAATCAGCAAGCGATTGAGATCCGGCGGTTTTGAAATAAAGTCAAATGCTCCCTTTTTTACAGCTTCAACGGCCGTATCAATGGTCGCGTGTCCGCTGATCATAACAACCGGTGTGTCCGGAGCAAGCTGCTGTATTTTATCCAGAGCTTCCATGCCATCCATTTTTGGCATTTTAATATCCAGGATAATGACATCAAACTCATTTTGCTTGAGTTTTACCAAACAGTCCAATCCATCGACGGCTTCCTCCACCTCATATTTTTCAAGAACTAAAATGTCCTTTAGCGCTCTGCGGATCGCCTGTTCGTCATCAACGATTAAAATTTTTGCCATGAATGATCAATAACTAAATAGAATACAAATTGTCCTTGTTAGTTGATAAGACAAAAGTAATACTCTGTCTGATATTTAGTTACAAATTACTAAAATAATTTATATGTCCATATAGGAAAAGCACATTGCTGGTGATCCGCGTGCCATTAGATCAAAATTTTTAAATGTGTATCCTATTGGCGGACATTCATTAATCCGCTTTGGGGAGACTGACTGCCAGCCAGGCCATTAAGCCTGCTCCATAGGAAAGGCAGGCCTCATCAATGTCAAAATTGGAGTTATGAACCGAAATATCTCGACCGATGCCCGTCCTATAAAACACTGCAGGCATGTATTGCGAGTAATAGGCAAAATCTTCCGAGGTCATCCTTGGCTCCAGTATATGCACCTTGTCACTGCCCAAATACTGATTTGCCTCCTGAATGCATTGCCTTGTCATCTCAGGTTCATTTTGCAAGCATGGATATCCTTTGACAATTTTAAGCTCAGGAACAGCTCTGTTGGCCTCACAAATACCGTTCACTTTATCTGTGATTCGCTGGTGCATCGCATTTCTGAATTCTTCATCCATGCAACGAAAGGTACCACTAAGAGTTACTTTTTCCGGGATAATATTTGTTGCACCGCCCCATGTTTCCATTTTACCAAAACTAAGTACAGCCGGCACATTTGCGGGTTTCTCACGACTGATCAGCGTTTGCAATGAAAGGAGAATTTCAGCTGCAACCGGAAGAGGATCTATACAAAGATGAGCCATAGCTGCATGCCCTCCCTTCCCAATAATTGTCAGATAAATTTCATCGCAGGAAGCCATAAATGTTCCTTCATTTAATCCAATGTGTCCCACCGGAAGACCGGGATGTACGTGTTGCCCTAAAATCAGATCCGGCCTTGGGTGTTCAAAGACACCTTCTTGAATGACCATGGAAGCCCCACCAGGCAAGACTTCCTCCCCTGGTTGAAAAACAAATTGAACAGTTCCCTCCCACATTGTTCTGAGTTGAAATAAAATCTTTAAACAACCCAGGAGCCATGTCATATGCACATCGTGCCCGCAGGCATGCATAATACCCAGCGATGTGGAAGCATACGAACAATCGTTTGTTTCCAAAATCGGAAGCGCATCCATATCAGCCCGGAGGGCCACCCGTCGCGAATCCGGATTCCTTCCATATATGTATCCGGTAATCCCATGCCCTGCAATCCCTCTTTTATGGTCAATACCCCATTCCGAAAGAAGCTTGGAAATCCTATCCGAAGTATTCTTTTCCTGAAACGACAGCTCAGGGTTGGCATGAAAATACCTGCGTATTTCTATAAGCAAGGGCTGCTCGACTTCAGCTATTTCCTGAATTTTAATGCGAATTGGCTCCATTCTTTTGCATATCTAAGTTTTGAAAATCCCGCAGGCAAATGTCGAAATCCGTCCAAACAGAATAGTTCCAGGCATAATGCCTTGCCCACTGAGAAGCTACATCCCTGGACCCGGGAAGCAACTCCCTGGGGACAGGACTGCAAATTCCTGGCTTAACCATCGGAAGCCGGTCTGAAATAACATCAATGTCCTGATAGGATACCCAGGTTTTTGTTCCTTTTAGAACCAGCCAGCAATTATTGATAAATCCCATTCTTTTTTTGTACATGAAGATCAGCAACCAGGAAAACAAAAACAAGATTAACGAAAAACAAATATCGAACAATCGCTTTTGACGCTGATACACCTTTTGGCCAAGGTTATGATCCAACTCAAAGGTATAGATTTCACCTCGGCTGTGTTTTGATGAACTACCTATGATCCCTTGCCCGGCTTCAGACAAAATTTTGAAATCTACTTTTCCCTGCAACATACCCATCACCTCGAAGATATCCTTCCAGTTCATGTTTTTCTCACAAAATATCAGCTCGTCAATATTACAAATTCTCAAATAGTCAAGCCAATATGTGCGGTTCTGTCCAACCAATTCAGAAGGAGATCTGAAATTTACATGAAACTTTGACTTCATCTGGCTAAAAAATCCTAACACTCGTTCATACTGGCTTTGATCGCCCAGGACCAGCGCATTTTTCTCGCGATCATCCACGATAGTCCATAAATTTCTTTTGAATTTATTGATCAACAATCTGCTTGTAAGCATGTATCCAATTACCCAAATAAAAGAGAACACCAGGAGCATTCTGGAGGAGCGCCAGTATTCCGGCAACAAGGCGTACATCATCAGATTCAGCGCAAAGCCCGAAATCGCAGCGATCATTACATCCTTTAGTGCATATTTTTTTTCATATACACCCTGGTAATAAAAACAACTGACCCATATCAGGATGAATAATAAGGTATTAAATACCGAAACCTGGTTATCAAAATAATTCCAATTGCCATGATACCATTGCGCCCATAAACTTCGGATCAATACAAATCCAGCACCAAGAAAAAGCGCGTCAATTAAAGCAAGACTCAGCGTGCCCAGAAAATTTTTAATGGAAGAGATAAAGGCCTTTATACCTATCAGGATCTTCAGAAAAAGCAAAAAGAAAAATGGATTTGAAGATTTTAAATGCTTCTTCGAAAAAATGATCATGGCCTTATAGAAAGACATGTAATAATTCAGACTTGCTTTGCTTGTGCTCTCACCTTTAAAATGAATAATCGATGTACCAGGGAAATAGTAATTTTTATATCCGGCCCGTTGTATGCGGTATGATAGATCGATGTCTTCACCATACATAAAATACTCTTCATCCAAACCATTCATCTGTGCATATACGTTTGAAGGCATAAACATGAATGCACCGGACAGGACATCTATTTCCTGGATGCGGGAGGCATCCAGATGACCTAAATAGTAGTGATTGAATAAGGCGGATTTCGGAAAAAGGCGATACAATCCGGACATTTTACAAAAAGAAGCCCACAAGCCTGGAAATCCCCGTTTTGATTCGGGCAAAACTTTTCCTGAACCATCCAACATTTTAACCCCCAAAGCGCCCGCTTGAGGATGCAGCTCCATAAAATGCAGACACTTTTTAAAACAATCTTCCTCAACCAGTGTATCGGGATTCAATAGAAGTACGTACTCCCCTTTCGCTGACCTGAAGCCTACATTATTGGCCTTTGAGAAACCAAGATTGGAAGGAGAAGAAATCAGGATTGTGGAAGGAAATTTCTTTCGGACCATGTCTACAGAATCATCTACGGACGCATTGTCGACAACAATCACTTCCCCATCAAGGCCCTGTAGTGCCTTAAAGACAGATGCCAGGCATTGTTCCAGGAAGTACCTGACATTATAGTTAACAATAATAACGCTCAGCTTCACACTGTGGTGGTATGATCCTGCAATGTATAAGGTGTCCGGTTAACCAATGAGCGACCCAATGTCAATTCGTCTGCATACTCCAGCTCCGAACCAAAAGAAACACCTCGTGCAAGCATACTCATTTTAACGTCTGAACGAGGCAGGTTCTTGTGAATATAATAGGCCGTAGTATCCCCCTCAATTGTGGGCCGAATAGCCAGTATAATCTCATCGACTTCCTTTGCTTGCACCCGTTCAAACAGAGGACCGATATGCAGCTTATCAGGACCAATTCCGTCAATAGGACTAATGAGCCCTCCCAACACCAAATACACACCACGGTATGATTGTGTTTCCTCAATAGCCATAAGATCCCGAATAGATTCCACGACACATACCAACTTCTGATTCCTTCGGCTGTCACTGCATATTAGACACAGATCTCCGTCACAATACGAAAAACATCGCGAACAAGATTTCAGATTATCAGACAATTCTGCCACGGCGCGGGCCAATTCACGGGTACGGTCTTTTTCTCCCCGGGCAAGGTGCAGCACAAGCCTCATTGCCGTCTTTCTACCAATTCCAGGTAAGGTGCTAAATGCAGAAACGGCATCTTCAATTATTTTCGATGTGGAATTCATCCCTTAAAATTATAACTTTTTTTAATTTATAAGCATTTGAAATGCCCGCCTATTAAAGAGTTAATCGCCTTTAAAAGTCGATCATATAAATAAATGGTCGAATGACTTAATTTTGCGTAAAATTAGCAAGATGGCCACTGTAATAAAAATGCCCAGACTTTCTGACACCATGCAAGAAGGATTTATTAAAGGCTGGAGTAAAAAAGTCGGAGACACCATTAAACCGGGTGACATCCTTGCAGAAGTGGAAACGGATAAAGCGACCATGGACCTTGAAGCCTATGAGGACGGAACCTTGCTGCACATTGCTGTAAAAGAAGGACCTGTAGCAGTTGATGGCATCATTGCCGTAATCGGAAAGCCCGGAGAGGATTTTCAGGCATCTATGGATCAGGCTGGAAAATCGATCCCAATGCCTGCAGCTGATGCACCTTCAGCACCACTTGCGGAATCGTCTGGTTCAGACAACGCGCCAATGGCCACTCCTGCCCCTGAAACCTCAAGTCGTGTAAAAGCATCCCCGCTGGCTCGTTCCATTGCTAAAGAACTTGGTGTCGACCTTGAAAAAATCAAGGGTTCGGGCGACCAGGGCAGGGTCGTCAAAAGGGACTTGGAAAAAATCACAGAAAATACGATCCCGTCATCACCAAAACCACTTTCCCTTAGCCCTATGCCTAGCCAGGGCGACCAAGAAATAGTCCTCAGTCAGATGCGCAAAACCATTGCCCGACGTCTTGCTGAAAGCAAATTCAGTGCCCCTCATTTCTATTTGACAACTGAAGTGGATATGGATCAATGTGTCCTAGCCAGAAACCAATTAAACGATGTAGCACCATCGAAGATATCTTTTAACGACTTGATTGTGAAGGCTTGCGCCCTTGCACTTCGCGCTAACCCTGGTGTGAACGTCTCCTGGATGGGAGATAAAATGATTTTCCATGGCGATATACACATTGGAGTTGCAGTGGCTATTGAAGATGGTCTGGTTGTCCCGGTGATTCGCAATACAGATTTTAAAACCTTAGGTCAGATTAAAGAGGAAATCGCAGATAAAGCCCTTCGTGCGAAAGAGCGAAAACTCAATCTCGATGAAATGCAGGGAAACACATTTACCATTTCCAATCTGGGAATGTTTGACATTGAACATTTTACTGCCATAATCAACCCTCCGGATGCATGTATTTTAGCCGTAGGATCCATCCAGAAACAAGCTGCTGTTAAAAATGACCAATTGGTAATATCCAATAGAATGAAAATGACTTTATCCTGTGATCACAGGGCCGTTGATGGTGCAACGGGTGCAAAATTTCTACAGACCCTTAAGTCAATCCTCGAGAATCCAATAAGAATGATCCTTTAAAAGAAAATATAGAAGATACCGGAGATTACAATTCACGAACTAATGTTCGTTAGTTTTTTGACCTGGAATTTACTTTTTATCTTTTCCGCTTGCATCCTCTGTTTTTACAGGAGCAGATTTGCGCATCCATTTTTTATGGCAGGCACCTGCCTTAGGGCCTTCAGGCTTTGGCATTTCCTGATCCTCGGGATTGCTGACGCGGAATTCTACACGGCGGTTGATCATGTGGTTATTCATATGTCCGCCTAAAGGATGATCTTCTCCTCCATACATTAAAATAAACCGCTCTCGTGGTATTTGATAGCGGGAAACCATATAATCAATGGCTTCTTTTGCTCTGTAGTACGAGAGGACTTTATTATATGCATTTGTATATTGAATATCTGTATGGCCTTGGACCGTAATTTTCATTTTTTCATGGATTCTCATCACATGTGCAACATTGGCCAACTGACCTGCATATTTTTCAGGCACACAATATTCATCCAGATTGAAATGAATCATTGGAAGGAACCAATCCATGTTTGCAAGTAAGGCCTTTGCAGCAGCATCGCCATCTTTCGTGCCAGGAGGTATGCCCAATCTCTGGTCTATTAATTTGCGCACATCATCTTCTGTAACTTTAGGTTGCTGCGGAACCTGAGCAACTCCTTTTTCATTCACGCCAAATCCAGCTGGTGAATACGGTTCTTCATCCTTATAATCCACAATGCCATCATTGTCACTGTCCAAAGCTATCCCGCGCGTGTCTACAGGTGCTCCAGGCGGTGTATCATTTTCCTGATCAAGAAGATCTATGACCCCATCCTGGTCTGAATCCTTCAGATCAAAAACAGGTCGTTGCTTGAGGTCCGCAATATCGGAGAATACGCCATCAAGTGGATTTAGCCAATACAGAGGTTCTTTTCTATTTTTAAAGCTGCCCAGGTTAATTGCCAGGCGCAAGTTGGTATAATGCTGCACATCATTCTGCGTCGTCTGATCCAGATTCGTCCTCCATTTGATACCATCGAGATAATCATTATCTGTGATCATGATCTGATGTTCTAAGGCAATATTGAGTCTGCGGTTTATCTTCCTTGCAAGACCTACACCCCCATTGAACATTACATGGATGTTATTCTTATCTCCTAGTCTGAAGATCCCTTTCTGTTTATAGGCCGGTGTTTCATAGCTGCCATCATAAATGGATTTCAGATTATCCTTGATTTCTGATCTTCCAGACTTTGTATCAAATTTCTGAACAGTGAAGCCGGATCTTTGAATCAGCTGGGAATAGACATTTCCGTTTTCATCCCTCAGATCCAAGGCGGTTTCGTTGTGGTCCAGACCTATGCCAAGAAACAGGTACCAGTTCCATTTATTATGGTCCTTGTGAAATAAAATGTTGCCGATATTTAAAATGCCTTCAACAGCGCCATAATAATATTTGGTTCTGTAAGCCGGAAACCAGGGATTGTTTTCAGCAGTACCATACCCTTTAAAAACCTCCAACTCATTGTCCAATGCACTCATGTACGGTTGAGGTTCCAGGCCATAGGCAACGCCATAATAAGCTTCCATCCGGATACTGAATGCATAGTGCAAGGCCCTTCTTACGTGCAATGCGAAACCATATCCGGGAAATCTGCTGTCAACGTCACCGCTAATAAAATAATGGCCAAGGCCTACCCCTAGTTCCCACATGTGTTTGGGCTTGGGTGGGTATTTTGATTTGCCGGATTTCCAATCCGCATAGGCATTATTACCTAATTGGATATCTGATTTTAAAGAATCTACTTTGATGGTATCTAATACAGGGCGTTCCTCTTTTCCATCCTTACTCATTGGCGGGGCGGACATAAGTGGCTGGGGCATCATTTCAGGTACCGTTTCTTCAGTGGTTTCTTTACCTTGAAAAAGTGGTGTTTTACCTGCTTTAAAGGAATCTATTTCAGTGGAGTCTTTAGGCAGGGTCTCTGGATTGATTTGCCCCAACAGGGAACCCATTGTACCCAGGAATAATACCAAACCTATTGTTTTTCTACACATGGTGTATTGCAATATCCTAAAGCGACTGATAGATGTCAACAAACAAAGTTATGCAAAAATTCAGCCATAATTCAAACTGCTTTATATAATTGTAAAATTATATTTATATTTAATTATTAATCAATTAATTATCTCGTTTAAATGTAACATTTTAAGGCTTCGCTCGTGAGCTCCCTCATTTGAGATTTTCCCTTGCACAATTGTGTAACTGCAGTGCCTATGGTATGTGCGGTATCTTCGAAAATGGCTTCCTCTGATACCGGGCCTTTATTATCCAATAAATAGGAAAAAAGTCTGGCGACTCCGCAGTTTGCAATAAAGTCTGGTATCAAAGCGATTCGGGCATCTATTTTTTGTGTAAGAGGTCCCATGATAATTTCTTCCTCATCAAAAGGTACATTGGCACCGGAAGAAATGAGTTCCAGACCATTATCCAGCATAGCATCCGCCCATTGGTGACTCACCAGTCTTGATGCCGCAGCAGGGATAAAGATGTGGGGTTTTAATTGTTCAAATAAACCAAGTGGAATGGGATTTGGCACTTTACCGGGCGCATAAAAACAATTGTTCCTCTTTTCGTTCATTAACTGATCGACGAGCGGTTTGGGAAATCCTCCATCATGAATAAGATAACCTTCCTTGTCCTGAATGAGTACTAAGTTGGCTCCTTCCCTTGACAAGTACCAGCCTGCAGCAGCACCTACATTACCCCACCCCTGGACGAATACGCGTTTGCCTTCCAGAGTCTCGCCTTTGACTTCATTATAAAAATGCCTAATGGATTCAAAGACTCCGTAACCAGTTATGAGGTCAGTTGTTGAATAATGTGCTTTGCCGGGCATTGGAGAATAGCGTTCCCCAAGCACTTTGAGCTCCGTTCCTTCCATTAACCTTTGTAGTACACGCGTGCGTTCCCCTTCATTGTAATTATAATGTCCTACCAATACCCCTTGCTGAGGATGGGCAATACCAAGTTCGCGGAGGATAGGACTGACTTCAAGTCGTTCATCCACGTTCAAATCACCCGCAGTTCCATAATATCGCTCCAGCAAGGGACGTACTGCTTTAAACCAGCGCATCAGTACTTCTGGTTTTCGAGGATCCTGAGGATCAAAATCAATTCCTGATTTAGCCCCTCCAATGGCAGGTCCGCAAACATTGAATTTGACCTCCATGGTTTTTGCTAACTTGAGTACTTCGTCGCGCGTAAGCCCTTTACGCATCCGGGTCCCTCCGCCTGCGGCACCACCTTTAAGCGAATTTATGACCACCCAGCCTTTCGCTTCGGTAAGTGAATCGCGCCATTCAAAACAGATTTCAGGTTCTTTGGCTAAAAATGAATGTAACTTCTCCCACATAGATTAAAAGGAAACATATTAAATAAAAATATAATATTTACATTTGTAGCAAAACTGTGTTAACCATGTCCAATCCGGCTACATCTGAATTGCATTTTCACAAAGATCTTCGCCCGGTTTTTACCGAACAGGCCACAAATTACGACCAAAAGATCAATTCAAATCTGGTCCTATTCAGCGCAAACCCTGCTTTGGATGCGTTTGTCCAAGATGCCCTCCAGGCAATGAGTCACGAATATTTTGAGTCCGGGGCCATACATTCCTGTATTCCACTTTCGTATTCAAGTCCTGCAGAGATGTCTGCCCATATAACTTCCTTAATACTAAGACAAAATAAGACGGTTGTACTCTTTGGAGCAAATCCCGAGTGGATTCCTCTATTTCAAGATGCATGGGCCGCAAATTATGCTCCCTACCGTTTATGCTACCTAAGTGGAAATGGTCAGCCTCTTCATTTTTTAAAATCACAGGAATTATATTTAAAAGAGACGAATTTATTAGGCTTTCAAAGGCATCATCCCGGAATACAAACTGATATTCCATTTCAATTACACCGTCTTGGAGAATATCGGTCTAATCCAGGCTCGGTGGAGCCGGCCCTGCGTCGTTCTGATATAGTTTATTTTGACCTGGCGTCGGTACGCAGCTCAGACCATCCTGCCAATCCCACAGGAAATCCGAGTGGATTCCATGCGGAAGAAGCATGTTCTTTGTCCCGGACCACAGGAATGTCTGAACGGGTGAAGTTGTTTATAATTTCAGATTGGAATGAAAACCTGGATGTCAGAAAAACCAGCGCACAGCTCGTTGCACAGCTCATCTGGTATTTTTGGGAAGGCTGCCACCTCAAGGCAGTCGATCAAAATGTAAGCAGGGAACAGCTTACCCGTTATTTGGTAGATGTCCGTAATTTGGATTATGTACTCAAGTTTTACAAATCCGAACAATCCGGCAAATGGTGGTTTGAAGAACCTTTGGTTGATAATGAATTTTCAAACCCTTTGGTTCCGTGCACATATGAAGAATATCTCTTAGCCGCAAAAGATCAGATTCCCCGTAGAATTCTAGAATTGATTAATGGATAAGTCTTTCCAGCGCTGCTGACCTGGATCCTTTTATCAACAAGGCTGCATGATTTGGCCAATGTTCTTTTAACCAGGAATGGCACTCCTCACAGTTGGAAAAAACTTTTACATCCCTGTCATTTTCGAATTTCTGATAATATCTCCCTATAAATATCTTTTCTTTGAATGCCTTGCTTTTTACCTCATTGACCAATTCATCGTGCTCTTTTTCGGCATAATTCCCCAACTCGGCCATTTCGCCTAAAAGCACCCATTTTTCAGAATATGGCATTTCCTGAAATGCATCAAGTGCCTCTTTCATTGAACTGGGATTGGCATTGTATGCATCCAATAGTACGGTAGCGCCCTTTATATCCAGAATTTGAGAACGCATGTTCTCAGGTACATAGCTTTCTATTCCAGCTTGAATGGTTACCGGATCAATTCCAAAATAAGAGGCCAATGTACAAGCCCCCAAAATATTATTATAATTGTATTTCCCAAAAAGAGATGAGTGTACAATCAGGCGCTTTTCAGGCGTATTAAAGTACAATTCGATATCGGGATAGTAGCGCACCGGTTCTCCATAATAGTCAAGGTTTGCAGAGTCATCCCCATATGCCACATGATGTTGCTCTTTATTATACAATGCATGCAAACGTGGGTCATTTACATTATAAAAACATATGCCCTCGTTCTGATCAAGGAATCGAAACAATTCCATTTTTGTTTGCACCACACCTTCAGGACTTCCGAAGCCTTCCAGATGGGCTTTGCCAATACTTGTAATAAGCCCAGCGTCAGGTTCTGCAATCAGGCATAACTCCTGGATATCTCCCGGTTTATTTGCACCCATTTCAACCAATGCCAAATCCGTATCCCTGGTGATTTGAAGCAGCGTCAAAGGCACTCCAATGTGATTATTCAAATTGCCTTTCGTTGCAATCACGTTCAGTGCTTTCGAAAAAATGGCATACGAAAGTTCCTTTGTGGTTGTTTTACCGTTACTACCGGTGATTGCGATAATTTTTGGTTTCAGCAATCGTCGGTGCAGACGTGCCATATTTTGCAATTCCACCAGGCAGTTTTCAACATAAATGATCCGTGGATCATTCCCAATATGCTCATCTACGATTGCATACGCAGCACCTTGTTCCAAAGCCTGAATAGCATATTGATTTCCATTAAAATTCGGTCCTTTAAGTGCTACAAAAAGGCTATCCTCAATGATTTTTCTGCTATCCGTGCATATTTTCTGGCCTTGCTCCAGAAAACGTTTGTATGACAGTGGTAATGATGTCATGAATACACATTTTTCTTCCCCATGGTGTTTCTTACTTTACCTATCCGCTTCATTTGCCTTGCGATCAGATGGAAATCCACAGACCCAAAATAAAAAGAACCTATTGCTTTCTGGCAATAGGTTCTCGATATTTTACCTTTTAAAGCTTAAAAAGTGGAACTATTTAAAGTCTCTTTTAACTTTTGGCATTTTGCGGTTGAATTCCAGACCACCTGCATCGTCATTTCCTTCAGGTCCTCCAGTTCTGGTCATAGCACAGCGGAATCCAATGGTGCGATCTGATTTATCCTCATCTTTGAATCTACGGGCACCAGGAGAGCACCAGAACAGGCGATCTGCCCAGGAACCTCCTTTGTATACTCGCGATTTCTCATTGATCAGGGAAGACTTACCATATTGATATTTGATAAATTCATCATCGTCATCGCGGTATTTTTTAACGTCTGCTTTATTATAGTTTTCGCGATTTTCTACAGAGGAGTCAGAAACAACCTGATAGCGAAGTTGACCAAGGCTATCCTTTTCAACAGGATTACCCGATTCATCCAGAATCAATTCTTTAAATTCATTACCACGGAAAGGGTTCAGATCGTGATTTTCGACATCTCTGAGCGTGGTGGATGTAAGAGGTCTGAAGATGTCCGCAACCCATTCAGAAACGTTTCCAGCCATATTGTACAATCCGAAATCATTAGGATAATACGATTTTACCGGAGCTGGAATATGCGCATGGTCGTTTAATTTTCCAGCCATACCCATGTAGTCTCCACCACTTCTTTTAAAGTTAGCCATAATTTGACCCATGTACTTATCTCTGCGCTTATAACGGGCGCCTGTACCGTCCCAAGGGAAATTGCGGCGATCCGTGATCAGTTCGTCTTTGTTTTCTGATTGTTTTCCTTTTAATGCAAGAGCAGCATACTCCCACTCTGCTTCCGTTGGCAGGCGATACTCAGGAAGGAGGATTCCATCTTCAAATCGCACGGGTCTTTCACCACCTGTCTGGAGATCAGGCAAATTCTTTCTCACATTACCCTGATACTGTCCAGCCAGATACGAATTGGTGTTGAAATTATCCGCATCAACCTGATCCGGATTTGGATTCAAGACTCCTTTTTCGATAAGGATCATTTCGTTGACACGGTTGGTTCTCCATTTGCAATATTCCACTGCCTGAAGCCAGCTCACCCCTACGACAGGATACTCATCATAGGAAGGATATCTGAAATAGGTCTCAACGAATGGTTCATTAAATGCAAGTTCTTCACGCCATACCAGTGTATCCGGCAATGCCTTTTTGAATACTTCAGGATATGATTTGTAGACCCTGTTGAGCCAATGGAGGTATTCCCTGTAGTTGATGTTGGTAACCTCTGTTTCATCCATATAAAATGAAGACACAGTTACGCGACGAGGGATGTTATTCCACTCATAAGTCACATCTTCTTCGGTAAGTCCCATTGTAAAGGTACCGCCTTCAATAAGAACGAGATTTGGACCTGTAATTTGGCCCTGGTAGTCCACTTTTTCAAAGCCTCCCCATTTGGGGTCGTTGTACTTCCAACCTGTGGTTGAGGACTCACCTTGATTTCTTTTACTGCAAGCTCCTAATAGTAATAACGAGCTTAGCAGAAAGACGAATTTGAAATAATTGCCTTTCATCCTACTACTTTCTTTTTAGGGGAACAAAGATATATATTCTTTTATTGTACCAAAACAATTTTTTTTCTACCGGAACGCTTCAAAACAATCACTTATATCGACTTTTTGTCGAATGACTTCATCCAAGGATATCCCGATACTCAATTCATGGCTGCCTCCTAGGTCAATACCCAGGGAAGACAAGGTATAATCAAAGCTGTATGCGAATTTCCAGACACCTTTTCTCACACCGATAACGCCAATAGCCGCGTCGGCATTCCGGCGGGCATGGCGATACCATAGCCCGGCAAAAACCGTGCTAAATTGATATTGGGCCCCTGCATTTATTTGAAGAAAACCCGATTGAACAGCAAGCAAGAATGCGGGAGACAAGCTTGATTTTCTGCGATAGGACCCCCCTAAATCCACACGAGCATTTCCATGAAGCACCCACCGGATCGGCAAACCACTATAGGAAGAGCTGTTTACTTTAAGGATATCATTGCTCGGCGTGTTAATGTGTTTTGCAGAAAAGCCAATATTAAAGTTTGGATTAAAGTACAACAGGCCCGTCCCAATATCTAAATAGGATGCCTGCACTTTGTCCGGACGTAATTCAGTAGTAGGTATGGGAGTCCCTCCGGGGCTAATATTACCGAATTCAGGGTCCAGCTGGTCTCCAAAAATAAACTTATCCCATGCATAGCGGGTCTGTACCCACCCTATTTCTATGCCACCCCTGAGGTAATTATCCCGGTCAATTTTTGTTTGGTAGCCATAGGTGAATCCGGTTTTAATGGTCTTGATCAAGCCCCCACCAGCATCATCCGCCAATACATGAAATCCAATTCCGCTATTGATGTCTTTAAAGAATTGATCATAACTTACCCCATAGGTAACATACGCCGCGCTTCCGGATTGTGCCTGGGGCCATTGGTTTCTGTATACGAGTGCAAGTCGGGGGGCATAACTGATCCCACTGAAACCCGGATTCAGATGCAAGGGCATTGCATAAAATTGACTAAACAATGGATCTTGCCCTCTGGATTCTGAAGCCAATCCAAAAAACACATATCCCGATATAAGGATTCTGAAGACGTTAATGGATGTTGCTTTTAGCAATAAATGAACCATGCCCTCGTTTTTCTGTATATTTGATTGTAATGCACTATTGTCACTCATCCAACAACGTATGAAGTTCAAAATTATCTTTTTTTTCTGCTTCATTTTTTATATTCTCAATGGACAAAGCTACCGATCTTCCCACCAATTGGAATGGAATGATGTGAGATCTGCTGAAAAACTTGAACGTCAGCGATTGCCTGAATTCAAGAATGCGGTCCAGTCAACAGGACTTCAATCTTTTCCCTTCTATAAGACGGAAATGCTGCTGCCGGGACCTGGAAGCATTTCGGTCCGGCTGAAGATATCCAAAGAACATTCTTTGGAAATGAACGATCCTTCGAGCATACCTTCTGAAATTGCTCATGACTATGTGGTTCGGTCTCAAGTAGTAAATGACCGCAACAGGTACAGTGCAGTAATTGAAATCATACCATTTAAAAAGGACCCCACAACAAGGCAGCTTCTGTGCATGGATGAATTTGATGTCATTACGGATTTTACTCCGGAAGCGAGTCCCATACCGATTCCCGATTTTACCAAAGTATCTGCTCTGACCAATGGCCTTTGGTATAAAATTTCAATTCCAAAGAGGGGCATCTATAAAATTGACCGGACATTTATTCAGAAATATCTGAATCTGGATCCTGCTGGAGTGGATCCAAGAAATATTAAGATCTATGGCAATGGAGGGGAAATGCTACCTGAATCAAATGATGATCCATTCACAGATGATTTGGTGGAAAACCCCATTTACTTCAAAGGGGAGGCAGATGGTCGTTTTGATGAACAGGATTTCCTGTTATTTTATGCAAATGGGCCAGATAGTTATCGCTTTAATGAAGTAAGTAAGGACTATGCATATCGGAAAAACATTTACAATAATCTTTCGTATTACTTTATTAAAATTGACAACTCCCCTGGTAAACGCATTGCAACACTCGCTTCAGAGCCAAATCCCGATTATACAAGCCGCCAGAGTTTTGATTTTATTCATTATGAAAAGGATTTAGTGAATTTATTGGATTTGGATCCTGGAGGCGAAGGTTCCGGAAAAGACTGGTATGGTGAAGAGTTGAGCAATACCCGTGAGTTTGATTTTGGCAATGCCTTTCTGTTTGAAAATATTGACCTGGGTAAAAAAGGAAAGTTTAGCTATGCATTTGCAGGACGATCGCCTATAGTAAGTCAGGTTGTTTCTGAAGTGGAATCCGCAAGGTCGGTAGCCAATATCAATTACGTAGTGTACAGCAGTATCAGCAGGTTCGCAAATATTGCTACACAAACCGAAGATTTTCAGCCAGTAAGTGACCTCGTAAAAGCACGTATTTCCTACCCTCAGGTCAGCAGTACTTCGACTGAAGGTTGGTTGGATTATTTTCAGATTTCCGTTTGGAAAAAATTGATCTGGAATAACAAGACTTTGTATATCATGGATCCTGCTAGCAATACAGCAAATGTCAGCCGGTTTATCCTATCCAAAGTGACCAGCACCAAACAAGTTTGGGATATCACCAACCCCTTAGATGTGCAGTTTATTCAAGGTGAGTTGCTTCCTGGTGAAGAATTCCGTTTTAGTGCCAAAACATCAGGCAGCTACCGGCAGTTTCTGGTTGTTGATGAACTCCTGAGTTTTCCCTCGCCAGATTTTATTTCAACGGTTGGCAACCAAAATATACACCGCCTGGATGAGGAGGACATGCTGATCATTTACAATTCTAAATTTAAGGCGGAAGCAGAACGTCTCATGGAACACCGCAGTAAGCATAGCGGACTTCGCGTCACAGCTTTAGATCAACAGCAGGTTTTTAATGAATTTTCTTCCGGATCACAAGACCCTACTGCTATTCGAAATCTAGCACGAATGCTGTACATGAGGAATCCAAATTTCAAATACCTCTTACTATTTGGCGATGGAAGTTACGACCAGAGGTATATCAATACGAAAGATCCTAATCAGAATTTTATTGTGAGTTATGAAACCGACGAAAGTCTGGATCCCATTCTGGCTTTCCCCAGCGATGACTATTTTGGACTACTTGATCCTGGGGAAGGAAAAAATTTAGCCGGCAAACTCGATATAAACATTGGGCGCCTGGGTGCACGGGACTCCGCGGAAGCAAAAAACCTGGTGGACAAAATTATCCGCTATGATACCGACCCCCGGATGATGGGTGACTGGAAATTAAGCACTTTGTATTCTGCGGATGATGAGGATTCCAACATCCACTTTACTCAGGCTGAGCGCATAGCTGAAACCGCAAAAGACAATTACCCCTTGTACAACCAGGAAAAAATCTACCTGGATGCTTATGAACAAATTACCACACCAGGAGGTGAGCGCTATCCGGAGGTCAACAAAGCGTTTGCAAATGCTTTCTACCAGGGTGCATTGGTTGTGAATTACCTGGGACATGGTGGCTATACCGGATTGGCCCAGGAACGCATATTGCAGAATACCGATATCCGGAATCTCGAAAATTATTACAAACTACCACTTGTTATTGTCGCCTCCTGCACATTTAATGGGTATGACGATCCATCGAAAACCAATGCCGGAGAGGAAGGTCTGCATAACAGGAAAGGAGGCTTTCTGGCTTTATTTTCTACAGTTCGTGCGGTCTACAGTGATGACAATTTTGATCTTACGAATTCTGTATACAGCTACCTCTTTCAATTTGAAAACGGACAAGCATTGCCATTGGGGGAAATTATGCGAAGGTCGAAAAACGAGCATTCGTCCGGCTTCATCGTATACAATTCCAGAAAATTCTTGTTGTTTGGCGATCCTTCACAACGTCTTGCCATTCCTACCTTAAAAAACAAGGTCACAAAAATCAATTCAAAGAATATCGGAACTCAAATAGATACGTTCAGGGCGCTTGAAAATGTGCATATAGAAGGCATTGTGACGGATCAAAATGATGCAATCCAAAGCGGGTTTAACGGTAAACTGTACATTACCGTTTATGATAAAGAAATCAGCCTGCGCACAAAGGCAAATGACCCAGGGTCTTTCAGTGCAAGTTATCCACTTCAAAAAAATATTATCTATAAAGGATTGGTCGAAGTCCTGCAAGGTGCCTGGGAATTCAATTTTACCATTCCAAAAGACATCAATTATGATTTCGGCCAGGGTAAAATCAGTTTGTACGCTACAGATGAGAAGCGTCTGGATGCAGCTGGATTTGAGCAACGATTTATCATCGGTGGCGTTTCAAAGGACAGTTTGCGCGATGATACTCCCCCCCTTGTAAATGTATTTATAAACGATGCGTATTTTCGGTCGGGAGGCATTTGTGATGCCAATCCAAAAATTTATGCGGAACTGTCCGATGATACGGGTATCAATATAAGTGGAAATAGTATCGGCCATGACCTCATTGCCGTATTGGATGGCAATACGCAGTCCCCAATCATATTAAACCAAAGCTATCAGTCCAAGTTCAACAACCAAAAGGAAGGTGTGGTAAACTATCCGCTGAAAAATCTAAAACCTGGAAAACACACGCTCGAAATAACAGCATGGGATATCGCAAACAATAGCGGCACTGGACAAGTCGAATTTTTTGTAGTAACCGAAGAGCAACTTCTTCAGGGCATTTCCAATTACCCAAACCCATTCTCAGATAAAACAGTTTTTCAGTTTGAAACAAATCTTTCTGCAATTGAAATGCACGTGCGCATCGATATTCAGTCTCTTACGGGAAGTCCTGTCAGAGTGCTGGAAGAGAATTTGAACAATCCGGGATACCGGGTTGCGCAAATTGAATGGGATGGAATGGATCAGAATGGCGGACAACTTCCAAACGGAATGTACCTGTATAAGCTCACTGTTTCAGCGAAAACGGGACAAGAAACCATAGAAAAAGCCTCTGATTACCAAAAATTGGTCCTTGTAAAATAATAAAACCGTGGTTTTTACGATTTATAAGTGAGTTTGCAATAACAGCAAACCATTCCTCACACATTCTCGTAAATGATTATATCTAAAATGATGTTAATTTTGCAGTTTATGAATATCCAGATCCCTGATATGCGAAAAATACTTGTCTTTTTATTCATTGCTATTGCTGGAAGCTCCAATGCCCAAACTTGGGATCCCAATAAAGGTTGTATCGTGGATGCAAATACCGGGGAATGTCTTCAAAATACAATTTTGACTGCCATGCCATTTTTGCGGATTAATCCGGATACGCGTTCCGGAGGCCTAGGCGATGCAGGTGTTGCATTAACACCAGATCCCAACGCCATGCACCACAATGCGGCCAGGCTTGCCTTTTCTGAGAAGAATTTAGGAATTTCAATTACATATTCACCCTGGTTGCGAAATCTGGGAATTGATGACATCTATTTATTGTATGCATCCGGATACTATAAATTGGACAAGCTTCAGACTGTTGGAATGTCCATCCGTTATTTCTCTTTAGGAAAAATTGATTTCCGGGACGAAAATGGAAACGACATTGGCACCGGCCAGCCTAATGAAATGGAGCTCGCTGCAGCTTACAGCAGAAAATTATCAGACGTTTTCTCCGCCAGCTTGTCCGCTAAATTTGCCTATAGCAATCTTGCTACCGGGAAAGTTTTGGGTGCATATACCATCAGCACTGCAAAAACATTTGCTGCTGATATAGGAGTTTTTTATCGCAATAAACTTGGTGCAAGTGGTCGAAGAAATTATCTGAATGCAGGCCTTGCGCTCACCAATCTAGGAGCGAAAGTGACCTATACACAGGGTGTGGTAAAGGATTTTATTCCTTCAAATATGGCACTAGGAGCAGCTTATGAAATGAATTTTGACGATTACAACTCCCTGACTGCAACTCTTGAAATCAATAAATTAATGATTCCAAGTCCACGCAAACCCGGCGATCCTGATTACGATACAGATAATAATAAAATTGCTGATTACCGTGAAAAAGGTTTATTCGAAGGAATTTTTGGATCATTCAGCGACGCACCTGGTGGGTTCACCGAAGAACTTCAGGAGTTGATGTACTCTCTTGGCCTTGAGTATTGGTATGACAAGCAATTCGCAGTCCGTGCAGGATATTTTCACGAAAACTCCCTGAAAGGAAATAGAAAATACATGACCTTGGGCTGTGGTGTAAAATACAATGTCTTTGGATTGAATCTTTCCTACCTCATTCCAACCACCAATAACCGCAGTCCCCTTGCAAATACCATTCGTTTTTCTATCAGTTATGATTTTGACGGTGCTGGAAAACCCGCTCCTGCCACAGAAGAGTAATATCTGTATGCTGCATATCGTTCTTCTTTCTCCGTATTTTTTAGTGAATACGGAACCATCGTTTTTTTGAATGCCATAGTGTAAAAAAAATGGGTAAACATATGTTTACCCAAAATGCCACTATAAGCCGGATTCTGTAATTCCGGCAGAACCGGAATCTCTTATCATTTATCTGCTCTGCCTACCCCTCCATCTGCCAAAGCACCTTTCGGGTTTAAAGGACTCCTTCGAGTAATGGATATACATGGCATTTCAATCCGCAAGGTTTATCCCGAAACAAAATTACTCCTGTTCCGCGTGCGCTCTTACCGCACATTTTCACCCTTACCTCTTTCGAGGCGGTAATTTTCTGTGACCCTCTCTCTTCAGGATTTCTCCTGAGCCACCTGTTAGGTGGTGCGGCAACCCGGCATTGTCCGGACTTTCCTCCCCGCCTGAAGCGAAGCGATAAGACATGGCATGTCAAAATTACAGATTCCCAATCATACTGTATTGCCCGATTTCACATTATGACAATATATAATGTATAATTAGATTAATTTTACGTAGATTTTAGGAAGTGAATCCGGGTTTATACAAAAACTGGTATCTGGTTTGGCTGTCAGCCCTCCTGCTATTGCTTTTAGGCAAAGTCTATGAATGGGCTTATCCTGGATTTGAACACGACTACCGACATTACTTGCGAAATGAAGTACGCAATGAACTGCAGCGATTTCTTCGGGAAGATCAAAAGCATGACGATGAGATCCAAAAGTTGCTCCAAAAAGAAAATTCTGGATCCGGAAACGCGCAAGATCTATTGCGTTATTTATTAGAGAGCAAAACGATCCAGTTTATTCTTTATGAAAATTCCAAACCCCTGTTTTGGAGTGCTCAGGAGCGATTCAGTTACTCCGATTGGGCAGATAATCAACAGGTGAATGGTTTGCATATCCTAAAGCACCTGGACCAGCAATTTGCTTTTAACAAGATCTCATTCCAGGCATCAGGCAGATCCTTCGTCCTGGTGAGTTACACGCCCTTGACGAGCGTGCAATCGAAATGGGTCAAAGTCCAAATTACACCCGATAAATCTACGAAGTCCGCACTGGCCATTCAACATCCTTATCATGCAAATGAAATACTTGCCTATCTGGACTGCGAGGGAGACTTTCTGGCGCCTATCTATGGCAATGTTTTGATTTTGTATTACCTGTTGGTGCTTTTCTTATTCTATCTTCCCTTTCATTTTATTTCAAAAATCCATTACAATCAATCCAACTATCCGTGGGGAAATCTGATTCTGGTTACAGGCGCACTGGTCACCATAAGCATGAGCCAATGGGTTGTTCATCAAAATGATTTTTACAACAGCATCCTTACCAACAAGCTTATACAAACCAAGTTTTACAACTATACGCTATTTGAATTCAGCGTACTTGCTTTAATCATTTTTCACTTGTGCTATTTCTTCTATAAATACGCACGATTCCAGTCCAGCCTTCTTACGCCACTTGTAAGCAATGTAATCGTCCTGGCAAATTATTTGATTTCGATTTTCTCTCTGGTTTTTTACTGCTTTATATTCAATGCCGTATTTATTCACTCAGATTACTATTTTGATCTCAGCAATGTTTTCTCTTTTCAACTGGAACACTTTGTACTTTTATTTGACCTGCTTATTGTACTCATTGCCATTTTTCTGCTTACAAATAAATTAACCAACAGCACGTATAGCTTTCAACTTCAAATCAGGCAGCGCCTTTTCTTTTATTTGATTGCGCTCACTCTTGCAACCCCACTCATATATCAATCCAAGCTTGAGATTGGACTTGTACCTTTTTTACTTGCTACCACGATCATCGTATGGATGCAGGATTTTTTTACTGAAAATTATCAGAAGAATATCCTTTGGCTCATCAGCTGGATTATAGTCATAAGCATCCTGAACTCGAGTCTGATTTTCCATTTCCAAAATCAAAAAAAGCGGTTCATTAAAGATGAGATTATAAGAACTTTTACAAAATGTGAACATGAAAATGGCACCAACTGTGTTGGCGATTTGATCCAGAACTGCAGTACAAACAATTACGACTTGTATTTTTACGAGGACCGGCTCCTCAAATTTTCAAGCACCTTATTCAAGCCAAGCTATGAGCAAGGAATAAAAAGTCTAGGAAAGGACAGTATCCGGCACATGCGCACAGACGGAAAAGACTTATTATATCTTAAGCCGTCTCCTAACCGTCTTCTTATTATATCAAATAACATCGAAGCAACACTTAAAGCTGTTTCTCTATTTTCTTATTTATTCACGGTATTGATTGTGCTGTCCTACTTGATCAGTTTGTCACATCAACGATTCAGGTTTCTACCAGATGATTTACAGATAAGTTTTCCGGACAAGCCTTCTCTTAAAAACAGAATTCAGTTTTATGTAATACTTGGAATCGTGATCAGCTTTTTAATCATTGCAATCACCACCGTATTTTTTACGCGCAGATCTGAAAATGAAATTTACAGGGACAATCTCATCAGTAAGACAAGAAATCTTTCAGAATTTCTGGAATCTTCAATACGGAATGTTCATACTAATGAAGATGCCCGTACGATCATAACAACACAAATTCGTCAGACAAGTCAGATGGTGGACTTTTATGTTCGACTGTATGATCCGGAAGGAAAGGAAATTAAATTCACAGAGTCGCAGAGTTTCATTCCAAATAGTTATCACCTTTTACACCCGGGATTTTACTTTCAATTCCCCAATTTTGCAGAAGACATCATCATCCTTGAACCAAATGGTTTTGAAAAAGAGTTGAATGCATTTCGGAATTTATTTTTTAACAATCAACGCATTGGAATCTTACAAGTTGAAGCGGTAGCCTCCTCTGAAGCAAGCTATGGCACAAGACTGGCGAATCTGGTAAATACATTACTTAATATTTATGTTTTCCTATTTCTGATTGCTGCGAGTCTTGCCACGCTATTGGCGAACTCCATCACCTCGCCACTAGTAACACTTACGGATAAATTGCAACGCATACGTTTAGGAAAGACCAATGAAACACTAGAATGGAAAGGTCAGGATGAAATTGGCGAGTTGATTCAGAATTACAATCAAATGGTGGGTCAGCTGGATGAAAGTGCCCGCTTGCTGGCTAGAAATGAAAGGGATTCCGCCTGGCGTGAAATGGCAAAGCAAGTAGCACATGAGATTAAGAACCCATTAACCCCCATGAAGCTTTCTATTCAATATTTGCAGCAAACATTGAGAACAGGCACTGAGGACATTAAAGAAATGGCACAAAATGTCTGCGCAACTTTGATTGAGCAAATAGACAGCTTGAGTAAGATAGCCACTGAATTTTCAAATTTTGCAAAAATGCCTCAGGCGGAAAACGAAAAACTTGTACTCAATGAAATCCTCTCATCCGTGCATGATTTGTTCCGCAAACGTTCTGATATTGATATCTTCTTATCGGTGCCTATAGATGAATTGTACGTTTTTGCAGATAAGGTACAGGTCATTCGCGTCTTAAACAATCTCATAAACAACGCCATACAGGCCATTCCTGAGCATCGAAGGGGCCGAATTGATATCAGCCTGGATTCGAATAGCAAGAATGCTATAATTTGTGTCCAGGATAATGGAAGTGGTATCCCTGAAGACCTGCAATCCAAAGTCTTTTTACCAAACTTTACTTCAAAAAGTTCAGGTACAGGTCTTGGACTGGCAATGTGTCAACAGATAATAGAATCTGCCAATGGACGGATTTATTTTCACACCTTACCAGAAAAAGGGACAAAGTTTTACGTGGAATTGCCCTTAATGCGTGTGAAAAACGAGTCTTCGGAGGCCACCTGATCCTAATCTAATCTGTGTACTAACAGTACTCATTTTAAACTTTTAAGATCCTGAATTGTCATTTCTGTTGTTAACACGATATTCGTAGGCTATTCTTTTCGTAATGTCTTTTGTTGATTTATAAATAATTAAATTGCTAGGATTATGTGGACAAATATTTTAATAGTAGGTGCTGCATTTCTATTTATGGAATTTATGGCATGGTTTACCCATAAATTTGTGATGCATGGCCCTTTGTGGTCCTGGCATGCCGACCATCACGACCCTATTCATTTAAAGAAAGGATTTTGGGAAAAAAATGACCGCTTTTTTTTAGTTTTTGCAATACCATCTGCCATTTGCTATATGCTTGGAAGTCTCTATCCGGAATTGCGTTTTTTACTTTACATAGGCATCGGAATCTCCCTGTATGGATTGTGTTACTTTTTAGTCCACGACGTGTATATACACCGACGTTTTAAATGGTTTCGACAATTGGACAATCCTTACTCCAAAGCGATACTCAAAGCTCATGGTGCACACCACGCCAAGCAAACCAAAGAAGACGGTGAATCTTTTGGAATGCTCATTGTGCATCCCAGGTATTTTAGAAAAAGGATAAAAGGAGAAGTCGCGAATTAAAGTCCAAGCACCTGCTTCATGGTGCGGCCAATATCAGCTGGTGATTCTACTACGTGAATACCGCATTGTTTCATGATTTCCATTTTGGCTTCTGCGGTATCACCTTTGCCACCGATGATTGCACCTGCATGACCCATTTTACGACCTTTTGGAGCGGTCTTTCCTGCAATAAATCCAACGACTGGCTTGGTGCCATGTTTCTGAATCCATTCGGCAGCTTCCGTTTCCATACTGCCACCGATTTCACCAATCATTATGATGCCTTCCGTCTGATAATCAGCCATAAGCAATTGAATTGCTTCGAGCGTTGTTGTGCCTGGAATCGGATCCCCACCAATACCGATACAGGTGGACTGACCCATACCTGCTTTGGTAACCTGATCGACCGCTTCATAGGTTAAGGTTCCAGACCTCGATACAATTCCTATATTTCCTTTTTTATGGATAAATCCCGGCATAATGCCCACTTTTGCCTCCCCAGGAGTGATAATACCGGGGCAATTCGGTCCAATAAGGATGCAAGGATAGTTTTTTAGATATTCCTTGACTTTCAACATGTCTTGCACGGGAACACCTTCAGTAATGCAAACGATCACACGAATTCCGGCTTCTGCTGCTTCCATGATTGCATCTGCAGCGAATGCCGGGGGCACAAAAATGATGGATGTATCGGCACCAACTTGTTGAACAGCTTCTGCCACGGTGTTAAATACAGGCCTTTCGAGGTGCATCTGCCCACCTTTACCAGGGGTCACGCCACCTACGACGGGGGTTCCATATGCAATCATCTGTTCCGCATGGAAACTTCCCTCCTTACCGGTAAAACCCTGTACAATAACCTTAGAGCCTGAGCCCACTAATACTGACATATAAAATACCTTTTCGCTCGTTAATTATTACTCGACGATGAAAACATCTTCATCCTGGCGGGACATGTAATATTTTTCCCGTGCAAATTTCTCATAATTATTCTCAATATCCTTCTTGTCTTCAATAAGTTTTGCAATATCCTTTTCATATCTCCTTTTTTCCTGTTCCATTTGTTCAACGTCGGAGTAAAGAGATAATGCGGTAGATATTTTGTACTGGTCGAAAAAGGACATATAAATGACAAATGCCCCTGATATAAGCAGGTACTTCCTCCTGAGAATCCAGGAGTTTGCTTTTAATAAGAATTCGAGGTGCTTGTGAAGCTGGGACATCTAATCACAGGAATATCTGGCAAATATATATAATATTTAATTCTCAAATATTAATTTTCCAAGATATTGGGCCTGAGCTCCCAATTCTGATTCAATGCGGAGGAGCTGATTGTATTTCGCAACCCGGTCGGATCTCGATAAAGAGCCGGTTTTGATTTGCCCGCAGTTTAATGCAACTGCGAGGTCTGCAATGGTGGTATCTTCTGTTTCACCTGAACGGTGGCTCATCACACAACGGTATCCGCTGTGTTGTGCAAGTCGGATTGCTTCAATCGTCTCTGTTAAGGTACCAATTTGATTTACTTTAATTAAAACGGCATTAGCCGCTTTCGTTTGAATGCCTTGCCGGATTCTCTTTGTGTTTGTAACAAACAAGTCATCACCCACAAGCTGTAGCTGGCTACCAAGGGCCTCGGTGAGTGCTTCCCACCCGCGCCAGTCATCTTCAGCCAATCCGTCTTCTATGGACCTAATTGGATATTTTTCAACCAACTCCATCCAATAGTCCACCATTTGTTGGCTTGTCAATGAAGGTCCGCCAGATTTATGGAAAACATACATTCCTGTTTTGTCATCATAGAGTTCGCTTACTGCGGCATCCATTGCAAGAACAACATCCTCACCTGGTCTGAAGCCTGCTTGTTGAATAGCTTTTAAGATCAGTTCAATAGCCTCTTCGTTTGTGTTGATATTTGGAGCGAATCCACCTTCATCTCCTACATTTGTTGAAAATCCCTTAGATTTTAAAACGTTCTTCAAATTTTGAAAAACTTCAGCTCCCATACGCAGACCTTCAGTAAAATTGGCTGCACCCACGGGCATGATCATGAATTCCTGGAAGTCAAGCTTATTATCCGCATGTGCTCCCCCATTGATAATATTCATCATTGGTACAGGCAATATGGACGCATTTACACCGCCTATATACCGATATAATGGCAAGCCCGCTTCTTCTGCTGCCGCTTTCGCAACTGCGAGAGAAATTCCAAGAATTGCATTAGCTCCATACCGGGATTTATTTTCGGTACCATCTGCTTCAATCATTAGTTGATCGATTTCGCGTTGTTGGTTCACATCCATACCGAGTATGATTTCAGCCAATTCTTCCTCCACATGCCCGCAGGCGGTCAAAACACCTTTACCCAGATACCGTTGCGCATTACCATCGCGCATTTCAATGGCTTCATGCTTCCCGGTAGAGGCTCCGGAGGGAACTGCGGCGCGTTGAACCACACCGAATTCGGTTTCAACTTCCACTTCGACCGTTGGAAAACCCCTGCTATCTAAAATTTCCCGTGCTCGGATATCGATGATTTCACTCATTGGACAGCGTTTATGTGATGTTGCTTGGATAGTAGCTGGTAGAATTGCCGGAACAAATACCTCGAATCATGAGGTCCCGGACCCGCTTCAGGGTGATATTGCACACTGAATACAGATTTCGACTTATGGGAAAGCCCTTCAACAGATTTATCGTTCAAATTGACATGACTCAGTGTTATTTCATCTTTTCTTTGAAGCAGCTTGTCCATGTCTACCGTAAATCCATGATTTTGGCTTGTGATTTCGCCTAAACCTGTTTCCAGATTAAGTACCGGATGGTTTCCTCCCCGATGACCGTGGTGCATTTTATAGGTTGGTATTCCTAAAGCAAGGCTGATTAGTTGATGACCCAGGCAAATACCAAAAACAGGTTTGCCTGAATTTATCATATTTAATATCGGCTCCATCGCATAATCCATAGCCATAGGATCCCCAGGACCATTGGATAGGAAAAATGCATCTGGTTCAAAGGACTGAAGTTCTTCAAACCTGCTTTTTGCTGGAAATACCTTAATCGAAAATCCGGCAGCTTCCATTTGGTGAAGGATGCTGCGCTTGATACCAAAATCCATTGCAGCAATTTTGAATGCACCCTGTGCCGCCCCAAATGTATATGGAGCTGTTGTACTGACCAATGATGCCAATTCGAGGCCATCCATAGATGGCACGCCAGATAAGAAGCTTTTTAACTTGCTTAATTCATCGAGTTCCGTAGAAATTACGGCATTCATGGCACCATGGATGCGAATATGCCGAACAAGGGCGCGGGTATCTATTCCATGTATGCATACAATTTGATTCTCTTCCAGAAAGTTTTGCAAGGAATCTGTAGCCATGTGACGGCTCAGCTGTGTGGAGAAATTGCGGCAAACCAGACCACGGATTTGGACTTTATCGGATTCGGATTCATTGCTCATCACACCATAATTTCCAATGTGGACATTGGTATTGACCATGATTTGCCCAAAATAACTAGGATCTGTGTAGATTTCCTGATATCCGGTCATGGAGGTATTAAAGCAGATTTCGCCTCCAATAGTCCCTTTCATGCCTGCTCCATAACCTTTAAAAAAGCTTCCATCTTCAAGGAGCAAGTAGGCGGGTTGGTTTTGGCTACCGGACATAAAAATTAATATTAAACTTTTGCAAATATATTACTCCTGCAGGTCATGTGAACAGGCTCCATCTATTTTATTTTAGCCCGGACAGGTTCCTCCTGAGTTTAATACGTATGACTAAAAAAAAAGCGGCTAATTCGCCGCTTTTCTATTTTATTCATTGGTCTCGCTTCCTGAAGCAGAGTTGTTTTCTACTTCTCCTGAAGGAGCATCCTCTTGTTTTTTCTTACGTGCACTACTTCTTCTGGTCTTCTTTTTGGCGACTTCCGGAGCACCCGCTGCAGAAGCGGATACCATTACATTATTGTAATCTACCATTTCAATCATTGCCATTTCAGCGCCATCACCCTGACGGAACCCGGTGCGGATTACGCGTGTATATCCACCTGGACGATTTGCAATTTTACTTGCAACGCCTCCAAACAGTTCTGTAATGGAATCTTTATCCTGAAGATAGGAAAATACGGTACGCCTGCTGTGCGTAGTATTGTCTTTTGATTTGGTCATAATAGGCTCAATAAAAACCCTGAGGGCCTTTGCCTTTGCCAATGTTGTATTGATCCTTTTATGCTTGATTAAAGCAATGGCGAGGTTTCTCAATAGAGCAACCCTATGACCTTTTTTTCTGCTTAGATGGTTAAATGCTTTTCCGTGACGCATGGCAAATCGATTTGCAAATGTAAATTCAAGGTTTATTCTTCATCCAGTTTGTACTTGGACAGGTCCATTCCAAAACTGAGATTTTTAAGCTGGAGCAATTCTTCGATTTCAACCAGCGATTTCTTTCCAAAGTTTCTAAATTTCAAAAGCTCGTGTGTATCGTAACGTACGAGTTCTGCGAGATTATTGATTTTTGCAGCTTTAAGGCAATTGTAAGCCCGTACTGAAAGATCCAGATCTTCAAGAGGAGTTTTAAGTAATTTCCTCATATGGAGGATATGCTCATCCACGATCGTATCTTCCTTGCGAACAGAATCTTCGAAAGTGATATTTTCGTCTGTTATGAGCATAAGGTGTTGAATCATGATACGGGCAGCCTCTTTCACTGCATCTTCAGGATGAATTGTACCATCCGTTTTTACTTCGAGGACAAGTTTTTCGAAGTCTGTTTTTTGGCCGACCCTGGTATTGGAAACGCCGTAAGAAACCTTTTTGACAGGAGTATAAATGGCATCTACCGGGATGATTCCAATAGGAAGATCTTTCGTGATCATTTCATCTGCCGGTACATAACCGCGGCCCTTAGTAATAGTTAATTCCAATTCGAGGTTAACGAACGGTTCCATGTGGCAAATCACCAATTCGGGATTGGTAACTTTGAATACATTCGTTGCAGCCTCAATATCACCAGCGACAAATTTGTCCTTCCCGCTAATGGTTAGGTAGATTTTTTCCTCTTTGAGACTATTGGCGTCCATGTTAGGTTTCAGACGCACCTGCTTAAGGTTAAGGATGATTTCAACAACATCCTCCATTACACCTTTTATAGTAGAAAATTCGTGTTCCACACCAGCGATGCGAACATAAGAAATAGCAAAACCTTCGAGGGAGGATAATAAAATCCTTCTGATGGAATTGCCCACTGTTTGCCCGAATCCAGGTTCGAGTGGTTTGAATTCAAACGTCCCTTCAAAGTCGGTTGATTTTTGAAGAATGATTTTATCCGGCTTTTGAAAGTTTAAAATGCTCATGCTTGAATTTTTTATTTATAGAATGGTGAATGTCTTATTTGGAGTACAATTCGACGATCAGCTGTTCATTGATAGGTTCAGGCACCTGCTCTCTGTTTGGATATTGAATGAATTTTCCTTCCATTTTATCGGAATTCCATTCCAGCCATCCGAACTTCCTCGTATCTGTTTTTTGTGCAACCTGATGTTTGATAAATTCGAGTCCTTGAGATTTTCCGCGAACTGAAATTACATCACCCGGACGCAGGCGGTAAGAGGGTACATTTACAAGTTTGCCGTTTACCATGATATGCCTGTGTGAAACGAGCTGGCGGGCTCCCTTACGTGTTGCAGCAATACCCATACGATATACGGTATTGTCAAGACGTGCTTCAAGGTATTGGAACAAGTTCTCTCCAGTTACGCCCTCCTTTTTGTGTGCATCATGGAAAATATTCCGGAACTGACGCTCGAGAACGCCATAGGTATATTTTGCCTTTTGCTTTTCGATCAATTGGAGTGCATAATCTGAGCGCTGTTTTCTTCGACGAGAAGGTCCGTGTTGCCCCGGAGCATATTTCTTGCGCTCAAAGGACTTGTCATATCCTGTAAGGGATTGGCCAAATGATCTTGATTTTTTCGTAACCGGTCCGGTATATCTTGCCATTGATTTGCTATTTAAACCTGATTAAACTCTTCTATGTTTTGGAGGACGGCATCCGTTATGTGGGATTGGGGTAAGGTCGGTGATTTTAGTAATCTTAATACCGGCAGCATCCAATGCACGGATAGCTGCTTCCCTGCCTGAACCCGGGCCCTTGACAAATACTTCTGCGGAGCGCATTCCTGCTTCATATGCAGTTCCCGCAGCGTTGTTTGCGGACATTTGGGCAGCAAACGGAGTATTCTTCTTGGAGCCTTTAAATCCGGATTTACCCGCACTTGCCCAAGAGACTACCTCCCCTGCTTTATTCGTCAATGAAATAATAATATTATTGAACGTGGCCTGAATGAATGCAATTCCGTCTGCATCCACTTTAACCTTCCTCTTTTTTGCCTTTTTACCTTTTGCCATATGTCAAAGACCATTAATTATTTAGTAGCTTTTTTCTTATTTGCAACCGTCTTTCTTTTTCCTTTACGGGTTCTTGCATTTGTTTTGGTGCGTTGGCCACGGACAGGAAGACCTTTTCTGTGACGTACGCCACGGTAACTTGCGATATCCATTAAGCGCTTGATGCTAAGCTGGACGTCTGAACGCAATTCCCCTTCTACCCGGAATTCTTCCTGGATGATTTTGGCAATTTTCTGAACCTGATCATTTGACCATTCCTGCACCCTGACACTTTCGTTGATACCCGCTTTACTGAGAATATTCTTCGCAGAAGTAGGACCAATACCATAGATGTAGGTGAGTCCAATCACTCCCCTTTTATTTCTTGGTAAATCGACACCTGAGATACGAGCCATTTTATTTGGTAGATTTTAAGATTAACCTTGACGTTGTTTGTACTTTGGATTTTTCTTGTTGATGATATACAATTTGCCCTTCCTTCTGACAAACTTGCAATCCGCTGTTCTCTTTTTAATTGAAGTCCTGACTTTCATATATTTTATTTATATCTATAGGTTATTCGTCCTCGTGATAAATCGTAAGGACTCATTTCCACCGAAACTTTGTCGCCTGGAAGAATCCTGATATAATTCATACGCATTTTACCAGAAATGGTTGCAATGATCAGGTGGTCATTCTGCAGCCTTACCCTAAACATTGCGTTGGATAAAGCTTCTTCTATGATTCCGTCCTGTGTAATCAGGTCCTTTTTGGCCATCTAAAAAATTTCGGAGTGCAAATATCTATCTTTTTAAGCAATTTTTGTCAATTCTATGTTATTTTTCATCGCATTTTCAATATAACTGTGATCCGAGAGACATTCCGCCTTATCCCGGCGAACCACAACGGTATGTTCGAAATGAGCTGAAGGCTTTTTGTCTTGTGTGATTATGGTCCATCCATCTTTAAGTTGCTTCACACGTCTTGTACCCAGGTTAATCATGGGTTCAATGGCGATAACCAGTCCTTCTTTAAGCACCATACCGCTACCTCTTTTGCCAAAATTGGGAACTTCAGGCGGTTCGTGAAGCTGCCTGCCTATTCCGTGACCTACCAATTCGCGCACAACACCATATGTGTGTTTGACTTCTGTATACTCCTGGATAGCATGACTAATGTCCCCGATGCGATTGCCTGCTACTGCCTGAGCTATACCCAAAAACAAGGATTCCCTTGTAACTTTAAGCAATTGCACAACGGGCTCTGGAAGTGTACCCAATGCAAAAGTATAAGCCGAATCCCCAAAGAACCCATCGTGTAATACTCCGCAATCGATAGATACCACATCCCCTTCTTTAAGGATTCTGTCTGAAGGAATTCCATGAACAACTTGTTCATTAATTGAAATGCAGAGTGAACCGGGAAAGCCATTATACCCTTTAAAAGCAGGTATCGCATGATGGTCTCTGATAAATGTTTCAGCGAGCTTGTCCATTTCCAGGCCGGTCAATCCAGGTCGAAGGATCGCAGCCATTTCGGCCAAGGTCTTGCTAACTAATAAACAGCTATGGCGAATTTTATCAATTTCCTCCTCGGTCTTGAGGTAGATCATCCGATTTGTCTCATTATCCGTTGACAACAGGGCCTACACCCTGACTAAACCTGCCTTCTATGCGTCCTGACTTGACCAATCCGTCATATTTTTTCATAAGCAGGTAGGATTCCACAACAGCAAGTGTATCCAAAATAACCCCAACCATAATCAAAACGGAAGAACCTCCGAAAAATCTGGCGAATTGTGGATTCACGCCAAAAAGCACTGCTAGTGAAGGAAGAATGGTCAATATTCCGAGAAATATCGAACCAGGAAGTGTGATTCTCGTTGTCGTTGAATCGATATATTCTTCGGTATCCTCTCCAGGTTTTACCCCCGGAATAAATGCGTTTTGCCTCTTCAGGTATTCTGCATAATTCTGCGGATTTACAATCAAGGCGGTATAGATATAGGTAAAGCCTACCACTAAAAGGAAGGTCAGCAGGTTATGCCAAAAGCCGTAGGGATCTGTCAATGCTCCCAGAACCCCGGAAGTCCCAAACGTAGGGTCTGCGGTCATGTATTGTATTGCTGTAATAGGAAGAAACAGTATTGCCTGAGCAAAGATGATGGGCATTACACCAGCAGCATTTACCTTCAGTGGAATAAAGTCGCGGTTATTCCCCATCGGCATGGATCCGGCACCACGACCTACCATGCGTTTTGCAAATTGAATCGGAATCTTGCGCACGCCCTGAATAACCAAAATACAAGCGATGATAATGAGAAACAGCAATACTAATTCCAATAAGAAGAGCAACAATTGCTGGGTATTTAATTCAAAAGCAAATGCGGTAGGCAATGTTGCAATAATACCAATCATGATGATAAGGGAAACACCATTCCCCAATCCGCGGTCCGTGATCCGTTCGCCGAGCCACATACAGAAGATGGTTCCCGTTGCCAGGATGATACTGTTAGAGAACCAAAAAATGAATTGGCTTACATTAGGGTCAACGGCGCCCATTGATTTCACATAGGTCAGGTATCCACCACCCTGAACGAGTGTAATGAACACGGTAAGTATTCTTGTAATTTGGTTCAGTTTCTTGCGGCCGGACTCCCCTTCTTTTTGTTGCAATCGCTGAAAATAGGGCACTGCAAAGCCAAGCAACTGAATAATGATGGAGGCCGTGATATAAGGCATGACACCAAGTGCGAAAATAGAAGCCTTATCAAACGCACCACCGGTATAACTTGAAATCAAACCAAAAAGACTATTTGAAGCATTGGTGGTCTTTTGTGCCAGAATTTGCGGATCAACACCAGGTAAAACGATAAATGTACCTACCCTAAAAACAATCAAAAGGGTTAAGGTATAGGTTATTTTATCCTTAAGTTCCTGGATACTCCAAATATGCTTAAAGGTTTCGATTAATTTTTTCATCCCTAAATATTAAATAAGGTCAACAGATCCTCCTGCAGCTTCAATCTTTGCTTTTGCGGATGCAGAGCACGCATGCACTTTAATTTTGACCGCTTTTGTTATTTCGCCATTTCCCAAAACTTTAATGCGGTCGCTTTTTCCAAAGATTTTATGTTTTGCAAAAAAGTCAGGGTCCATTTCAAGTACTCCATATTGATCTGTAAAATCTTCGAGCAAATGAAGGTTTAGTTCTTTATATTCAATTCGGTTGACATTGTTAAAACCGAATTTTGGAAGACGACGTTGCAATGGGGTTTGACCTCCTTCAAATGATTTGGAAGTAGACGCGCCCGATCTTGCTTTCATCCCTTTATGACCTTTGCCGGAGGTGCCGCCATGTCCTGAGCCTTCGCCGCGGGCGATTCTCTTTTCGCGATGGGTTGCCCCTTTAGCCGGTTTTAAGTTGTGTAATTCCATATGAATCAGATCTTTTCTACGTGAACGAGATGAAATACTTTTTTTATCATGCCTTCGATTTGAGGCGTGGATTCCAGTTCAACCACATCATGTGGATTCCTAAGTCCTAAAGCTCTAACCGTCTGCTTTTGGCGTTCGTTGGCTTTAATAACGCTTTTTGATTGTGTGATTTTAATTTTTGCCATCGTCTTTGCTTAAATGCCTTCAAATACTTTAACAAGTTCGATTTTTCTATCCTTTGCAACATCGTAAGGACTTCTGATGCGGGTAAGTGCATCAAGGGTTGCTTTCACCACATTATGTGGGTTTGATGATCCGATGGATTTTGCCAATACGTTATGCACGCCTGCAATTTCCAAAACTGCTCGCATGGCACCACCTGCAATAACTCCGGTTCCATCTGCTGCAGGTTTAATAAAAACCCTGCCTGCTCCGAATTTTCCCTTTTGTTCGTGAGCAATGGTACCCTTCTGGATCGGCACTTTAATCAGGTTTTTCTTGGCATCATCGACGGCCTTTGAAATGGCATCTGAAACCTCACGGGCTTTGCCAATTCCTTGTCCTACAATGCCTTTTCCATCCCCGACAACCACCAATGCAGAAAAACTGAAGGTACGACCTCCTTTGGTCACTTTTGCAACCCGGTTGAGTGTCACAAGTTTCTCTTTCAATTCGGTTTCACCTGCCGCTTTTACCCGTACAACATGCGATTTTGCCATGATTTTATTCGGTATTTATTTTTTTAAAATTAAAATTGAAGTCCTCCTTCGCGCGCACCATCGGCCAATGCCTTTATGCGACCGTGAAAGATATAGCCACCCCGGTCAAAAACCACGGAGCTGATATTCATTGTCTGTGCCTTTGAAGCGATGAGGGTTCCTACCTGCTTTGCCATTTCTGATTTACTGTTTTTTGCCAGTGCCTTATCTTTTGAGCTCGCGGCACAAAGGGTTTGCCCTTTGGTGTCATCGATCAGTTGGCAATAGATGCCCGTATTGCTTTTAAATACAGACAGACGTGGTTTATCTGCCGTTCCACTGATGGTTTTACGGATTCTGTGGCGTATTTTTTGTCTTTGCGTTGTTTTATTCTTTTTCATTTCCCTAAACTACTATGGGGTCAACGATGATTATTTACCCGCTGATTTACCAGCTTTTCTTCTCAATATTTCACCTGCAAACTTGATACCTTTTCCTTTAAATGGTTCCGGAGCTTTCATGGCTCTCAATTTTGCACAGATTTGTCCAATTAACTGATTGTCTGATCCCTGAAGGATTATTTTTGGGTTAGATCCCTTTTCGGTCAAGGTTTCTACTTTAATTTCCTGAGGTACGGCAAAGTAAATGGGATGTGAGTATCCCACAGCGATTTCAAGAAGGTTTCCAGTATTTGCAACCCTGAAGCCCACACCGACGAGTTCCATCTCTCTTCTAAATCCCTGGGTTACACCGGTTACCATGTTGTTGATCAAGGCTCTGGTCAAACCATGCGCGGCACGATGCCTTTTTTGATCAGTCGGACGGTTTACCTGGATGTTTCCATTTTCAACGACCACACTCATATCCGGATCAATTGCCTGGGTAAGGCTTCCTTTAGGACCTTTGACGGTAATGGAGCTTTTATCGACTTTGATGTCCACCCCAGATGGTACAGGTATTATTTTTTTTCCAATTCGTGACATAATGTGTGAATGTGTCGATTAATAAATATGACATAGAACCTCACCACCGATATTGGCTTTTTTCGCCTCTTTGTCGGTAAGGATTCCTTTTGAAGTAGATACAATTGCAATACCAAGGCCACTAATAACGCGGCTGATGTCGCCTGCCTTTGAATACACTCTTCTGCCGGGTTTGCTTACGCGCAAAAGTTGACGAATTATAGGTAAACGGGACAGAGGATCGTATTTCAAAGCAATGCGGATAACACCCTGGTGGTTATCTGTATCTTCAAATTTATATTTGAGGATATACCCATATTGATACAGGATTTCCGTGATGCGTTTCTTTTCATTGGATGCCGGAATGTCGACAATGCGGAAACCCGCTTGTTGTGCATTTCTGATTCTGGTCAGATAATCGGCTATTGGATCTGTTACTGCTGACATACTCTTTATTTTAAAATTACCAACTCGCTTTAACTATGCCTGGAATTTTTCCGTCAAGTGCCATAAGTCTGAACACATATCTGGATAATCCAAAACGGCGCATATACCCTTTTGGACGTCCCGTCAGCTTACATCTGTTCTTCAGACGAACAGGCGAAGCATTGCGGGGTAACTTGGACAGTGCATCGTAATTGCCCTCCTCCTTTAACTTTAATCTGAGGTCTTGGTATTTGGCTACCATACGTTCCCGTTTATGTTGCCTTGCTACAATGGACTTTTTAGACATAGTATTCGATTAGTTTTTCTGATTTTTAAAAGGTAAACCCATTTGCTTCAGCAATTCATATGCTTCTGCATCGGTTTTTGCTGTGGTAACGAACGTAACGTCCATACCGGAAATTTTATTAATCTTGTCCAGGTCGATTTCAGGAAATATGATTTGTTCCGTTACGCCCAGGGTATAGTTTCCACGACCATCAAATGCGGAATCACTGATACCACGGAAGTCCCTAACTCGGGGAAGAGCAACTGTAATAAGCCTGTCCATGAATTCATACATCCGTTCGCGACGCAAGGTTACTTTAGCACCGATAGGCATTTTCTCCCTTAACTTAAAGTTGGAAATGGCCTTTTTGGATATTGTTGGTACGGCTTTCTGTCCCGTAATGGTTGTTATTTCAGAAATGGCGTTGTCGACCAATTTTTTATCCTGAGTAGCTCCACCGATTCCCTGATTGATGCTGATTTTTAACAGTCTGGGAACCTCCATGGGAGATTTGTAATTAAACTTCTCCTGCATAGCCGGAACGACATGGCTGAAGTAGTGTTGTTTTAATCTGTTTTGATAGCTCATCACTTAATGATTTCACCTGATTTTTTAGAAACGCGAACTTTTTTTCCCTTTTCAATTTTGTAGCCAACTCGGGTGGGTTTACCACTTTTTGGATCCAACAAAGAAAGGTTTGAGATATGAATCGGTGCTGACATTTCCACGATCCCACCAGGATTATTGTTGGTAGGTTTCATGTGACGTTTTACAATATTTACGCCTTCAATTACTGCACGGCTTTTATCGGTTACGATTTGGGTCACAATTCCAGATTTCCCTTTATTGGAACCGGATATCACCTCGACTTTATCTCCTTTTTTTATCTTGAACTTTGTCATGACTTCGAATTATAGCAATTATTAAAGCACTTCAGGCGCCAATGAAACGATACGCATGTAATCCTTTTCGCGCAGTTCGCGTGCTACAGGACCAAAGATACGGGTACCTCTAGGCTCATCTGAAGCGGTAAGCAATACCACTGCATTGTCATCAAAGCGGATATAGGTACCATCTTTCCTGCGGATCTCCTTTTTCGTACGAACGATGACGGCTTTAGATACCGTACCCTTCTTTACTCCACCCGGAGTAGCTGATTTTACGGTAACGACAATTTTATCCCCGATAGAGGCATATCTTCTTTTCGTACCTCCCAGTACGCGGATACAGAGCACTTCTTTTGCTCCACTATTGTCCGCTACGTTGAGTCTCGATTCCTGCTGTATCATATTGCCTGTTTTTAAAAATCCTTATTCTCCTTTCTTAATAACTTCCATCAACATCCAGGTTTTGTTTTTGCTCATTGGCCTGGTTTCCATAATGCGAACTACATCTCCGATGCCGCATTCATTTTTTTCGTCGTGAGCAAAATATTTCTTTGTACGCTTCATCCTTTTTCCATATTTAGAATGCATCATACTGCGCTCCACCTTCACGACAATGGTTTTGTCCATTTTGTTGCTGCTGACCACACCAACTTTTTGTTTTCTCAAATTGCGTTGTTCCATTGACGATCTTTATTTTGGATTTTGTTGATTTCTTTTTGTCCTTTCTGTTTGCATTTTTGCCAACTCCCTGCGCAAATGGCGTATGTGAGCAGGATTCTGAAGTCCCTTCACTTTGTGTTCCAGTTTCAGGCGGTGCAATTCCGTTACTGCAGCGTGCATATCGCGATCCAGCACTTCGTCCGAAAGGGTTACGATCTCTTTGTATTTCTTCAATGCCATGTCGGATGATTATTGGTTAACTAAGTTTTGGAATTCACGACGAACCACCACCTTGGTTTTGATAGGCAATTTTTGCGCAGCCAGCATGAACGCCTCTTCTGCAACATTGTACGGAATGCCGTCCATTTCAAACATCACTGCACCTGCTTTTACAACAGCCACATAGTGGTCCAAAGCCCCTTTACCCTTACCCATACGCACTTCGGCGGGTTTTGCTGTGATCGGCTTATCGGGGAAAATACGTATCCAGACGTTTCCTTCCCTTTTCATATGCCTGGTCATCGCAACACGGGCAGCTTCGATCTGGCGATTGGTAATACGGCCGCTATCCAGGGCTTTCAAACCAAAAGTACCGAAGGAAATGGAGCTTCCTCTGTGTGCAAGGCCTTTGATCCTTCCTTTTTGTTGCCTTCTGTATTTCAGGCGTTTAGGTTGTAACATGATTCCTAATCTTTAAAAAAGAGTCGCAAAATTACGACGAGTTAATGAAATTTAATTACCTTCTTTTTCCTCCCCTCTCCTGACGGCGTCCACCATCGCGTTCACCGCCTCTTCCACCGCCTCTACGGTCTTGTCCACCACCTCCCTGGTAGCCACCACCTTTTGTATCTTTCTTCTCCATACCTACCAATGGGGATAAATCTCTTTTTGTGAATACCTCTCCCTTACAAATCCAGGTCTTGATACCGATTTTTCCGTATACGGTCAAAGCCTCTTTAATTGCATAATCGATATCCGCCCGGAAGGTATGCAGTGGGATACGCCCCTCTTTATATTCTTCAGATCGTGCCATTTCTGCTCCATTCAAACGTCCGGAGATACGGACCTTGATTCCTTCTGCACCAGCACGGATAGTAGATTGGATTGCCATCTTTATGGCACGGCGATAATTTATCCTGGATTCAATTTGTTTCGCAATGGATTCCCCGACAATTGCAGCATCGAGTTCAGGCTTGCGGATTTCCAAAATATTTATCTGAATATCCTGGCTTGTGAGTTTTCGCAATTCCTCGCGTATGCTATCCACCTCAGATCCACCCTTTCCGATAATGATACCTGGGCGGGAAGTTTGTATAGAAACCGTGATGCGCTTTAAGGTCCGTTCGATGACAATACGAGCGATTCCGCCTTTCTCAATACGTGCGTTCAAGTAGTTGCGGATTTTTTCATCCTCGACAACCTTTTGAGAAAAACTTTTTCCGCCAAACCAGTTGGAATCCCATCCACGGATGATACCCAGCCTGTTGCCTATCGGATTTGTTTTCTGACCCATTCAATTATGATTTTGGATTAAGTAATTTAATTAGCATTTTTTGTTTCAGCGGCATTCTTACCAGCGACTACGAGCGTCACATGATTTCTGCGTTTGCGTATGCGATGGGCCCTTCCATGAGGAGCAGGCTGAAATCGTTTGATCATCATGCCTCCGTCTACAAAAGCTGTTTTGACAAACAGGTCGGCAGAGTCTGCAGAACCTTCACCATGTTTTTGTTCGTAGTTATTGATTGCTGAAAGGAGGACCTTTTCCAACCAAACGGACGCTTCCTTTTTGGTGAACTTCAAAATATTGAGGGCTTCATTGACTTTCTTGCCTCTGATTAAATCCACCACAAGTCTCATTTTTCTAGGAGACATCGGGCAGTTGCGTAATTTAGCTAAAGCTTCCATTTTATTCAATTTAACGAAAAGGAATTATCTGTTACCTGCGTGTGCTCTGAACGTCCTTGTCGGAGAAAATTCGCCCAATTTATGGCCTACCATGTTTTCCGTAACATACACCGGAATAAAGGTCTTTCCATTATGAACAGCGATGGTTTCACCAACCATATCCGGGATAATCATAGATGCCCTGCTCCATGTTTTGATGACCGTTTTCTTTCCGGATTCTTTTGATTTTTGAACTTTTTCCATCAATTTATGATGAACAAAAGGTCCTTTTTTAATAGATCTAGACATATTCTAAAGCGTATTAATTGGTTGTTTTTCTTCTGGAAATAATAAGTTGTGAAGAGTGTTTTTTGCGCGAGCGCGTTTTGGCGCCCTTTGCAATCAAGCCCTTCCGGGATCTTGGATGGCCCCCGCTGGAGCGACCCTCACCACCACCCATTGGGTGATCGACAGGGTTCATGGCCACACCCCTGTTGCGAGGTCTGCGTCCAAGCCAACGGTTACGACCAGCTTTCCCAATGCGTTCAAGGCTATGGTCTGGGTTCGAAGTGGAACCCATGGTTGCTTTACAGCTCGCCAGGATTCTGCGAATTTCACCCGAAGGCAATTTTATAATTGCATACTTGTCTTCCTTACCCATCATCGTTGCTGCAGTTCCGGCTCCACGAACCAGGCAAGCTCCTTGTCCAGGATATAATTCGATGGCATGAATAGCAGAACCAAGTGGCACATCCCCAAGCATTAAGGTATTGCCCACATCAGGCGTTGCTGTTTTCCCGCTCATTACGGAATCACCTACCTTCAAGCCATTCGGGGCGATGATGTATCTCTTTTCTCCATCTGCATATACCAGTAATGCAATATGTGCAGAACGGTTTGGATCGTATTCAATTGATTTTACACGAGCTGGAATGCCCTCTTTATCGCGCAGAAAATCAATTTTGCGGTACAATTTTTTGTGTCCACCTCCACGATAACGCATGGTGCGGCGTCCTTGATTGTTACGGCCACCGTGGGAGCTTATACTTTCCACGAGCGATTTTTCCGGTGCATGAGCGGTTATCTCCTCATGTGTGAGCTGCACGCGAAAACGCATGCCCGGAGTGATCGGATTTAATTTTTTAACTGGCATTTCGCTTAGTTTTTCTCGTCACCAAAAATGTTTATTTCGTCTCCCGGTTTGAGGCTTACTACTGCTTTTTTATAAGCTGCCTTCTGTCCTCGTATCACAGCACTTCGCGTGTTTCGGGTTTTAGGCTTACCGGGCATCACCGCAGTATTTACGGATTCCACAGATACATTGTACATTTTCTCGACTGCCTTTGAAATTTCAACTTTATTGCTGTCGCGGGCAACCAGGAACGTATACTGATTTCTTTTGGTAGAAAGTTTCTCGGCTTTCTCCGTTATGACTGGTCTGATGAGTATTTGCTTGATCATATCCTTGATAATTAAGCTAAGGTTTCGCAAATTTTACCAATGCTGGATTCAGTGAGCACCAGTTTCTTGCAATTTAAAATTTCGTACGTATTCAGCTCTGCAGCAACCTTCATATTTGTACATGGAATATTGCGGCTTGACAAATGCATAGTCTCATTGTATTCCGGGGTAACAACCAAGGTTTTAACCTGATCTATTTTCAGATTTTTGAGGATGCCTGCAAAATCGCGCGTTTTCACTTCATTCAGTTGGAAGTCTTCCACGATAACGATGCTGTCGCCAGCGGCTTTCTGTGATAAAGCAGATTTTCTCGCAAGTTTGTTAACCTTTCTATTCAGTTTTTGAGAATAATCTCTTGGGTGTGGACCAAAAGCACGTCCGCCACCTTTAAACATGATATTCTTCATGGAACCTGCACGTGCACCTCCGGTACCTTTTTGACGCTTGATCTTTCTGGTTGATCGTGCAACGGCATGGCGCTCTTTAGAATCATGTGTTCCCTGGCGCTGATTAGCGAGGTAGGCTTTTACGGCAAGGTAGATTACGTGCTCGTTCGGTTCGATGCCGAACACGTCCTCAGGCAGTTCAATACTGCGGCCTGTGCTATTTCCTTGTATGTTTAGTACATCGATTTTCATGACGCCTTAATTTATTTTTTTTCAATAATAACAATGGAACCTTTATGTCCTGGGATCGCGCCCCTAACCAACAGCAGGTTTTTCTCAGGTAGAATTTTTGCAACTTTAAGATTGCGCACTTTTATGCTTCCACCACCTTTCTGGCCAGCCATCCGGAGACCCTTCACCACTTTGGAAGGATAGGAAGACGCACCGATAGAACCTGGAGCTCTGAGACGGTTATGCTGACCGTGGGTTGCATTTTGTACCCCGCCGAATCCATGACGCTTGATAACTCCCTGGAATCCTTTTCCTTTGGAAAGACCGCTGGCATGCACGACATCGCCTTCATTGAAGACGTCTGTTACGAGTACCTCATCGCCAAGCTTTTTGTCCAGTTCGCAGTTTCTGAATTCCACAGAACGCTTTTTGGGAGTGGTGTTGGAATTATTGAAATGCCCCGTTATAGCTTTATTGGCATTTTTTGCCTTTGCCTCTCCATATGAAAACTGCATAGCGGAATATCCGTCCGATTCTTCCGTCTTCACCTGAGTGACAATATTGGGTGACATTTCCACGACCGTGCAGGCAATGTACTTGCCGTCTTTGTCGTAGATGCTCATCATTCCGACTTTTGTTCCGATTAATCCGTTCACAATACGTGATTTTTTAAATATGTTACACAATCAGACACCGGTCCAATAAGACCTGCATCCTAAATAAACTGAAGAAAAATAGATTACGACAGCTTTACCTGAATGTCTACTCCACTGGGCAGCTCGAGTTTAGACAACGCATCCACCGTTTTGTTGGTGGGCGTATAGATCTCGATGAGCCGTTTGTGTGTCCGAAGTTGAAACTGCTCACGAGCTTTCTTATTTACGTGCGGAGATTTCAGCACGGTAAATATTTCTTTCTCAGTTGGCAGCGGAATCGGACCTGCAACTACTGCGCCACTATTGCGCACTGTCTTCACTATTTTCTCCGTACTCTTATCAACCAGGTTATGGTCATAAGAGCGAAGTTTAATCCGAATTTTTTGATTCATGCCTTTTATGAATTACTAAATATTCTTTACTATTCTCTTTATACTTTAACAGTACCCTTTGCCTTTGCTATGATTTCCTCTGACACCTGTCGCGGAACGGGTGCATAATGTGAAAACTCCATTGTAGAGCTTGCACGTCCAGAAGTAATTGTCCGCAATTGCGTAACGTACCCGAACATTTCAGAAAGCGGCACTTCCGCCTGAATGGCTACGGCCCCTCCCATACGCTGTTCCTGCCCCTTAGGCATCCCTCTTCTACGGTTGAGGTCTCCGATAACAGGTCCTACGTAGTCCTCGGGCGTAATCACCTCAAGTTTCATGATAGGTTCCATAAGTTGCGGTCCGGTTTTGGGTGCCGCTTCGCGGAATCCATCCTTGGCACACAATTCGAATGCCTGAGGTTTTGAGTCCACGGAGTGCATGCTACCGTCGAATACGCGAACTTTCATATGTTCCAAATTGTATCCGGCGAGGATACCCTGGTTCATCATGGATTCAAAGCCTTTGATGATTGGCTGGATGTATGCTTTATCAATAGCACCACCAAACACATCCCAAACGAACTGCATCCGTGTTTTACCATTTTTATAATCATCGCTTTCGAGGAACGTTTCATCGGCTGGACCAAGGTCAAATTCCATATCAGCGAACAATCCCGAACCACCGGTTTGCTTTTTCAAGCGTTCGCGATGCGTAACCGTTTTGGTCATGGATTCTTTATAGTTTACCTGAGGTGCACCCTGGTTACATTCAACACCGAACTCGCGGCGAAGACGGTCCACAATGATCTCCAGGTGAAGTTCACCCATACCACTGATGATGGTCTGTCCTGTATTTTCATCCGTAAAAACCCGGAATGTAGGATCCTCCTCTGCCAATTTGGCGAGTGACATCCCTAGTTTATCCTGATCTTTCTGTGTTTTGGGTTCAATTGCAATCGAAATAACCGGCTCAGGAAATACCATGGATTCCAAAATGATCGGGTTATTTTCATCGCAAAGCGTATCACCTGTTTTAATATCCTTGAATCCCACTGCCGCAACGATATCTCCGGCTTCAACGAAATCGATCGCCTTACGGTCGTTAGCGTGCATAAGGAATAAACGGGAAATCCGCTCTTTCTCCATGGAAATGCGATCCTTGTCTGTACGCACTTTAAGTACATAGGATCCGGCATCAAGTCTACCAGAATAGACGCGCATAAACACCAATCTACCTACAAAAGGATCTGTAGCTACTTTGAATGCCAATGCTGCAAAAGGCTCACTTGCGGAAGGTTTCCTAAGCAACTCTTCCTCCGTTTTAGGATGGGTTCCGGTTACTGCTTCTACATCGACCGGAGAAGGCAAAAATGCGCATACCGCATCCAATACAGCCTGCACCCCTTTATTTTTAAATGCTGAACCACAAAGCATGGGTACGAATTTCATATCGCACACAGCCGAGCGGATGGCATTGATCATTTCCTCTTCGGTAATACTGTCCGGGTTGTCAAAGAATTTCACCATCAGATCATCGTCGTACTCTGCGATGGATTCTATCAGTTCCTGGCGACATTCCTGTACTTGCTCAGCGATATCATCCGGTATTGGAATTTCCTGATAGGACATGCCTTTAGAAGCCTCATCCCAGATGATAGCCTTATTCGTGATGAGATCCACAACACCTTTGAAATGCTCTTCAGCACCGATGGGAACCTGAAGTGGAATCGCCTTAGATCCCAACATCGTCCGAACCTGACGGACTACATTAAAGAAATCAGCCCCCTGACGGTCCATCTTATTGACGAATCCAAGACGGGGTACCTTATAATTATCAGCCAAACGCCAGTTCGTTTCGGATTGTGGCTCAACGCCATCAACCGCACTAAACAAAAAGACGAGGCCGTCCAAAACTCTTAAAGAACGGTTTACCTCAACGGTGAAATCAACGTGTCCCGGGGTATCTATTATATTAACAGTATAGGACTGGCTTTTCCAATTCCAGTTGGTTTGTGTAGCTGCTGAGGTGATGGTGATACCTCTTTCCTGCTCCTGCGCCATCCAGTCCATAGTTGCAGCGCCATCATGCACTTCACCGATTTTGTGAGTCAATCCAGTATAATAAAGGATGCGCTCGGTTGTCGTCGTTTTTCCCGCATCAATATGGGCTGCAATCCCAATGTTTCTTAGAAATCTTAAATCTTTTGACATTCCGATTACGCTGATTATGATTTGAAATGGGCGAAGGCACGGTTTGCTTCTGCCATTTTATGAGTGTCTTCTCTTTTCTTTACGGCAGCACCTTCATTTTTGCTTGCAGAGATGATTTCGTTTGCCAGTTTATCTGCCATTCCTTTTCCTGCTCTTGCTCTTGAGTATTTAATCAACCACTTGATACCTGTGGCAATCTTGCGAGCGGGACGCATTTCCTGAGGAATTTGAAAAGTCGCTCCACCAATACGTTTTGGCTTAACTTCAATATGGGGCATTACATTGTTTAAAGCACGCTTCCAAACCTCATGCGGGTTTTCGCTTAATTTGCTTTCAACAACGTCCATAGCATTGTAGAAAATGCTGTAGGCCGTACTCTTTTTACCTTCCCAGATCATGTTGTTTACAAACTGAGTAACCAGTGTGTCTCCAAAACGTGGATCCGGTTCAAGTATTCGCTTCTTTGGTTTTTTCTTTCTCATGAATTACAGGCAAATATGCTTTTTGACAATTATTTCTTAGGTCTTTTAGTTCCGTAACGGGAACGGCTCTTTTTACGGTTATTCACACCAGCTGTATCCAGCGCTCCCCGAACTATAGTGTATCGCACTCCGGGTAGGTCTTTTACCCTTCCACCGCGCACCAGGACAATGGAGTGCTCCTGAAGATTGTGGCCTTCCCCTGGAATGTAACAGATTACTTCTGTGCCGTTGGTCAAACGAACCTTTGCAACTTTCCTCAAAGCGGAATTCGGCTTCTTAGGGGTTGTAGTATATACACGGGTGCATACCCCTCTCTTTTGTGGATTGGATTGAAGTGCCCTGGATTTGCTCTTATATTCCACTTTTTCCCGGCCCTTGCGAATCAACTGATTAATAGTTGGCATAATTCGATTTGACTAATTGCGCGTTTCTTTAATATATAATACACATTTTCAATACCTTATGGTACACCTATCCCATAAAGAGACGCAAAAATAGTATTCTTTAGGGTTTCCGCCAAATCCCTTTTCATATTTATTTCTATATTTTGCAAATGTTAACAGCGGGCTTATCTTGCTGAAAAGCATTGCGATGAATCCTACAAGTCCAAATCTCCGAAAGGCTTCCCCTGATGATGCCGCCTCAATTTTAGCTCTGGTTCAGGAATTGGCCGTCTTTGAAAAGGCGCCGGAAGCCGTTAAGACTACCGTCCAGGACTATCGTGCCGGACTGGAAACGGGATTGTTTCAATGTCTGGTACTGGAAATAGAAGGCAAGGTTATAGGCATGGCCTTATATTTTCCCTATTTCTCCACCTGGGGTGGAAAGACCATGTACCTTGAAGATTTCATTGTCACGGAGTCCCACAGGGGTCAAGGATTTGGGCGCATGCTCTTTGAAGCATTTCTGGAACAAGCCAAGGCTCAGAAGGCTGTAAAAGCAAAATGGCAGGTTTTGGACTGGAATGAGCCCGCAAGAAGATTTTACCTTCGCTATGGTGCGACCCTTATCCCGGGATGGGAAAATGGCGTTTTAGAATTTTCAGACCATTCATGAAACCCTTACACGGAATCGGCTTCAACAGTTACACCAATTATTACATTGCTTCCGTAATCCTGGCAGCCTTATTGCGTCTGACGGAGTCTTTCCACGTATATGTGCGGTTCAATCCACCTCACTTATTCACTTCAGAGGTGTACGGCTTTTTATCGGATCTGGTGTTATGCGGCTTAGTGCTTTTGTTTTTCTATCCTTTGCACCGTCCTTTACTCAAGAGATGGCCGCGTTTCGGTTATACGCTGGGTTGGTATGTCATTGGGCTATTTGTAATTCTCCACATTACCATTTCAGAATACTTTTATTACCAATTGCGCCCGTTGGACATCTTTTTTTTTAAGCACACTGCGCAGGAGATGGCCTTTTCTATAAGTACGGCCGATACCAATGTGTTCTGGCCTGCCCTGCTCAAGTATAGTTTTTTAAGCCTCAGCTGTTTTGGCCTAAGTGTTCTGCTCTATCCGCTGTGGTTGAGCGACCCTCTCAAAAAGGCGATCTTTTATTCCTTTATTATATATAGCGGTCTCTTTCTTTCGGTTTCTGCCTATGTAAAATTTCCGGTGACTACAAATTTAGCGGTTAATAAATCCGGCTTTCTATATGGAAATATTCTTAAAGAGGTAGCTCGTTTGGCCTTTGGACCTGATCTTCGAACCAAAGCGCTACAATTTCAACAGGAGGTGCCCGGGAGGGAATACCTCGATGTAAACTACCCCTTTCTACATCGCTTTCAGCCCAGAAATGTGCTCGGACCTTATTTGAATCCAACAACCAGGTCACCACATATTGTCCTAATTATCGTGGAAGGCCTTGGGGAAGATTTCGTTCATCCCTCACACGGGATGACGTTCATGCCCTTCCTGGACAGCCTTGCCAATAAAGGACTACACTGGAATCATTTTCTTTCCACATCCGAACGTTCGTTTGGAGCAACCCCTTCCATCAATGGCTCCCTACCGTTTGGAACAGCGGGGTTTGCCCTTCAGGAGCAATACCCTTATCATTTCAGCCTGGTCAATGTCTTGAAGAAAAATGGATATCAAACCCGGTTTTTCTATGGCCAAGGAGCCTGGTTTCATGGCAAAGAACCATTTTACCGGTTCAATAATATTGATACGATCATCGACAAAGAACGCTATGATCCAAGCCTGGAAAAAGTATACGTAGGTAAAGAAAAACACTTTTGGGGATACAACGATTTTGACCTCTTCAGACAGTATTTTCTGTCTACAGATTTTCAAAATCCAAAATTGAGATACGATGTGTTTTTTACGGGAACCTCACATGCCCCCTTTGCGCTGAAATATCCAAAGATGTATCAGCAACGCTATAACGAGTCGGTGCGAAATGTCCAGGACCCGCAATGGCGCTGGCATTTTGAAACCTACCGAAAGTATTACAGCTCGCTTTACAATGTGGACGAAGCACTCCGGTATTTTTTCGAAACGTATGCACACTATGATGAATTTAAAAATACTTTGTTTTTTATTACCGGAGATCATCCCATAACGGAGATACCTGCTTCGAATCCTCTCAAAAAATATCACGTTCCCTTGATTTTGTATTCTCCCCTTCTCAAGGGCTCTGCAGATTTTCAGGAAGTAAGCGGACATCTGGATCTCTATGAAAGTGTATTATCCTACTTACAGCAAGAGCACAGGATCGATGTACCGCCATACAGCACAGCACTTGGTTTTGGGCTGAGGTGTGAAACCACCTACGACGATCAAACTACCATCCCCTTGATGACGGACAACCGGGTTATTGAAGACTTCTTTTACAATGGCTTATTTGTCGGGGGAAGAAACAGTCTGTATCGGGTAAAGGAGCATTTTGAATTGGAAGAATATCACGACCAGCGAAATCTACATAAATTGCAAAAGAAAATGGATGTGTACCAGGCTGCAAGTGTCTATGCATGCACTGAATCCGGACTCATGCCAGACTCTGTTTTTGATTCTTTCTTTAATCATGCTGTTATTAAACAGTTTTCACGCAATCAGGTATTTCCACTTGGTTCTGAAAATTTTGAGATTTTCAAGGATCTGCAATTGGATCCAGGAACGTATTATCTCGATATCAATATCTCCAGCCAGAATTTATTTGATTTTCAGGCGGAGTGTCTTATCGAATTTAAAGATCCGTTTCAACAAAATGAAATTACCGGACTTCAGGAATCAAAAACAGGAAACCCGAATGTGCAATTTCACATACCAATCATCATTTCAGATAATCATACCAGGGGTCTCATTACAGAAGTCGCCATTCGCGATCGCGATGCCATGATGAGTTTGATTACGGGAATTAAAGCCCGCATTTATAAAGCCCCTCTGTGACGTTCAGGAGTATGATGCTAACACGTGTTTATACCCACTAACCATATTCCATAAATACGGATTAAAAATTGCGCTCCGCAATTTGAAGTACCAGCGAAAGAATCAGATCTTTTTGAATTTGAGAAAGGGATAAACGATCAACAATCTCTGTATTTTTGATTTTATATTGTTCTATGCGTCTACGAAGGCTATCCTTAACCGCATATCTTTCGAAAAGCTCCCCTACTCCCTCCAGTTTCGCCGATTCATTTGTTTCTGAATGATACCACCTCATAAAGTCTTCTCTTTCGCCAGGATCCAGATGTTCCTGTAGTTCCAGTATTAATGCTGATTTTTTACCTCTGCGGATATCGCCTGCCCAGATTTTGCCTACCGACATAGGATTGCCGTAGTAATCCAACCAGTCATCTTCCAATTGGAAGCCAACACCGAGGCTGCAGCCCAATTCATACAGCTCCTTCCCTATGTCCGGCATACCTGAGAGATCTGCCCCCATTCTAAAGCAGGAAGCAAGCAGCACAGCTGTTTTGAGTTGAATCATGTAGATGTATTCTTCAAGGCCAACGGACATGCGTTTTTCAAAATCCATATCCAATGCCTGACCTTCGCACACTTCGCGTGCTGTTTGAATAAACAAATCGACCAATCCCTGACGCCCACTGAGTGCCTCTGCGGTGCGGATGAAACGAAAAGATTCAATCAGCATGACATCTCCGGACAGTATCGCTGCATTGCCACCAAATCGCAGATGAACAGTTTGTTTCCCTCTTCGGGTTTCGGCTGCATCCATAATGTCATCATGAACCAATGTAAAATTGTGAAAAAGCTCCATTCCATATGCGGCATTTAAAGCTGCGTCCGAATTCCCTTTCAGGATTTCGTGGATATACAACAATACTAAGGGTCGAATTCGTTTTCCACCGATTTGCATAAAATAATCAACCGGTTCATAGAGTGATTCCGGGGATTTATTCCAATTTAGGGAGTCTATAAAACCGTTTAAAGATTTGAGCAACTCTTCAGGGGGCCTTACATTTGTTACCATGAGAAAAATGATTCCGTTACCGTGGATTGTCTTGACAGGAATATACCTTATCCTGCTATCCTGCAAGGTAAATCAAAATGCGGATTTACTTGTTTACAATGGTCAGATATATACAGCAGACTCTACAGATCAGATTGTTGAAGCCCTGGCGATATACCAGGGCAAAATACTTGCCACAGGAAGCCTGGATGCCCTCCGGCCATACATTGGAAAAGGTACCCAAAAATTGGATCTGCATGGCGCTTTTGTTATGCCCGGCCTTATTGAAGGACACGGGCATTTCCTCAGTCTGGGCAAGAGCCTTCTCAAATTAAATTTAATACACACGCACAGCTGGCAAGAGATTGTTGAGCTTACCAAGCAGAAGGCGATGGAAACAGCACCAGGACAGTGGATAGAAGGCCGGGGATGGCATCAGGAAAAATGGAATGACAATCCCGGACTAACAGTGGATGGATATCCTTTTCACGATGCATTATCTGCTGTCAGCCCGGATAATCCACTCTTGTTGACCCATGCTTCAGGGCATGCCCTACTGGCAAATGCCAAAGCCATGGAATTGGCTAAAATCAGCCCTGAAACAAAATCTCCAAAAGGGGGACGCATTGTAAAGGACGCCAACGGTCGATTGACTGGAGTTTTTGAGGAGAATGCCATGTCTTTGATAAAAAGTGCATTTGAAGAATACCAAAAAGGTCTGTCAAAAGAAGAACGGGAAGACCAAATGAGACAGAACGCACTTAAAGCATCAGAAGAATGTCAACGATATGGCATTTGCAGTTTCCAGGATTGCGGAAGCAGTCTGGAGGAGCTCCGGTTTTTGAAATCAATGGCCGATTCAGGCCTTCTAAAAACCCGGCTTTGGGTCATGCTATACAACGAACCGGACCGGTTAAAAACGGATATGCTACAATTACCGGTAGGCCCAAATGAAAAAATGAATTTTTACTCGGCCGCCATTAAAGTTTATGTAGATGGAGCCTTAGGCAGTTATGGCGCCTGGCTTTTGGAACCTTATTCGGACAACCCCCATTCAACCGGACAAAATACCCAGGACTTAGATAAACTAAGCGAATTGGCGGCACTGTGCCTTCAGAAACGTCTTCAATTATGCGTTCATGGCATCGGGGACCGCGGAAACCGTGAAATTCTGAATATTTTCGAGAAATCTCTGGGATCGCGTGCTTCCACCGATCACCGTTGGCGTATCGAACATGCGCAGCATCTCAGTCCTGAGGACATCCCCCGATTTGCCGAACTGGGAGTCATCGCCTCCATGCAAACCGTGCATTGCACTTCGGACGCGCCTTTTGTTGAAAAACGACTTGGACCTGAACGGGCGAAATCGGGTGCTTACGCATGGAGAAGTTTACTTCAAAGTGGTGCTCATTTGGCAAATGGAACCGATTGCCCAGTAGAATCGGCAAATCCTTTTGAATGCATGTATGCCGCTATCACCCGCAAAAGGCTGGACACTGGACAAGAATTCTATCCCGAACAAAAGTTGAGCAGAATGGAAGCCCTCCGGTCCTATACCATTTGGAATGCCTATGCTGCCAGAGAAGAAAAGCTAAAAGGCAGTCTAGAACCAGGAAAACTTGCTGATTTCATTGTCCTAGACCGCAATCTGATTCAATGCACTGATGAGGAACTTGCTATGGCGAAAGTCCAAAAGTTGTTTTTAGCGGGCCAAGCCCAATTGTAGGATGATTAAACTTCTAATCACATAGAATTCTCAAGCAAGCAGGCCTTTAATCTTGATCTTCCTCATTATAGTCTGCCAGTAAATAGCACATCCGATACCCTCAATACAAATGTAAAAATAGCGGTAGTTGAAATTTGAAGCAATCAAGTGATTAGAAGATGTTCCTGTTCTTATTTTAATTTTCTATTTTCGCTACCGTGCCCGACTTTATAATGGAATCCATAATTGTAGCTGATACTAGTTCAAATCAAAAGGATGCTCGTATTTTAGGTCGACACTTTAAATTAGAAATGCATTGATAATGGGAAGAACAGTATTTTCCATTTGTAAAATTATCTCCAGCATACATATGTTTACTATGAATGCCAAAAGACCATCCTATTTTCTTACGACACTTGCTTACTTAAAAACGATGCCCTACGTACGTGTATACTAACAAACGTATGTATCCCATTATGCGCAGCC
>CAZDQG010000009.1:0-97294 GCA_964507535.1 uncultured Saprospiraceae bacterium
CTCCCGCTAGCGTTCATCCTGAGCCAGGATCAAACTCTCCATAGTACTGTATCTTTGTTGCCCAGACTTTTCAGCCCGGGTCAGCTTGTTCACAGTTGAAAAAGTTTATCCGTGTCTCTGTCTTCACTTTTTTAAATTGACGTTAGTCTATTTGTGATTTACCTTACCTCTCATTTCCTATCTCTCCCTAGCCTGTCAATGAACGTTTAGTCTATATTCAAAAGGGCTTTTTATACCCTCTTTTTTGACTTTCCCTTATACCTCTTTGCATAAGGGATTGCAAAGTTATAGCTCCTGGAGCTAATAGCAAAATAGTTTCACAAAAAAATAACAAATAATCTTTTTAAACTGTATAATGCCTTGATATCCGCATCTTTAAACTTTTTCGCACAAGTACAATTCCATAAAGAAATGCAAATCCAAATCCAATATCTTCCAAAGGATAACTCCCCCAACGGATTCCACTAAATTCTCCTGCATTGTATTGGACCAATGCACCTTCTGTAAACAAACCGGTCAACATCCCATTGAAGATATACATGGGAACAAGATTTATCAAAAAGGATACAAGAAATACCCCAAAGCCCTGCACCTTCCATAACCTTCCCATACATAATACCACCACCGATGCTCCACAACTTACCACACTGTAGGCTTTGTCAAAATGAATCGCATAAAAGAGGAGAAACAAAATCCCACATACAATCTCCAATTTCCGATCCCATTCTGCTTTCAACCTAATCCTCAACTCACATAAATGATAGATAAACAAACTGCAAAAAGGAATCAGATAGAACCATAACAATTCTTCAACCGGCAAACCCATCACATAAGTACCTATGACATATTCGGAATTGAATCCCCAAACACCCCAGCGGTTGAAAAAATAATCCCACACCATAAAAAATAAAGAAACGATGCTAAGTGGCTTCAAAAATTCTTTAAAAAATACCTCACGATATCCATACAAGTTCAGTACAATGCCAAATATCAAAACCGGTCCTGCGGAAAACAGGTGGTGATAAAGATATAGATATCTGCTTTCAAGAAAGTGTATCCGAGCAAGCCCCGGAACCTCCCTGGTCAATGGCAGATCTGTCAAAACACCCATGTATAGCGGAAGCCCAATAATCACCACTGCACATAGCAGGGCGTACATCCACTTTGTCTGTTGTTTGGACATGTATCAAGCGTAATCAGACCAGGCGAAATCGGTAAAGAACCCAGCTTTTTAATAGCAACATGCACTTTTTAAAGTTGGATACCCGAAACCGGGCTTTTAGAATATCGCTTGCCTGCGCGGCATTCATTTTTTCAAGTAAGGTCCTGAAATAAATATAAGCCAGAAATACACCTAGTCGCACACCTGAAGGCAACTGATAAATACCTCTCAGGCCTTGCTGGAGTTCCAGCTCTATTTCACGCACAATTTCATGCTTCTTTTCTTCTGTGAAATCGCGCAAATCCAATCCGGGAAAATACACGCGACCACGTTCATCCGCATCACTCTGTATATCCCTTAAAAAATTGATTTTCTGAAAGGCTGAACCAAGCTTTTTGGCAGAAGGGGCCAGCTTCGTGTACTGAACTTCATCGCCATCCAGAAATACTTTCAAACACATCAAACCAACGACTTCGGCAGAGCCATATATGTAGCGGTCGTACTGTTCCCTGTTGCAGCGTCTTAATTGTAAATCCATTTCCATACTGTCCAAAAAGGATTCGATGAGCTCAATAGGTATGGAATACCGGTGAACAACTTCTTGAAAGCCATGCAGAATGGGATGTAAACTGATCTTTCGCTCCAGCGCTTTATGGGTGTCTCGCCGAAATTCTTCTAATAGATACGCCTTTTCCTGAGTTATGAATGTATCGACAATTTCGTCTGCCAGGCGCACAAAACCATAAATGGCACAAATAGGTTGGCGGTATCTTGAAGCAAACATCCTGATACCAAGAGAAAAGGAGGTGCTGTACATACGGGTAAGTTGAATACCCGATCGTCTGCAATAGCTGTTGTACAAATCGATGCCGTTCATAATTGGTGTTCTTTAATGATAAGCTTAGCACTGTTTTGTCCGGAAATCATTGAGGGAGGCAATCCCGGTCCGGGATGTGCCAATTGTCCTGCGTAATAAAGTCCATCCAGTTTTTTGTGTTTGATTCGGGGTTTCAGTAGTGCAGTCTGACCCAATGTATTTGCCAATCCATAGGCATTTCCTTTAAAGGAATGATACACGCGCTCAAAATCAGAAGGCCCCATTTCCATGCGCGTCTGTATGCGATTTCGCAAGCTTTGTCCCGTCTTTTGCTCCATGCGCAGGATGACTTTTTCAAAAAGCATGTTCCGCATTTCAGTATCATCCTGAATGCCTGCTGCGAGCGGAATGAGTATAAATACGTTTTCCTTACCCGGGGGGGCCACGCTTGGGTCCGATTTAGATGTCACGCATACATAAAATAAGGGATCGGATGGCCAGGCAGGATGGTCATAAATTTCGGCAGCATGCTCATCAAAATCCGCATCAAAAAACAAGTTATGGTGGAGTAAACCTTCTAACGGCCCATCCATTCCTAAATAAAAAATCAAACTGGATGGAGCCATTAACCTGGTTTGCCAATACGTTTCAGAATACTGCCTCTTATCAGGTGGAAGCAGCATGGATTCTACATGATGATAATCCGCTGAGGCAATAATTGAATCAAATGCAAACAAACGTTCGTTCACTACAAGTCCTCTAACCTTCCGGCCCTCGAGATCGATGCGGCTCACTTCAGATTCAAAATGAAAATGCACACCTTTCTCACATGCAAGCTTATAAAATGCTTCAAACAATTTGACCATGCCTCCCTTGGGATACCAGGTCCCTAGTTCGATCTCTGCATAATTCATAAGACTGTACAATGCAGGGGTATCTGATGGCTTGGCACCCAAAAACAAAACAGGAAAACATAGCCATTGCCGCAGAACGGGATCTTTAATGCCTTTGAATACGACCCGCTCTATAGATTGGAACATTTGCAATCTGAAAATACCTTTCAAAATGCGCCAATCTAAAAACTCCATCAGGCTCAGCGCCGGCTTGCGCACAAAATCACGCATCCCGGTTTCATATTTGTATTTTCCTTCTGAAATAAATTTTTTCAGAAACCGGCTGCTCCCGGGCTCTCTTTTCTCAAAGACCTCGCAACATGCTTCCATGCCCGCCGGCACATCCAGGCTTCCTCCCTGGTATATCAACCTGAAGGAGGGATCAAGCCGTACGAGCTCAAAGTATTCCTTAATTGAACGACCATTGGATTGAAAGAATTCTTCAAATAAATCCGGCATCCAATACCAGCTAGGGCCCATGTCAAATTTGAATCCATCCCGCTCCACAACGTGTCCGCGACCTCCAAAGCTCTTATTCTTTTCAAATACATGAACCTCTACCCCTTTTCCAGCAAGCTCAATGGCAGCTGCCATACCACTTATACCGGCACCAATGATCCCTACTGAAAATGATCGACTCATACTCGTATTAACTTTTAAATTCTTGTTTTGTTTAACTTTTTGACTTAAAATAATAAACAAAAAAGGCTTCCAACATGTGGAAGCCTTTAAGGTACGGGAAATTGTCCTTTTTTCTTATTCCGCTTTACCGCCTTTCAGCGAATCCTGCAATGCTTTTAATTCATCCATTTTCCCTTCAGATGCCAGCAAGGCTTGTTGTGGCCATGTAGTCGGATCATGCATCTTATAGCGGGATCCTCCTTTTTCCAAAACAGCTTTTAATTGGTCCTGGGAGGCCTGTGCCAGTTCTGCAAAGTTTGTGATGCCATCTGCGGCAAGCAATTCGGCAATCTTAGGTCCTATGCCTTCAATGATTTTGAGATCATCTCCGGTACCGGCTTTCTTTACTTTAGCTGGCTTTTTTTCCTCAGAAACTTCCTCTTTTGCTTCTACAGGAACTTCTGTAATTTGAGCGGAAGGTGCCTCTGCAACAGGTGCGACCGGAACAGCAGCAGGTTCCTTAGTGGTTGCCTGAAACTGTTGCTTCAATGAAGCAAATGCTTCCAACTCACCTAATGTGGAAATTTCAATTTTTGATTGCGTTTTTTCCACAGCTTTCTTCACTTTCTGCTGCTCAACATCCTTCTCTTTCTTTACATTTTCATCTGCAGTCCTCTTGATATCCTCGAGATAACGGGCATGGGATACCATGATCTTTTTGTCCTCCCGATTGAATTCAATCACTTTCACGGTAAGCTTCTCTTCAAGAGCTGCCTGGCTGTTGTCTTCCTTTTTCATGTGCTTGACCGGAGCGTATGCCTCCAATCCATATGGAAGTTGCACGGTATAGCCTCGATCATCTTTGCGAATAACCGTTGCTTCATGGTATGATCCCACTGGAAATACATTCTCAAATGTATCCCATGGGTTTTCTTCAAGTTGCTTATGCCCTAAGGACAACTTGCGATTTTCGGCATCAATGTCCAGAATCTGGACATCCAGCTGATTTCCAACCCTTGTATATTCAGAGGGATGGTTGAATCGCTTCGTCCAGGACAGATCAGAAATGTGCACCATGCCTCCGATTCCTTCAGCCAGTTCTACAAACACGCCATATGGAGTCAAGTTTTTGACAATACCGGTATGCCGAGAACCCACTGGAAACTTTTCCTGAATTTTGGTCCATGGGTCTTCTGAAAGTTGCTTGAGGCTTAATGACATTTTGCGCTCTTCGCGATCGAGAGTAACCACCTTGGCTTCCAACTCTTGACCAAGGAAGAAAAAGTCCTTGGCATGAACAGGCTGACTGTTCCAGTTTACTTCAGATACGTGAATCAAGCCTTCAACTCCTGGTTGTATCTCTAAAAATGCACCGTAGTCTTCAATATTGACAATTTTACCTTTGACAATGGAATTTTCAACGATATCCTGTGACATCACGTCCCATGGATGCGGTTGCAATTGCTTCAAGCCAAGTGAAATACGGCGTTTGTTTTCATCGAAATCAAGCACAACCACATTGATCTTCTGATTTTTCTCAAGCACCTCACTTGGATGATTGATACGACCCCAGGAAATATCCGTGATGTACAGCAATCCATCCACACCTCCAAGATCCAGGAATGCACCAAAATCCGTAATATTCTTAACGGTTCCTTCAAGTACCTGACCTTTCTCAAGGGTTGAGATGATTTGCTCGCGCTGTTCCTGCAAGTCACCTTCAATAAGGGCTTTGTGAGAAACAACGGCATTTTTTATGTTTTCGTTGATTTTTACAACCTTGAATTCCATCAACTTACCCACATACGCATCGTAATCTGTAATGGGCTTGATGTCAATTTGAGATCCTGGCAAAAAGGTTTCCAGACCATTGCAATCTACTATGAGTCCACCTTTTGTTTTGCTGATCACTGTTCCTTTGATGATGGTTCCGTTGCGGTAAGAATCCACAAGCGTTTCCCATGCCTTGAGCAATTTGGCTTTTTTACGGGAAAGAACAAGGTGACCTTTCTCGTCTTCTGTCTTCTCAACATAGACTTCTACCATATCGCCGGTCTTCAGTTCCATATCCCTGAATTCCGTCTTAGGAACAAGCCCGTCAGATTTGTAATTGATATCGAGAATGACGCTGTTTCCGGTTACACCGGCAACACGACCCATAATGACCTGTCCATCCAGGATGGAGGTAAAGGTTCTGTCATAATCTTTGGTATATTTCTTTTGGTCTTCTTCAGAATAATTCAGCGTGTTTTTATTGCTGATGGACCAATCGTATTCGTCGTGGGCACCCACTACGTCATCTGGATTGACAAGGGTTTCCAGATCTACGACTTCTTCAAGAAAGTTTTCATCCTGATCCGCTTTTTTGGCAGGGGTAGCAAGTTCATCGTCTTTGACTACCAGCTCATTGTCTTCGGGTGTTTGTGTGTTTTCATCCAACATTTTGGCATATTTTAAAGGTTAAGAAATAATTTTAGCGCCGCAAAAGTAGAGAATTATTTGATTATCAATTCATTTTTTTAATTCAAGCTCTTAGGATTGACCTTGTTCCAAATGTTTTTGAGTTGTACATTCACAAAAAAATACATCCATGTCAGACAGCAGGCCCTGGTTAAAAAATTATCCACCAGGCGTTCCGGCCAATATCAATCCGGATCGCTATCCTTCCCTAAAGGCATTTGCAGAAGAGTGTCTTGGAAAATTTGGACCTCTTAAGGCATATACGCTCATGGGCAGATCAATTAGTTATAAGGATCTGGACCGGATGTCCCATGATTTTGCGGCCTACCTCCAATACAGAGGTCTGAAGCAAGGCGATCGGATTGCATTGATGATGCCCAATCTGTTTCAGTACCCGGTAGCCATTCTGGGTGCTCTGAGAGCAGGATTGGTAATTGTCAATACCAATCCACTGTACACTCCACGCGAACTTGAATTTGTGCTCACGGACTCCAGTGTCAAGGCCATCGTCCTCATTGAAAATTTTGCACATACCCTTGAAAAAGTACTGCCGAAAACTAAAATAGAAGTAGTTATTTTAAGTAGTGTAGGCGAACTCATGGGGCCCATTAAAGGAAGTTTAATCGACCTGACACTCCGGTTTATCAAGCGTGCGATCCCTAAATTCCACCTGTCCAATACGGTAAATTTTAAAACGGCACTTCGCCAGGGATCCCATCAAAAACTGAAACCCGTAACGGTGTTTCCGGAACATCTGGCCTTGCTTCAATATACGGGAGGAACCACAGGAATTAGCAAGGCGACGATGCTGACTCACAAAAACATCCTTGCAAATATTGAACAGATACGGGCCGTTATCTGCTATTACCTGCAGGAAGGGAAGGAAACAACCCTATCTCCTTTGCCCATGTACCACATCTTCGCCTTTGCGGTCAACATCATGGCCATGCTTTCCATTGGAGCAAACACGGTTCTGGTGATAAATCCCCGGGATATCAAATCCGTAGTTAAAGCGTTTCAGTCTGCTCCCATCAGTCTTATGACCGGTGTCAATACACTTTTTAATGCAATGCTCAATGAGCCCGATTTTCTGAAATCCGATTTTTCCCACCTCAAAGTAACCGTAGGAGGCGGCATGGCCATACAGTCTGCCGTTGCAGACCGCTGGAAATCCGTAACCGGATGCTGGCTCAGTGAAGGTTATGGATTGACGGAAGCTTCCCCTGTTGTAAGTCTCAATCCCATCGATGGTAGAGGGAAATATGGATATATAGGATATCCTGTTCCTTCTACAGATGTGCGAATCGTCGACGAATCGGGTAGGATCTGCGGCCCCAATGAATTAGGAGAAATTCAGGTGAAAGGACCTCAAATTATGCTCGGTTATTATAACAGACCCGATGAAACCGCAAAAACCATTGTAGATGGATGGCTTTGCACGGGAGATATTGGTATTATGGAAGAAAGTGGCTTCTTTAAAATAGTAGACCGGAAGAAAGATATGATACTCGTATCCGGTTTTAATGTCTACCCCAATGAAATTGAAGAGGTGCTTTCAAAACACCCAAAAGTGCTGGAGGTAGCGGTAATTGGCATTCCCGACGAACGCTGCGGCGAAGCTGTAAAGGCCTTTGTTGTTAAAAGAGATGCTTCCTTGTCAGAAACGGAATTGCAGGCTTATTGCAGGCTTTATTTGACCGGCTATAAATTACCTAAATTCTATGAATTCAGGGACCAATTGCCGAAAACCAATATTGGAAAAGTGCTGCGGCGGGAGTTGCGACATCCCGCGTGAAAATTTTTTGAATGATTCGTCTGAACTGCCTGACCAAGAAATGTAAAATCCTGCGTGTGAGGCATACCGGCCGCTTTACCAAAACAAACTCATGGTTAACTACCGTTCAAGTATTTTTGCATTTATGAATCCCCAAGCTGTACACAAACTTTCGGTTGTCATACCGGTCTATAATGAAGAACGCACCATCCATCTGATCCTCGATGCCATTGCTGGTGTCACATTGCCTGGAGGACTTTCAATGGAAATACTTTTAATCAATGACTGCTCTACAGACGAGACGGAAAGGACCTTACAGTCCTATATGAAGCAATATCCGGAAAGAAATTATGTGTATTTAAAACATGAGGTCAACAAAGGAAAAGGCGCAGCGCTCCATACCGGCATTCAAAAAGCCAGCGGCGACCTGGTTCTGATCCAGGATGCCGACCTGGAATACGACCCCCGGGAATATGAGCTCTTGCTCAAACCCATTTTGGAGGGACACGCAGATGTTGTATATGGTTCACGATTTATTGGCGGCAAACCCCACCGGATCTTGTTTTTCTGGCATTCCATCGGTAATAAAATATTGACTTTTCTTTCAAATGCCTTTACAAACCTGAATCTGACAGACATGGAAACCTGTTACAAACTTTTTAAAGCCGATATCATCAAGTCCCTGGATTTAAAGGAAAACCGCTTTGGATTTGAACCGGAGGTTACGGCAAAAATTGCAAGAATCCCGGGTCTGCGGATATATGAGGTGGGCATCTCCTATTATGGCAGAACCTATGCCGAAGGAAAAAAAATAAACTGGAAAGATGGTTTTCGTGCTATTTATTGCATTATGAAATACCGGTTTTTAAAATAAAAACAACAAAATGGAATCTTTTTCCATTTCAAAACGTCATGTATTCTATAAACCCATATCCCATGAAAAATATATTTAGCTGGTTCGTTTTATGCATCCTTCTCGTGCAGTTCCGTCTTGACGCTCAGGTTCGCGAAACCAAAATGGCGATGAGCCTAGGAGTGCAGAATGGCCTGAGTATTTATATGAATAACGCGGAAGAAAAGCTACTTGATAAGGTTTGGAAAAAATATGTGAAAGACTACGGCAAGCTTGAAAGAAATAAAAAAGCGCAGGAGGAATACTTGCGTGGCGCAGTTATCAAAACCATCAATGGTTCAGGTCCTTTGGATGTCTATATCATTACAGAAAATAACCAGGCTACAGTGTTCTTTGATCTGGGGACCGGATTTATCAATTCCCAGGGCCAAAGTGAAGCTTATAAGGCTGCAGAGGAATTTGTACAGGAATTTGCTTACGAAGTGGAACGCGAACAACTTCGGATTAAACTGGAAGAGGAGCAGGACAAGCTTAAGAAACTGAATAAGAAAATGGGAAACCTGGTTGAGGATAATAAAGATTACCATAAGGATATCGAAGAAGCCCTGGAACGGATCAAGAAACGCGAAGGAGAAATCAAAGAAAATGAAAAAGAGCAGGCAAACGCAAAGATTGAAATTGAGACACAGTCAAGAAAAGTCACGGAAATGCAAACTCAGCTAAGTCTCATAGGCAAAAAGAAATAAAAGTCCTAGAAAAAAATTAATTAGTTTTTTTTCACATATGTTCTGCGATAAGCGAGGCTCAAAACAAGCCTCTGACCTAACTGAATCATTCAGCCACAAATAAATCGGCAACCAAACTGCAAGCCTCTATGCTCTCAAAATCCTGAAAGACAAACTGCTAGTTCGGGGAATTCATTACATTATTGTAAATTTTAATATATACATTTGTCCAGCCGCAGGAGCGGATATTTTTTCCACAATTTATTAACAGCCTGGCCGGGGGTTTTCAACAAAGGGGAAATCATATAGAACTTTTTTCTTATTTGTTGAATTGTACTTTTGTGAACGCTGATTGAAAGCAGACCAAAATCCTATGTCCGAATCGTTGAAGGAAACACTCAAGCTCAGTCCCGGTGGATTGAGATACAAAAGTCAGGAACAATCTCCATTGGCCTATGAACGGGTTCAGCCTCAGGCAATTGAGCTGGAGGAGACCGTACTTGGGGCCATTATGTTGGATAAGGATGCAATTTCTGTGGTTCTGGACATTCTAAAACCCGAAAGTTTCTATAAACCCGCACACCAAAAAATCTATCAGGCTATGGTCCAGCTGTTCCAAACCAGCCAACCCATAGACACCCTTACGGTGCGGGAAATTCTTCATAAAACCAAGCAACTGGACGAAGTTGGAGGCCTGGCATACATTCTTGAATTGGCAAATAAGGTGGCCTCCTCTGCAAATCTGGAATACCATGCCCGTATTGTTGCGCAAAAGTTTGTGCAGCGCGAGCTGATTCGTATTTCCACATTGATTATCCAGGATTCCTATGAAGACATGAAAGACGTTTTTGATCTGCTGGATACAGCAGAACAAGGACTCTACGATATTACAGACAAATATCTCCGGAGAGGTTATGAGTCCGTAGGTTCACTGGTTCGCCTGGCAAAACAACGACTTGAAACCATGAGCCATCATGAATCCGGAATTTCAGGTGTTGCAAGTGGATTTCCGGAACTGGACAGCATCACTTCAGGCTGGCAAAAATCCAACCTCATCATCGTAGCTGCAAGACCCGGTATGGGTAAAACCTCCTTCACACTTGCCATGGCCCGCAATGCAGCAATGGATTACCAGGTTCCTGTAGCCCTGTTTTCTCTGGAGATGAACAATTTGGAACTTGTAAACCGTCTGTTATCTATGGAGGCAGAAATCGAAGGGGGAAAGATGCGCAATGGACGACTGGACGAAGAGGACTGGACCAAACTCAATCACTCCCTTGGTAAACTAAGCGAAGCCCCCATTTATATCGACGATACACCTTCTCTCAACGTTTTTGAATTGCGTGCAAAATGTCGCCGACTCCACCAGCAATATAAAATCGGCATGGTCATCATTGATTATTTGCAGTTAATGACCGCCGGCGGTACAGATAAAAAGGGTAGCCGGGAACAGGAGATCTCCACAATTTCCCGGGCTTTAAAAAGTCTTGCCAAGGAAATTAACATTCCAGTCATAGCACTCTCGCAGTTGAATCGTGCCGCTGAAACACAAACCAAAGAAAACAAAAGACCGCAGCTTTCCAACCTTCGGGAATCGGGAGCAATCGAACAGGATGCAGACATGGTCTTGTTTATTTACCGGCCGGATTATTACGATCTCGAAAATAACTATGAAATGCCCAAAGGCTATACCGAATTGATTATAGCCAAACACAGAAACGGTGCGACAGGTACTGTGGGAATGAAATTTATGGAACGGTTTGCAAAATTTGTTCCCCTGGAGCAAAATTTCGATCCCTTCTCCAACTTGACGGCTGCCGCGCCCAATGTGATTATCAAGCAATCTGCGATGAATGAAGAAGACGACATACCGTTCTAGACCAAAAACTGCGAAAACAGCTAAAACTGCAAACGAATCTGAGGCCAGCTTCCGATTAAACAAATACATTGCGCATTGCGGTATCTGTTCGCGTCGCGATGCTGCCGAATTGATAAAAAAAGGAGAGGTATTTGTAAACGGTAAGGTGGAAACAAACCCTGCCTACGAAGTTCAGAAATCCGACCAGATCAATTACCAGGGTAAGACTTTACGTATCGAAGAACAGAAGGTATATATCCTGATGAACAAACCAAAAAACGTTATCACCACACTCCATGATGACAGGGGTCGTAGAACCGTGTACGACCTGATCCGAAATGATGTTCAGGAACGCGTTTTTCCCGTTGGCCGACTGGATCGCAATACGACAGGACTTCTCTTGCTGACTAATGACGGAGACCTTGCGCAAAAGCTCTCACATCCTTCTCATGAAATGTCAAAATTGTACCATGTTATTCTGGACAAGCCCCTGACCAAGCGCGACAAGGAACTGATAGAAAAAGGACTCGAACTGGAAGACGGCAAGGCAGAAGTAGACAGCATTGATTTCGCGTATGAAAAAAAGAATGAAGTGGGCGTTGCAATCCACTCCGGTAAGAACCGCATCGTACGCCGTATCTTTGAACACCTGGGATATGAGGTCGTTCGTCTGGACCGGGTATTACTTGCAGGACTCACAAAAAAGAATCTGCCCAGAGGACGTTTTCGTCACCTTACAGAAAAGGAAGTTATTCAGCTGAAGCATCTGAAGCACTGAGCTTAATAATCGGGCTGACAGAAGAAACAAATTCGATGAATTGTGCTTACGAACAAACATTTGTTAATAAACGAACTAATGTTTGTTAATATCCTGAATCAGTTTAAAAACACATCAAACTGAACCGTCAGGAAGTGCTCGGAGACAGAGCCGGGTATCACACGTACATTGAGTTCGAGATTTAAAACAAACTCCCCCTGCGCCAATATGTCTTTGAGGTTTGCCAGACCCGGCAACAAGACCAGTTCGTCTGGATTACCTACAGGATCATATAACTCTGCAATGGGAAGCTTGCCCCCCGGATCCTGCGGATCGTATATACTGGCATGTGCCTCCCGTATGAGTTCGTAACCAACCGGATTGTCAAACACCGGACTTAAAATTATGGACCGTGGCCGCACCATTTTTATGTCCTGCGCATCCAGGTTATTGGCAATCAAAAATGAAACCCAGCCACTGGCCATTCGCTGTTCAAAAACATGGGTCAACAAGGGATTCGCATCTGCCGGTAATTCCAGTTTCATCCGGTATTCCAGCTTAAAATCGCCGGTCTCCTGCTTGACACACGATTGGAGCAACAGCACCAGCATGGCAGTTAAGAGCGTAAGCCGGATCATACCCGTTTGGATCTTCATAACTTCTTCAGAAACGTGCAAATTGGAGCATCTTTTATCCCAATTGAACGCAACGACGACTGCTTTAGTGTCTTAATGGAAGCAGACTTCCGGCCAAGAGCATTTTTACCAAAAATGCAGCCGTTTTGTAAAACTTTACAATCGCTAAGGCGTTGATTTAGTTTAGAATTCTCCTTTGTTCTTTGTTTGGAATCTGCTATCATTGCGCCAAATTTCAAAGGGACCCAAACCAACAATATGAATACACTTCCTTTCGACATTGAAATGCTGCGCCGGCATTACGCTGATTTTTCCGCACGGGTTGCTCAGGTGCGCAAAACGCTTGGTCGTCCAATGACCCTCACGGAAAAAATCCTGTTTACCCACCTGCACAGCGAATCCCCTTTGAGGGATTACAAAAGGGCAAAAGACTATGTATTTTTTGCACCAGACCGCGTAGCCATGCAAGATGCAACAGCCCAGATGGCTCTGTTGCAATTCATGACCTGTGGTAAAAGCACAACGGCTGTACCGACAACGGTTCATTGCGACCACCTGATATTGGCAGAACGGGGTGCCGAAGCGGATTTGAAAACCGCTGTAAGTGAAAATGCTGAAGTGTATGATTTTTTAAAATCCATCTCCAACAAATATGGAATTGGCTTTTGGAAACCTGGCGCAGGCATTATTCACCAGATTGTACTTGAAAATTATGCGTTCCCCGGGGGAATGATGATAGGTACGGATTCACATACTCCCAATGCAGGCGGCTTAGGCATGGTTGCAATCGGCGTTGGGGGAGCAGATGCCGTAGACGTAATGACAGGAATGCCCTGGGAACTGAAAATGCCAAAATTGATCGGCGTCCATTTGAAAGGTAAACTCAGCGGCTGGACCTCTGCCAAAGATGTTATACTCAAAGTTGCCGGGATACTGACGGTTAAAGGAGGAACGGGTGCAATAGTAGAATATTTCGGTGATGGTGCACGTTCGCTTTCATGCACTGGTAAGGGTACGATTTGCAATATGGGTGCGGAAATCGGAGCAACTACATCCACTTTTGGATATGATGAGGCTATGAGTCGCTACCTGAGATCGACAGGAAGATCAGAAGTGGCCGAGCTTTGTGACCACATCGCACCTGACCTAACCGGAGATCTGGATTGCTACCTACATCCACAAAATTATTTTGACCAGGTCATCGAAATCGATCTGGATACACTGGAACCCCATATCAACGGACCCTATACTCCTGATCTGGCATGGCCCATTTCAAAATTTGCTGCTGCAGTTCGCGAAAATGCCTATCCCGAAAAACTGGAAGTAGGTCTTATTGGATCCTGTACAAACTCTTCCTATGAAGACCTGTCCCGGGCGGCTTCATTGGCTACACAAGCCCATGACAAACAGCTCAAGATGAAATCAGAGTTTACAGTAACTCCCGGTTCGGAACAAATACGTTATACCGTGGAACGGGATGGAATACTGGATGCTTTTGAGAAGATAGGCGGTGTGGTACTTGCCAATGCATGTGGTCCGTGTATTGGACAATGGAAACGACACATCGATGATCCAAATCGTAAAAATTCCATCATTACTTCCTTCAATAGAAATTTCTCAAAACGCAATGATGGCTATTCAAGCACCCATGCTTTTGTGGCGTCCCCTGAAATAGTTACCGCACTTTCGCTTGCTGGTTCGCTTCTGTTCAACCCTTTGACAGACTTGCTTACAAATGAGAAGGGCCAACAAGTGAAACTCGACCCTCCATCCGGTGAAGAACTACCTGTTAAAGGATTTGAAGTGAAAGATGCCGGGTACGAGGCTCCCGCTTCAGAAGGAAAACAAATTGAAGTAATCATCCATCCGGAAAGTAAGCGATTGCAATTACTTCAACCCTTCCAGCCCATTACGGCAGAACAACTACGCAAAGCCAGGATTCTCATAAAAGCAAAGGGAAAATGCACTACAGACCATATCAGTATGGCCGGTCCCTGGCTTGAATTCCGAGGGCACCTAGAAAATATTTCAAACAATTGTTTTATTGGCGCCATCAATGCCTATAATGGCGAAGCCAATAAAGTGTTGAACTTTATAAAAAATGAATACATGGGCGTTCCGGATTCCGCTCGTCTCTACAAAGCGAATGGTGTATCCACATTTGTTTTTGGAGAAGAGAATTATGGAGAAGGCTCTTCACGCGAGCACGCTGCCATGGAGCCCCGCTATTTAGGAGTTCGCGCTGTGATCGTGAAATCTTTTGCCCGTATTCACGAAACCAATTTAAAGAAACAGGGTATGCTTGCACTGACTTTCGCAGATCCCTCAGACTATGACCGGATTCGACAGGACGACTATGTGGATATCGAAGGTCTTGATGAAATGACACCAGGTTCGGAGTTCCGGATAAACCTGCATCATGCCGATGGCAGCTCAGAATCATTTGCTGCGCTTCATACCTACAATGAACAGCAAATCGAATGGGTGCGGGCAGGATCTGCATTAAATAAGATTCGAAAGGAACTTAGCGCACACTCATAAAAGCGTAACTTCATTGTTTGATTACCTTTTAAATCATGGCTATGTTTAAAGAATTTAAAGAATTTGCAATCCAGGGAAACCTGATTGAAATCGCTGTAGGCCTTGTAATGGCTACAGGTTTTGGAGCGGTTACCGCATCTTTTGTGGATGGCATCGTCATGCCCGTTGTCGGCAGTCTTTTCCAAATCGGCGATTTAAATGCTGCTAAAATTGTACTGGCTCCAGCAGTGCTTGGTCCAAATGGAGAAGTCACAACACCAGAGTCTGCAATATTTTATGGAAAATTCATTTCCACGTTCGTCAATTTCATCATCATTGCATTTGTAATGTTTATGATTTTGAAGGCCGTGAATAAATTAAGAAAAGCAGCATAATCTCATCGCAATGAGATAAACGCTTAAACTACCTACAAATTCCCTTCTCATCTGTGACGATGGAAGGGCTGTTCAAAAACTACGGAATGGAATTTCAAAAGATAAAAATTACAGAAGTTCGCAAAGAAAGTGCAGATGCGATCAGTATAATTTTTGACCCTGCACAAACCCCTGAACCATTTTTTGATTTTCAACCGGGACAACACATCACGCTGAAATTAGATATCAACGGAAAAGCTTACCGCAGGTCTTATTCGCTTTCCTCTGCACTTCATGAACGCGTTTTAAAGATCACCGTAAAGAAAGTACACAAAGGGATTGTTTCAACGTATTTACTTCAGCACATTAAAGCCGGCGATGAGCTGGTCATTTCAAAACCTGAAGGACATTTTTGCATTTCTCCAAACCAGGAGCGCAGAAACAACTATTACTTTTTTGCAGCAGGTTCAGGAATTACTCCTGTGTATTCCATGATCCGCTCATTATTGGAAAACGAAGCCATGTCCAATATATACCTGTTGTATGGCAATCGCAAAAAAGAAGATATTATTTTTCATCAGGAGCTCCTCGAAATGGCAAAAACCTATGAAGGTCAATTGTTTGTGGAGTACACACTTTCCGGCGAAGGAAAGGGTTTTCTTCCCTTTCTAAAAAGTGCAAAATCAGACTGGAGTGGTTGGACGGGACGTATCAATAAGAAGATGATCGACACTTTTCTTCAAAAATATCCGGCCAGCACAAAAGATGCATATTATTACCTGTGTGGACCCGGAAAGATGATTGAAGATGTAAAAAAAGAACTTCTTGCCTTGGGAAAAGACAGTAAACACGTCCACGCCGAATACTTCACCAGTCCTATTGAGGCAGCGACAACAAAATCCTCTGCGGTCAAATTTCCAGAAAAAGTCAACATCAAGGTGCATTTGAACAACGAAACAAAAGATCTGAGCATACCGGGTAATAAAAAAATTCTGGACAGTTTACTTGATGCAGGATTGGATGCTCCGTATTCCTGCTGCAGCGGTGCATGTTCCACATGCATGGCAAAACTTGTGAGTGGGGAAGTAAAGATGGATTTAGTTCTGGCCCTTGAGCCAGAAGAAATTCAGGCAGGTTACATTTTAACCTGTCAGGCAAAACCTACCACATCTGAAATTGAAATCCGCTTTTAAAATATTTGAGGTGTTTAGCCTTTAAGAATCCATTTTCCAATTTCCTTAATACTTGCCTTTTTCCCGTACATCAGAATTCCCGTCCGGTAAATTCTGCTTGCAAGCCAAATCATGAAATAGCAGAATAAAACCAGAATAGATAATGAAAGTAGAATTTTCCACCAGGGTGGATCAAAAGCCAGCATTGCAGGCATGACGATCGGACTAAAAAGTGGGAAAAGACCTGCAAAAGTCGCAAGCGTACTGTCAGGTAACCGAATGGCCTGAAACATGATATACATGGAAAGAATTATAGGAATGGTAACAAAAACGGTCAAGGATTGCGCATCGTTGATATCATCACCTGTAGCTGCACCGATAGCTGCAAACATGGATGCATAAATAAAATAACCACCAAGAAAATATAAGACAAACAAAAACGCTATTTTAAACCAGTTGAGTGCCGCAAGTTCCCGAATAATTACAGCAAGTTCATCGGGATCCACCGGAGCTTGCTGCGCCATGGGTCTGCTGGCTTCCTGCAATTGCTGCACATCGACTCCGGCAATAGACATCCCGACAAAATAAATAACCGGAATGAGTATAAGCCAAATGAGTATTTGTGTAAGCCCCACCAGGCCGACACCAATAACCTTACCTAGCATAAGATCCACTGGTTTTGCAGACGAAATGATGACTTCCACTACCCTGTTCATTTTTTCATCGGCTACGGAACGCATCACGGAAGCTCCATACAAAAAGATAATAAAAAAAATAACATATCCCATCGCCCCTCCAAGAGCTGTTGCAATTTTACCGGTATATGCTGAACGGTCTTTTTCCTGATCGGAAACAGGTTCAGGGTCAATGCTAACATCTGTTTTTAATTTATCCAACCGCGATTTATCCAGTGACATCAACTGGATTTTATAATCACGTATGCCATCAGAAAGATATTTTTCCAATTGGGATTCCAGTTCAATATCAATCGGTTTATCCGAATAATAAAATACGGTATATGCCTTTACATCTTCTCCGGCAAATTTGGGCAAGACCAAAATGCCTTCCCATTCCTGCCTTCTGTATTGCGCTTTTAAACTGTCTATTGACTCTGAACTTTTGTGAAACAAAAACTTTTTTGATGAATCCGGTAAGGTAATGTTCATGCCACTTTGATCCTGAACTGCAATCCGGTATGTTTTTGACCCTTCATAACTAAAGATCACACCAATAACAATAAACAGTACCAAAAATCCCAGAGGTGTCAGCAAGGTTGTCAGAATAAAATTCTTATTGCGTACTTTGGTCAGATACTCTCTTTGTATGATCAGTCCTAATTTACTCATGGCTCGTCTCGTTTACTGTTTTGATAAATATTTCATTGAACGTAGGCAATAATTCATTGAATGAATGTATGCCTACTTCCTGGTCAATCAATTGCTTGAGTAAGGCATTTTTTGTTTGTCCTGTTTTCAAGCGAACATAGAAATGTCGGGGCCCTTCACTTTGCACCTCAAAACTACCGAAATAGGATTCCGGACAATCATTGTCTGTTTGCAATTCGAACACATGTTCTTTAAATCGATTGCGAAGTTCCTGTACTTCTCCGCTAAGCACAACTGTCCCTTTGTTTATCAACACAATTTCTTCACACATTTCTTCCACCTGTTCCATCCGGTGTGTTGAGAACAAAATACTGGCTCCTTCATTTTTAAGTCTGATGATTTCCTCCTTGATAAGGTTTGTATTGATTGGATCCAGACCAGAAAAAGGTTCATCTAAGATGATCAATTTGGGATTATGACTCACCGTAGCAATAAACTGTATCTTTTGAGACATCCCTTTGGAAAGTTCTTCAACTTTTTTGTTCCACCAGGATTCAATTTGAAATTTTTTCATCCAACCAATCACATTGCGCTCTGCATCTTCTTTTTTCAATCCACGCAATCTGCATAGGTATACCAGCTGCTCCCCAACTTTCATTTTCTTATACAAACCTCGCTCTTCAGGCATATAGCCAATGGAAGGATCTTTTGTTTTATATATATCATTGCCGTTGAGAATGACCTCCCCGGAGTCGGCCTGGGTAATTCCCGTTATGATGCGAATTAAACTGGTTTTACCAGCACCATTTGGCCCAAGTAATCCAACAACACATGAGGAAGGAACAGAAAAGCTAACATTATTTACAGCTTTTACCTGAGCATATTCCTTCATTACATTTTTAAGTTCGAGAAGGGGTGAAGACATACTATAAAATTGAGAGGCTAAAGTAGTGAATTTGTCATAGTGATTTTCAGAGAAGAAGAGCTTCCTCCATAAGACACATGACATGTCTTAAGACATGTCATGTGTCTTATGGGCTAGATTTCTTCGGCAGTCGAGCATCTGGAATCAAGATCTGGTTCAATGCTGCCTAATTATTTTAACACAATGTATTCAGATTCAAATAAATATCTGACAATCCGTTTTTTGAAAGACTGCATTAGCCTCATTAAGAAAGATTCTGGAAACCCCGAAATGACATGTCGTGATACATGTCATGTCATCGATTTTAAAAACAAGAAGCTGCCTTACCTGCCCGGATAAGATATATCGGGACAACGCAATTTCCCAAAGTAATAAATAAGGTTAAGCCCAAAACTTATATATGCATCATGATCTTTGTGATCTCCACGCTGGGTTCCGGGAGTTCCAATTTTTGGAAAATCATCGTCTGCAACGGAACGGTCAGAGAGCTGAACCGCCAAATCACCACGGTTGATCAATAATTCCGTGTAATCCGGATAAAATCCACTTACATCATCGAGGTAATCCGTTTTGGTTGCACGGTAGCCAAGGTCAAAGTTTAAACTCCATGAATAACTAAGATCGAGCTTCAAACCTCCGCCAATCAGCCAGGCACTGCTGATCTCATTGTATTCCTGTCCAGGCAATTGCCCTTCTGTACCAAGTTCTCGCAATGAAACGGCCTCCCCATTAAAGTCTGTCTTTGGATTAAAATGAAAAACAGAAATTCCCGCATACATGTATGGTGTTATGAAATCTTCTTTAGATCCATGCTTCAGCGGAAAAAAATTGAATTCTATAACTGGTGCTATTTCAATCAGGTTTGAGTAAAAATTAAGGTTGCGCCTCAAGTCAAAAGCATTGCGTGAAAGGGCATCTGTTCCGCCTATCCTCAGGTAATTCAGTTGAAGCCTTGCAGAAATGCGGCTGTCAAAATTATACCTTCCTGTCAAACCGAATGCAAGACCAGGTTCATTCAGCCGGTACAAATTATTCAAATCGCCAAAATAGTGCGCAGCACCAATCCAGCCTCCCATTTCTAAGCCTTTCTGTGTAAATGCTTCCGCCGACGTGGCAAGAAGAAGTACACTGAAGATCCATGATTTCATATCCATATTCGAGGATGATATATGCTAACGCAAAAATGCAATTCTTATTTTAAGCCTGCCCTGGCAGAAATTTCCAACATGCGGTCTATGCTGGCACGGGCCTGCTGTAAAATAGGTTCTGGAATTTGTACTTCCGGCAATTCATATTTCATGCACAGATAAAGTTTTTCCAGGGTATTGCGCTTCATATGCGGACATTCATTGCAGGCGCATGCATTGTTGGGAGGTGCAGGAATGAAGGTCTTTTCAGGACATTTCAGTTCCATTTGGTGAAGTATTCCGCTCTCTGTGGCAACAATAAATTCCATGGCAGAATCCGTTTGAACAAATTTTAAAAGTCCACTCGTTGAACCAATATAATCTGCCATTACTAACACTTGTTCTTCACATTCAGGGTGGGCAATTATCTTGGCTTCCGGATGTTTTATTTTTAACTTGGTTATTTTCTCTCTGGAAAAAATTTCATGAACCATGCAAGCCCCATCCCATTTAATCATTTTCCGGCCCGTAACTTTTTCAATATAGGCAGCAAGATTTTTATCTGGAGCGAAAATAATTCCTTTGTCTTTTGGTATTGAATTCACGACATGCACGGCATTGGACGAAGTACAACATATATCTGTAAGTGCCTTTAGCTCTGCGGTACAGTTCACATAACTGACCACCACATGATCGGGATAACGCTCTTTGAATTTCTTAAACAAATGGGCCGGACAGGAGTCCGACAAAGAACATCCGGCTTTTAAATCAGGCAAAACAACTTTCTTTTGTGGAGAAAGGATTTTAGCCGTTTCTGCCATGAAATGAACTCCAGCAAATGCGATCATAGATGCAGGCGTTTGAGCTGCCTGCTGCGACAATTGCAGGCTGTCCCCTACGAAATCAGCTATGTCCTGGATATCCGGTTCCTGGTAGTAATGAGCAAGTACAACTGCGTTTTTTTCTTTTTTCAATTTCCGGATTTCTTCAAAAAGGTCTAGCTCCGGATCAATATCCAAATCCAGATACCCTAAACGATTCAATCCATCTATTGCCACTGAGAATTCCTCCGTTTTCATACATCATTCATTTTTGTAAGCAGCGAGTTGCCATCCATTTCCACCGGAACCGGCAAGGAAAGAAGTTGCAATATGGTGGGAGCCACATCTGCAAGCTTGCCATCCTGCATCTTCCAGACGAGATCCTTTGCAACCAGCAGACAAGGTACCGGGTTCATAGAATGTGCAGTGTTTGGGCTTCCATCCTCATTGATCATGTAATCGCCATTGCCGTGATCTGCCAGAATGATAAATGCATAATTCTTTTCAAGACCACGCTTAACGATTTGCTCAATGCATTGATCCACCGTCTCTGCAGCCCTCATGACTGCATTAAATACACCCGTATGTCCCACCATATCGGTATTTGCAAAATTAAGACAGATAAAATCAGGACTTTGCTCTTCTATATCCTTGAGAACAGCATCCGTAAGCTCCCTGGCGCTCATCTCAGGCTGCAAGTCGTAGGTAGCTACTTTAGGGGAAGGAATGAGAATCCGCCGCTCCCCTGAAAATGGCTTTTCACGGCCTCCTGAAAAGAAAAAGCTCACATGGGGATATTTTTCCGTTTCTGCTATGCGCAATTGACTCAAGCCATACCTCGAAAGACATTCACCAAGTGTATTTTTCAAATCCTGATTTTCAAACAGTACGCGGACGTTTTGAAATTTGGCATCATAACGGGTCATGGTCATATAATACAATGGCATCGGACTCATCCCTGCATGGGACTCCTGAGTGAGCACCCTCGTGAGCTGGCGAAGCCGGTCCGTTCTAAAATTAAAACATATGACGGCATCTGATTCCAGAATGCACCCGGAAGAGGGCTCTCCAATTTTATAGGCTTCTATAAATTCATCGGTAATTCCTTTAGCGTAACTGTCTTCAATTGCATCTGCAGCCCTGTCCACATGAAGTCCGACCCCTTTGGTCATCAAATCATAGGCTTTTTGAATCCGTTCCCAACGCTGATCGCGGTCCATTGCATAATAGCGTCCTATGATACTTGCAATTTTTGCTTTTCGTCCCCTTAAAAATTCCTCTAATCGGGTAATGTACCCGCGACCACTGTGTGGATCCGTATCGCGACCATCCGTAATAACGTGGATATAAATCCGTTCCAAACCCTTTGCTTCCAGTGTTTCCACCAATGCTTCCAAATGACGGATATGGCTGTGTACACCACCATCTGAAACCAAACCAATGAGATGACAAGGACGCTCTTTTCCGGTACAGTATGCAGTTAGTTTTTGGAGTTCGTCATTGCGCAAAAGGAGGCCTTCTGAAATGGCTTTTTCGATCCGCGTAAAGTCCTGGTAGACAATCCTCCCAGCACCAAGATTCAAATGTCCAACCTCTGAATTTCCCATTTGCCCTTCGGGAAGACCTACCGCCATACCATGGGTAACCAGACGGCTGTTTGGGTAATCCTTCATAAGTGAATCAAAAAAAGGAGTCTCGGCCTGGAAAATAGCATCGGCTTTGGGAACCTGTCCTATGCCCCATCCATCCAGAATGAGCAATATTGCACGTTGATACATCTTTTAAAAACAGCGTTTTGCGCGGCAAAGTTGCTTAAAATGTAGAATACTGACACAAACATTTGGTCACCCATTTCAAAGTATTCCTTAATTTTAACCTAACTTTAAGCCTTAACGGGAACACCTTTTGATGTTATTTTGTATGCATTATTAAAATGAGAATCGCTCTTATATTTTTTCTGTTTATTCTCGGTTCAGGATTGCATTCCCAGAACCTTAACCTGTTTTTTGAGTCTCTTCGAAAAATGGACATGAATGGCTTATCAGAAATGATGGACCAGAGCGTCCAATATTGCTTTAACGATCAAATAGCGGTAGCAGAAAAACAGGTCGTAATCAAAGCCCTGAATGCATTCTTAGACCGCAATGTACCGAAAAGCATTACCCCCATGCATAAGGGAAGTTCTAAAGGAGATGACTCCAGTTTTTCAATTGCCAGCATGGAAACACAGAATGGAAAAAAATTTCGCATTTATGTGTACTCTGAAGCCCAACGCGGAAAATGGCTTGTCCAGGAATTGCGGATCGATAAGCAATAGTTTTTAGCCATAGCAAATCCCTTATTTTAAAAAGTACTCTTGCTTTCAAATTCGGTAAAACCTTCCGGATCTCCATTTGTTAATGCATAGTTCCCATTACCATCTCTTTAAATCCATTAATAAAGGGATGCGATTTTAAAATATAAATAACAAACTTATGTCAATAAAACGCAGTGCACAAGCCGTTTGGAACGGTACCGGAAAGGAAGGAAAAGGATCTCTAAGCACCCAAAGCGGAATACTTAATGAGACTCCATATAATTACATCTCCCGTTTTGAACAAGGTACAGAAACAAATCCGGAAGAACTTATTGGTGCAGCACATGCCGCTTGTTTTTCAATGAAACTTGCATTTGTTTTAAACGCTGCCGGATTTGTCCCAGATGCTATAAAAACCAAAGCGGAAGTCATCCTGGATAAAGGAACCATAACGGATGTATATCTGGTGACAGAAGCTACCGTTCCGGGTATTACCGAAGAACTATTCAATACATGCGCACAGGATGCAAAATTGAATTGCCCTGTTTCAAAATTGTTGAACGCAAACATTCACTTGACTTCAAGTTTATGCTAACAATCGTTGGCATTGTACCCTCTGTATTGCTATTATACAACCAGATGTAAAGATCATGAATCAGCCTTTTGCAATAATTATTGGTGCAGGTCCCGGAATCAGTATGGGCCTTGCTCAACGTTTTGGCCGGGAAGGATTCCGCATAGGATTGATCGGCAGAAATCCTGAAAAGCTGACTGGATTTTGCCGGGAACTCGAAAATAAAAAAATAAGCTCAGATTTCAGAGTGGCAGATGTACGCAACAAGAAGCAGCTGGATGAGGCTCTCGATGGGCTTAAAAAGGAATATGGATTCCCGGATTTGGTGATTTTCAATCCTTCTGCCATTGTTGTAAAAGATGTGCTGGAATTGGAATGGTCATCCATTCTGGATTGTTTTGAAATCTGCACAGGTGGTGCTTTCAATACCGCAAAAAATGTGTTACCCCAAATGCTTGGAAATAAACGTGGCAAGTTGTTTTTTACCGGTGGCGGTACAGCCTTGCAGGGTGATCCACGTTGGACCGCGCTGAGTATTGGCAAAGCCGGAATGCGAAATCTCGTACAAGCACTGGTCAAAAGAGCTGAAGGCACACAAGTCCATGTAGCACAAGTAACCGTTTGCGGCCAGGTGCAAACTTCTGATCCAAAGTACAATCCTGCATCCATTTCGGAATTGTATTGGAAACTTTACAATCAACATCCGGATTCGTTTGAACACGAAATTGTGTATTGATAAGGAAGGCCTGCACATTAGCTCTTTGGCTATTGCAATGATCAGGTACTATCAGCTCGCAATCCTGGTAATTCAGATTTTCAATAGGAATTTTGCTAAATAGATTGTAGTTCCATTTGCTTGCAACCAAAGTGAATAGTACATGGGATCATTGCTTTCATAGATATCAAAAAACTGCTCCGTTTGAACTACATTAAGCGTAGGAGCTCTAAAATCAGCACCTTAGCTAATATCTCAGTAGAATATTAGGCCTTGCGCGTTGAATTACTCGTTATAACTCCTTTGCCTTTTGAAATAGGTACGAACGTACATTAGTTATAAACCCTATTCTTCCTCCTTTGAATAATTTGAAGCTTGATCCATTTTTCAAGTTCCACTGCGTGAAAAACAATAACAGACATTGCGATACAGAATAACAATTCCTCCAGCTCAAGTGAATGCGTTTTAAACAAAGTATTCAAATTGGGAATATAGATTACAGCCATTTGTAAAATAAAAGTAAACCCGACAGCAGATATTAGAGGAAGATTGGAAAATAATCCCTGTCTGTACAGAAAGCTGCGTTCACTTCTCACGGCAAGCACATGACCAAGTTGTGAAAGGGACAATACCGTGAATACCATGGTTTGCCAGTGCTGCGGGCAATGTATAACGGACCAGGCTTGAGTCCCCAATGTAACTCCGGCCATCAGCAAACCAACCCATAAAATATGGTAACCTACACCTTCTGAAAAAAGGCTCTCGGTTTCCTTTCTTGGGGGCCTAATCATCACATCAGATTCAGCGCGTTCACTGGCAAGACTTAAGGCAGGCAAACCATCCGTAACTAAGTTTATCCAAAGTAAATGAATAGGAAGCAAAGGCACAGGCATTCCAAGCAATGGTGCCAGGAAAATGGTCCAGATTTCAGCTCCGTTGCATGTCATGATATACTTGACAAACTTCCGGATGTTATCGAATATGCGTCGTCCCTCCCGGACTGCTTTTACTATAGTCTCGAAATGATCATCCAATAATATGAGATGCGCAGCTTCCTTACTTACATCTGTGCCGCTTATTCCCATAGCAACTCCAATATTCGCAATCCTTAATGAAGGTGCGTCATTGACTCCATCACCTGTCATCGCCACAAAATGACCTGAACGTTGAAGTGTTTTCACAATACGTAACTTTTGTTCCGGCGAGACACGGGCATATACTTGCGTCTCTTCTACCATTCCAAGAAAACGTTGTTCATCTAAAATTTCCAGTTCAGCACCCGTAATGATAAGCCCCTTCTCATCAAGTATTCCAATCTCTTTTGCAATCGCCTTAGCTGTTAAAGGATGATCTCCTGTTATCATAACCGGCGTTATACCTGCTGCTTTACATTCTTGAATGGCTCCCTTTACTTCTTCACGCGGCGGATCAATTAAGCCTGCAAGTCCTGCAAAATGCATTTTGCATTCTACTGATTCGTAGGTAAATGGCTGAGGCAAGAATTCCACAATCCGATAGGAGAAAGCAATGACCCGCATGCCCTTTATTGCCCAGGATTCTGCCATGGTTTGTAGTTTTTCAACTTCCATCTCATCCTCAAGAATGCTTGCAATGGCCTCGCTTGCTCCTTTTGTAATCACTAAAAAGCGGGAACCTAAATGATGGATGGTGGTCATACATCGTCGATCGGAATCAAATGGAAGTTCAGCCACCCGCTTGTATTTTTCCATAAGCTCGTGAAGAGCTTCGAATGTTTGATCCGAAAGGACTTGCTCGACCAATGCCCGCTCTGTTGACTCACCAAAAGGAATCTTCTGGTCATCAAATCTGATATCGTGGTTGAGTGCCATTCCCATCTGCAATAAGGACCAATTCGACTCAAGTTCAGGAACCTGGCATGCATGCAGTTCTACAACGCGCATTTTATTTTGCGTAAGCGTTCCTGTTTTATCGCTACATATGTAGCTGACCGACCCAAGAGTCTCCACTGCAGGTAACTTGCGGACAAGAGCATTCTTTTTTGCAAGCCGGGAGGCACCTCGTGATAATGCAACTGTGATTAATGCAGGAAGCGCTTCTGGAATTGCTGCTACAGCAAGACTAACAGAAAGTAGTAGTATACGGAAGGGTTCTTCGCCCCTCAATAAACCTGTAATAAATAAGATGAGGCAAATAAGTAGTATAATGTTGGAAAGGTTTTTGCCAAACTGCGCCATGCGCTGCTGCAAAGGGGTTAATGCTTCTTTTTCCTGCAGCAATCCTGCAATTCTTCCCAATTCCGTATTCATACCGGTGGTAACGACCATTCCTTTTGCACGCCCGTTGGTAGCGAGGGTCCCTTTAAATGCCATATTTACCTGATCGCCTGGAGCAATCCCATCCCCGGATAAAACAGAATTACTCTTGTCGACAGGCATGGATTCCCCTGTCAGGGAAGACTCATCTACGCGGAAACCGTAACATTCCAAAAGACGGATATCCGCAGGAATCAAATTTCCAGCTTCAAGCAGGACAACATCGCCTGGAACGAGCTCCCTGGAAGAAACTAACTTGACCTGGCCATCGCGATGAACCTGCGTCTGTGCCTGACTCATACGCTTGAGTGCGTCCATCGCTTTACCTGCACGATACTCTTGTGCAAATCCCAGGCTCGCATTTAAAAAAATGATCAACAGAATAATCAAGGCTTCTACAAACTCCCCCAAAAGTCCTGAAAGGATGACCACCGCAATCAAAACAAGGATCATAAAATCCTTAAACTGAGATAAAAACAAAATCCACAATGGGATTTTCTTTTTTTCTTCAAGCTCATTATGTCCAAACTTTTTCAGCCGTTCAAAAGCGGATGTGGTATCCAAACCTTCAGAGCCCGATTGCAGGTATTCATATAAAACCGGTAGCGGGTACTTATAAAATTTCATGCGCATCGAACCTTCCAGTTCATTTGAATTACAAGATTGTCAGGCATTTTTAATACATAGCCTGTTTCCAAATATAGTATTAATTTCTTGGATTTAGAAACCGCAATACATAAGTCCTTTGCTAAGAGTTCACTCGGAAATGAATCCAGGACCTCATTGTAAAATGTATACGGAGAACCCTGAATTCTAACAATTGTTAGTAATTACCTTGGAGTACGTGGAGCCCACCTAAATTGGATATACATATTCAGATAGACACCCGTACTGCCACACAGACAATAGGTATTAAGTTCTAAAAAAAGAGGCATGGAAAATAAACCATGCCTCCTGAATTTTTCGTAGAAATGCCGTAAAGCTTATTAAGCTAAAGGCAGTTATAATGTTATGGCTTCTTAAGCTTATTTGCAAAATCGCCACCTTTGAAATAACTGATCTTGTTTACATCAATATACTTCTTTATCGCGTTGTGAATTTGTTCAGGAGTCAGCGCCTGAATTTTATTTTCCATCATTTCCGTGAATTGAAAAGTTCTGCCGATTGGGAGCATCCCGTTGAGGGCTCCGGCAAGAGAATTGTCCTGCGAACGGTTTACTTTGCGCGACTGCAGTAATCCTGATTTGGCATCTGTAACTTCCTGCTCCGTGAATCCTTCCTTAACCATGCGCTCGATTTCTTCCCTGAAGGCTGCTTCAAGTTTATCGCGATTTTCAGGTGCATAAATAGCATACGCCATAAATCCTCCATTTTGATCTTCGGCATCTGCAAATATCTGCGATCCTACACCATAAGAAATTCCTTCCTTTTGACGAATGCGTGTAGCCAAACGACTGTTCAGAAAACCACCACCAAGAATGTAATTACCCAATACCAATGCAGGATAATCAGGGTCGTCATCGCGGAGTTTGAGATTCATGCCTGCAAGAAACATGGCATTCGCTTTATCAGGCGTTTCAATGTTTTGATTTACAACAGAAACTTCCATAAATGGATCTTCCAACCTTGCATAAGGACGCTGGCTGTTCCAGGAACCCAACTCTGCGTTAAGCAGGTTTTTTGTCTCCTTTTCATCAAAATCACCTACAATAGAAACGTTCCCATTGTTTGCACCGTAAAACTCTTTGTGGAATTGCTTGCAGTCTTCAAGTTTTACGCCTTTTATAGATTCCAATTGTTCTTCAATTCCTTCAGGGTATCTGACATCCTCTTTCGGAAATGGATTTAAATGCTTGTTCATGGCTATTCCCACCAAAGCGTTGGGATCGGATTTCTGTTCTTCAACAGCAGCCAATTTTTGATTGCGCATTTCTTCAAAATCCTTTTCATTGAATCCGGCATTTTTCAATATGTCAGCAACGATTTTTAAACAGGCAGTTAAATTTTCTCTGGTAGTTTGGATGGATACATTGACATTCTGTCCAGATCCGGAAAACCCTACCCTTGCTTTAAGTTTGTCAAATTCATCTTTGATTTGCTGACGCGTCATGGTAGCAGTTCCCTTATCCAGCATCCCGGCTGTAAATGAACTGATGGTAGCTTTGTTCTGTAAACTATGGATATCCCCTAATTTGAGATTGATATTTGCCTGTACAACATTTCCCTTGGTAGTTTTTGGCAAGAAAGCATATTTCATTCCATTATTGAGCTGCCCTCTTTGGGTTCTGCTTTCAATATTTGAACAAGAAGGATCGAATGCTTCGCCCTGAGCGATGTTTGAATCTCCTTTATAATTTTTTACCAGGGCTGCGATATCTGGAGCAGCCGGAATATCTGCACGATCTGGTTTTGCCTCCGGAATAAACACTCCTGTTGTCCGGTTAGCAGGTTTAAAATACCGCAATGCAACCCTCTGAACGTCCTCCGGTGTGACTTTTTTAATATTGTCACGGTAGATGAAACCCAGCCGCCAGTCTCCCATACCAATAAACTCACTAATGGACCTCCCAACGTATTCTGTATTCCGCATGCTCAACTCAAAATCCTTAATCTGCTTGTTTTTGGCACGATCCACTTCTTCCTTTGTCGGTGGATTTTTCGCAATGTCATCGAGTGTTTGCATCATGATGTTCTTGACTTCTTCCAAATCATTTTCCTTTCGTACCTGTGCACCAAAATAGACAAAGCCGGGTTCCTTAAGTGTTGCACAATAGCCGTATTGACTGGAAGCTTTTTTTGTTTCTATGAGGGCTTTGTACAGCCTTCCTGAAGGTTGCATGGTCATAATATCCGTAAGGATATCTACAGCTGCAGCATCAGGATGCGATCCCGGAGGAATATGATATAAACAGGCCAATGCCTGAACATCCCCTACCCTCTTTAAACTAACATGACGTTCGCCATCCTGAGTCGGCTCCACGGTGTATGTAGGTATCAATTCCCGTGCAGGTTTTGGAATTTTTGAAAAATATTCATGAACCAACCAAATGGTTTTCTTTTCATCAATTTTGCCAGCCACCATCAATACTGCATTGTCTGGTTGATAGTATTTGCGATAAAACCCCTGCAGTCTTTCTATCGGTACATTTTCAATGTCTGCACGGGCTCCTATCGTCGATTTGCCATAGTTGTGCCATAAATATGCTGTGGAAAGAACGCGCTCCATCAAGATGCTTCCCGGATCGTTTTCACCCATTTCAAATTCATTGCGTACTACTGTCATTTCCTTGTCGAGATCCTTTTTGGCAACATATGAATTCACCATACGGTCCGCCTCCAGATCCAATGCCCAACGTAGATTTTCATCAGAAGAACTGAAGGTTTCAAAATAATTCGTACGGTCATACCAGGTAGTACCATTCGGTCTCGCTCCGTGCTTGCTCAATTCATTTGGAATGTTGGGATGCCTTGGTGTTCCTTTAAAAACCATGTGCTCAAGTAAGTGGGCCATACCCGTCTCTCCATAACCTTCATGGCGTGATCCCACTTTATAAGTAATGTTGACTGTAATGGTCTGTTTCGAATTATCCGGGTACAACAACACCTGAAGGCCGTTTTGAAGAAAATATTCCGTGATACCTTCCACACTCGCCCCTTTCGAAACTCCGGGAGGAAGCTCGTTATAATTCACAGCCTTTTCAGCTTGTACGGTTTTGGCTGCTTTATTCACCTTCTGTGCTATCGAAAAGCCTGGTGTCAAAATGAACGCGATCAAAATCAGTTGAAAAAAAGTACGCATAGATTTAATTTTATTTGAATTATTGAGGTTTACTATAGAAATCGACTTTCAAAGGTATATTATTTTCTACGAACAAATTCGTAGTTAAATGTTAAAATTCCTAGATTTGGCTGAAATTCCGATTCCGAATAATGCAAAATCATAACGGCACGGATCTTCAGGATCTAAACGGGCACATTGGGCACTCAATTCCAGTACTGCCTTCCAATCGGATTGCGTTCTTTTTAATAAACCCAATTTTCGCGAACTTGTTTCCACATGAACATCCAAAGGCAATAATAGTTGAGAAGGTTTTATGCGTTTCCAGATTCCAAAATCCACCCCGCGATCATCCTTGCGAACCATCCATCTCAGAAACATGAGCAATCGCTTGCACCGGGATCCTGTTTCAGGTGAGGCAATATGTCTCAATGTCCGCCCGGCGTAGGGTACCCTGCTTTTAAAATCAGCTTTAAAATGAACCAGCGCTGGTCCTACATGCGGATCTTCCGGCCCCATTCCATCGGCAAATGCATCTTCAAGGGAAGCTTTCTCCCGGTAATAATTCTGGAAGTACTCCAAAAAGACAAATGCATCTTCTGCATTGAACGTGCGGTGTACAAAGGTTTCAAATCGCTGACGATCTTTTTCCTGATGCTGTACTATAAATTGATGTGGATTGTAATCCATCCATTCCACAAGTTGGGAAGCATTTTTAAGTATGGTCTTGCGCTGTCCCCATGCTATCAACGCTGTCCACAAAGCCACAATTTCTATATCCTGTATTTTCTTAAAACGGTGAGGAATGGAAATAGGATCCTCCTCTATAAACCCGGGCCGGTTGTATACATCTACCTGTTCTTCCAAAAACGCCTTAAGCTGGATATCCATATTTGAATTAAAAGAATAAAATGAAGTAAACATGATTGAGCTGCTTCCTTTACAAAAGCAACATAATCGTTACATCCTGATTCGGTACACTAATTTTTTTTAAAACACTTTGTTAGACGCCGCTTATGGGCATGCTTATTTATTTGACTTTAAAATCCGGTACCGTTCCACTATTATACCTTCACTTCGTATCTCGATTAGATACATCCCCTGACTCCAGTCATATACAGGAATCTGATTAGATCCTGCTAAAAGTGGCCATTGCAACAGATGACGCCCATCCATCGTAAGCACATGTGCACTCCAGTTTTTCTCATTATGAGGTGTATTCAGATTAAGCTGCAAAACTTCATCAACGGGATTTGGAAAAATGCGCAGACCGCCTTCAGAAGGATTATGAACATTTGTTAGTTGTTGTATGTAAAATTCTGTACTTGCCTTGCAGCCTTTGCTGTCATCAATCCAGACTTTATATGTACCTGGTGCCAGTCCGGAAATGTTTTGGGATCGGTCACCGGTACTCCAAAGAAACGTATACGGCGATGTACCCCCAGATACACTGGCTTTCGCGGTACCATCATTGGATATACTTCCGGTGACATCAACCTGTACCAGCAATAACTCGGGGGAACGCAGTTCTAATGGAGCCACAAGCTTACAACCGTTAGCATCCGTAATAAAAGCAGTATATATCCCGGCGGGAATCTGCAATATATCTTTGGAGGTAGCACCGTTAGACCACAATACAGAGAATGGCGCACGTCCGGAAATAAAATCAAGAAAGATTCTTCCATTTGTATCCCCAAAACAGTCCACATCAAAAATCAAAGGAGCAATGCGCACCGCATCGAGATTTTTTAATTCAACTTGAGACGCAAGCTTACAGCCCAGGGAATCGGTCACAACTACTGTATATGTTCCCGAGGGCTGGCCTTCAAGATGCGATCCGCTCAGGCCGTTGGACCATTCATAGCGGTAGATGGACGAAGAACCGCCCGAGGCTATTGCATCCAGGGTTCCACCGGTTTCAGGACATGCGGGTGTTGCAAAGCTTTGTATTGAAAGTGGGGGATTGACGCGAATTTGCACCTCGTGAATACTGTCGCATCCGTTCGCTGCTGTATACACAAAGCGCAACAGGGAATCCTTTAGAAATGGAAATCCATTAAAAGTATCCGCAAAACATAATGGGCGTACTTCATATGTGCGCGGCTTTTCCAGCAAGGTCAGCTCCGTCGTCAGAATACTGTCGCATCCGTAAACAGATTGCAGGGTATCTGTGTAGGTTCCTGATTCCTTGTATTGCTTGCTGCCGATACGCAGACTATCCCCTTTGCAAATAGAAAGCTGTTGTTGATAGTGGGTAGGATAATGGAATAGACGTACCAGGTGGCTGCTTTTCCTGGATCCCCTTGTAACCTCGACGCTCAGGTCTCCGGGCGTGCGAACTGTTACCGTGCGGGTTGTATCCCCTGTAGACCATTTATAACGTGCATTCCGGATTCCTGCATCAAAACTGCGACTATCCCCTTCGCAAAGCGCCAGATCGCAAGAGGCGACGGAATCTTCAGCCCTCCAGCTGACCACAATGGCGATGCGGACCCGGGCATCGATGCCATTGTCAAATTTACTGTCATTGGTTGTGAATTGCCATACTCCTTTTGGATCAAATCTTCCTAAAATGCGCTTATAGGATTTTACACCCGCGAACTGGGCGGGTTCTGAACCGTTCGGGTTGTATTTTGAATTGTAAATACTTGTTCCGGCTGGGCCCACATAGGACATGCTTACATCTCTGGTCCAGGAAGTACCTTGAGGCTGGATGGTGATTTGCAATTCGGTAAGTACATCTTTTCCCCAGGCAGGCACCATTTTAAAAATGCTGTCAGGAACCATGAGGCTGTCTTTTGTAGTCCCCTGATCTGCATTCATAGTAAAACTTACATAAGCGGAATCCCTTTTGCCAGGGATTAGTGGACATCCCAGATTCACTAAAAAATCAGAAACCTGAATCGTGTCAGGATCCGCATATTCTGTGCACCGGTCCGAAATAGCAGCCTTATAGATACCACTGTAGTTTATGGTCAAACTGGAGTCCTTCGCATTGGGCATCAAATAGTCGTAATGAAACCAATTATACTGGTAGGTACTGCTTGAAGGACGTGCCTTAAGCCGTATCACATCGCCCTCAACATAGGGACCGGAAATGTTGGCACTCACCGTAGGCGTAAATGCGCTACCCACACAGGAACGAAGCTGAACCTGATTTCGTATGAGGTCTCCAGGCTCTTGTCCAAATCCATTGCTGAAATTGATGCCATATCCTGTTAAGTGACAATAGCTCATAATCGTTCCTCCATTGCTTGGCGCAGGCCCATTTGCGCATGCATTGTTTTCCGGTGGCTGACAGTTATCCAATGCTTGATTCCTTGTAGGTCCCCAAAAACAAGCATGTGTATGTGGTGAACCCAGATTGTGTCCCAATTCGTGTGTCATGACTTCCACACTCCAGGAATACGTAGGAAGTTGGCTGTAGGTGTTATAAATATACGCAAAGGAATGGGGCCCGGACTGACCATTATACGGCTGACACAGGGTTCCCAGAAATGCAATCCCGCCTTGTTGCTGGGGTGCATAGGTAGTAACAAGTTGGGCAAGGTTTCCCGTGAAATTATTTTGCCTGTATCCGGAGTACTGGTAAATAATGGACGCCAGATCAGTATGTAAAAATGGATCCTGGGTTGTCCAGACCATGATATCTGAAATGTCGATGTTTATTTCTTCATTATAGTACAGTGTCTTGACCACATTAAACAATCCAGTTATGTAATTTTTTACATTGTTTACACTCCGGTTCTTGTCCTGGTATAATTTATAATCGCATTCCAGAAAAAGCTTTAAGGTCTTGCATCGATTGGAATAAATAGTATCGGGAGCAATCGCAGCCACAGGAGCTTCATCCAAGGCTCCGCAATGAAATTCCGGTTTTTGAAGCAGGTCCTTGTCTGCATACAACACATGCGTCAGGCTCCCGTTGGATTCCTGGGTACGCCCTTCGATTTTTCCAAAAACAAGGTTGCCCGTATGTGGAAGGGAAATCACGCCTGCAATTTCATCCGGAAAGAAACTCAATGCTGCCAGGGAGCCCGGAAACTCTGCCACCACACCCCTGTAAAATAATCCATCAGAATGTAAGCCCACAGGCACTGAACCATCTGAACGCAACAGGCGGGAATCAGGCCCAAAAATATCCTGGCGTACCAACATAAGCGTCATCGGATTTCCGTCCGGATCCTGCATCTGAAAGCCAAAGGTCTGAGGCCTGGATGTCAGGAGTTCCTTGATCTGGGATGCCTGAATGTTCCAATAAGTAAGCTTGTTTACAAGTAAGCCTATCTGAGGTTCTTCAGCTACAGTCGTGCACGGAGAAACAATATCGTAATGGGAATACGAAGCAGCCTTCAGTTTGTAGTTTACATACTCCTTCCATAAAGGAGATTGCTCCGCTTCAATATGATTGAACCAAGCCAGAATGGCAAGGAAAAGAAGAATCCGCTGATATTTCATAAAATGACTTTGGAATTTGAGACCAAATAGATAGGTAAATATCGTGATTTCATAAGAATTTGGAGCAGCCTTTAGCTTAGCATTCGAGGGTTCCGTAAGAGGGGACAGGTAATTTTAAAAATGCCGGTTTTACCATTTCGACGAAACCAGGGTAAAAGTGGCCTGTCAAGGGAAATAAAAAACATACAATAATTTACACTATAGAAATAATAATATGTATAAAAAATTATCAATTATTGTGTAAAAAATCAGGGTAAACCCTGAAAAATATAGAAATTACTAAAAATATTTTATTTTTATCTACATATTAATAAAAAAACATATATAAATTTGTTGGTATCTAAAAACACGACTATGCAAGGCTGGAAAAAAATTATGTCCCTGGCGGATGCCTACAAAGCTGAACTTAAAAAAGTGCAATTGGTAAAAAATGGAATAGAAGCTATGGTGATGACGAAAGCACTTATGAACAATTCAGCAGCCGACCTCTATGTCAAGGAAGGTCAATTTGAAATTGCGGCAATATTGCTTTTTGAAAATGAGGAAGACTAACCGGAATTAGAAATCCAGTTGGAAATTCTTTTTGTAGATATATACAAGAAGCAATACAAACAAGAACACGAACAACAGGAAGAACACAAAACATCTTCCTTTACTGCCCTTATTTAATTCTTTAAGTTCCATGTTTCAACTTTAATGGCACAAAGTAAATTTAAAAATCGTGAATAATCAAAACCGGAAGATGAATTCTTATCCGGAAAAACAGCAAAAACTGCTTTAAATCGCCTTGCATTTCTCTTTTAACCATCTCTTTTCAACCGCCTTCAGATATGGAGCCAGTCTTTTATACACTTCCTTGTGATAAGTATTTAACCACTGTACGGATTGCTTATTCATCATTGGCATATAAATCAGGGAGGTGTCAATTGGAAATAAGGTCACCGTTTCGAAGTTCAGGAACTTGCCGGACGGACTTTTGCTATGGACACGGTTGAGGACCAAATTTTCAATCCGGATTCCAAATGCAGCTTCTTTATAATACCCCGGCTCATTTGAAGTAAGCATTCCTTCGACCATTTCTGTTTGGCCCCGTTGATTCCAAACCGAAACAAAACCCTGTGGAGGTTCATGGACATTCATGAAAAAACCGACACCATGCCCGGTACCATGTGCATAATTTTCACTGAGTTTCCACAAGTATTGGCGGGCTAGTACATCGAGCTGAATCCCTTTCGTCCCCTCAGGAAATACTGCATCAGCCAGGGCGATATGTCCCATTAATACAGCCGTATAATATTGCTTCATCTCTACTGTCGGCTTTGCTAAAGCAATAGTCCGGGTGATATCCGTGGTTCCGTCCTTGTATTGTCCTCCGGAATCGACCAGCAGAATACCCTTGGGACGAATTCGGGCTGATTTCTTTTCATCCGGTTTGTAATGGATGATCGCACCATTGGCATTGTACCCGATGATCGCATCAAAACTTTCACCAACATATCCTTTTTGCTGTGCCCTGCAAAAAGCAATTTGCATGGCAAAATCTCTTTCTGTGCAGGTTTTTCCTTTTTTTAACAAGAGTTCCAACCACATGAATGCCTTCGTGAGTGCTACTCCATCCTTTTCCATCGCAGCGCGTATATGTGCAGCTTCTACCTTTCCCTTAATGGCTTTCATTTTCATGACCGGGCTTGGTTGCTGTATCATCTGAGAAGCTTGCAGCTGAAGGGCAAGTTTTGCATTTATGGTCGCAGGGTCCACCATCAGTTTGGAACCTGTGCCCAACTGCCTTAAAGTACTTTGAATATCTTCATAAGATGCAACGTATACCTGTGCTTTTGCCAGCTTTTCAAGCAATTCATCGGGCAATTTACCTTGCGGAACGAATAATATGGAACGGGTCTGCCCGACAAGGAGATAGGCAACAAAAACGGGATTGCAGTGCACGTCCTTGCCCCTTAAATTCAGCAAGTAGGCTATTTCGTCCAAAGCGGACAACAGCATGTATTCCGCACCGGCGTTTTTTAATTCAGTTTTGAGTTTCTTTAATTTTTCCTCACGGGTACTTCCCGCCAATTTCGGAGCATGTTCATAAATAACTTCGTCGTTGAATCCCGGACGATCTCCCCAAATCTGACCAACCAAATCCCCCGTGTCTTTTAATATCAATCCCTTTGCAGTTAATATCTTATCAAACATCTGGATCTGACTGTAGGAGAAACACCAGAAATCACATCCTACAACCTGACCCGGCTTCAGTTGCGAACATATCCAATCCAGATATTCTGCCTGGGTCTGGACTTTCAGTTTGTGCAGGGCAATCCTGCTTCCTTTGAGCTGTTGATTCGCCTGCAAAAAATACCTGGAATCGGTCCAAAGACCCGCATGACTGGCAGTAATAATCACGGTACCAGCCGAGCCGGTAAATCCGGATATCCAGTTCCTGTGAGACCAATGGTCCGGTACATATTCACTTTGATGGGGATCTGCCGTGGGAATGATGTAGGCATCGACTTTGTTGGATTCCATTATAGCCCTGACCGCTCCAATCCTTAAAGGAATGCTTTTCATGTTATAAAATTATATATTAAAGAATATTTTAATATGATTGAATTTTAATTACATTTGCCCTGCTGTGTGGCGAAGATAAGGTTCCGGAACCTGAAATCTAAAATTATCAAAAGATCTCAAACTCCGGACCGATCCAGAACCTGCCGGCATTTCCCTTTGTTTTAAGCTAAGAACCGTATGATTAAACAACAATTAAGTCAAAGTCTACTTCAGAAATTATCCCCCCAACAGATTCAGCTGATGAAGTTGCTGCAGATTCCGACTGCGGTATTGGATCAGCGCATCCAGGAAGAATTGGAATCTAACCCTGCCCTTGAGGAAGGAACAGACCAGGATGAATCGTTTGAATCCCACAATCAGGAGGAACGGGGTGAAGATAGCCTTGATGAATATGATTCCGGAGAACAAGATCCCTATCAGCAAGAAAGCCAGGATGATCTGCTTCAAAGTGACAGTTTTGATGATTATCTGAACAATTACATGGATGATGATACCGCATCCTATAAATACAAAACAGATGAATATGGAATCCCCGAGGAAGAGCAACGCTCTGTGCCAATTGCCGTAGAAAATACCTTCCACGATCATCTTCGGAGGCAAATAGGCTTGCTGAAATTGCGGGAAGAAGACCACTACAAAATAGCCTTGCAGATTATTGGAAGTATAGACGACGATGGATATTTAAGAAGGGAACCCGCTGCAATCATTGACGACCTTTTGTTTTCTCAAAATATCGTGACGAGTGAAAAAGAAATCCTCAACATTCTGAACAGGATCCAATCCTTCGACCCTCCCGGCGTGGGTGCTCGCTCGCTTCAGGAATGCCTGCTGATACAAATCCGTTCAAAAATAAAAAACCCTCAAAACAAAGCACAACTGCGTACTTTGAAGCTTACGGAATTCATTCTCGAAAACTATTTCGATGAATTTACCAAAAAGCACTATACAAAATTGCAACGGGTTTTGAATCTTACAGAGTCACAACTGAAAGTGGCTATCAATGAAATATTAAAGCTGAATCCCAAACCTTCTTCCGGGTATGTAGACCCATTGCAAACGAATAGCGTTGCCGGGCATATCATTGTACCGGACTTCACAATTGTGAACCGCGATGGGGTTCTCGAGTTATCACTCAACAGCCGCAACGCTCCGGATTTACGAATCAACGATCAGTATCTTGACATGCTCCGGAGTTACAAAGACAATAAGAAAGCAGGGGTATCCACTAAAAAGGATAAAGAAGCTATTCTGTTCATAAAACAAAAAATCGAAGGAGCAAAATGGTTTATCGATGCCATTAAACAAAGGCAGGACACCTTGTACAAGACCATGTATTCCATCATGCAATATCAACAGGAATATTTCCAGACTGGAGATCAGAAGAAGATAAAACCCATGATCCTGAAAGACATTGCAGAAATAACAGGCCTTGACATTTCTACTGTTTCCCGTGTTGCGAACAGTAAGTTTGTCCAGACAGAATTTGGAACCAAAAGACTGAAAGATTTTTTCTCGGAATCCATGCAGACCGAAGAGGGGGATGAAGTATCTACTCTGGAAGTTAAAAAGATCTTATCCGATCTTGTTTCAAATGAAAGCAAGAGTAAACCCCTGAGCGACGAAAAATTAAAAAACATGTTGCTAAAACGGGGTTACAATATTGCACGGCGAACAATTGCAAAATACAGGGAACAGTTAAATATTCCGGTGGCGCGATTGAGAAAGGAGCTTGTCTGATAACAAGGAGGTGTTTTCAAGGGAGCCACCGAGGCCGTTGCACCCATTGAATCTAATTTAAATGAACGCTCCTGCGGGAAAAGATTTTCCTAACTGTATTTGATGCTTGTCCCAATAATTTCATAATAAGGGATTTACTTCATTGTATATCCTAATTTTGCTGCCAGAAGCGATTCCGGATGGATCATAAACAATTAAAGCAAATCTGTGAGCAGGCGATTCCCGCCGTGCGATCTGCTGCTGCCTTCATTAAAGCGGAACTCGGCAAAGTGCATCGGGACCTGATTCAGGAAAAGGAAAGGCACAGCCTTGTTTCTTATGTAGATATTGAAACAGAAAAGATGCTGGTCCGCGACCTGGGGGTCTTGTTGCCCGGATGCCGTTTTATCACCGAAGAAGGTACCACGCAATCAGATCAGGAAACCGAATATACATGGGTTATTGACCCATTGGATGGGACAACGAATTTTTTGAAAGGGATACCCGTATTTTCTATCAGCGTTGCCCTTGCACAGAAAGGACACCCCATTCTTGGAATCATACACGACATCATGCAGGATGCATGCTATGTTGCCTGGGAAAACGGGGGTGCGTATAGAAACGGAGAACCCATACGTGTCAGTGAAGTAAATCAACTGGAAGAATCTGTCGTGGCAACAGGTTTTCCATATAAAAGAAACTGGATGCCAAATCTTTCAAATTTGCTTACACAGGTCCTCCACCATTCGCGCGGAGTGCGCAGGCTTGGCTCTGCTGCTATAGATTTGGCATACACGGCAGATGGCAAATTCGATGCATATTATGAGACCAGGCTGAATGCATGGGATATTGCGGCCGGCATCATTCTCATTCGGGAAGCGGGAGGAAAAGTGACGGATTTTTATGGAAAGGAAGATCACATTTTACAAGCACATCATGTGCTCGCAAGCAATGGTAAAGTGCATCAGGAACTTTTTGCACTGGTTCAAAAGGCAGATCTCGACAATTAACGAGCTCCCGTCGATGAATTCTTGCAATCCGAACAAAATAGGCCCACATTGTTTTACGGACATTTATCTTTGAATGGTATATGTCCTATCTTGAAATACTCCGTCTTGCAATAGCAAATGTAAAAGCCAACCTATTGCGATCTGTACTCACCCTGGTAATCATTGCAATAGGCATTATGGCCTTGGTGGGGATACTGACATCCATTGATGGCATCATTTACAGTATGAGCAGTAATTTTTCCTACCTGGGTGCAAACAGCTTTAGCATCGAACGGAAATCCACGGAATTTAGAAGACATGGTCAGCGGGATCACTACCAGGAATCACCACCCTTTACTTTTACACAGGTAAGTCAGTTTAAAGAGCGCTTTCAAAATGTGGCTCTGGTATCTGTTTCATTTGGTGCAAGCTTTAACAGCGTAGTCCAGTATGGCAACAAAAAGACCAATCCAACGACGCGCATTAAAGGTATCGATGAAAATTATTTCAAGGTTACCGGCTATGAAATTGAATATGGACGCAATTTTTCCGGGCACGAATTGGAAAATGGCAGCGCCAAAGCAATTATAGGTACGGAACTGGTTAAACGTTTGTTTGATGATAATTCTGAAAAGTCGCTGAACAAAGATATTTTAATCAATGGCAGGAAATATCAGGTGATCGGGGTCCTCAAATCCAAAGGTGCAACCATGAATGAGGGTGCAGACCGGAGAATTTTTATTCCCTTACTCAATTCAAAACTGCAGTTTGCATATGCCAATTCGGATTACGACCTGCAGGTAGCTGTCCCCCAGTCCCTGGATTTGGAACGCGTCATTGACCAGGCAACTGGTTTGGTGAGGGTAATCCGAAAATTGAAGGCCTATGAAGAGAATGACTTTGAAATTTCAAAAAGCGACAGCATTGTTGATTTCCTCAAGGAAAATACAGTCAAATTGCGCGCGGCAGCAGTGGCCATTGGCCTCATGACCTTATTGGGTGCAGCCATCGGACTCATGAATATCATGTTGGTTTCGGTGACAGAACGAACACGTGAAATCGGTATTTCAAAAGCAATTGGGGCAACTAAAAGACATATCGTCGCACAGTTTCTGACGGAAGCCATGCTCATTTGCCAGTTGGGTGGTATTGTGGGAATCCTCCTGGGCATCCCGGTTGGTAATATTGTAAGTCTTGCTATTGGCGGCGATTTTATCATTCCCTGGGCCTGGATGATACTCGGTTTGGCAGTTTGTATGATCGTTGGTGTCTTGTCCGGACTCTATCCGGCACTGAAAGCTGCAAATCTGGATCCCGTCGAATCTCTCCGATATGAATAAATGGATAAGCTCCGCCATCCTTTGAGGAAAAAGCAAACGAACGTTTGTATGTATTTCGTTTCGCATTCTAATTTCTTCTCAAATAGGATTGAAATTTATTGCCTTTGCCGCACGTACTTCATCGGAGCGTCATCCCGTGAAAATCATTTCCAAAATGCCCGCAATCTGCGTTCTGCATTTTCGCGGATGTTCATGTAAAAGATGTTCATGTCCCCGCGATGAAAATTTGAAAAAGGATACAAAAAACTCAACTTGAATTTGGGCTTATCTGCCCACAGAATTCCTTTATAAATCTCTACTCCACTTTGATGTGTTACGGGTGCTTTATTAAAATTATCAAGTACGGTTCCCAGGTTCATACTTTTATCGACGTATTTTCCCGGAATGGTGTCCCAACTTAAAGGGTTGGTCACCCAAACAGGTTCTTCTTTTTTCAAAAACTTTGGTTTTGCACCCATTTTAAATGTTCTCCAGCTGCAAAAACAGGAGGTTTCCTCCGGATAGCTGCAAATCTTCAGATACTTGAAGGATGACTTCGGAACAGGGTAGCCAATGATATAAGCCACAACTAATTTTTTTGAACGAAATGCATCGTCGAAATCCTCTTTTAGCAGACGTATCAAATGCAAAGCTCCCTGGCTGTGACCTGCCAATATCAGGGGACGTCCCTTATTGTAATGCTCAAGAAAATATTGAAAAGCAGATCGCACATCAGAATAGGCGATGTCCAATGCCTTCCTGGCTGAAGAAGTGTCTTTGGTAAAAAAAGTTTCATAATGTGCTTGTCGGTACCTGGGTGCGTATATTTTTCCTACCCCATTAAAAATACTGGCCTGATAGGCAATCGATGATGCATCCGTTTTTTGATTTAATTTCTTATCCTCCATTTTCGCATTCCAGATTCCATTGCCCCTTTCTGTAAGAAAGGTGGTTGGGTGAACAAAAAACACATCCGCTTCTGCAGTGGCCTGATTGTCGCGAAGTCCTACAGGAATGCTATCTGCTGCATCAAAACGGTCCGGAAGGGCAGCCCAATTTGATTCGAGACTGTAATCAGGTGCCGGAGGCAGGGGGTAGGATTCAAATATGTGACGTGGTTTTGAAGGGGCACAAGCTATGTACACCAAGGTTAAAGAAAAAATCAGGAACCTGTTGACCCTCTTCATGCGTTTTATATTTCTATTATATACGGTCATACAGACTGCAATGTTTTGTCTGGGCTATATATTTTACTGCAATATATCACCGTAGGTCCGGGCGACTTAATTTTACCTTGCAAATGAATGTAGAAAAAAGAGACATTACCGCATTGGATAAAAATCAACTTCAGGAAAGCCTGATAGCTTTTGGCTGGCCTTCATACAGGTACAAACAAGTTGAAGAATGGTTGTGGAACAAAGGAGTTCGAAGATTTGATCTGATGACCAACCTGTCCAAGGATCAACGGCAAATTCTTGAATCTGCTTTTTATATTCCGGAACTCCACTTAGACAAAATGCAAAAGAGCAGTGATGGAACAATGAAGTTTCGTTTCCGCCTCCACGATGGCTATTTTATAGAATCTGTTCTGATTCCAGTTCCGGAAGAAAACCGCTACACGGTCTGTGTTTCCTCGCAAGCAGGCTGCAGCCTGAATTGCAGCTTTTGTGCAACAGGAAAAATGGGATTACTACGCCAATTGACTGCTTCCGAAATATTTGACCAGTATATGCAGGTAAACCGTCAATGCCAGGAGAGCTATGGAAAAAATCTCAGCAACATTGTATATATGGGAATGGGGGAACCCTTGCTGAACTATAAACAGGTACTGTCTAGTATTGCCAGGCTCACAGACCCGGAAGGTCCGGGACTTTCCCCAAAGCGTATCACATTATCAACTGCAGGTATAGCCAAGATGATCCGCAAGTTGGCAGATGATGGCGTTAAAGTCAATCTGGCACTTTCACTGCATGCTGCCAGCGATGCAAAACGGAATGAAATGATGGCTATTAACGAAAGCAATGACCTTAAATCACTCCTTGAGGCCATAAAATATTTTTACAAACAGACAGGCAACCGGATCAGTTATGAATACATCGCCTTTCAAGGATTTAATGACAATTTGGAGGATGCAAAAAACCTGATTCGCCTGTGCTCGCAATTTCCGGTGCGCGTCAATATCATCGAATACAATTCTGTTCCGGGTCTTGATTTTGAGAAGTCATCAGAAGAACGGATAAACAGGTTTGCTCACGAAGTGCGTAAACATGGAATCATGATCACTGTACGCAGAAGCAGAGGAAAAGATATCGATGCAGCCTGTGGGCAGCTTGCCAATCAGGAAAACAGCATGTAATCTCACCCAAACAGGTCATTCAGGCCCAGCTATAGTTTTTATTAAATTATTTGTTAATAAAAGCTCAATTCAACAATATAATTGTAAATTATACTTTACATTTATTAAAGTAAACTTTACAATTATGAAATCACTTTTGTTATTTCCAGCAAAGTTCCGACCCTACGGCATTGTCCTCATGTTACTGAGTATGCTGTTCGGCTTATTCTGTATTTTTTCAAATTTTGAATTTGAATTCCTGAAACTTCCCGTTTTTGCAATTTATGGAGATCAGTTATTTGGGAAGGATACTGTCGTATCTCTGTTCACAGATAACCTTACGCTTGAATTTGCCGGCATATTGTATGTTCTCGGACTGCTCCTTGCAGGGTTTTCCCGACTTCCCCAGGAGGATGAATTCAGTCTCCAAATTCGATACAATGCACTGATGTGGTCCACCCTGATCAGCTGTTTGCTGCTGGTAGCCACCATGTTATTCTTTTACGGTTCCGGGTTTTTTATTTGTATGATATTCAATATGTTTTGGGTTCCGACAATTTATGTATTGCGGTTCCATTATTTAGTTTACCGCTTTAAAAATCAAGCTGAATGAAAAACACATTAAAAGTGCATCGGGCGATCTTGAATATTACCCAGGAAGACCTGGCACAAGCGGTTCAGGTAAGTCGTCAAACCATTCACGCCATAGAATCTTCCAAATATATACCTTCTACTATGCTTGCTCTGAAATTTGCAAAATTCTTTCAGGCACCGGTAGAAGCCCTTTTTCAACTTGAAGAGGCCGACATGTTAAATAACTGATTGTAATCAGCTGGATGCAACGCTCAACTCATTTACATCAAAAGTTGACAGCTGTTCAAACTGGCGGATGCGTTCGTGAAGAAGTGATTGGTTGAGCTTTCTCAGCTTATTCAAGCTAAAATCCTCGACACAGAAAGAGGCCATGGTCGAACCATAAATTATTGCAGTTTTCATATTTGAAAAGCTGATATCATCAGTTCGCGCCAGGTATCCTATCATACCTCCGGCAAAACTGTCTCCGGCTCCCGTTGGATCGATAACATCTGCGACCGGTAATCCGGGAGCAAAGAAAATTTGACCATTATGAAATAGAAGTGCACCATGTTCCCCTTTTTTGATGATAAGGTAGGCAGGGCCCATTTCATGTATCTTATGTGCAGCACGTACCAAACTATATTCTCCTGAAAGCTGGCGTGCCTCTTCATCATTAATCGTCAAAACGTCTACTCGTGAGATCACTTCTTTTAGTGTATCCATAGCGTGGTTCATCCAGAAATTCATGGTGTCGAGAACAATTAATTTAGGCTTATGCACCAATTGGTCAAGCACGGATAGTTGAATGTCTGGTGTAAGGTTTCCCAGCATGACATATTTGCTTTGCTTGTAGGACTCAGGTAGTACCGGATTGAAATCAGCCAAAACATTGAGGTCTGTTACGAGGGTGTCCCGGTTGTTCATATCTGCATGATATTTACCCGCCCAATAAAAGGATTTTTTATTGGGAACCCTAAGGAGGCCATCCATGTTGACCCCTCTGGATTTTAGTGCTTCGACCTCGTCCTGTGGGAAGTCCTCTCCAATGATTGAAACCAGATTGATCTGGTCGTACCAGTAAGATGCTGCCCAACTGATATATGTACAAGCACCTCCGATGACTTTCTCCGCGGATCCAAAAGGGGTGTGTATGGAATCAAATGCTACGGTGCCGATCGTCAAAATGCTCATTGAATTAAAATTGAATACTCTTAAAATGAAATTATTACCAATTTCCTTCCGGTATATAGTTCACTCATCATTTATACTACATTCCAAAAGACGTTAAAAGTAATACTTTCTATTCTTATAATACCTTCCTTTAGATCATTGAATTAAAACTGAATTTTCAGAACTAGGTATAAAAAAAGAGTGATCATTCTGAACGATCACTCTCTTAAAATTTTTATTTATTTATACTATTAGAACCCAATACGAATTCCGCCATTAGCAATGAAATAATGAATGGATTCATCAGCTTTATCTGTCTTAATAAATTCAGTTATGCCAAATTTATATCCGACATCGATAAAAAGGATACTTATGTCAAGCCCGGCACCAACAATTCCGGATACATGAAAGTTTTTAATGTCGTCTTTAGTTATATCAGTGAAGACACCATCTATTTTTTCATTTACATTAAATGAAAAATTCGGGCCTACAAATAGACGCAAGCCAAATGCTTTTTGATCATCATTTTCAAATAATTTATATCCGACCATAATCGGGACATCAAGATTGCTAACCTGAATATTCCCAAATTCTTTAATTTCTAATTTTGTCGTACTAAAGCTCATACCAGGCTGGATATATAAAGGCCGGCCAATCTGAAGATCTACCCCAAAATGTAAACCGGTTTTCCCTTTTACAGAACCATGGACTGATTCGTAATCGAGACTTGCAAAATTAACTCCGACTTGAGGTCTCAGGGAAAGTTGAGCAAAAACGTTCATGCTTGAGAAAAACACGAGCAGGAAAGAATAAATCAAAGGCTTCATAAAATGAACATTATTAAATTGTTAATAATATTTTAAAATAAATTAACTATCAACGGTAAAAAAAGTTCCGCAATTATTCGAAAAAAAATGCCAGTTCAATCTTTAAAACTGTTTTTTTTAACAATAAAATCCATTTCTAATTACTTTTCCAACCAAAAAAGTATAAAACAAAAAGCCTGAAAACCAAAGTTTTCAGGCTTTTTGCGCCCCCTCTTGGGCTCGAACCAAGGACCTGCGGATTAACAGTCCGACGCTCTAACCGACTGAGCTAAGGAGGCGTTTTCAAAATGGATTGCAAATATAATTGCAATCTCTGAATCTTAATAATTTTCTATTCCGAGCAAAACGCAGATCCTATGACTGCCCGATTCAAACGAGCGATATTTTCAAGGCTGATGCCCTTAGGACATTCCGCTTCACATGCGCCTACATTGCTGCAATAGCCAAATCCTTCTTCGTCCATTTGTTTGACCATATTTTGGGCTCTGCGGGAATGTTCTATCTCCCCTTGCGGCAGTAATCCCAAATGGGACACCTTTGCCCCCACAAACAACATGGCTGAACCATTTGGACAGGCTGCCACACAAGCACCGCATCCAATACAGGCTGCTGCATCAAATGATTTCGAAGCTTTATCGCGCTCAACGGGGATGGAATTGCCATCCATCGCTTGACCCGTATTTACAGAAATATATCCGCCTGCCTGAATAATCCGGTCAAAGGCAGAACGGTCGACCACTAAATCCTTAATTACAGGAAATGAACGAGCTCTGAAAGGTTCGATGACGATATGATCTCCTTCCTTAAAAAAACGCATGTGCAATTGACAGGTTGTGGTTCCGGAATTCGGTCCATGTGGCCTTCCGTTAATAACCATGCTACATGCTCCGCAGATCCCTTCCCGGCAATCATGATCGAAAGCAACAGGATCCTTGCGTTCCTGTATGAGTTGCTCATTCAATACATCCAGCATTTCGAGAAAAGACATGTGCTCATTGGCTTCTATAACATAGTTTTCAAATCCGCCTTTTTCCTGGGCACTTTTCTGACGCCAAATCTTTAAGGTTAATTTCATATTTTAAAATTTACTCAGGACATTGAATCATCAGACAAAATTCAAAATTGCCTCTCTGAAATGCCCTTCTCAATACACAATTTCACTTCATAAAAACATACCATGCGACACCCTTAAAGCAAGGCGTTCACATGGATTCTTTTTAAAACTCAGGTTTCGGACCTCTTTTTCTAAATGCCTTTAATCCGCACATCGATCGTTGTCGAGGAATTCCAAATCACACATATTTTGTGCGAAATTCAATATCTGAAATTCCTTTTTGATGAAGGATGCATAAGATTATTATTGGTCTCCAATACCTATTAACACCAATTTATTTCGTACCACTTTCCCTCTTCAGGAAAAGATGAAATCTTATATCGTTGAACTGCTCACTTGTATTTCCATATGGATTTATAAAGTCCACCTGGATTTATTTATAACTTCTGCTTACGACTTTAATATTTTCATATTCCAATTTTTCTTTGAACAGTTCCGGATCTTTATCGAGCTCTGTCCAAAGCCATGCTGCTACGTAATTAAAATTGTCATCATCTCGCAAGGTTTCACCTTCACCGGTCTGGTATTCTTCCCGGAAATGTCCGCCACAAGATTCATTGCGGTGCAAGGCATCCACAATCATCAACTCACCAAGTTCGAGGAAGTCCGCAACCCTACCAGCTTTTTCAAGTTCAGGATTGAATTCCTCCGCAGATCCAGGAACAAAAACATCCTTCCAGAATTCGTCGCGCAGTGAACGCACCATTTCTCGGGCCTTTGCCAGACCTTCCGCATTCCGGGACATTCCGCAATAGTCCCACATGATTTTTCCCAATCTGCGATGAAAGGACTCTACAGACTGTTTTCCTTTTATGGATAAGAAGGTATGGATGCGATCCTGAACTACTTTTTCGGCATGCACAAAAGCCTCGTGATCCGTTGAAATCCTAGGAGTCCGGATATCGCTGGAGAGGAAATTGCCTATAGTATAGGGCAATACAAAATAACCATCGGCGAGGCCTTGCATGAGCGCAGAGGCACCAAGACGATTGGCACCATGATCGGAAAAATTAGCTTCTCCAATAGCAAAGAGTCCGGGAATATTTGTCTCTAGGTTATAATCTACCCACAGGCCGCCCATTGTATAATGCACTGCAGGATAAATTTTCATAGGCGTATTGTAGGGATTATCTCCTGTTATCTTCTCATACATTTCAAAGAGGTTTCCATATTTTTCAGAAACCACCTCCTCCCCTAATTTGGTGATCGTTGCTGCATCTGGCTGATGCAAGCCCATTACATTGGCCTTTGACTTCCCATATCGTTGTATGGCTGCACCAAAGTCGAGATAAACGGCAAGACCTGTGGGGCTGACACCAAGTCCTTTGTCACACTCCACCTTTGCAGCCCTGGAGGCGACATCTCTTGGAACCAAATTCCCAAATGCAGGATATCTTCTCTCGAGGAAATAGTCGCGGTCCTGTTCCGGAATATCATTTGCTGTTTTTCTTTTAGTACGTATAGCTTCTGCATCTTCCTTTTTTGCAGGAACCCAAACACGTCCATCGTTGCGCAAAGATTCGGACATTAAAGTCAGCTTGGATTGATAATCCCCGGAAACAGGAATACAAGTAGGATGTATCTGTGTAAAACTTGGATTTCCCATCAATGCACCTTTTCGGGCGGCCTTCCAGATTGCGGATGTATTGCACGCCATGGCGTTGGTCGAAAGGTAGAATACGTTTCCGTATCCCCCGGTTCCTAAAACGACACAATGCGCACCAAAACGTTCCACTTTTCCGGTTACCAGATTACGGGCAATTATACCACGGGCCTTTCCGTCGATAAGAACCAGATCAAGCATTTCATGTCTGTTGTACATCTTTACGTTGCCCAAAGAAATCTGCCTGCTTAGTGCCTGGTATGCACCAATAAGCAATTGCTGTCCCGTCTGTCCCCTAGCATAAAAGGTACGGCTTACCTGTACGCCCCCAAAGGAACGGTTTTCCAATAAACCACCATATTCCCGGGCAAAAGGCACACCTTGTGCAACTGCCTGGTCAATGATGGCTGAACTTACTTCGGATAGACGGTATACATTGGCTTCACGTGCCCGGTAATCACCTCCCTTTATGGTATCATAAAACAATCGGTATACGCTGTCACCGTCATTCATATAATTTTTTGCTGCGTTGATACCGCCTTGCGCAGCAATACTGTGTGCCCTTCTCGGACTGTCGTGAAAAGTAAAACAAGCTACATTATAACCCAACTCACCCAGGCTGGCGGCGGCACTGGCTCCGGCCAGTCCGGAACCCACTACGATAATATCTAACTTACGTTTGTTAGCCGGAGAGACAAGGGGGACTTTCGACTTGTACTGAGTCCATTTTAATTCAAGAGGACCTTCTGGAATATTGGATTGAATTTTCATAAATGAATCAGGCTTGGGTTAGGTACATATAAATAGGAATGAATGCAAATCCGGCCGAAACCAGGACGGAGTAAAGCATTCCAAAACCCTTTATCAACGAATTGTATTTTGGGTGATTCAGGCCTAGCGTTTGGAAAGCAGACTGAAATCCATGCCAGAGATGCATACCCAAGATTGCCATCGAAAGAACATAAAAGATCACATAAGCAGGATTTCGATATGCCTCTACAACCAAAGCATATAAATCTTTATAAGTATGTTCTTTTCCCGGATATTCCACCATAGGCAAATCACCAAGCTTCATCCGAAGCCAGAATTGATACAGATGGATCATTAAGAAAATAAAAATAATCACGCCGAGGTGGATCATGTACTTTGCAAAAAAAGAAGCATTTGCATGTGCCGTTTTTTCATAAGAACCTCCTTTTGCCTTCCTGTTGTACCTCGCAAGCAGAATGCCTTGTATGGTATGAAGCAAAATGGTGAAATACAATACATACGAAATGGTTTTGATAACCGGATTGTGCGTCATGAAATAGGTATACAGGTTAAACTGTTTGCCTTCGTCATGCGCCAACAATTGAAAATTACCTGCTAAATGAACGAGAAGAAATAGGATCAAAAAGATACCCGACAAACTCATGACCACCTTCCGACCTATGGAAGACCGGAATAAAAAATCAAACAACCATTTCATAATGGAAAATCTAAATTGTTGCAACAAAGCTATAACACGATGCCCAAAAACTGCAGCATGAAATTGAAAAATACAAAAACCATCAGGACAATGCCTGATTCAGATCTTGAATGAGATCCTCCAGGTCTTCAATCCCAATGCTTAATCGTATCAGGCTATCTGTCAATCCATTAGCTATGCGTTCTTCGCGGGGAATTGAGGCATGAGTCATACTGGCGGGATGTCCAATAAGGGATTCCACGCCACCTAATGATTCTGCACATGCAAAAATTTTCGTTTTTGAAAGTACCGACATGGCATCTTCAAGCCTGCCACTTTTCAAATCAAAGGATACCATCGCTCCAAATCCTCTCATTTGTTTATGGGCGACTTCATGATTGGGATGGTTTTTAAACCCTGGATACAATACTCGGGAAACCTTGGGATGACTTTGCAAATACTGTGCAATGTGTTCTGCATTCTGGCATGCGCGCTCTACCCTCAGATGCAGGGTTTTAATTCCTCTAAGGATAAGAAAACAATCCATGGGGCCTGGAACCGCTCCGGAAGCATTCTGGATAAATTTAAGCTGTTCATAAAGGTCCCTGGTTTTTGCAATCACGGCTCCGTGTACTACATCCGAGTGCCCTCCAAGATATTTCGTTGCAGAGTGAAGTACCAAGTCCGCTCCAAGATCTATAGGGGTCTGTAAATATGGAGAAGCAAATGTATTGTCGACACAAACTAAAATTCCTTTGGCATGGGCAATTTGACATATTGCCTCAATATCAATAATATTCAATAGAGGATTGGTTGGTGTCTCAATCCAAATCAAACGGGTGTTTTCCTTAATATGTGAAGCAACAACCTCCGGATCCTGCATCGGGATGAAGGTACTTTCTATACCAAACTGCTGATACACGCGTACTAACAGACGATAGGATCCCCCATACAAATCATTTGTAGCGAGAACCCCATCCCCGGACTTCAACAGTTTGATGACGGCATCCATTGCTGCCATTCCGCTACCGAAGCATATGCCTCCATATCCATTTTCAAGGGCTGCCAGATTTTCTTCGAGTGCTTGTCTGGTGGGATTTTGGGTCCGGGCATATTCAAAACCTTTGTGATTTCCGGGGCCTTCCTGAACATAGGTAGATGTTTGAAAAATAGGGGTCATGATGGCTCCCGTAGAAGGATCCGGATGAACACCGGAATGAATGACTTTTGTATTGAATTTCATCGGTACTTGTTCGTTTGAAGTCTTATAAATTACATGTTTACTGAAATAAGAAACCACAAAGCCATATCTGACTCTGTGGTTTCTGTTGTGCTTTTATGTATTACTGCTTATTGAGAATATCAAAAAGAAGTGTCTGCTTGTCAAGGAGCAACTGCACCAGGTAGGAGCCCGCACTCAGGTGGTCCACATGCAATTCAATTCTTTCATTATTTCTTGCAGTTCCCTGAAGGAGCGTTTTGCCATTAATATCGATGACAGAATAATTTGCTTCCTTAAATTCCACCCCATTACATTCGATTAGAAGCTGTCCGGAAGTAGGATTTGGGCTTAATTGCAAGTGGAGCACAGGACGGGATAAATCGCTGTTTGCAACTACTTCATGTTCCTTGAGGATAGAAAAGCTCGTATCGTTGGTAATGCCGGATTGGTCTTCCACCTCTAAAAAAGATAAGGAGGCCACAGGCTCTCCATACCCGGAGGCAAGCCATTCATGACTTTCCAGTGTTTGACTGCCAAAGGGTATTCCCAAAACGGAAATTTCTGCTAGCTGAATATGCTTCAATTTCAAACAGGGGTAACTACCTTTCTTGGTTTTCATAACTCCCCAGCCATCAACTGTGGAATTGGTTTTAAGATCCATTTGAGCAGGAAACCCACCAGCATCGAAATTGGCAGTTACATCATTCTGAAAATTTGTTCCAAACGTAGTAGGATATGGAAGTACTTTGATCTTGTTGCTAAAAACAATGGTTTGACCAGGGCTGTATACCCCTACGAGGAAGAGTCCTGTATTGTCTTTAAGGTACATGGAGTAACTGCTATCCTGGTTGGGAATTTCCTGTTGGGCCATATTGGCACCAGGAAACATGGATTTGAAGGGCAAATTTGAAACTCCAATATATTCATATGGGGCACCATCCTCAGTGGAACCAGAAATTTCCCAACTTTGGTTTCCACCTGGCTTGGTATAATCCTGTAAATCCAGGCCCGAAAGGTCCTCAAGAAACTCATCCTGGACGAGTAATCCGATTTTAGGGCCATCGTTAGCAGTATAGGTAATTTGGGCAAAGCTTGCCACAGCCATACTGAGAAAGACTAGTGTAAAAATTGATCTCATATTTTTTGATTTATTATTTAATTGCAAAAAAAGCAACAATCACTGTAATATCCACATTTTCAGCAGTCAATAACATTTTCTTTGGTCATTTTAAGGCGGCGTTGCAGACGCGCCAATCTGGCTTGAAAAGCAAAATCAGTGGAGTTCGGGTTCTCTGGAAGCATCCATAAACACAACTACCTGACTTACAGAGCCTCCTAACTGTGGTTTTTTGGCTATTTGAACCTCTGCAGCAATGAGTTGATCGAAATTTTCCATGAGTGCCTGGAGGATACTCTGGGCAATATTTTCAATCAGTCCTTCCGGATGAGCACAGACCTCAGCTACGACTTTATAAATTTCCTGGTAATCAATGGTATCTTCAAGAACGAAACGGCCCCCCTTCTTGTTCGCATAAAATGCCAGAGAAAGGCTGATGGACAATTCTGTAATCCATTTTTTTTCAACGGGATACAATCCATAAAAGCCAAAAAAACGCATGTCTTTGAGATCGATCCGGACTAATTTTTTATCTTCCATTTGTTTTATTAACAAGATGTTTTACGCCTCCGTTTTGCAGGCTATTAACTTTGCTCAAAATTGAAAAAAAAAGTGATGAATTCTCCAAATAAAGGACTGGATCGCTACGAGCACCATGACTATTATCAAATCGACGAACTTCTTAGTGAAGAACATCTACTTGCACGCGAAGCAGTTCGAGCCTGGGTGAAAGCAGAAGTGAGCCCTATTATCGAAGATTATTCAAATCGCAGTGCCTGTCCGACACATTTGTTTAAGGGCCTTGCGGATATAGGTGCTTTTGGACCCAGTCTTCCCGTTGAATATGGCGGTGGTGGTATGGATGAAATCGCCTATGGCGTTATCATGCAGGAATTGGAACGCGGCGACTCCGGTATCCGTTCAATGGCTTCAGTTCAGGGTTCTTTGGTAATGTACCCCATTTATCGTTTTGGCTCTGAGGAACAGCGAAGAAAATACCTACCAAAATTAGGATCCGGTGAGTTTATTGGTTGCTTTGGCCTGACAGAACCTGACTTTGGCTCAAATCCAGGAGGAATGGTAACTAACGTTAAGGACGATGGCGATGCATATATCCTGAATGGAGCGAAAATGTGGATCACGAATTCACCCCTGGCAGATATTGCTGTGGTTTGGGCCAAAGATGAAGAAGGGAAAATTCTGGGTATGATCGTCGAGAAAGGTTGGGCCGGTTATACCGCCCCCGAAATTCATGGAAAATGGTCCTTGAGGGCATCCATTACCGGGGAACTTATTTTTGAAGATGTGCGGGTTCCAAAATCGCATGTTTTTCCCAATGTTAAAGGCTTAAAAGGTCCTTTATCTTGTCTGTCAAAAGCCCGATACGGCATCGCATGGGGCGCTGTAGGTGCGGCATTGGATTGTTACGATACCGCCCTGAGATATTCCAAAGAGCGAATCCAGTTTGATAAGCCCCTTGCTGCTTTTCAGTTAACCCAGAAAAAACTGGCAGAAATGATTACTGAAATTACCAAAGCACAGCTTATGGTCTGGAGGCTCGGAACGCTTGCTAATGCATCCAAAGCCAGCCCGGCACAAATTTCAATGGCAAAACGAAACAGTGTTCATACGGCATTGCAGGTAGCCCGTGAAGCCCGTCAAATCCTTGGAGGTATGGGCATAACAAATGAATATCCGATTATGCGTCATATGATGAATCTGGAAACGGTGCTTACCTATGAAGGAACGCATGATATCCATTTACTCATCACAGGAATGGATATAACCGGAATCAATGCTTTTGGGGGTTGATTTCTTAATATGTTTTTAAGATTTTTAGTACAACTTTAGAAACGATAAACCGTTAGTCAAAAAAAGCCTTTGAATCGCTTGATTGGAACGACGAATATGAATATGAAATGCAGTCTCGAAGCCTGCATCAGAGGGGCATTTTGTTTTATACTGCTGTACATGGTTTCTGCGACTACGGGCTCTTCCCAAAATCCAAATGATATTTTTTTGCAAAACGGTTCTTTTGAAGATCAGCCTACCTGTTGCAAACCGCCCTCCGGCTGGGTCGACTGCGGATTTAAAGGGGAAACACCTCCGGATGTGCAACCGGCCTTGGATGAATCCAATCGTCCTTTTTTCAACGTTACCAAAGTACCTTATCAAGGCAGCACCTACCTCGGAATGGTGGTGCGCGAAAATGATACCTATGAACGCGTCGCACAACGTTTGTTGAAGCCTTTGAAAAAAGATGTTTGCTATACTTTCAGTATTTATCTCTGCCGCTCTGAAACCTATCTGAGCTCAAATCGCAATGAACCCGGAAACTTAAAGGAATTCACGCAACCCATCATCCTGCGTGTTTGGGGTGGTGATGCGTTCTGCCATCAAAAACAATTGTTAGGTGAAAGCCCGCTCATTTCAAATACGGATTGGCTCAAATATGAGTTTGAATTTGAAGTAAAATCAGACATGTGGTATTTCGAACTTGAAGCATTTTACAAAACACCTGTTCTCTTTCCCTACAATGGTAATATCCTGTTGGACAATGCCTCACATATCACAGTGATACCCTGTCCTTCAGATAAGCAGGCTTATGCAGAATACAAAAAAAATAAAACCACAAGCCCGGGATCAAAGACAAAAGAACCACCGAAAAGCAACGCAAAACCCATAGCAAAAAATAGCACACCAAGCCCAACACCAAAGAAGCGCGTTTTAAAATACCTGGATTCAAAAATGTCTGTCGGACAAGTTTTTAAAATTGAAAAATTATATTTCGAAACCGATTCAGCCCGCATAAAACCGGAATCATTTGACGTGCTCGATGAATTAAGGGATTACCTTCATAAAAACCAGAAAGTACGCATTGAAATTGGCGGACATACGAACAATCGCTGCGGTGAAAAATATTGCGAAAGACTTTCGCTCTTGCGTGCAGAAGCCGTTAAAACCTACCTTGTAGAAAATGGTATTGACTCAAAAAGAATGATTACAAAAGGCTATGGAGGAAAAAATCCCATTGCTTCAAACTCGACCATCGAAGGGAGGCAGCTAAATCAAAGAGTCGAAATAAAAATATTGAGTCTTGCAGGCTAAGCCGGCTAATCGTAGAGAACTTAAAAATGCTTAAAACAAATGGCATTGTGTTCCGCCAAATCCGTTACAAGGAAAGTAGTTTGATCCTCGACATTTTTACTGAAGAAGCAGGACTCCAGTCGTTTATTGCCAACAATGTATATACGAAAAAAGGCTCTGGATTGGCTTCGGTTTTTCAATTGATGAATATCATCGAACTGGTCTCCTACTTTCGCGAACAGAATGAATTGCACCGAATCACGGAAGCAAAACTTGCATGTGTATACCAATCCCTGCCTTTTGATATCCGCCGTTCCGCCATGGGCCAATTCATGTTGGAGGTTTCCCGCAAATCAATACGTCTCAAACAGGCGCATCCACAATTATTTAACTTTTTAAAATCTGCCTTTCAGGAATTAGACAACTCGGAAGGCGTAAATCCGAATATCCCGATCCAGTTCTTAATTGAACTATCTGTCTACCTGGGCTTTCAGCCGCACAATAACTATTCAGAGGAAGAGAATAGCTTTGATATGGTGAATGGGGTGTTTAGAAATTATGCACACAACCTTCCTTACCTCATGGACCCCGACACCAGCAGGATCTTCTCACAATTGCTAACTGACCTTGCGCATGCGGATCAACTTCATAATGCTTCACAACGCAGAACCCTTCTAAACTATCTGCTGGTATTTTATCAATTGCACGTTGAACATTTCGGGAAAGTCAAATCCATTGAAGTCTTCCGGGACATTCTGTGATTCTTCATGTTTCAAGCCATTACCTATTCAGCTATAACATATAAAATGCAACAGGTTAGTACATTTCTGCGCATTCTAAAATATACCGTTTACCATTGAAAATGATAAAAGGCTAAAGAATATCCTTAAGGACTTCTCCAAAATCACCCATATTTGCAGTTTATTTTCAGATCATGATACAAATTGAACAAATCATCGCTGTAGGGGGTAAACCCGGACTTTTTAAAATGGTCTCAACGCGTACCAATGGTCTCATTTTGGAAGACCTTTCAAATGGTAAAGTCAACTTTTATTCTTCAAGGACTTTCCAATTTTCTCCACTCGAATCCATTGGAATTTACACCTTATCTGATAATCTTCCTTTAAAAGAAGTGTATTCGAGATTTATTGCCAGGGAAGCAGAAATAACACCTCCGGATCAAAATGCAACCGATGCAGAATGCAAAACGTATTTTGAATCGCTGTTGCCTGAATATGACCGCTACAGGGTGCATGCTAGGGATATGAAAAAATGTTTGAAATGGTACTACCATTTGAAAGCACTTGGATTTATTAAACCAGATACGACGAATACTCCTGAAGAAAAAGAAAATTGAACAGGTATCATGTACAAGGATAAAAAAGTCATAGTCGTGCTTCCGGCATATAATGCCGAACTTACCTTGAAAAAAACACTGGATGAAATTCCAATGGATTTGGTAGACGAGCTGATCCTTTGCGATGATGCCAGTCGCGATGGAACATTCGAGCTTGCTACTCAACTTGGCATTCACCATTGTATCCGTCACGAAAAAAATAAAGGATACGGAGGAAATCAGAAAACACTTTACAACAAAGCACTTGAGTTAGGCGGAGAAATTGTCATCATGCTTCACCCGGATTACCAATATACACCCAAGCTTATACCCAGCATGGTCAACATAATCGGTGAAGATCTTTACCCGGTAGTCCTGGCATCGCGCATATTGGGAAAAGGTGCCCTGAAAGGAGGCATGCCTTTTTATAAATATGTATTCAACCGTTTCTTAACATTGTTTGAAAACTGGATGGTAGATTATAAATTATCTGAATACCATACCGGTTACCGTGCATTTTCCAGAAAAGTACTCGAGAGTATCTCCTATCAGACCAATTCCGACGACTTCGTATTTGATAATGAAATGCTCTCTCAAATTATTTATAAAAAGTTTTCAATTGCAGAAATTAGCTGCCCGACAAAATATTTTGACGAAGCTTCATCTATTAATTTCAGCAGAAGTGTGAAATATGGAATGGGCGTTTTGGGTGTAAGCATCAAGCATTTCCTTCAGCGAAAAGGGCTGGCACATTTTCAGATGTATGCCTGAAAATCTATTCCTGTTTTTTGATTACGGCTATCAGGGAAAGTCCAAAAAATGGGGCACAAGCCAAATCGAGCCATTTTGCCAGTGGGGTGAAAAAATTAAAACAACCTACCTGCCAGGGTTTTAATATACGTGATCGAAAAATATTTCCTATGAGAAACCAACCCAAGGCACCAAACATATTAAAATAGCGTAGCCGGGTCAATGTGCTACCGCTTGATGCAGACAAACTAACTATTGTTTGTTTTGTATAGCGGCGATAATGATGGAGATGGCGATCTAATGAATTATGCAAGCCATTAAATGCAGGTACCAGCAAGATCAATTTACCACCAGGCCGTAATAATAACATGGCATTTGATATTGCAAGTGAATCGTCCTCGATGTGTTCCAATACATTTACAGCAATCAGGGTATCGAAATACCCGAGCAGATTTTCGTGCCCCTTATGAAATTTTGTATCACTAAGATCCAAAATCCATTTTTGTGAATTGGGAAAACGTTGTTGTAGAGCCTGGAAATAATGATCCTGAAAGTCTGACAGACAGAGATCTGGATGTGATTTGAGAAGCAGACTTGAGATGGTACCTATTCCAGATCCGAGCTCCAGGCATCGACCTTCAAGCAAAGGGGTCAATTCATCCACAATCCACTGATTGTATCGATCTGCAGACTTCAACACCTCAAGGGTCTCAGGACCCAAGTCAGGAAATGAAAAAGGCAAGAAATGAACTTATTTCTGTAAACCTTGCATGAACAGCTGAACCGTATTCTGAACTTGTCCAGCAGACAGTTTATTGCTGCCTCCCCTCATTGCAAAAAGCAAGGTTTGGGTAAGCCATTCGCTATCGTATTTGACGAGTTTTCTTGAAGCAACGCCTCTTTCCAAAGCTTGCGTAAGAAGCTGCTCGAATGACTTCCGAAGTTTTTTATAAGATTTCAGGTAATTGTCTTCCAAATGCTTGTATTCATTAAAGGAAACCTGAACGGCAGCCCAATGTTCTGCCTGGTAGTTTAGAAAATAGCTGACTACCAGCTCCAGTTGTTGAAGCGCATTTTTCTGGCTGGCATAGTGCTCGTTGATACCATTTGTCAGCTCTGTAAACGTATCCTGACAAATAGAGTGTAGGAGGTCCTGCTTTGATCCAAAATGATTGTAAATACTTGCTGCCTCTATTCCTGATTTTGCAGCAATGTCACGCATGGAAGCAGCGCCGTAGCCCTGTCGGTAAAACAAGTCCGCAGCTTTTTCTTTAATGGTTTGCCTTGTCATGGTTGATAAATTGAATGAACATCAAACTTAATAAAAAAAAATCGTGCAGACCATAGGAACCGCACGATTTTATTATTTAGATGTAAGAAACATTATTGTAAATGAGATACATGCTGCATGAGGCTGCTCTTGATATTTGAGGCCTTATTACGATGCCAGTTGTTGCTTTTCGCCAATTTGTCGATCATACTGACCACTTTTGGCAGGAACATTTGTGCTTCGGATTTGCTCTGCATAGCCCGGAGTTTTGCAATGGCTGTTCTTGCAGACTTTTTAAAATAGCGATTAGCCATCCTCCTCACGATATTTTGACGTATTCTTTTTAATGCAGACTGATGATTAGCCATAAAAATGAATTTTAAGGACCGCAAAGTTAGTAAAATCAGACTGGATTATCTGATCCAATTTAAAAAAAATGTAGATTGCGTATTATAGTGTTGATATTCAATATTATATATATTTTAAAATGTATATCTAAACGTTTTTAGACAATTTCATAAGGACCCAAGTTTCCAAAATTGTATAAAGAAGGTAGTTGATAAGAAGGGGAACCGCCAGCTCTTTGGGCTTCAGTTCCATCCCTTTTACAAGGCATAAAACGACCAAAGCAATAAGTACAATTTTGAGTAAAACGGATACCATGAAAACCCTGGTAAATAAATAAGGATTACTCGATTTGATAGTTTTCCGTGAAACCCAAAACATACCTAGGGTAAACAGCGTAAAGAATAGTACGAGGATGTATGCTGCATTTTGCGCAAGACCAACCGTCATAAAATAAGCAGACAGCAAAGAGCAAAGGGTTGTTACAAAGAGCCAAAATAAAAACCTGGATACGTTCATTTGTCCAGATTTTTCACGTCGTAATACAACCAAACCAAATTCATAAATAGCATCAAGAGGGTAAGTCCTGCAGTCCAGAGGGGTTTCGAAAGTTCCATTTTTTGGTCTAACCATTTTCCAAACCAAGCCGCAAGACCCAGGCTAATAAAAATTTGTGTGGCCAATCCGGAATACCGCAACACTTTATTAGACTTAAGATCAAATCGACTCATGTGGAGGGAGACTACATTTTAATGGTCTCCGGTTTTATGACAGGATTTGGAGTGGTACTCGGCCTGGAACCCATATTCATTTTGCTGGTGACATTGAATTTAGCTCCCGGGCTCACCGCAAGTTTGTCCGTATTGATCTCGCCATCAACAACAGCAGTTTCTTTGACTTGCAAAAGATCTTCAATATGGATGACGCCTTTGAACCGGCCTTCAATCATGGCATTTTGAGCTTTGATTTCACCTTCGATACTTCCCTTGGGTCCGATGATAACCCTTCCTTTACAAACCAGGATCCCTTTTAAAAACCCGTCAATGCGAATGTCGCTTTCAGCCTGAATGGTACCCTCAACCTGGGTGCCCACTACCAGACTGTTCAATGCACCTTGGGTGGTCTGACCAGCAATCACCTTGGGTACTTCTTCTTTTGAGCTCTTATTCCCGAACATATGCGCTGTTTTTGGTGGGTAACAAATATACAATCTGCAGTCCTAATAAAAAAGCCCGGATTTCTGCCCGGGCTCTATCGTTCACGTTGTGAATTCCTTAAAAATTGGGGCAGTAAATTCCTCTTCTCTCAGGTCCGCAGATGTTGTAGATGAAAGAAAGTTCAAAGGAATTATTACCAGCATTTGCTTTTCGAAGGCTGGATGTATTTACATCATAACTTAAACCAAATCCATACCTGTCATAATCAAATCTCGTAGAAAGTATCAAGGCATCCATATGGATTCCTGTTGAAGTGGCATCCTTGTATTTATTGGCGAGACGCGACCAGATTCCCATTTGAAATGTAGAAACATTGGTCCTGTTATTTGGAGAACCGAAACGGAAACTCGTTCCTGCATTCAGTTCAAAGGATGGACCCTGGAAAAAAGTAACGAAGCCCGGGATAATTGCAGTTTTGCGATTCAGTCGAAACACCCCACCTCCATGGATGGTAAGCTTTGAATACAATGGGGCAGGAATATAGCCCGGAGTTCCTGATTGCACGTTGTTTTGCAAGGGTTCATTGAGATGGCTCAATGCCCCTCCAAGATAAAAGTTGCTGTATTTATCCAAAACAGAGAACCATAAAAGACCCACGGACACATCAGCAAACAAAAAGCTTGGATCGAAGATTGCAGGATCGGGAGGAAGGTTGGGATCTGGTCCATTACTTGTAATCTGGTTTCCCCAGATGGCATTGTGAAATTTAACACCACGTTGATTCAAGCCGGCCTCTGCTCCAAAAACAAGATAGTTGGACGAGGTTCTGGTTCCGGACATTCTTTTACTATAGGATCCGGAAAGTTTAAATTGAATGGTACTGAAATCCAAAGAACCTGCTTTATCACCCCAGAATGTACCTCCGAACCCGAAATAATCGTAACGGCCAACAGGTACCTTTTGGTCAAAAGACAAATTATAGGTATTAAAGGAGTTCGCAAAACCCAGAATCGGGGCCCACTGGTTCCTGTAATTTGCCACAAATCGCATTTTACAATTCATTACCCCCGTCATGGCAGGATTCAAATTGGTTGGCGACATGTAAAATTGTGAAAAATGGATGTCCTGAGCATTAAGGTTCAGGCAAAAAAAGATTAGGAGTAAACCTGTTAATCGCATCATACCTACTACAAAATAAGAGGCTAAATTTATAACCTTTCCTGCAAATAACATTCCCATTTTCTTAATTTTTAACAAATTTAAAATACCTATATGCTTAAAGTGCTAATCCACACGAGCTACAGCTTTGTACTTCCCAATCAGAACGTCATCGATTTCATTGGCTTTTTCAAACAATTGCCTGAAAACCTGCACCCCATTTTCCGGTTTAAAGGAATGGTCGAAGATTTGGAGGGATAAAATGATGTCTTGATTTTGGATACTAAAACTAAGACCCTCTGAAATGTAATTTTGCTGCAAGAGGTATATATAAATTTCGCGGATTCCTTCCTTCGGAAGGGCACATAAAACCGCATCGCCGGCAATCATTCCGGAATCCTCATGGTACGAAAGCAGGATTTTCGCCGAATCCCGTTCAATTTCCCAGTTGAAAGGCCCGCGCCGGGTTAAACTCACGTCATAGCCCAATTGCTGCAGGCATTCCTCAATTTCAAGGCGCACGCCAGATGGTACATAATCCTCAATTTGCGAGATCATCGTAATCCGGGCTCCACAGAAGGGACAGTATTTTTTTTCGATATTTGGTTCAAATACGATATTCGAACAAGCCGTGCAGCGAACCCCTAACTCTTTTTTACCAGCTACAAATTCGTCGAGGGTTTCTTTTAAATATCGTGCAGGCAAGGAAAATCCAATGCTTTGTCCATTTTGAATTATAAATGTGTTTATCCCCAGAATTTCGCCCTTTTCATTCAACAAGGGGCCCCCGCTGTTTCCGGGATTCAGGGCTGCGTCATGCTGGATGTAATACAGGTCATTTTGCTGGTGTAGCGTGTTAGATATGATTCCCTGTGTCGCAGTGTATTTTAATCCAAATGGGTGCCCAATGGCTAGAACAGGGTCTCCCTGGTTATAATCGTTTTCTGTGTGAAGACGAATGGAATCGGATGCAAGGGAATCCGGAGCCTGGATAAATGCCAAATCAAATTTGGGATCCACATAGCGAACCTTGCGAATGAGCCGCTTGATTCCTTTACCCTCAACAACCACTTCCTTGTTATTCCGAACGACGTGTTCATTGGTGACGATCAAGCCGTAATCCTTTAAATAAAAACCTGTCCCAACGGAAAATGGAGTTGCAATCTGAATTACAACGTTTCGGTATTGTTCAATCAGACTTTTCACTTAATGTTCAGGTTTTTAATTATCCATAAAAGCGATTTCAGGACCCCGGATTTGGTAGTGCCTTCCAATTCTACTTCATATGGCAGCTCAGGAAATTCCACCCTCAAATCTTTAAAAATTTCAGTCACTTTCATGCGCACTTTATCAACCTTGATGTCCTTTAGTTCTGCATCATAATACATATTGGGGTATCCCAATTTCGTAAAATAGGCTGGTTCTGAAATCTCAAAATACAAATGAAGGAGCCCGCGGTCCGGTGAAGGCAATGCAAAATTAAACAAACAGTAGCCTGCTATGTAATTGCAAATTGCGAGACACACCTCGGTATGTCCATTCTCTTCATACCAACGAATTGGTTGCAATTCATTTTCTATAAATTGAGCAATCACACTTTGATTCGCAGGACTGGTAATACCAAAAGTGGAGATGACATCATAGATTTCCTTTCCCAAATCCGCATCACTTAAAACTTCCATTTCCTTAAAACCATTCTGCAACAAGGCCACTTTTTCATCAAGGCGCTCCGAGGACAATTCAAAATAGGACTGGTGAATCCGTCCCAACATATCCATCAGGGCTCCTTCTGGTTTTACGATGTAGTCTATTGCATACACGGCAGCTAGGTATACATAGGTCAAGGCCCCCTGGTATCGCTTTGGATTTAATTTTCCAATAACTTCAGGCTGATGCACCTCGTTCAGCTTTTGCCTGAAAAACTCGATTTTAAGCTGCATTATTTCAGGAGACAGATTCCGGATATGCTGACTTTGCAGGGGCTCCAAATTTTCAAACTCACTCAATAACAAATCATCCTCCTTATCTGACTGAATGGCCAGCTCTTTCAGTCCATAATACAATTTATAAGGCGAAGCTTCATTAACCAAACTGTCAAAAAGAATACACAGATTGTTTTCGGGATCCAGAGCAAAGCGCGAATAATTCAAGTCGTAATTGTACTCTATCGCTTTTCGAAGAAAGCCCACATTCAGTTCTTTGCAATGTGCAATTTTGGATTCTGCGCGAAAGGATCTTTCATTCAGTCTGCATGTAATTTGTTTGGATCCCTGATAAAGAATGAAGCAAAAATCTTTTGCATCCTCACAAAACTGCACATTGCTTCCGGTTTTATTTTTCATGTACTCTACCAAAGATCTGACGGAGTCTAAAACCCGTCCTTCTTCAAAAAATCGAAGACTTTGATCCCAGGCTACATATTGCTCCTTGCTCTTATAAGCATCTGAAAATCGCCCAAAGTCAATCACCGGAGGAGCTGTTACCTTGGTTGATTTGAATTTATCCCAAAATGCCATATGTTCGTAAAACTGTAAAGGTAATAGCTGAAAGCGACCTCAAAGGAATATGAAATGAAATTACATCGTTAAATCTTTGTTCAGGCTATTTTTGCAAACTAAAGCATGCATACCACCACACCATTTCCCTCCTTCCGGTCCTCGCGGAATCTGAATATCTATGACAAGGTCTATACCTGTGGAAGCTGCTTTGCAGAAGAGCTGGATCATAGATTGTCAGATCTAAAATTCCAGACATATTCCCATCCATTTGGCATTGTATTTAATCCCATTTCCATGGCACAACAATTTACCAGGATGCTGGATAAAAAAGCATACAAGGAGGATGAGCTGCTTTATCAGGATGGATTGTTTCATTCGCCGGATCACCATGGAATGTATTCCAGTACAGATCCTGCATCCATGATACGTAGTTTAAATGAAGGACTGGAATCAGGAAACAAACATTTCGTGCATTCCGATTTCCTTGTAATCACATTTGGAAGTGCACACCATTATACGCATCTTAAAACGCAACAGTCTGTTTCGAATTGCCATAAAATACCTCAAAAAGAATTTACAAAACAAAGGGCCAGCAGCGAACATATATTGAATGCCTGGATACCTTTGATCCATCGGATGCAGATCGAAAATCCAAATCTGAATATTCTCCTGTCAGTAAGTCCGGTGCGCTATCTTAAAGATGGCTTTATTGAAAATCAGCGATCTAAGGCTAATTTGCTCCTGGCTGCCGAATCGCTGAGTCAACTCTTTTCCTGCCTGGAGTATTTTCCGGCTTATGAAATATTCATGGATGATCTGAGAGAATACCGCTATGTGAAAGAAGATCTGGTACATCCAAATAAAATTGCGGTGGATTATATCTGGTCCTATTTTGAACATGCGTACTATGATGACGAGACGATGCACTATAAGCAACAATTTATGAAATTCAAATCATTGTTGGAGCACCGCATAATAAACACTGCAGCATCCACTTTCAAAGCATATGTGCAACAACTGGAACACCAGCTTGAGGAACTCTGCAATGCATATCCTCAACTTGATTTTTTTCATGAAAAAGCTCAGGTCCAAAACTTGAAAAAACTTCACCACTTGTAAATAAGCAGGCTTCCTTTCACAAGTACTAAATCGCTGACCTCAAGACCTATCTGAGCAAGTCATACACGAACTTGTTTCCAGTTTCCTTTCCTGAAGTAATACCAGGCTAACACCGCAATCATCGTTTCGGCCAGAGGGATCGCTACATAAGAACCCGTGGCATTCCAATCCATACCTTTTGCAAGAAAATACGCCAGGGGAATCTGGAATAGCCAAAAACAAATAACATTGATCCATGTAGGCGTCCTGGTATCACCGGCACCATTTAATGCCTGAACCATTACCATGCCCACTCCATAAAAAACAAATGCAGAACCAATGATGCGCAAGGCCTCAACACCATGAACTACAATTGCAGGATCCTGACTAAAAAAAGATATAATCGGTTTTGGAAAAAGTACAAATAATATCGATACAAATGCCATAAAAATTGCATTGTATTTAGAAACAAGATACACGCTCTCCTCTGCCCGCGCAGGCTGACCTGCACCCAGATTTTGACCTACAAGAGTTGCTGCAGCATTACTTAGTCCCCAAGCAGGTAAAATAAAAAATACAATATTTCTAAGGGCAATCTGGTATCCAGCAGAAGCTTCTGTTCCACCTGTTTCTGCCACGAGTCTTGCCAAAAGAATCCAACTTCCGCTGGCAATTATAAACTGCAAAGTTGCCGGCCAGGAAATCCGGACGATATTCCTGATGATCCGTCCATCCGGATAAAACAAGGAAGTATTGAATCGAAGCACGCCATACGCCTTAAACAGATGATAACACTGGTACAGTACACCCGAACTGCGTCCCACTACTGTTGCCAGGGCAGCTCCTCTTAATCCCCAGAAATGAATGAACAAAGGGCATAACAGAATATTTAGCAAACTAGCAATCCACAGGCTGCGCATGGCCATAGCAGCATCTCCTGCACCTCTGAATATTCCATTGATCAGAAAGAGTAACATGATAACCACACTACTCCCCAACATGATCTGCGTGAATGATGAGCCTTGTTCAATTACCTCAAGACTTGCACCCATCCATCGTAAAATAGGAGCAGCATAGATGCCTCCCAAAGCACACAATACCATTCCGATGACCAAGCCAATCAGCAAGGCTTGAGCACCCGTTTTTGCAGCCATAGCCGGATCCCCCTCACCAATACGCCTGGATACTATGGCTGTTGCAGCAGTACTCAATCCGATAGCTATGGAATAAATAATGGTAAGTACCGACTCTGTCAGTCCAACTGTTGCAATTGAGGAAGAGCCTAACTTGCCAACAAAAAAAATATCCACAACGGCAAATACACTTTCCAGACTTAATTCAAGAATCATTGGAATGGCAAGGAGAAATACCGCCTTTGAAATACTACCCTGCGTGTAATCCATTGGCTCTCCTTTCAGAGCCTGTTTGACCAGTTTGAAAATCTGCTGCAGCTTGCTTGTTAAAAATTCAGGTACCATTTCAAAAATATAGGATTACAAGTCTCATGAAACGTCAGAAGAAGACAAACGTTTGTATGGACCAACATTTAAAATTCAGTTTGCCTTTACCTTGTGTCAATATACTCGAAGTGCCGGGTATCCGGCACTTCGTATTTTACAATCCTATCTGAAAATAAAATCATTAGTTTGATTTGCTCACCATCAACTTTCGAGTCAGATGTTGTCTTCCGGATTGGAGTTCCAGGAGATACAACCCATTGGGAAGATCTTGAAGATCGATAAGTCCGGCTTTTCGCAAGCCAAAATTTTCCTGGAGCATCCGCTTGCCTTGTATATCGAAGATGCGCAGCACAGCCTGTTGGTCGGTAACCTGGGACAAGGAAACCTGAAGCCATCCACTGCTGGGATTGGGATACAGCTGGATATCGATTGGAGATTCCTCATCTCTGTTTGCAACGGTACCAATCTGAATTTTAAAATAATCAGATCCATACCATCCTCCGACACCATCTTCCACGACAAATAAAAATCCATCGGTTTCGTTACCCGCACCTGTATGTCTGTACTTCAATGCACCATCGTTGATGTCTTTTTGAGTAAACTGTGATCCGTACACTGCAGTCTGACCTTTGATCAACAAATCTCCACGCTGAGGAATCGCAACTACCGTATATGTAAGTTCTGCAGCAGTATTGTCAGCATCCTGTGACTCAAGTCGGTCCATACCGATATTGCGGGTTTCACCCGGATTCATTTGTAAACCAAGATTGGTAAGTATAAATGGATTTTTAACAATAAGTTCTGAACATATATCCATGGTAAAACCATAAAAATTAGCCTGACCACTTAAAAACCGATCGGTAGCCAATTCAATTGTCCAATCCCCTGCTTTGTCTTCCCCATTAAATTTTGAAAGGGACTCCAGTGGTTTGATTATCTTACCTAAGGTCGGAGGACAACCGTTCTGCAAATTGAAGATTCCTTCATCATCAAAACTACAGTCAAACTGATCTGTAACTCCGCAATTTCTGTCAAACAGGACCACCCTTGTGCCTTTTGGACTAACCATCGTTAGTGTTACACTGTTTACACCAACGGCGACTGCCTTAAAATTTTTCACGTTCAGATCACTTACGATGCCACTTCCTTTTACCGTAACAGGCATAGTTGCTGTCTTATTTGCTCCACGCACAATTGTATTTCCAATATAGGCGGTCTCTTCGCATTTTTTATTAATAGTCTGAAATGGAATAGGAACGGTAGGCGCTCCCAGGCCGCACCGATTGAACGGTATGACCCTCCAGTAATACACCTTGCTTTCTTCGAAAAAAACCGGAGGTGTGAAGAAGGTATCTAAAATACCATTACCGCTATAGACCACCGTATTACCAAAGCTGGGAGACGTGGCAATTTCGATCCTGTAACTTTGTGCATTCGGGCTACCTGCCCATTTAAATTCGATGGACTGCGGAAGTCCGGAAAGGCCATTAGCGGGATACAAGGTTTTTAAATCAGAAAAATCAACATTCACCAAATCCATTTCTATGAATTCCCGAAGTGTGTCCCCCTTGTCGCTCACTGCAATCACTTCTACATTGTAGATACCTGAAGTACGCACATTTGTAAAATCAACAGTAAGTCGTGCGGATCCATTCAATGGAACCGTGCTTTGATCAAATTGATAACTCGCATCATTTGGCAGCCCGGAAAGTATGGATAAATTCAACTGCCCGCTTAGATTACCCAAGGCGCATGTATGTACCTCAATTTCTGTTTTGGAAGGTATGCAAAAAATCAGTTTTTCCGGAGATACGTTGAAGTTAATCTTTTTCGATGCGGAAGGTGCAAGTATGCGGATATCCGAATCGGAAGCATCAAAGAAAATATTATCTGCAGCCTCCACAATTATGCGAGCCCTCAGCATTCCTATCAGACTATCCGGTATAGTGACCAGCTCTCCACCGTCATTTTCCGTACCCATGAGCAAGGGAATGGTGATATTAGGGTTCGTGCGATTTGGCATAAGGTAAATGTTTACCCTTTTGCAGTTAATCGGATCTTTGTGCGTATTGGCGACGTCCCAGCGAATGTGATTGCACACACCCCCATAAAGTGTATCAGAAGAGCTGCTGTTAGGATAACTTACTTTAAAAGGCCCGGCACTAGCTACAGATTTGAAAAATACTTCTTTTGTAGTCACCGCTCCGGAACCTGGAAAATTATCCCTTACATTAAAACGAAAATTAATTTTCCTGCTAACAGTTGGTAGTACCTCGGTACGTTCAAAATTTGCTTTCGTAAGAATGGTATTCCATGCGGGTACCACTCGGATCGGACTGCTTCCCGGAAACAAAGATTTAAATAGGGGGCCTTCCTCAAACAAGGAGGGTTCCCCTAACACGGGACCGTACGAGCCCGCATTGTACTGTTCCCAGTTATACGTCAAATTATCCTTTTCGGCATCGCTCGCCTGGCCTTTTAGAACAAAAGGGGTGCTGATGGGTATGTATAAGCCAGATGGAAATAATATTTCTGCATCCGGAAATGTATTTGAAGTGGCTGACTGTGAACCACAGCGATTGCCATCCGCAACGCGGGTATAGTTATAAATGCGTTCCACGCTATTGGAATGGAAATAATTTGGATGTGGCAAAGATCCGCTCTCGACATTTAGCCCTGCACCACACAGGCCACTATAAGACATAATGGTTGTCCCACTTCCTGGTTCATAACTTGTAGCCGACTCATTGCCATTACAATTGGAAAAGGTATGGCTTGCATTGAACTGGTGACCCATTTCATGGCAAACTATGCGCTGTGTTACATATGCAATATCCGTGGTGTACCAACAAGTCACTCCGCCGCCTTTATTCCCATTGCATACAGATCCAAGAAAGGCAACACCGCCTACATCAGTACAACTGATCGTAAATACATGTCCGATATCATAAGCAGCTCTTCCAACTATTGCCGTTATGACATCTGTATTTATACCAAGCGTGGCGCCTCCGGATGTTGGATTGATATAAGGATCTGTTTGTGGTATCAAATGAATGAGCTTATCATTATTGGCAATAAGGTTCATGTGAATTGATACTTCCTTTTCATAAACTGCATTAATATAACTTAAAGCTGCAACCATTTTATCCAATGCGGTAGCAACTGATCCTCCACCTAAACTTGGATTTTCACCCCACTCACCCGTGCAGGTAAGTGCAAGCCTGTAGGTCCTCAGGTTGACAGGTTCACCAAGTACAGACCTGGAATGCAGTTCAGCTTTTTTCCCGGAGTCTTCCTCTTTTTCCAGAGTTTGAAGGTCCTTGGTGCCACAACTTAAAGCAAACTGATCATGGATGTCCACATTTTTTCCATAAAACGCCACATACTGATTCAGCTTCGTTTTATCCATTGATTCAATGACTACATCGCCTTCCTCCGTAAGGATAAATGCCTGAAAGCTGTATGGAGAAATGGATAACCGCATATAATGCGATCCGTCTGATCCGCTAAAGGTCTTTATTTCCGGAAATTTCACTGCAAGGCCTTCCTCCATGACCGGCGATTCCTTAATGGTAAAGCTTCGCATACTTCCATCAGGGAAAGGCAATTCCAATTGCGCCGGTGCACTTTTATCTGAGGTCCCGGAGCTCAGGTTCGTAAGATATGCACGTAAAGCGCTGTGGTCAATTTCATATACGCCCAAATCCTGCACCCTGTTCCACAAACTACCTTCTGTTTTGGCAATACTTGAAGGCAAGGCTTTCCAGCTGGGTTGCTGCGCGTGTAGCGCACCTATGCTGAGAACAGATAGCGCAATAAAAAAAAATTGGTTTTTCATAATTTATACCTACTAATGAGTTATCAATTTATAACGTAATAAAGGTCGAAACGTTCCGGTCCACCTTACATTTTTAATCAGAATGCTTCATCAAAGTATCCAGGAAATCTTTCTCTGTCCAGATCTCTACAGTACCCAACTTTTTAGCTTTCTCCAGTTTAGATCCAGCCTCATCACCCACCACAAGAATATTCAGATGGGCACTCACTGCAGATAGATTTTTTGCTCCTGCCCTTTCCGCCATTTCCTGGGCTTCTTTTCTACCCAGGGACGGTAAGGTGCCGGTAAACAAAATGGTTTTTCCTGCCAAAGGAGCATTTGCAGCTATTTGTATTGGCCGGTCCTCGTTTGTCTGGTGCATATTTAAGCCAAGATCCTCCAGTTCCTCGATCATTTTTTGATTGGCAGGGTCGCTGAAAAATGCGATTATATTTTGTCCTACCACTGGACCTACATCCTTAATCGAGGTGAATCGATCCAGTTTCCAGTCCTTCAAATCCGGTAAATATTCCAAATGTTCTGCAATCAGTTTTGAAACTTTTTTACCCAAATGATGAATACACAAACCATGCAGCAGCCGGTGCACAGGCCGCCTTTTGGCTGCTTCAATGGATTTTCTGAGCTTGGTTGCAGATTTATCTCCCATCCCTTCCAGCTCAGCCATCGCATCAAAATCCAGGCGGTAAATATCTGGCAGAGAACGAATCCATCCCAATTCATAAAACCGCTCAACGAGGGATTTCCCAAGGCCATCGATATCCATTGCCTCCTTGGATGCAAAGTGGATCAGTCGTTGCACTATCTGAGCTTCACATTGATAATTTGGACAGCGCCAGGCAGCTTCGTCTTCTTCCCGAACCAATTTGGTGTTACAAACCGGACAGTGTGTGGGGAAGTGGAGTGGTTTTTCTTTACCTGTCCGCAACTCTGGAAAAGCTTTTACAATATATGGGATTACATCTCCTGCCCTTTCAACTAAAACGCGATCTCCAATCCGAATATCCCGCTGTCTTATAAAATCCTCATTATGCAATGATACCGAGCTGACGGTAACGCCGGCCAGTTGAACAGGTTCGATTTTTGCAACAGGAGTGACAGATCCGATTTTACCAATCTGGTATTCTACATGCAATAATGTTGAAGTGGCCTGTTTTGCCTGAAATTTATGCGCTACAGCCCATCGCGGATGGTGGCTTGTGGAACCGCAGGCATCCTGAAACGCCAACTCATTAACCTTGATCACAATTCCATCAATATCGTATGCATAATGATCCCTTTTCTCCGCCCAGGTGTGGATATATTTTTCAAGCTCATGTAGATTCTTACATACTTTGCGTTCGTGGAGGGAAACCTTGAATCCAAGTTGGTCCAGTGCCTCCATCCACGCAGCATGGGTCTGCATCCGGTGCATGGCATTTTGCCCGTTGGCATCCTCGGCAAAAGCCAGTTGAAAAATAAAGACATCCAAACCTCGATGGGCAGTTTCAGCAGGATCCTTCACGCGCAATACACCCGTTGCCGCATTCCGGGGATTGGCCAGTAAAGTCAATCCCTCTGTTTCCCTCTGTTCATTTATTTGTTGAAATTTCTTTTTACTTATTACCGCTTCACCACGCAGCTCCACTTTATGTAATCCATATTTTGAAAAGGCTGCCTTAAGAGGTAAAGACCTGATCGTACGGGCATTCATGGTGATGTCTTCACCTTTGTACCCATCACCCCGCGTTGCAGCTCGAATCAAAAAGTCCCCTTCATAAACAAGAGCAATGCTGCCCCCGTCAAACTTTGGTTCCGCAAAAAAATGCAGTTCATGTTGATCTGATATATCGCACAACTTCCGGACTCGGGTTTCAAAATTTTTTAAATCTTCTAAATCATAAGAGTTCTCCAAAGAGAGCATTGGCGAAAGATGAGCAACGTTTTGAAACGCATCTATCAAATCACTGGATACACGCTGGGTCGGAGAATCATTACTCAGCCACTCCGGATGCGCAGCTTCTGAAGATTCCAACATTTTGTACAGCTGATCGTATTCGAAATCCGAAATCAGTGGATTGTCCTGGACGTAATACTGCCATTCGTGGAATCGAATTACATCGCGAAGCTGCTCAAGTTCTTGTAAGGAATGGATATTCGCCTTGTTTATAAATGCATGCGTTTCCTTGGTGAAATGACTGATGTCTTTTGTTGTGTACTGCACAAGCCTATGTTGAAAAAGCCAAAATTAAGACACAATCCAATGCTTTTCAGCACACGATAGTACATGTGGATGTAAACAGATTGTGAGAGAAGCTGAGCCCAACATACAAGTTACTCCGGTTCGAATCCAAGGATAATGCTGAATTTCGCATAGTCTTTCCAACTTGTTGTTTTGGAATCCAGCCAGGGTTTGTCAAAGCCTATTCCGTAATCAAATCCCAACAATCCAAACATAGGTAAGAAAATCCGGAGACCTGCCCCTACCGAACGCTTCAGCTGAAATGGATTGTAATCTTTGAAGGATGTCCACGAATTCCCTCCTTGAGCCCACAAAGAAGCATACATGGTTGCACTCGGATTGAGTGACAGTGGATAGCGCAATTCCATGGTGAACTTATTGAAGATAGTAGCATCTTCCTGTACACTATTCAGACGATAGGACTCCACAGATTTGGCTTTGACGTCTTCTACTTCATAACCCCTCAATGAAAAGATATCGCGTCCTGTGATCGTAAAGGACTGATTATTCAGACCATCCCCTCCAACTACGAAACGCTCGAAAGGAGGAGCTTTAAGGTCCTTATTGTAAAATCCAAGAATTCCCATTTTTGCATTAAATGAAAGGACCAGCTTGCCAACAAGATTGAGATACCACTCTCCATCAAAGCGCCATTTATGATATTCGACCCAACGATAGCGATCACCTACACTCAAAGAGTCCGGATTCCAATTACTCCTGAATAAGGAATATGGAGGGGTGAGCTGCAAAGAAAATGACAAACGTGAACCGGACCGTGGAAACAAAGGATCCGATACGGTACTCCGTATCAAGCTCGTTTTGACTGAAATATTATAATAGTCTCCATTATTTACGGGAGTGGTTCCTGCATAAAATCCAACATAGTCTTTTAATCGTATGCGTTCCAGATTAAGGGCGGAGCTGATACCAAAGTTATCATCGGGCCATTTCAATTGTGTGCCAAGCGCCCCTGACAACCTCAGAATGCTCAAACTGCCGGAAGATCCTGTGGAATATGCAGAATTGTCAATGCGCGTGTAACTGCTACCAATGGTCAAAGAGGTTGGTCTCTTTCCCCCAAGCCAGGGTTCGGTAAAGGAAAAGGTATAAGATTGGTAATAACGACCATTAGACTGTGCACGAAGGGAAAGTTTTTGTCCATCTCCTTGCGGCAAAGGACTCCAGGAAGATTTTTTGAAAAAATTACGGGTCGAAAAATTATTAAACACGACTCCGAGCGTTCCGATTAGACCATATGCGGACCATCCTGCAGATAACTCAAGCTGATCGGATGGCCGCTCTTCCACGGAATATTCAATATCTACAGTACCCCTTTTCGGGTTTACAGGAGTATTGATGCCTAAGGATTCCGGATTGAAATATCCAAGTGCCATAATAGAACGTTGGGAGCGGATAATATCAGAACGGCTGAATTTTTGGCCCGGCCGCGTTCTCAATTCGCGTCGAATCACATGCTCATGCGTTCTGTCATTTCCCTTTACTATCACTCTGTCAATAGTAGCCGGAGGTCCTTCCGTAATCCGGATTGTAATATCTACAGAATCTTTTTCAATTGCCGTTTCTACCGGTTCCGCCCTGAAAAACAAATGGCCTTCGTCCATATACAAGCTGCTCACATCGCGACCATCATCCGAAAAACTAAGACGTTTTTGAAGCAATTCCTGGTTGTAAACATCACCTTTCTGAATGCCAATAACATTTTTAATATACTGCTCGGAATACAGTGAATTCCCTTTAATCGAAATATTCCTGAAATAAAAACGCTGTCCTTCATTTAAAAATATATGTATTCGAACCCTGCCATTTTCATCCCTCCAAATGGAGTCACCAAGTATATTGGCATTGCGGAAACCTTCTTTGTTATAGTATTGAACTATTTTCTGTTTGTCTTCTTCATATTTTGCTTCTTCAAATTTGGATTTTGAGAAGATGCGACCTCTGCGCTTGGTTTCTTTCATTTGTTTGCGCAATTTGCGGTCGCTGACTTGCACATTGCCTGAAAAGCTGATATCCTGAATTTTTACTTTGTCGCCGCGTTCAATATTGATAATAAGCTTTACCGCATTGGGCTTTTTCTCATCCGGAATTTCCAATATGCCTATCCGGGCATCCAGGTACCCTTTTTCGATATAAAATGCCTCCAGGTTTTTAATGATGGCGTCTTTAATTTCATCAGTAAATACCGCATTTTTAGGTAAATGGTTGTTGACTATAACATTCAGGTCATCGTGGGATGATTTTTTAACGCCCTTATAGGAATGGCTGCTGTAGCGTGGTTTTTCCTGTACCCTGATTTCAAGTCCTGTTGAATTGCTCTGGACGTTTTCCATCAGGATCTCCACTTGTGTAAACAGACGTTGCTTGTAAATGGCCTTTATTGCATTTGGAATTTCCGGACCAGGAATGCTGATTTTCTTTCCCACCTGCAGCCCGGAAATGTTGATCAGGGCATTCGCATCACTAAAGGTATTGCCCGAAACCCGGATGGCAGAGATCTCATACGTTTTGTTGTTATAAGGGACATAACTATCCCTTTGTGCCTGAACCAGAACACTACATAAAGAAAGAACCACTGCGGTGAGGGCAAACCTGATCATATTTCCAATTGGATAAAAAACATTAACGACCACAAAGGCCTTTTCATTGCGGCTGCAAAGTTAAACCCAAATGTCAAGCCATGTATAAGGTTCCTGAATTCTAAAAAAGGCCTACTGCTGGATTTGTTCGGAGATTTTGCCGAATCGCCTTTCCCGGTTTTGATAATCCAGAAGGGCTTCATACAATTCCTCGCGACGAAACTCGGGCCAATAGCGTTTTGTAAAATATAACTCACTGTAGGCCAGCTGCCAAAGTAAAAAATTTGAGATCCGGGTTTCGCCGCTGGTACGAATGAGCAATTCCGGATCAGGTATCCCTGCTGTTGTAAGCTCGGATTCCCAGCTGGATTGATCAATAGGCAAGGAGAGGTTTCCCTGTTTCACTTTTTCGGCAATTTTGTTTACGGCATCCAGAATTTCCCATCGGGCACTGTAATTCAGGGCTAATATCAATTCGAGCCGTTCATTTTCAGCAGTTAGTAGCATCCCTTCCTCTAGGGCATTCCGTGTTTGTTCCGGCAATCCACCCAAATTTCCAATGGCCCGCAGCTTGATGCCATTTTTGTTGAGTGTGGCAATTTCCTTCTTCAATGTTTGAACCAATAAATTCATCAATCCGGTCACCTCGGCCAAGGGTCTGTTCCAGTTTTCTGTTGAAAAAGCATACAGGGTAAGATAGGAGATTCCTAATTCAGCGCATGCCTCCGTGATTTCACGTACCGTTTCTACACCTGCTTTATGACCATATAATCGGGGCATTCCCCGTTCTTTAGCCCAACGCCCGTTTCCATCCATAATCACCGCGATATGGCGGGGGAGCCGGGATTTATCAAGGTGGTTTAGAAGTGAAGCACTCATGGTTTATCGCAAAATTAAAGTCATTTCCAACATGAAAGTCTTAATATATCTGAATTCTGTTTCCTGCGGATGAAAACGCTAAAGCGGATTTCTGAAAAAGTACTTACTTTGCTCACAATTGTCTTTCTTTTATAATGTTTTATCGTCTTGTACTGAGTTTTTTAACCGCTTTGGTCTTCACATATTTGATTATTCCTTCCATCATTAAGATAGCAAAAATCAAAAAGTTGACCGATGATCCGGATGAGCGTAGAGCCCATAAAAGCAGCATACCGACTTTGGGCGGAATTGGAATTTTTGCAGGGGTCCTTTTCTCTATTGTTTTATGGACACCTTTTCACGTTTTCGGCGACCTCCAATATATCCTATGTGCATTTATCATCATTTTTCTTATTGGCGCAAAGGATGACATCATTCCCCTTTCAGCTTATAAAAAATTAACAGGATTGGTCTTTGCTTCGCTTATTCTTGTATTTAAGGCAAATATCCGGATAACCAGTTTTTATGGTATTTTCAATATTGAGCAACTCCCTTACATATGGAGCATTTTGTTTACCCTGTTCACCATTCTGGTTATTGTCAATGCTTTTAACCTGATAGACGGAATAGATGCACTTGGAGGAAGCATGGGTGTTCTGATTGCAAGCGTTTATGGAAGTTGGTTTTATATCGCGGATCAGGTCGTACTCAGCATCATTTCCTTTTCACTGGTGGGATCCCTCATAGCCTTTTTAAAATTTAATCTCACCCCGGCAAAAATTTTTATGGGCGATACAGGCTCCCTCCTTATAGGCATGATCTGTTCCATTCTGACAATAAGTTTTATTGAACTGTCGTATCAGCCTGCGAATTCACTGGCAAGCCTTAAATCAACACCCGCAATAGCAATAGGTATTCTGTTTCTTCCTCTTTTTGACATGCTTCGTGTATTCGTTTTACGGATTTTTCTCGGGAAGTCCCCATTTAAGGGAGACCGTCTTCATATTCACCACCTGTTTGTTGATCTTGGCTTGAATCATCTGCAAACAACCCTGCTTCTGATTTTTATAAACGCATGTGTCATTTTTTATGTAATTAAAATGCAGGAAATGGGAAATCTGTTTTTATTGCTGTCAATGTTTGGATTTGGCCTATTGCTCAATGGAATACTTCATAAAGTAAAGAAAAAAAAATCCCCCTTAAGCAATGAATTACTATAAAATCATTCTGGTTTTTATTGGGGGAGGGACCGGCAGTCTGTTCCGGTTTGCATTGTCTTTTATTCCTTCATTAAGCATATTTCAAATTCCATTAGCAACCCTGATTGCCAACATCATAAGCACATATATTCTTGGCGTATCGTACAAATACAATCTCATGTATCCTGGTCAGCATTGGATACCCTATTTTATAATGATCGGCTTTTGTGGCGGACTAAGCACATTTTCTACCTTCAGTTCCGAGAATATGCAATTTATCAGAAATGCACAATACCTCTTGTTTTGTGGATATACGCTGTTCAGTATTGCCTTATGCCTGTTTGCCTTTTGGCTAGGGATGCAAACCAAATAAGAAAGCATTTCGATCTTAGATTTCGTTCCAGCTTTATATGATATGAACACTGCATTGTTGACCATTCAAATTTTTCTTCAGGTATCCGGAAAACAAAAATGTTCCGATGTTACTTTTATTTTTTCTAATCCATTATACTAAATTTTAATACCTCCTTTTGAAATAAAAACGTTCAGCTGTGTGTTTACCATTGAGGTGCAACTCTACGTTTCAAGTTTAACGCGCTGAAGCCATTTGATAATCCCGTTCTTTTATGTCCTCAATCCAAGGTGCAATTCCCAATGCAACATTAAGAATTTTGTATTCCGGTCGTTCGTTGTTTAGCATGCGATGCTTTCAAGTTTCCTTTAAGAGAAAAAACATTAATTTATTTCATTGAACAAAAGTTATTCCCATCGTAATTTGTCCTATTAACAAGCATGTGGCAGAGGATTCGTAAACGCATAAAAAGCAAAACACCGCCGGGTGTGTTTTTGCCATGTCACAACGACCCTATGTACTTGTCCGTTGGAGTAGGATTCATCTTTTTTTTTATGTGGATTGGTGCGATTCATGTGAATGCCCAGCAGTCCTCCCTGCGATTTGAAAAAACTGCGTTTGCACCTGTCATTAACTTACCAGACAGCTTTCTCATTGACAGCAGTTCTGTTATATTATATCTATTAAATAATCAACCGTACACAGCGCATTGGCATTTTAATGCGCGTTTACATCAAATACAAATATTGTCCCCAAAAGGTCCGGATAGCATTATTGTAAGCTATCGCGTATTTCCACTTGAGTCTCGTAGTACATTTAAATTTTATGACAGCACATTGATTCAGCACTCGATACGACCTGAGTATGCAAAACCCATTGCTTCCAATGCCAAAAAGGAAAACTGGTGGCAGTCCTCCGGAATGGAATATTCCGGAAGTTTTACACGTGGTATCAGTACAGGAAATAATCAATCCCTCTTGTTAAACTCAAGTTTGAACTTACAACTACAAGGGGACCTGGGAAATGGATTAGTGGTTTCCGGAGCCATTTCCGACAATCAGATACCTGTTCAACCGGAAGGCAACACAAGGCAAATTCAGGAATTTGACAAAATATTCCTGAAACTTTCCAAGCAAAATCAACACCTCACTGCCGGGGACTTTGAAATCGGTAATCCAGCCGGGTATTTCATGAAATATGGAAAGAAAAATAAAGGAGGCTTGTTGGAAAACGAATGGCGCATCAATGACTGGAAGGTAAAAAACACATCGGCTATTGCCATCTCAAAAGGCAAAACAAACCGGATGCAAATTCAAACAAAAAATGGAAATCAAGGGCCCTACCGCCTATCGGGTAATAATGGGGAAGCATTTATTATTGTCCTTGCAGGAAGTGAAAAAATATGGATCGATGGGCAACTTATGGAACGTGGGGAACAGTCTGACTATGTCATCGATTACAATCTGGCTGAAATTCGGTTCACTTCAAAAAAACTGATTACCGAACAATCCCGCATTACTGCAGAATTTGAATATCTGGATCAAAATTACACGCGAAGCCTGATCGCACATCAGAGTCAATTCAAAGCCACCCGAACCCAGCTTTATTTGAATGTATTCAATGAACAGGACAGCAAGCGACCTGCAATCTCCTCAGACCTTGACAGCACAGATCAAACAATACTTGCACATGCCGGAGATGACCCTACCCTCGCATCACGAACAAGTGTTAGTACTGTAGGCAGGAATTTCAATGTCAACCGGGTATACTACCGCGAACGCGATACGACCATCATGGTTCTTGGCAATATGGTCCCTTTAAAATACTTTGTTTATGACCCCCTTGCGGACAGCTCTGCCTTGCAGATCCAATTCTCACAAGTAACAGAAGGTAAAGGAAATTATCGATTAAAAAGCAGCACCGCAAATGGTCGTGTATACGAATGGGTATCTCCTGATCCTCAGACAGCGCAACCCAGGGGTACTTATGAGCCCATCATAAGCCTTATTGCCCCACAGGCACATTTCATGGCAAATGCGGGCCTTGGTATGCAGTTCCGTAAAGAAGGAGAAATCAGTGCTGAAATTGCCTATACTTCCCAGGATTTAAACCGCCTGTCCACTATTCAGGATGGAGATAATTCCGGAATTGCGATTCGCATTGGGGGCTCCTCGCCCAGATTCATGTTGAGAGATTCAAATTATACATTCAAGGCTGGCATGCAGTATGAATATACACATCGCAATTTTCATCCTTTGAATTCCTTTCGAAACGTAGAATTTGCGCGTGACTGGAATGTACAAAATGCATTTGGAAGCACCGATCAGCTCCCTGAAATCCAATTGGAATTTCAGGCCGGGCCCCACCTCAATTTAAATTACCTGCATCAAAGATTTATCCGATCAACTTCCTACGAAGGGATAAAAAACAGGGTGCTTTTAAATTGGAGTGATTCGACCATGCAGATGCACATTCAATACGATCTCCTCCAGACTGATGATGCACGTGTGAAGAGTCGTTTCTTCAGACCTTTGGCACAGCTGAGCAAGAAGCTATCCAAAAAACTTTCGCTGGAAGTACTTGCAAATCGCCAGCGAAATGAAGTGTATTCCGAAAACAGGGACAGTCTCAAACCAACCAGCTTTTCATATGATGTATACGAAGCAAAAATCAAGTACAGCTCTGAAAAGAAAACATCCATATCCTATGGTGCCAGGTATCGCGGAGACCTGAATGCCGAAACAAGTCGATTCAAAAAAAATACCGATTCCTATGAAAGCACCTTTGATCTGTCTCTGCACCAGACCTCCTCTGGTGACTGGGATTTCAGGGGCGGAGGAAGATATGTGCAGTTTTCGGATCCAAACCTTAAAGACTCCTTATCGAAATTGAGTTTCGTAGGATCCCTGGAACAAAGGATTCAACTGTGGAAAAGCTGCTTCAGAATGAGAAATTTTTACGAAGTCCAAAGCGGTGTGGAACCAAGGCAAGAGTTTGTATTTGAAGAAAGAAAACCCGGGGAAGGAAATTTTATTTACCTGGATTTCAATAAAGATGGAATACGACAGGTATTTGAATATGTATACGCTCCGGATATCGATACAGCGCGATATGTGCGTTTTCAACTTTTTAATTCACAGTATATTCAAGTGCAACAAGCTTCATGGAATCAGATAATTCAGATTGACTTCCGAAATCTTAAAAAAGCAGAAAACAGATTCCTTCAAAACTTACAATTGTTATCCCTGGAATCCACATTCCGGATTTCATCCAAATCAGGTGAAGATGCTTCGTTTACTGCAGGCCTGAATCCTTTTGCATTTCTTAAAGATCCAGGATCCACCCTGGGATACCAAACGTACCTGCAGCAAAGTTTGTACTTTAATCGTTCGCATCCGGTATTTGAAGTACAATTGGGTCTTTCACAAAATGGCCAAAAAGTATTGCTGACTTCAGGAATAGATGAAAAGATCATCATTGATCCCTTTCTTAAGATGCGATGGACCCTTAAAAAAAGCTGGGATTTGTTTTTTGAACTTCACCAAAAATCGGATGAACGCAATGCAGAATTATTTGCTGATCAGAATTTCAACCTGAAATCGACACTGATCCGGCCAGGTTTTCAGTTTAGACCCAATCAAAACACACGATGGTCTCTTTATGCGAATTATAAAAACGCAACTGACCGCATGCAGAAATCACAAAATGCTAAAACAGTCAGTCTTCAGTTGGAATCATCCAGTTACCTGTTGCGCAAATTAAATTTGAAAGTGCAAGGTGAATACCTTCATGCACGGTTTAACGGACTGAAAGGAAGCTTGCTGGAGTTCAACATCCTCGATGGCTTTAAAAATGGAGACAACTTTATCTGGAGTGTACAAATGGATTTTAAAATACATCCATTGATCCAACTTCAGTTTGCCTATAATGGGCGCAAAGCTGCAACAGATGCAGTGCTCCATACCGCGAGAATGCAATTGCGGGCCCAATTTTAAACAGCTCAATCTTCAACCGGTGACCGCGGATAAAAAGAAGAGGTCCTGTTTTGCAATTAGGGGTCCCCTTGTGAAAACAAATCACCAAACCCGACGTTAATTCATAGCACAAACAACGAGGGGAACGCGCTGAATGTATAAATTTGCCCCGCTTTTAAATCAAGATACTATGCAGTTTAAGTCAGACGTCGAAGGAATTGACGCCCTTTCCAAATCCTACAAAATCCTGAAATCCGAGATAGGAAAAATCATCGTAGGACAGGATGAAGTCATTAAAGCTACCCTGATCTCTTTGTTTAGCAATGGGCACAGTTTACTCGTTGGGGTGCCTGGACTTGCTAAAACATTGTTAATCAATACGATTTCAGAGGCACTGGACCTGAGTTTCAAGAGAATTCAGTTCACGCCGGACCTGATGCCTTCCGATATCACCGGCTCAGAAGTACTCGACGAGGACCGCAAATTCAAATTCAACAGAGGCCCCTTGTTTGCCAATATAGTGCTTGCCGATGAAATAAACCGGACTCCTCCGAAAACCCAATCCGCCTTACTGGAAGCCATGCAGGAACGAAATATTACGGTTAGTGGGGTAAAACATATCCTTCCCACTCCCTTTTTCGTGCTTGCCACCCAAAACCCAATTGAACAAGAGGGGACCTATCCTTTGCCTGAAGCTCAGCTGGACCGGTTTATGTTCAATATACTGTTGGACTACCCCAGCTATGAAGAAGAGCTACGCGTAGTCAAACAAACCACTTCCGATTATCAAACGGAGATCCGGAATGTAGTAACAGCAAGTGAAATTGTAGATTATCAGAAGCTGGTTAAAAAAATTCCAATTGCGGATAACGTACTTGAATATGCAGTTTCCCTGGTTTCGCGTACAAGACCAAATAATGTTAACGGACTGAAAGAAGTAAACCAGTATGTGAGTTGGGGTGCCGGACCCAGAGCCTCACAATATCTGGTACTGGGTGCCAAATGCCATGCAGCGCTGAACGGAAAATATTCTCCGGATATCGAAGATGTCCAGGCGATTGCAGGACTCGTACTTCGACATCGGATCGTCCTCAATTACAAAGCGGAAGCAGACGGTTTGAAAATTGATGAATTCATCCGCACCTTGCTATAGAAAGTACTTTAGTTATTTTTTCTGATAAGGGAATTTTTTGGAAGCATTTTTCATCAAGCCTTTTGTCAGACTCTCGCTGTTGCTACCAACGCTGCCTTCCGCAGTCCAGTCATATTTCCACAAAAGATCCCCCTTTTTACCTTCGTGAATAGTTAAACTCGTATTTACCTTGTTGGTTGAAGTCCAGACTCCAAACAATACACCAACAGCGATGGCACCTCCGTCTGACATTGGTTTATCCATTGTTACTTTCCCGGATAACACCACATCTACATCAAGGATGCGGCAAAGCTCCTCTTTTGAAGCTGCTTTCAATTGGCTATAATCCAAACCTGACTTTTTCAATAAGCTATTGGTTTTATCGATGTCCTGAAAACGGATGGTATATTTCTTTTTAGACATCTCTTTTAGAAAATAGGTATAGGAATGTCCCTGAATAGAATATCCCGTTTTTTCTTCCTCTAATTTGATTTTCTCTGCAGTCATGTCCTTGGGAAGGCTATGACTGGTGATCTGTACATCAAAAGGTATAATAGCTATGGATTTGTGTTTCGAGCTGACTTGCTGAAAATCAGGTGAAATGTAAATCGTTGGGCCGCACGAAATAAAACTAAAGAGCAAGCCAAAAAAAAGATACTTGAATGTGGATTTCATATTATGATGCGTGTTTTAGCTTAAAAAATGCAAGCATCCCAAAGTGCTGAAACATTTGGAAAGATGTTATTAACGAAATCAACGCAATAAAGTCTCAAATATTTTATGAATCGTCTCTTGTAGCTATCCAATAAAGGATGTAAGCCAGTGCTGCAAAAAACAACACACCCAGGATCTGGTAGAATCCTTCTCCGAAAGCGCTACTGATTCCATGTTCCAATGAAATACCTGCAAGTTTATTGGCAAATCCTTCATTGACATTTAACAATGCCACAATGACACCTGACAACGCGCCACCAGCTACCAAACCTGTTGCAAACAATGCACCTTTTCCGAGCTCCTCATCTTCTTTGCTTTTGTTTTTTCTGCTGATTGTCCAGTCCACCGCACCCTTCATAGCACCTCCAATAAATATGGGAAGGGTCGTTGCCAATGGAAGGTAGGCACCTACTGCAAAAGAAAGTGCTTTAATACCGCACAATTCCATCACTATTGCTAAAAATACCCCTGCAATTACAAACTGCCAGTCAAGATTAAAGGATAGAATACCTTTGATAAGGGTTGCCATCAGTGTAGCTTGCGGAGCATTGTATTTCTCGCCGATTGCATGCTGAATACCCTGAGCAACCATTGAAGAGTCGGGAGTATCCAGAAGCTTTACAGTCCATCCAATTACGATGGAGGAGAAAACTGCTCCAATAAATAAGGCAAGTTGCTGATACCTTGGAGTGGCTCCGACTATATAACCTGTTTTTAGATCCTGTGAAGTTGCTCCGGCATTCGCAGCGGCTATGCAGATCATACCACCTACAACCAGTGCCATGGGTTCATACAGTTTTCCAGTCCAACCCACGCCGATAAATACCAGGCATGTTGCCATAATAGTAGCAATGGTCATCCCGGAAATGGGATTATTGGACGATCCGATAATGCCAACAATTCTTGAGGAAACGGTCACGAAAAAGGCTCCAAAAATAACCACGAGCAATCCTACAAGCAATTTTGATAAAATACCCTGACCAGGGATGATGGGTAGAATGGCCACTAAGAGAATCAGTCCTAAACTTCCATAGAGCACTACTTTCATACTCAGGTCGCGTTCCGTCCTTGCAATGTCTGATTGCTTCTCCACTTTTACAGAGCTTATGGATTCCTTAAAGGAACTAACGATTGTTGGTATGGTTTTAATAAGCGTAATAAATCCTCCTGCAGCTACAGCACCCGCTCCAATTTGACGGATATAGCACCGGTAAATTGCTTCAGCGCTATTCGCAAAGGTGTGCGTGGTTTCATCCCATCCAAATCGGCTGGGATTAAAACCCAATTTAAGGGCTTGCTGATAGATGATATCGCCAGGCACAAGTGTGGCCAAAAGTGGAATCAATACAAAAGAACTCAGGACTCCCCCTGCCACGAGCACACCCGCAATCCGTGGACCAATAATATAGCCGACCCCCAGATATTCAGGTGTAATTTCAGCATTGATCCGTCCTGCGGGCCAAAACTTGTTGCTCAAGCTTGTAACATAACTTGGAACTTCTGCAATCAGGTGAAAAACTTTTTGAAGCATGGCATATACAATCGAAATGCCCAAACCCAAATAAGCCGTTTTCGCAAAATCGCCTCCTTTCTCACCAGCCACAAGAACACTCGCACATGCCGTCCCCTCGGGATATGGTAAAGTCTCGTGCTCCTTGACAATAAGGGACCTCCGGAGTGGGATCATCATCAGTGTTCCAAGAATCCCACCAAGTACCGCTAGTGTAAAAATGGTCCAATAATTAAATGAAGAGACACCATCACTTTCCGCAGATAAAAATAAAAATCCGGGCAAGGTGAATACAACGCCTGCTGCAATGGACTCCCCGGCAGAACCGGTGGTTTGAATGATATTGTTCTCGAGAATGGTTGTGTTGAAAAATTTTCTTCCCAGAGAAATCGCTAACACTGCAATGGGTATGGAAGCAGAAACCGTCAGGCCTGCCTTTAATGCCAGATAAACCGTTGCGGCTCCAAACAAAATTCCGAAAAAGATACCCAATAAAATGGCCTTAATGGAAAACTCTGCAATACTCGTTGAGGAATCCACAAAAGGTTTGAAAATTTTTTCGACTTTATTTTCCATACATGTTTGTTATATGAACTAATGAATGTTCGTTTGTTTTGACTTCAAATGCATTTTGCTGGCCTAGTTTCACAATCGCCCAATATCATAGACTTTGTTTATTGAGAACCTCAGATCCTTGTTGCATTCTCCTGGCTTTTTGAAATACATCGAATATAAAATTAAATACGATCTTATGGATGCATTAATCAATGACTTGCATTTATTTTATTCCGTGCATTAATTTTTCCAGGCGGCGGGAAAGAAGGAATAAAATAACCGAAGCGATACCTGCCATTACCACAAACAGTAAAAAGAAATCATAGGTATTTGCCATGGCATACCCGATAAAATTTGTTGGTTTTCCGGATTCAGGATACAAAGCCGATAGCATCCCCGCAAATTTATTCGCAGTGGCATTTGCCAAAAACCAGACACCCATAAGCAAGGAGGCCAGGCGGGCAGGCGCGAGCTTATTCACCATGGACAAACCAATAGGCGAAAGACAGAGCTCACCAAAAGTGTGAAGCAGATACAATCCGGTCAACCAGATCATGCTCACTTTCGTGCTGCCTTCAACGCCATTTACACCAAAAGCTATATACAAATAGCCCAAGGCCAGCAGGGCAAGACCAATGGCCTGCTTCTTGGGTGATGATGGTTGCCGGTCACCCATTTTTAACCAAAATGCAGAAAACACCGGAGCAAAGATTACAATAAATGCGGCATTGAAACTCTGAAACCAGCTTGCCGGCATTTCCCAGCCGAATAGCACGCGGTCGGTTTGTTCATCCGCGAAAAAGGTAAGTGAAGCACCAGCTTGCTCAAAGGCCGCCCAAAAGAAAATCACAAAGAATGCAGCAATAAAGATGACCCATATGCGCTCCTTTTCAACTGTGTTGAGTGATCGATCAAAAATGATGGTCAATGGTATGCTGATCGCAAACGAAAATATGATGGCGCCGAAAATATCAAATCCAAGCACATAATTGAACAGAATAAAAAGTGCAAGCGTCCCCAGACTGATCATGCCAATTTGCTTGTTGTCCATTTTTGACTGGACTTCAGATTCTCCGTCTTTCAACCGCGCCTTGTTGGGTTCAACCCCAATCTGCCGGCCTTCAGGAGAAACCAAAAATTTGTTTTTCAACCAAATGAAAGACACTGTGCTTATTAACATACCTACACCGGCTGCAAAGAATCCCCATTTGAAGGCAATATTCTCACCCAGCCAACCACAAACAAGTGGGGCAATAAATGCGCCCAGATTAATACCCATGTAAAAAATGGTATAGGCACTATCCAACCTACGGTCATTCTCCGGGTATAATTGGCCTACCATAGTGGAGATGTTTGGTTTAAAGAAACCATTTCCGAATACCATGACCCCCAATGCAGCATATGCTAAAAATGTACTTGACAACATGCCACTTCCAAAAAGCATAAATTGCCCAACGGCCATCATAAAACCACCAACGATGATCGACTTGCGGTTTCCCCAATAGCGGTCAGCCATATAACCCCCAATGATAGGAGTCAGATAAACCAGACCTGTAAAACTTCCGTATAATTCTGATGAAAAGGCCTTATCCATCATCAATTGCTTGGTAAGGAAAAGGACCAAAATGGCGCGCATTCCATAATAACTGAAGCGCTCCCACATCTCCGTAAAAAACAAAATGTACAATCCCTTAGGATGACCTGTTTGTTGATTCATGTCTTGTTTGATTTATTCGTTTGAATTCTGCGCCTAAATATACTCGCATTTGGAGAAATGCGCATTTTAAGCAGATATAATATTCAAATAGATTTCAATGGCAAAATAATATTTCTAAAATTAGAATAAAAGTATTATATTAAAGAATATTATTTTGGAATCAAAAGCTTGCCTAGGGTCTGTTTCTCTTGATTGCCTGCGGACGATTGGCAAGCTCCCAGGCCAGAAGAAAGATATGCCTGGCAATGTGTGCAGTTTTTCCAAACATGATCTTATCTACATCGTCTGTAATGCGATGGTAGTCTTCATGGACGCCACTGAAAAAAAAGATCGCCGGTATTCCCTTTTCTGCAAAATTATAGTGGTCTGAACGATAGTAAAACCGGTTTGGATCACTTTCACTGTTGAATCGATGGTCCATCTTAACTCCCGTGTACCTTTCATTGATGCGAAGATTGATCTCATGCAAATCGGTGCTCAATCTGTCAGAGCCTATCACATAGATGTAGTTGCTGTCTGTCTTGTACGTATCATCTGTACGTCCAATCATATCCACATTGATATCTACCATCGTGTGTTCCAATGGAACGATCGGGTTATGTACATAAAACATGGATCCAAGCAATCCTTTTTCTTCTCCTGTCATCAGAATGAATAAAACCTTGCGTCTTGGAACTATTCCTTTTTGCTTAAGTTGCTGAAATACAGCGGCAATTTCCATAAGACTGGACGTACCCGATGCATTGTCATCCGCCCCATTAAACACATCCTTGCCGCGCATCCCGATATGATCGTAATGTGCAGAAAGAATAAGAGCGTCTTCATCGGGATCCTGCCCTTCAATCATTGCCACAATGTTTCTTCCATTTTCTGTCCGCACCTTGCGCTTTTGTATCAATTCAACAGGTGTCTCAATCAATACGCGTTGCGGTTTACCCGATTTATTGATCTTGTCCCGGGCTTTGATTACTTTTTTTAATTGCTTTCCTAAAAGCATGGAGGTAGTTGTCGAAGACAAGTACATGCGGTTGACTTCAGTAGAATCTTTTTTCCTTTTCTCTAAAAACACCTGGGGTGAAAGCACTGCTGAACGGTTTTGTTCAACCCATTCTTTAAAATGATCTTCAATTATGAGCACCATGCGTACCCCATGCTTGCGGGCCGCTTCCATTTTTAAATCAAGATTTGCAGACCAGGGCGAAGAAACCGGCCGCCCTGTGAGATAGGAATTACCCGACTTGGATTTCGGCTCACCTTTATAGATAAGGATAATCTTTCCGCGGGTATCGACTCCTTTATAATCGCTGTAGGCTGGATCATCAATTCCGTATCCCAGAAATAAAATATCAGGGCTCGTCATTTCGAGATCGCCATTTTCAGACGGAATCGACAGGTAATCCCAAAGTTGCTTGTACACAACCCCATTGATTTTAAAAACGAGTTTATCCCAATAAATCCATTTGATACCTACCTGCTGAAAATAACTTTGGTCATCACCTCCGGGCTGGAGCCCACAACTGGAAAAATATCCTGCAATGTAATTACCTGCGCGCTCGTTTCCGGCGGTACCCAATTCCCGGCCTTCGCAACTGTCAGAAGCCAGATATTGAATGTGCTCTCTTATTTTAGAGGAGGAGATGCCTTGTGCAAACTCCCAGGCACTGTCCTTCTGCGGAAGCCAGTTGGAATCCGGTTTCACAACTGCACTGAAAAAATCTTGTTGTGCAAAAGTAATCAGAGGAATCAGGAAAATACAAGCAACAAGAACACATGTCCTGTACATAGGATCAAAGCTAACAGCCGTTCGTAATCGCAGGCTTAACATGAAATCTTATCCACACGATGTTGATGCCTTCCACCCTCAAATGGCGTCTCCAAAAACAAACGGACCATTTCAATGGCTATTTCAATGGAAACAAATCGCGATGGGATGCTGATAACATTCGCATTATTATGCATGCGGGCAAGTTTGGCAAGTTCTTCATTCCAGCACAGTGCACATCGCACAGCCTTGTGCTTATTGGCAGTTATGGCTGCGCCATTGCCACTTCCACATATAACAATACCAAAATCAACGCGCTGATAGTCCAGGTCGTCTCCAACCGGGTGCACAAAGTCGGGATAATCCACAGATTCCGGGCCAAAAGTACCGTGATCAGATACCACTATACCTTGCTTTTCAAGCCACAAACAAATCTGCTGTTTGTACGCATATCCGGCATGATCACAACCAATGCTGATTTTCATTCCTGATGAATTAGTTAATCAATTTAGGAACCGCCGCATTATACTTATTCAACATACCCGCTATCTCTGCTTCAAACTGAGGATCATTTACGAGTTTACTCCTTTCAATGATCTCACGAACTGCTGACAAGGATAAACTCCGGTCCTGTGAAAAGCCCTTCTCCAATTGATCCGGACTTAGACTGTCAAAAAACTCTAGCATATCCAATGTTTCTGTTGCAAGAATTTTCAAGTTTTTCTTTGCAGATTCCATATCCCCGCCTTCTATAAGTGTTTCAATAAATGGCATGATGCGAACATCATATTGGAAATTCATATTTGGGAATGCTTCAAAGAATTTATTTGCAAGTTGAACTGCACGCTCTTTATCCCCTTTCGCCATAAGCCCCATGGCTGTCCTCATGATAACCATGCGCATGGCTTGAATGCTGGGAGCATAACTGTGATCTACAAATTGTTTGTATGTATCGAAGTTGCCCCAACGGAATTTATTCATGATGGCTTCATAACTTTTATCGAGATCCACTTTTCCTGAACCATAGATATACAAGCTTTGATCGCTTTGGGTTTTTGTTGGAACAACCCGCAAAGCCATACCTTCCAGTGCCATGTAATCCTGTAATCCCATCAGTTTCTCAGAACTGCAGGTAACTGAAAAATAAATTGGACGATCGTACATGTTGGAATTGATGATGTCGAGTACAGCCAAATCGTCTTTGGTAATATAGGATCCTCCAATTCCTACCGGAATGCGATCTACAAAACTGCTGTCACCAGGGGATAGCATGCCTGCTTTGATTGCCTTTTCGCGGTCAATTGCAAGATACACATTGTTGCTTGGCGCAAATGTTTCAAAGGTGCGTCCTGTACCTGATTCAATCGGATGGTCCTCTGCTATAAATTTCAGATAGTCATTTGCACTCATAGGAGGGTCCTGATTCTTCCCATCCTGGTTGGATGGATTGTAATAAAACACTTGATTGCGCAAACTGCCCCGAAGCTTTTCCTGAGGGATTGACATTTTTACTAAAGGAGATTCGTTAAATGTCCTTCTCTGGTTTTCAATGTACCAGTCAACTGCAATCAAACTTAAATTGATAACGCGAACATCTCTTCGAATACCTTCCACTTCCTGTGCATACCATACCGGATACGTATCGTTATCGCCATACGTAAACAAAATCGCATTGGGCTGACAGGATTGCAAAATATTTGAGGCGTAATCCCGTGCTGCCGTACTTCGCATCCGGCTATGATCATCAAAATTTTGAGTGACCAGGAGAAAAGGAACAGACAATCCAAGAAGTGTAGCCCCAATTCCAGATATGGGATCCGATAGCTTCAATCGATCCTGAAGAAAATGTGCTATGAATAAAACGCCCAGTCCAATCCAGATACAGAATGTTAAAAAGGATCCTTCCAATACATAGTCGCGCTCTCTGGGTTCATTCGGTGGTGAATTGTTAAATACACAAAGCGCTATGCCAGTCAAAATGAAAAAACACAACAAACTAAAGAAGTCATTCCTGTTCTTCCTGAAATGATAAATACATCCAAGGATACCAAAAATCAAAGGAATGAAATAATAAGAATTCCTCGATTGGTCTTCCTTTATTACCCTTGGCAAACGATCCTGGTTGTATAACCTCGAACTGTCAATTGCCTTTATCCCGGAATACCAATGACCATCTTTATTGATCCAAGGGTAAAATCCCTGCTCGCCATTCTGGCGTCCAACAAAATTCCACATGAAATACCTCCAATACATCCAGCCAAACTGATAGGACCACATGAATTCCAGGTTGAACGCCATGTTTGGTGCTTTCGTTTTGGATCCTTGCAGATACTGCATCCACATGCGATATAACTGAGGCCTGCCTTGATCCTGATGACTGATACGGGGAAATAATATTTTATCCTTTTCCTTAAAAATATAATCGTACTTCTGATCCACTACTTTGTACTCTTTACCCACACGTCCCCAGCGATCTTCCGATTTTGTATCTACAGGCCGCGCGTCGAAATGAGGGCCTTTCAGCAAACTACGGTCGCCATATTGTTCGCGATTGAGGTAGGGTATCAATCGAACGACATCATAAGGGTCGTTCATGTTGATGGGTGGTTTTGCATTCGCGCGAATGAGAACAACACCTACAGTGGAGTAGGAAACGACAAGTAACAACATCGTAAAAACCACTTTGTGCATCAGGTCATTTCCCTTATTTTTAAAATAACGCAATCCATAATATGCGGCCAACCCAATGACGATCAATGTGGGAATTAAACCGCTGTGAAATGGCAGCCCCAGGCCATTTACCATCTGAAGCTCGAAGAATTCCCAAAGGTTTGGAATACCTATGATGATGATACTTTGAAACAAGAAAATGGCAATGACACCTGCAAATGAGGCAAGCAACATGCCGAAGAAACTGTGCTTTTTAAAACGTTTGTAATAGTACAACATCGCAATGGTTGGAAAAGACAACAAGCTCAAAAGGTGCACTCCTGTTGAAAGTCCGGTTGCGAAAATGGCAAAGATCAGCCACTTGTCATTTTTAGGGCTGTTTTCCAAATAATACCATTTGAATGCAGCCCACACTGTCATCGCAGTAAACATGGTGGACATGGAATACACCTCGCCCTCCACAGCAGAAAACCAGGTCGTGGTAATATAACCTGCTGCCAGACCGCTGATTAAACCCGTTCCCAAAATAGTCCAGCTCTCATTGTGCCTATTTTCATAATCCCTGCCATCATCAATCAGGCGGGCAATAATTAAGGTGGTCCAACAAATAAACATTGCAGCCAATGCGGAGCATATTGCGGACATGATATTTACCGAAAATGCAATATAGGCGGGGTTAGTCGACACAAGACTGGCGACCCATGTGAACATGCGACCGATAAGCAAAAACAAAGGTGCGCCGGGTGGGTGAACTACCTGAAGTTTATAGGCACCTGCCACAAATTCACCACAATCCCATAAACTTCCCGACCTTTCAAGTGAGAAAAAGTATACGGTAAACACCAGAATGAACACGATCCATCCTACGATATCCGTTTTGGTTAATTTCATAAAATTATTATAATCAGTTAATTATAAATTAGTACTTTATATATATTAATATTTATGCATGTAAAAGTAATCATTCGCTCTCACTTTTGATCCTTTATGATGTCTCAAATTCAAGTGTATGTAACGCAAAAAAAGGGTTCTGTGGTATGGTTGCTAGCTACTTAAAAGCATGCCGGTTTTTTGAAACCACAGATGATGATACACCCTTATTTGCAGGCGGTTCAGCCTGAATACCCCACAATCTTTATGATTAAAGGAATAATTTGGAACGAAGGAATTAGCTTTGATGTTCCAATAAAGAAATTATCATTATGATCAGACTGGTTGTCTTCGCCTTGGCCATTTATGCCCTCTACACGCTTTTCTTAAAAGACAAGATCATTATCATAGCTCCCAAGAAAGAGATGAAGGACAATAAAAAGTACAGTGATTACGAAGAAATCAAATAATCCCCCTGTTTCCCTGGGTTCTGTCCGGGATTATATACTTTTCCAGGATCATCACATACTCGTGGCCAATAAACCTGCAGGTATACCTGTACAGGAAGATAAAACGAAAGATGTTTCATTGCACCGCATGTTGCAGGCCTATTGCAAACAAGATCTTTGGTTGCTGAACCGCCTGGATCGCCCGGTTTCAGGTCTCGTATTGTTTGCCAAAAATCCAGATGCCCTGGCCAGGCTACATGCTCAAATGATGCAGCATCACATGCACAAAACATATATTGCTCTGGTAGAAAAAAAAGACATACCGCAACAAGGAATATTGAAAGATCAACTTGTCAAATCGGGATTTCAAAACAAAAGCAAAATATCATCTGGAGACGAAGGAAAGGACTGCGAACTTTCATACAAAGTTTTGGAACAGCTGGACCATTATCTGATTCTTGAAATAAAAATTCAAACGGGAAGATTCCACCAGATCAGAGCCCAAATGGCTCATCTTGGAACACCCATCAAATCCGATGTGAAATACGGTGCGCGCAGAGGCAGTGCGGACAGGTCCATTGGCCTGCATGCATGGCAACTTGATTTTATACATCCCAGTACAGGCAAGGCAGTCCATTTTAAGGCACCTTTTCCGCAATCGCAGTTATGGCCGCTGGTACAAAAAGTCGTAGATACCTTATGAATTCAAATCAGGATTCCATACAAAGAACTGAAATCAATGCATTAGGCGAGTTCCGTTTGATTGACAGACTTACGCATGCGTTTGAAGTGCAACATCCCGAGACCCTGAAAGCAGTAGGTGATGATGCTGCGGTCATTCGCAATGAGAAAGCTTGCACAGTGGTAAGCACCGATATGATGATCGAAGGTGTGCATTTTGATTTGGCATACTTCCCTCTCAAGCATCTCGGATATAAGGCGGTCGTTACAAATGTTTCAGATCTCTGCGCAATGAATGCCATCTGTACACAAATTACAGTATCTATCGCCATATCCAACCGCTTCTCTGTCGAGGCCATTGAACTGTTGTATGAAGGCATTCGCCAGGCCTGTAAGGATTACCAACTCGATCTGGTTGGGGGAGACACCTGTTCGTCTTTGCGAGGACTCGTAATTTCAATTACTGCGATAGGTCAGCAGGAAAAAGATAAAATCACCTACCGGAATGGTGCAAAACCAGGTGACTACCTTTTCGTCACCGGCGATCTGGGGGGTGCCTACTTAGGCTTACAACTGTTAGAACGGGAAAAACAAATTTTCCTGGAGAATCCGGGCGTTCAACCGGATTTAGAAGATCAAAAATATGCCGTCGGTAGATTTTTGAAACCCGAAGCCCGGAAAGATACGGTCCTGTGGCTTGAAAAATCAGGAGTCGTACCACATGCTATGATTGATCTTTCGGATGGGCTATCCTCAGATCTGATGCACATCTGCTCGCAAAGTGGTGTTGGTGCGGAGATCGATGAAAGTTTGATTCCGATGCACCAGGATGCCAAACTGCTTGCCCTGAAATTCAATGTGGACCCGGTCACCTGCGCTCTTAATGGCGGCGAGGACTACGAATTACTTTTGGCTGTTGATCCTGCAGAAGCCAAAAAAATCCAATACCTACCTGGCTTTTCCTATATCGGTATGTGCACAGAAAAAGAACAAGGAATCAAATTGAAAACTACAGGAGGCAATATTCATGATTTGAAGGCGCAGGGTTGGGCGCATTTTTAAACTACTTGAGTGGATCTGTATTTCTTCCAGAAAAGGCAATCTTTGTTATCGACGTACAGAATGACAAGTCTTCCAAACTCATTTAAAAAACAAGAAGTGTTTTTTTTCATTTAAACTGAAAGTACAATTTCAGTTCTCAATGGATTCCAAATAAAAAAGGAGCTAAAAAATGTTTCTGGAAAACATCGCTTCTTTCGGATTCTGACATCTACTTTTCCGCCCTGCAGTAATAGTCTAGCTGTTTTCCGTCCATCTCTTTTAAATAATAGTTGGACGTAGTAATGGATAACACCAGTTCGTCATTTTGATTTTTCAATCCTTTACGGTTTATCCTGTTTAAGAGATCATAGGGCAATTTAAACCAGGATGCGGGCAAGCGCTTTTCGAGGCCGAACAAGTCCCAGCGACGGAATTTTTCAACTGAGGCGCGGTTTTTCTCATGATAGGACATCACCTTATCATCGCCATATACTCCTCCGAAAAAGACCTTATCGGGATTGAAATAAGTACTGATTAAGGCACGGAATTCTCCCGTACGGTACTCGCGGATATGATAGGGATTCCTGCTAAGTGACATGTCTCGATTCGGAGTAGTAAGCAATAATTTCCCACCTGGCTTTAAAACACGGAAAATCTCTGAAAGCAAATTGCGGTCATCTTGAATGTGCTCAATCAGCTGAAAGCAAATGACGGTATCAAATGTATTTGAGTCCAGGCCGGTTAACCAGGGAACTTCCATCTGCCTGAATTCGATGTTTTGAAAATTTTGCTGATTTACAGGAATATGTTTGTCAATCGCCAAATAGCTTACGGAATGCGGTGCAAGCAATTTGATCCCATAGCCTTCGCCACATCCGATTTCCAGCACTGCGCCGGAAACTTCTTTTGATGCTTGCTCATAAGCAAACAACTGTCGCATATAGACAGGTTTATCGGAAATTGCATTTTCATCCGCACGTTCTGCTGTATATATTTTATGCAAAATGTCCATCGATGTTCTTTAGTGTGGCCAAAGATACAGAGTTTCTTACTTTTGTCAGCGATGGTCATTCGATGCAAACCCGTATTCTGAAATTTATTACCGGCGACACATTTTTAGTCGCATTCATCAGCTGGGTCATACTCATTCAGCTGGGTTTTTTACTTCTGCTTTACTTTCCGCTCGATCAGTCTCCTGATGTACAAACCTATTTGTCCCTGAGTCAGTTTGATTTTGAACAAAATCCTGTCCGTCGCTACCGCATTCTGATTCCTTTGTTTGCGGGGTTCCTTGACCATATTTGTGGAAATGGACTGGAGAGCTTGCGCCCCTGGAGTTTTTCAGGTGATTTCTCCTTATACCTGTGTTTTCTTTTCGTCAATGCTTTCTTCATGTCTGCTTCCACCGCGCTCTTGTTTAAAATATGCATGACACTTCAATTCAGAAAGGAAGCAGCTTCAATAGCTGTGCTTGCTTTTCTAAGTTGCCGCTGGACCATTGAGCTCACTGCCTTGCCCCTTGTCGACAGCCTGTATTTTTTCAGCATTGCTGCAAGCCTTTATGGATTATTAAACATGCAGAGTGGATGGCTGATGGCGGGAATTCTTTTAGGCCCCTGGGCTAAGGAATCGTACCTCTTTTTTGTTCCGCTGTTGTTTTATATAAAAGGTCCCGGTCGTGTAAGGACGGCAATGTATCTGGTTCTTTCCGGGATTCTTGTATTTAGCTTTCGCCTTGTGTACGACCATTATACAGGATACGACATGCTAACAAACATTCGTAAGGATTTCTCCGCTTTTGAAACCATACCCCAGTCCCTGCAACGATTGATGAGTTTTCATGGAGTCTATGAACTTTTTTCTGTTCCCGGATTATGGATTCTTATTCCTATTGCTGCGGCAGTTATTAATTTTCAAAAAGCAGCGCATGCATTCCGGAAACACCTGCATTGGATGCTGCTGTATCTGGGTATTGTGTTGTTTCAGGCTTTGCTTTCCGCAGACCTGGGACGGATGTTTTTTCTTGCGTTTCCGGTATTTGCTATCTGGATTGCAGCGGGC
>CAZDQG010000010.1:0-95861 GCA_964507535.1 uncultured Saprospiraceae bacterium
AAAGTACTCGAGCTGCCCTGGAAAAAATAAACAGTATAAATTGACAGAATTGTTGCTGATGTGAAATGCCAATTCTTCGTTAACTAATAAAGATAAATGCCCCTTCAGAGGAAGGGGCATTTATCTTTATATACAATTGTAATTTTATGAGACGGACGTACCTACTTTTTGGCGCTGTGGTTCTGCTATTCAGTTTATCACAATGCAAATCCAAGAACAACACAAAAACAGGAGAAGCAGATGATCAGGATGTTCCTGTTACCTTTTTAAACCAGGATAAAAAAATTGCGGGTGGCAACATGCCTGATGAATCGGCTTACCTTCCCTTTTGCCTGGACTCCGTAAATATTCCTAAAATCAAAAAGAAATTTTGTGCCCAAAAGGTATTAAGTACCCAACTTGTGGATAAAAATCCAGCATGGAAAGATGTTGTGGGTGTTGTTTATATCAAGTTAACTATAGAATCCGACGGCACTGTATCTGAGGTGGTTAATTCTGAAGATTTCACAGGACAAGATATTGGAGAAGAAGTCGCAAGACAAGCCTTCGGAATTTTAAAAGACTTAAAATGTAAACCGGCAACAAAGAAAGGATTCCGGATTAAAAGTAAGCTTATCGTACCCATTTACTTTGGTCTTCAACTACTCGATGACAAGATACTTAAATAAGGAGTCCTTTAAAACACTTATTCATCATATATGATGAGTTGCATAAATCGCAAATAAACAGATAACTCAAGGGTCGTATTTACCGTAGATTGTTCATATCCGGGCATAGGCTGACCCGTAAAAGGATCAATGCGTCGAATACTTGCCGGAACATACACTTGTTTGGATAAATCAGGTGCCACGGTAAACTCAATTCCCATATTCATCAATTTCTTGATCTTTATTTCCGAACCCAAACGGAGTGTGATTCCGTAATTCCACTTACGCGTCCACTCCTCCAGCTCCCTGTAAATTTCAAGATTTGTTTTTACGGTATACTCACCCCGTAGCCCGACAGCATAATATGGTTTCCATCGGGCCAGTTTTATGAACCTCTTTAAGCCCAGCTCCAGTGAAAGGTTGTGGAATTCCATTCCATAGGTGGATCCCGGATAACGGTTTCCATTGATATCGAAGAAGAAAGGAACACGGATACCTCCGCCTTTAACGTGATACCCCAGTTGGCCGTAGATCACATTCTTACCGTCAGAAGACTCCGAATCCATAAATGCAGCAACATGCCAACGCAATAGCGGATCGGTCTGGTTCCCTCCTCCCCATTTTTGAAACCCGAGGCTGGGTCCCAATTTCAATCCATATCCATTGGTTTGGGCCTGTAAAAAAGAGTTAACAAGGCCAAACAAGAAAAACAGGATAAAAAAGCGACAAACATTTAATCGGAACATGTGGAATCCTTTACTAGTGGATTACAAATATAAGATTGAAAGTATATATTAAAATTAGTGCCAATATGTCATTAGTATCAACATGTTTATGCCATTTTGTCATATTATTAATAGGATTTCAAGTCAAATTTTCCTGTTTTTTCAGATGGAATGGGAATTGATCCATCCCTAGATATAAAAAATAAAATATGATGTACGTAAACTATTGTTCCGCTCACCCAAAAGCTTGTTACAGTCAAAAGAAATCCGGTTTTCAATCTGCAAACTCTGAAACATCTGTGGCCCCTGCCATGAATGTAAAAAAGGAATCAGACGCACTTATACTGGAGTTTGCAATGCCCGCTGTCCGCAAGGAAGACATTCTTCTTCGCGTCCAAGATGGTATTCTTAGTTTAGAAGCAAAGCGCATTTCCACAGAAGGCTCCACAGAATACAGAAAACGGGAATTCTCTATTTACCCTTTCAAACGCAGCATCCGGCTTCCGGAAGATCTCGATACAGAATCGCGTCAGGCGCAGTTTGAACAAGGTATTTTAACCATACGATTTGCCTTTCGCAAAAAAGAAGAAAAAACCATTGAAGTACTTTAATTATTCACATCAAAACTATAGAATATGAGAAACAATTTTGGATCACTCGTACCTTTCGCTCAGATCGTAGACGATCTGTTTTCTAAAACTTTTACGGATTTTAACGGCGGCTCTTTACTTAAACCACAGGTTCCGGCAATCAATGTATTGGAGCGCGAAAAAGAATACAAAATAGAACTCGCCGCACCCGGTTTACAGAAATCGGATTTTAAAATCCAAATGGAGAACCATTCTTTGAAAATTTCTGTTGAGAAAAAACAAGAACAATCAGAAGAAAAGGAAAACTACACCAGAAGAGAGTTTAGTTTCCGTTCTTTCAGCCGTTCGTTTGAACTTCCTCAAAATGTACATGCAGAACAGATTTCTGCAAACTATGAAAACGGAGTTTTAAACGTCATTCTGCCAAAACGGGTGGAATCCAATCAGAATGCGAAGACCATTGAAATTGCATAAGAACTATACGTAAACGGGGATTAGTTGAGAAAAGGGGGTCATGCTTGCAAAAGTATGGCCCTCTTTGATTTTAGCTTCGAAGAAGCAATTGAAGTATTGCACAACTTATAATCAGACAGACAAGTCACCGATTATAAAAGCGCAAGTCCAAGCTTTAAACACATACATGCTCTCTTTGCATCCGACTTTATCAAAGTCAAACGAAAATGCGCATTATTGATATATGTAAAGTATTACAAGTGAATAAAACTATAGTGTGGGGAGAGGAGCCTATTTCGATCAGGCCTTTATGCGCAAGACCATACCTGCCCTGAGGTTTTGAAACCTGTCAAGTTCATTCCATTTTATCAGCGATTCCAGGTCAACCTTGTAGTCTTCTGCAATTTGAAGAAGTGACTCTCTGTTGCGAACGACATGGTGGATATACCTGGAAGCTTGTTCCATAACCGGAGCCTGGGGCAGCTCGTTTTGTTTCATGCTGAAATCAAACGGAATCTGCACATATTCGACCTTTTGAATAGCGATCGCATCCGGAGCAAATATAAAAGGCCTGCTGAATGACAGAATTTCAACAGGAAGATCGGAATTGCCCAACATGATCTGGGCTTCCGACATGCCCTTGTTCTTTTGATTATTGTAGGTGTAATAATCCACAAATTCTACCATGAGGCTGTCCGGTAAGCTTACGTAGTACCCATTTTTATGCGCTGGTATAATTCCCTTCCTGTAAGATGGATTGTATTTGAGGAACGTTTCTTTTGTTATCGCAGTCTTCCGATATAAATCCCGAAGATGCACCTCTTTAAACGTACGCGCAAAAGTAAGCTTGGTGACATCTATGAGTTCTGGATCCACGATGATATCGTGTTCTGGATGGTACTGCATCATATAACTTGCACCGATGAATGCAGGTACAAATAATTGCGTTTGTCTTGGAAGCAATTTTTTTATAGACCAGAAATCCGTTGCACCGGTAGCTTGCAGGATACCTTTGATTTTATATTCTCCACAGTTGTATGCTGCCAATACCAAAGACCAGTCATTAAACATCCCATAAAGGGTTTTGAAATACCGGGCAGCAGCATGTGTCGAAAGTACGGGATCCAATCGCTGATCCACTTTGTCATCCACCCTCAGGTCCAGAATGCGGGCAGTAGAAGGCATCAATTGCCAGAGACCTGCTGCTCCTGCATTTGACTTGGCATTCAATACCAGAGAAGATTCTACGATGGTCAGAAATTTAAGATCAGCAGGTAAATCATATTCTCCAAAAATCTTATCGATCAGGGGAAAGTACATTTCGGTGCGCTGCAGCAACTCGAGTGCATGATCCTTTCTTTTGCCTATGAAGCGCTTTACCTGATCCAATACGTCATCTTCAATCTTAGGCGTTACCAAGCACTCCATGGATTCAAGACGTGTCACGATTTCCTCTTCCAGTAAGGAAGGATTGTTGCTATGAGACCAGTAGCCAAAAAGAGGAATAGAACCAGCTCCCTGTATAAAAAACAGGACCACGAGGAAACTGAAAATGGCAGTGCGTTTGTTCATGGATCGAGAATCGTGTTGAGCACATCTCACCCTAAGCGATCAAACTACGGAACATAAATATAATCTAAATTCCATGTCTAATCCCTAAAGGATCACAAAGATACAAATATAAAATCAAAATAAAAAGTTAACAGCCTAAATACAATGTTAATACATATTATTAATATATTTAATATGTATTTGGTCTGCACATATTAAACTGATTTGGACAAGCTTGCGTTGTGCCCAATATGGAATTTAAATCGCTCTTAACAGATTGTTTTCGCCAATTCAGAAGCCTGAACCTGAAATTGGGAACCTGAACGTTGGTCCTTCACATTTACTGACTGGTTCCGGAGTTCCTCCTCCCCAACAATCAGTGCAAACGGAACCTTCAATGCTTCGGCATGCTGGAATTGCTTGCGAAGCTTGGCAGGTTCAGGATACACATCCACCGCAATGCCTTGTGCCCTCAATTGACCTGCCAGTTCAAAAGCATATTGAAGTGCAGCTTCATCCAGAGTGAGAAATAAAGCCCTGAGGTCATTCCCTAAGACTTCAGGAAACAATTGGTGTTCCAGCATTAAATCGTATATACGGTCTGCACCAAAAGAAATTCCAACTCCCGATACATTTGGAAGTCCAAATACTTCGGTCAAATTGTCGTAACGTCCTCCTCCTCCAAGACTTCCCATACTCATCGTACTTGGCTTGACTTCAAAGATGCATCCTGTATAATAACTAAGTCCCCTCGCTAATGTGGGATCAAAAATCAATTCATTGTGGAAATGGTAGGAAGCATTAAGCGAAAACAACTTACCCATTTGCTCTGAGCCAATACGCGCCGTTTCGTTGAAAGCAAATTTTGAAGGATCCCGCTCCTCCAGGCATGTGAACAGCTGCTCCACCTTATCAGGTGAAAGTCCCATACTTTCAAGTGCTTTATTGAGGGCTTCCGGACCGGTTTTATCAAGTTTGTCAATTTCGACTGTCATCTGGACAAATTGATCTGCAATTCCCGCCTGTTGTGCCAGTCCTTCCAGGATCTTACGGTGATTGATGTGTATGCGCACGGGAATCTGTAAAGCCTTAAATACCTGATCGTAGATCTGCATAAGCTCTGCTTCATAGATCAGAGATTCTGAACCCACCACATCTGCATCACATTGATAAAATTCGCGATAGCGACCTCTCTGAGGCCGGTCTGCCCTCCAAACCGGTTGGATCTGGTAACGCTTAAATGGAAATGAGAGTTCATGCCGGTTCATGGCAACTACCCGGGCAAAGGGCACTGTCAGGTCATATCGCAATCCCTTTTCCGCAACCTGGGATAACAGGGCATTGGAATTTTTTTCTACAAGTAATCCCGGATCCGCATCCTTCAGGTAATCTCCCGAATTGAGGATTTTAAATAACAGCTTATCTCCTTCCTCTCCATATTTTCCTGTCAGGGTATCGAGATTTTCCATTGCAGGTGTCTCAAGTGGTTGATATCCGTACACTTCAAAATACCGGCGGATGGTATCAAATATATAATTCCGTCTTTTAGCCTGCAAAGGCAAATAGTCGCGGGTTCCTTTAGCTAGAGATGGTTTCTTCATATGCACTTAAAAGCTGAGCCGTTGGTCAAAATTGCTTGAGAAATCTCAAATCGTTTTCAAAGAAATACCGGATGTCCGGAATCTTATACATGAGCATAGCCTGCCGCTCTATTCCCATACCAAAAGCATAACCTGTATATTCTGTAGGGTCAATACCACAATTTTTCAAAACCGCGGGATCCACCATGCCACAACCTAAAATCTCAAGCCAGCCTGTACCTTTTGTTATCCGGTAGTCTGTTTCATCTTTTAGTCCCCAGTAAATATCCATTTCAGCAGAAGGCTCCGTGAATGGAAAATATGAAGGTCTAAGCCGGATATTGACTTCCGATCCATACATCTCCTTTGCAAAAAACAACAAGGTCTGCTTGAGATCAGCCATAGAAACTCCTTTGTCGATATACAGTCCTTCCACCTGATGGAACTGGCAATGCGAACGGGCAGAAATGGTTTCATTGCGATAGACTCTTCCAGGTGCAAGTATGCGGATTGGAGGGGAAAATGTACCCATATAACGGGATTGCACGGAGGATGTATGTGTGCGCAACAGGAGCTGCGGAAGGTCTCTCAGATAATAGGTGTCTTGCATATCCCTGGCAGGATGGTCTTCAGGGGTATTTAGTGCGGTGAAGTTGTGCCAGTCATCTTCCACTTCACGGTCTTCGACAACTTCAAAACCAATCCGTGAAAAGATTCCGACAATGCGATCCATGACTAATGAAATCGGATGTCTTCTGCCTTCATGAAGAGCTATGGGGGGCAAGCTCAAATCCGGTATTTTTGCAGCACCTGATCCCTGGCTTTGCTGTACATATTTGTGGCTTTCAAATTTCTCCTCAGCAAGGAGTTTTGCTTCATTAACGCGTTGACCAAATTCTTTTTTGCGTTCGCCCGGGACCTGACTCATCTGTCCGAAAAGGGGCTTAATCCGGTTTTTACTTCCCAGAAAAGCCAGGCGAAAGGCTTCCAGGGATGCAGAATCCTGAATCTCAAAAGACCTAATCTCCTCCAATAAGCGTTCAACTTCAGAAAAACTATCCAACGACATGTAATTACCTTTAAGCTGCAAAGTTAAACTTCAATTGCCTGAAATCGTCCTGGCCTTTCGAATATGCTAAAGATAAGCCCCATAATACGCAGTGAGGCCTTCCTGAGAGGCTACTTTACTTTTGCACTCTGCATCACTGCATTTGGCATTTCCTGGTCCGTCTATCTCATTTCGAATAGCGTCATCCTCCTCAGTTTGATGTTGCTGGTACATTATTCGAACACTGGAAACCGAATCCTTTGGAACACAGTCTGGCGCAAGCAACTGGATGAAGTAGTTCAAGATCCACTGTTGTGCTCCATGATTGCAGTTTTTTTTGCGGGACTGTTGAGCAGCTTATGGTCGGAAAACATGAAAAACTGTATCTGGTATAATCAAATGCAACTCCCTTTTTTAATACTTCCTCTGGTTTTTTATGCGCATGCTAAGAGTTCACCGAAACATTGGCTGCTCATCCTGTTGGTGTTTCTTTTCTCCTGCCTGGCAACTTCAATTTGGGTCGGAGTGGATTACTTTAAAAACATTGCCCAATACCAAATTAATTTACTCAAGGGAACACCCTTTGTAACCCATATTTCACATATCCGATTCAGCATGATCATTGCCCTTGCGGCTGTACTTTGTTTTCATTTTACAGGATTTTTCGGCCCTCTCAAAAGCAGACCAAGACTCCGATTATTGTTCCGGGTGCTTTTTCTGTTTTTCTTTGGATTCAACCACCTCCTCAGCACGAAAACAGGATTACTTGGAATGTACCTTGGCCTGGGTCTGTACCTAATGGTTTTTTTTATACAGAAGAGGGCTTACCTGCCCGTACTCATTTCCATACTTACACTTGTTACCCTGTTGGTGTTGTCCGTTTTGATCGTTCCCGGACTTCAAAATAAATTCTCCTACACATTATGGCAATTTGGCGAACTCAGCAGAGGCAAGTGGATGTATTATTCCGATATTGAACGTTGGGTTTCCTGGAAAATGGGAGTCGAAATGATCCGTCATGAGCCCATCATGGGAACCGGCATCGGTGATTTGTACCGCGAAACGGAAAACGTGTATCAGGAATGCCTGAATACTTCGTTATATAAACTTCCCCACAATCAGTTTATTTTTAACTGGGCCTTCATGGGTCTTCCTGGATTATTTGCGCTAATATCTGTTTTGTATCACAGCGTACTCCGGAAAAAATGGCTTCGCAATCCACTGATACTTGCAATCCAAAGTATCTTGGTAAGCTCTTTCTTCGTAGAATATACGCTTGGCACACAGATTGGATGCAGCCTTTATGTTTTTTTTACACTGATTTGCTGGGTTTATATCGAGCGTATGGAATCTGTGATTGGTAGTGAATAATACACAGATACTTTTTTTTATGCATGCCGGATATACATTACCGGACTTCATTTTAAACCACCCGTATCGTAATATGTTCTTTAAAGTAATACGATTCGTGTATCTGAAGAATCCGACGGTAAATTTGGAAATGCGGTACATGCATGGGTGTGGCTTCTGATGCACAATACTTTTTATTCTTGAACTTCTAATTTTTGCATCGCATATGATTAACTTGAAAAATATTCAAACAGAAGTAGATGCGTCATTTCTATATCAGTTTCTTGCTGATCATGAAAAAGACGCTCAGGTGGCCCAAATTTTTCTTCAAATGAGCGAAATTGAAAAGGGTCATGCGCTGGCATTCCTGAAAAAAAGTGGTATGGATGCGAGCTTGTATCCGGGACCTTCGGGTAGAGCAAAAATGCTGAGCTACATTGGAAAAATTTTTGGTCCGGATTACGTACTTGGCGTGTTGCTGGATACAGAAAAAAGCATTTCCTCAGCGCTGCTTTCCGCACGAAAAAAATCAAACACGAGCTCTTCCATCTCTGATACGGCGCATGTAAGTATCCTGAAAAACATACTGAATGGAACCAAAAAGATTTCGGGTTCGAATTTGGCCCGCTTTGAAAAAAGACATCGATCGGTTGGTGGAAATGCGCTGCGTGCTGCTGTTCTTGGAGGAAATGATGGCCTTGTTTCCAATTTCAGTTTGGTCATGGGAATCGCAGGTGCAACAAGTGGACAACAAGAAGTATTGCTTGCAGGTATGGCAGGACTGCTTGCAGGAGCCCTTTCCATGGCTCTCGGAGAATGGATTTCCGTTAAAAGCTCTCAGGAACTTTTTGAAAATCAAATGCAGCTTGAAATGGAAGAACTTGAGGCCAACCCATCAGGTGAACTACAAGAGTTAACACTGATCTACATTTCTAAGGGTATTCCCGAAGACCAGGCAAAGAAAATGGCAGGAGAGATCATGTCAGATAAAACGCATGCCCACGAAATACTCGTCAAAGAAGAACTCGGTATCAATGCAGAAGATCTGAAAGGTTCCGCGATGGAGGCAGCGCTGACCTCTTTTTTCTTATTTGCAGTGGGAGCCATTATTCCGGTTTTCCCCTTTTTCTTTACCGGAGGACTACAGGGAATTTTGTGGAGCGCATTGCTGAGTGCTTGTGGATTATTCCTTATTGGATCAGCAATTACATTATTTACCGGCAAGAGTGTTTGGTTTTCCGGATTGCGTCAGGTACTATTTGGACTCATTGCTGCAGCCATCACCTTTGGAATCGGAAAATGGATAGGTGTTTCAATTGGAGGATAAATTGTTTTTTATGCTGAAATTGTTACTGAAAAAAATCATCATACATTTTATACTCAGGCATAAATTTAAAGGAAGGGAATATAAAAGCGTTTTCACGGAATATGATATTGCCAAAGGATATCGGGAGTTAACGATTACCCTTCGCAGCTATTTTAAAGATATGGTACTGATCAGTGTGGGCATATTCTCTGCTTCATTTGGTCTTAAAGGGTTTCTGCTGATAAATAATTTTATAGACGGAGGGGCAACCGGCATATCTCTCCTATTGTATGAGTTGACACACATACCCTTGTACATCCTCATTATTTTAATAAATCTTCCATTCGTATACCTTGGCTACAAAACCATTGGTCGACAATTTGCAATAAAAACAGGATTGGCCATCCTGGGTTTTTCAACAAGTCTGGCACTGATTCAATTTCCTTCGGTCACCCATGACAATTTGCTGGTTGCTGTATTCGGTGGTTTCTTCCTGGGTTCAGGAATTGGACTTGCTGTGAGGGGAGGCTCTGTCATCGATGGCACAGAAGTGCTTGCCATTTTTCTCAGCAGGAAATTTGGACTCACTATTGGCGATGTGATCATTGCTATCAACGTACTTATTTTTTCTGCTGCCGTATACTTCCTAGGAGTGGAAGTTGCATTGTACTCAATGATCACGTATCTGGCCGCTTCCAAAACACTTGACTTTATTGTTGAAGGGATTGACGAATATATAGGCGTGACCATAGTTTCTTCCCACAGCGAAGAAATCCGACAAATGATTATACAGAAAATGGGCCGCGGCGTCACGGTATATAATGGAAAAAGCGGTTATGGAAAACGTGGCGAGACCAGGGACGCAGAAATCATTTATACCGTTCTTACAAGACTTGAAGTCAACAAACTTACCACTGAAATTGAAAAAATCGAATCCAACGCTTTTGTCGTAATGAACAGTGTGAAAGATACAAAAGGTGGAATGATAAAGAGAAAACCCATTTCACACTAAAAGGTTCCATCTATAACAGCAATATATTGTATTCCACATTGAAACAGAAATTGTAAGAATATTCAAAATAGAGTGGGTGCATATTTATCAAAATATTCCTTTCTTGCACCAGCTATTGGCTTCCTTACAATTCGCTTCCCAAGCCAAATCAGGCAACACGCGAATCACTCGAAATTGCAAAATAGAATTCATCCAATTCCGGCTTGCATTTTTTGAAGACCAAGTAACTCTCGCCTTGCATACCACCATATGAACTCAACATACGCTTACCGTGAACTGAAGCTGGCAATTCAGTATGCAGTTTTGCTTGAAGAACTTATCTCAAGGGTTTATGACCCTCACTAAAAAGCTCCCATCCTGATGACATCAAACCGAAGATTACTTGCTGTCCATTTATAGGAATGCAGGCCCCCGGATAGATCTGGTCTGGTTCCAAGTTATCCAAATCAAGGTTTTTAGCTTACAATTTTAAAAGCCTTTGAACGATTCCCTTTTAGTATGAAAACGAGACGTTCACATTTTGGCAACCTCATCCTAATAATAACTATTGACGCCAAGGTATAATTTAAACTTTTATTTATATTTATTCCGAAAAACATACGATGTTGTTACCTAATCAACAACCTGCCTTATGAATGACCCTCAACAGCACATCCGCGAACTTCTGGATAAACTGGATGCACTTACTAAAAGACAAGACGAATTCTCGAGAGAGATTAACAGCCTTCATAACGAAATAAACAACTTTATAAAAGGTTCAGAACCCACTCAGTCATCACTTGAACCTCCTTTAACCGGAGCCTTTTCTATGGGCTCCTATTTTGAAAGTAAGAAAAACCAAAAAGAAGCGGAAACTCCAATTCCCACGATTACATCAAAAAGAACGATTGCAAGGTCTACCGGCCAATCGAATTGGGAAAAATTCATTGGTGAAAACCTGATCAGCAAAATTGGAATTGCGATTACTATTATTGGGGTTTCAATAGGAGTGAAATACTCTATTGACCATAACCTTATAAGTCCTCTTACCCGAATATTACTTGGTTATGCATTTGGCCTTGCACTTATGGGCTTCGGAATTAAATTAAAAAATGCATATCAAAACTACAGCGCCATTTTGGTAGGCGGTGCGATGGCCATTTTATATTTTATAAGTTACGCAGGCTACACCTTTTATGCCTTGTTTCCCCAAGCACTGGCATTCACCCTCATGTTCCTGTTTACAATATTTACCGTACTTGCAGCCCTTTCATATAACAAGCAAATTATTGCCCTTATCGGACTTGTAGGTGCCTATGCCGTACCTTTCCTGCTAAGCGATGAAAGTGGCAATGTATCCATCCTTTTCAGCTATATGGCTATCATCAATTGCGGAATCCTCTTCATTGCTTTTAGAAAATACTGGAAAACACTGTTCTATATTGCTGCCGGACTCAGTTGGCTAATTTATTTCAGCTGGTTTGAATCGGGTTTTGATCCCACTAAAAATCTAACGACTGCATTGCTTTTTCTTTCTATATTCTTCATCACCTTCTATCTGAGTTTTCTGGCATATAAACTTTTACAAAAAGAAAAATACAATGCTGTTGATGCCTTTCTATTATTTGGCAATTCCTTCATATTTTATGGAATCGGTTATGCTATCTTGCGCTCTACCATAACGGGCGAACAATTGTTAGGTCTTTTTACACTCCTGAATGCCCTCATTCATTTTGTGGTAAGCTACGTAGTATACCGTCAGGAATTGGCAGACAAGAAACTATTTTACCTGATTTCTGGTCTGGTCCTGATTTTTATAACCATCACCATACCTGTCCAATTGGATGGTGGATGGGTAAGCTTACTGTGGGCTGGAGAAGCCGCCCTGCTGTTTTGGATAGGTCGAACAAGGGAAGTACGTGTATACGAAATGCTTTCCTTCCCGATTTTGATTCTCAGCTTTTTGAGCTTGGTAGATGACTGGCAATCTTTCTATTTTCATTACATCCCGGAATCCCCGGAAACAAAAATCCACCCTATCTTAAACATCCAGTTTGCCAATTCCCTATTGTGCATTTTGGCCTATGGTTTCATCAATTATATCCACCAAAACCCACTGCACAATCCAGCAAACTTTTTTTTCAAATGGATTACTAAAATCGTTTCCATCAGCATTCCTTCCATATTGTTGCTAGCACTTTATTTTTCTTTTCGCATGGAAATCAGCTGCTATTGGGGGCAATTGTTCACAGACTCCTATTTGACTGTAAACCCGGATGGCAGTGAGTATCCAAGTTCCTTTTACAATTATGATTTATTGAATTTTAAAACACTTTGGATTCTGAATTACTCCCTGCTTTTTGGAGCTGTACTGGGATTTTTAAACATACGGTACTTAAAAAATGTACGTCTGGGTAATGTGAATTTTATATACAACGCCTGTTTCATGCTATTCTTTCTGGGTCAGGGATTACCCGAACTCAGCGGATTGCGGGACAGTTATATAAAGCAGGATCTTGCTGAGTATTACCAAAGAGATTGGTTTCATTTAGCATTCCGTTATATATGTTATGTCTTTGCAGGTCTAAATCTTTTTTCTTGCTATGCTATTATCAAACAAGGACTTACTGGTCACAAATATAAAAACCCATTTGAGCTCCTGTTTTTCGGATCCCTGCTGTACATCGCAAGTTACGAACTCATCCATTTGATGGAACTCGCCCACTCAACCCAATCAGACAAGCTTGGGCTAAGTATCCTTTGGGGCGTCTATGCCCTGCTTCTCATTGGATTGGGAATTTGGAAACACAAAAAGCAGCTACGCATTGGCGCAATCGCACTTTTTGCATGCACTCTTGTAAAATTGTTCTTCTATGATTTGTCTGAACTGGATACGATTGCAAAAACGATAGTCTTTGTATCTCTCGGATTGTTGCTTCTGATCATTTCCTTTTTGTACAATAAATACAAACATATTATAACAGAAGAAAATGAAGTGTAAGCTTATACTGTACTTAAGCCTCATAATTTTAATTGAGGCACAAGCCCAACCTGAAATCTACAACTTCCGTAGGGAAATTTCAGGAGTTGAAGATCCCTGGCATCGCATCACATTGCCGGACCAAATATTTGGAAATTTGCAAACCTCTTGTCAAGACGTACGAATTTTTGGAATCAAAGAACATCTGGATACTGTTGAAGTTCCCTATTTTTTAAAAATATACGAAGAACATGTAAATCAAAATGAGCGATCGTTCCATATGCTCAATAATGCAAGCGGCAAGGATGGGTACTACTTTACTTTTGAAATGAAAGGAAACGAAGCCATCAATCAGATTTTATTGCAATTTGCTCAGGATAATTTTGACTGGCAGGTGGGTCTTGAAGGAAGTCAAGACCAAACAACATGGTTCCGGCTTCTTGAAAACTACCGAATCCTATCTATAAAAAACAAACAGACTTCTTATCAATTCACAAAATTGAATTTTCCTGTCGCCCGCTACAGGTATTTCAAAATTCATATCAAGAGTCAGGAAAAACCCCAGTTAACAGAAGCCCGGATTTTGGAATTTAAAACTGATTCGGGCAGGTATAAAAACTACATCATAAAAAGTATATCAAAAATAAATGACAGGAAAAACAGAACGTCGGAAATCATTGCAGATCTGGAGTATCCTGTACCCGTCAGTTATATAGGCATCAGATTAAAAGATACGATAGATTATTTAAGGCCCATACACATCTCCTATTTGAGTGACAGTACAAAAACGGAGCATGGATGGCTGCACAACTACAACAATCTAACCGAAGATACCCTGCATTCCAGGGAAAACTATGATTTTAAATGTACAAGCACCAGAATGCAACGAATTAAAATAACGATCGACAACCAGGATAACCTGCCCTTGCAGATAGACAGTATTATTATCAAAGGATTTGTTCATGAAATCATCGCACGTTTTACGGAACCCATGAAGTATTATTTATATTATGGAAGCAGTGATGCAAAGACACCCTATTATGATATCGACCGCTTCATGGATAAAGTTCCAAAAGACATGAAAGGACTCACATTGGGAGAGGAACAAATCATAGGGAATAGCCTGCAGACCATACCGGAGCCTTTGTTTAAAAACAAGATATGGTTATGGTTGATTATAGCAATAATTATCCTCGTTCTTGGATGGTTTTCCCTGCAGATGATAAAAAATAAATCCTGAAACAGCTTGTCTAAAAATTTGAAGTGGCTTATTCCGGAGTACTTGTCTCCTAAATAAGATCATTTGAGTACTATGAATACTGGCAATTTGCTTTACATGTAGCATGATATTTTGGGATGAATAAGCAGCGGAAGCAACAGGCACCAATCAATACAATTGAATTACATGCACAATAAGCGATTTATATTAGTAAGCACGCTGGATTTTCTTATGCCAATTCATCTATATTTGTCGAGGTAACACCAAAACTGCTTTTGAAGAAAATGAGTCAATCCGGTCCTGTATGAGTAACCCGGTTCGCATTCTTGTATTGTATTGTATAAGCAGTAGCATCTTCATATTGTTACCTGCTCTGATCAATGGCTATCCTTTGGTCTATTCGGATACCTCCACCTATCTCGCATCCGGTTTTGAACTAGAGACACCCTTTGATCGTCCGATCACGTATGGATTATTTATAAGGTTTGCAAGCTGGGGCGGGATTTCGCTCTGGCTGGTGATTACCTTGCAAAGTCTACTGGTTTCCTACCTGCTTTTAAGAATCACGCATCAATGTATCCAAACACGACAAAAATCTATTTGGATGAGCATGGGTATTATTGGAATCCTCTCTTTTTTATCCAGTTTGTCTTGGACCACCTGCCAGCTCATGCCGGATCTTTTTACCTCAATTATGTGCCTTTCCTCCTTTTTGCTTTTAACAGAAAAAAGTTCAAAAAAAGAGCGTGCATTTTTATTTCTTTTATTCCTTGTTTCATGCTCTATGCATATGTCCCATGTATTATTAAGCCTTAGTTTGCTGTCGGTTACCTTGCTGCTTGTAAAACTCAGAGTCCAGGATTTTTCAAAACAAATAAGGCTAAACAGGATCTTTGCTTTATTGGCACTTACATTAGTTAGTATTTTAAGTATGGGCTCCGCCCTTTCCAAATCACGTCATGTTTTTTTTATGGGTGCAATGGTTGAACATGGTATTCTAAAAAAATATCTCGACAGGCATTGCCCAGATTCCGGTTTCCAATTGTGCCTATACAAGGATTCTTTACCTGAAAAAGCGTGGCAATTTATTTGGGAACCGTCCAGCCCCTTTTATAAAACAGGAGGATGGAAGGATTCCAAAAAAGAATACAATGAGATCATTTGGGGTAGTCTTACAGAACCATATTTTCTCATTATGCATTTGACAAGTTCATTTGAAGCAACAATACAACAACTATTGCATGTTCAAATTGGTGATGGAAATAAGTCCTATCCATTCGGTACGATGCTTTATGATCGCATTTTAAAGTATGTTCCTCATGAACATACAGCGTATGAATCCAGTCTTCAAAATAAGGGAAGCTTGGCGTACGTAGAATTATGGAATAAGATGCTGAACATGTTCCTGCTCCTTTCTTTCGTTCTGCTGGTTTTTTTCCTATATACCAATAAAACAATGCGCACGAGGTATATTAAAAATCCACTCTATGTGTGGTTGCTCGGTTGCATATTGCTGAATGCCTGGGTATGCGGAACTTTTGCAAATGCAATAGACCGTCTTGGAAGCAAGATGATCTGGCTTTTTCCATTCTCCTTTTTGATATTTTTGGCTGAACTCATTCAAAACAAATTATTTGAGAAACAATCCAGCACAATTCAGAAATAAAATTGCGGGTACTGGTTCAAAAAAAGAGGCCATTTCTTGGAAATAAATTACATGAAAAGGAATACTACTTCCAGAAAAATGGAGTAGCAGAATGCTAACGTTTGTATGTTTTCATTTAATATTCAGAAGGATCTTCATCCTGAACATAACGGTAACGTTTGCTGTAGTTTTTTCGTGCAAGAAAACCCACTATGGCTCCAAATAAAAAACCCCCAATATGGGCCCACCAGGCCACTCCGCCTTGCTCTTCCGTACCAAGACCAAGAGAGCCAATCCCCGCAAAAATCTGTTGTACGATCCAGATACCCAGAAACAAAAGTGCAGGAACATAGGCAGAGGTAAATAAAAAAATAATGAAGACTCTGATGCGGGATGCAGGAAACATTACCAGGTAAGCCCCCATCACAGCAGAAATCGCACCGCTTGCTCCCACCACTGGAATTTCGCTGTATGGATTGAAAAAAGCGTGAATCATAGTAGCTGTTATCCCACCCAGGATATAAAACAATATAAAATTAAAGGTGCCGATAACGGCTTCAATGTTGTCTGCAAAAACCCATAGAAATAGCATATTACCTATGAGATGCATCCAGCCCCCATGAAGAAACATAGAGGTAAAAACGGTAAAGACATCCTGGCCAGAAAGTAATTCCTCAGGAATATTACCAAAATGTATGACAAAATTTTCAGCGGATTCATGCGGAAGACTAATCTCAAAAAGAAATATCAGCACATTTATCAAAATCAGGCTATAGGTAAAAACCGGTTTATAACCTCCCTTCACATTGTCATCGCCAATTGGAAAAAACATCGCTCTCGAATTTAGAAAATACCTTCTTTAATTAAATCATGGACGTGTACTACCCCCTTATAAATGTGCTCATCGACAACGAGTAGTTGTGTAATATTGTTTTCTTTCATCAGTTTAAAAGCCTCAACCGCTAATGCTGTAGATCCAATTGTTTTCGGCGATTTGCTCATTATGTGATGTGCCTGTATCTGATCCAATCTTGTTTCTTGTTGTAACATCCGCCGGAGATCGCCATCTGTAATAATCCCTAGAAGTTCGGATTTTTCATTCATTACAGCAGTTACACCAAGACGTTTAGATGTCATTTCTAGAATTACCTCCTTCAGCCCAGCATTCCAAAACACCTGAGGTTTCCCGTGAAGGGGATAGATGTCCGACACTTTAAGGTAGAGCTGTTTGCCAAGTGATCCACCCGGATGAACCTGAGCAAAATCTTCCGGCGTAAAACCACGCAATGCCAGTAAGGCAACTGCCAGAGCATCTCCCATAACAATTTGCGCAGTGGTACTTGATGTCGGTGCAAGGTTATTGGGTTCCGCCTCCCTGGAGACCGGTGTAAAAAGCACATGGTTTGCATGCAAACCCAGACTGGAATCGATGTTTGCAACCATACCTATCAAACAGCTACCCATAGATTTGATGAATGGGATCAAGGCTTTTATTTCCGGCGTTTCGCCACTTTTTGAAATACATACAACCACGTCTTCCCTGCGGATCATGCCAAGGTCACCATGAATTGCGTCTGCCGCATGCATGAAGAGCGAAGGCGTTCCCGTACTATTCAAGGTGGCCACAATTTTCTGAGCAATGATAGCACTCTTCCCGATTCCTGTAACAACCACGCGACCTTTACAATTGTAGATGGATGCAACAGCTTCAATAAATGATGCATTGATACTGGACGACAACGCAGAGATCACTGAAGTTTCAATCTCCATGCATCGAAGCGCCGCTTCGCGGACCAATTCTGTCTGATTCCTGTCGAGCATGGATCTTCTTCGTCTTAAGTAAAATTGGATCAGGGCCTTCTCTTGTTGAAGCGGTGCCTGTTATTTCCCATTCCTCCTTTCTTGTTTCTGAAATTTTGCTTATTGGAACCTTTGTACACCCTGCGTTGATTTTTAGACTGTGAGTCTGTAAGGGTATTAAATTGAACGCCTTCGTCCATAACCAATTCCCCTTTGGACATCAAAGCAAGATCGCTTTTAATCAACTCATCGCTGACGTAGTGCTCTTTGTTCCAGTTTTTAAAAGCCATCTTCATGTAAGAACCGATGATGTGCGAAAATTCATGTCGTTTCTGACCAGGTTCCATAGACATGGCCTTTTTTATCAATTGATTGACATAACTTCCATAATGACGATAGCTATCCGTTCCCTTGGGATATTCAATTTTATGAGGTGCAAGGCGATCTTCTTCCGGACTTGGCTTGATGCCACCGGGAGGCACTACATCGATATCATAATTGGCAATGCGGAAAAAATGATGCCATAATTTTTTTCGATGCTCATCTATATTCCGGTTATATGGGGTAATAATCTGCATGAGGTTGATTACCTCCTCTGCAAATTTCTGACGGTATTCCGGAAGCTCAATCGTTTTGCAAAAAAAGATCAAATCCTGAATGTTGCGTCCATACTCCGGAATAATCAACTCTTCAAGAGCGGTATTGTATTTAAATTGAACGTTTTCGTGTGGCATGAATTGTTTTTATTCGACAGTAACGGATTTTGCTAAATTTCGTGGCTGGTCAACATCACATCCGCGCATGACAGCGATGTGATAAGACAGCAATTGAAGTGGAACAACGGAAAGCAAAGGAGTAAGCGGATCAATGGTTGCCGGTATCTCAATACAATGGTCGGCAATGCGTTTGATTTCCTTTTCTCCTTCAGTCACAATGGCAATGACATTGCCTTTACGAGCTTTGACCTCCTGTATGTTTGAAATAATTTTTTCATATGCGCTGGCATTTGTTGCGATGACAATGACCGGCATGTTTTCATCAATAAGTGCGATGGGACCGTGCTTCATTTCTGCAGCGGGATAACCCTCTGCATGGATATAGGAAATTTCTTTTAGCTTTAATGCGCCCTCAAGTGCCACAGGAAAATTGTACCCGCGTCCAAGATAAAGTACATTGTTTGTCCGCTGAATTTCAGTTGCCAGGTATTTGATTTGCTCATTCAGGGTAAGCAGTTTTTCCACCTTTTGAGGAATACTGGCCAACTCTGCTATCAATTGATGGTAATACGAATTTGAGAGGGACCCATTGCGATGTCCTAAAACGAGAGACATCAGACTCAACAAAGTGACCTGACCGGTAAATGCTTTTGTAGATGCAACCCCGATTTCCGGACCACAGTGGATATAGGAACCCGCATGCGTAAGGCGTGCAATGGAAGAACCCACCACATTTACAATGCCATAGACAAGCGCTCCCCGTTCCTTTGCAAGTTCTGCAGCGGCCAGCGTGTCAGCTGTCTCTCCTGATTGTGAAATTACGAGTACGACATCGTGCTCTGTGAGAATTGGATTCCGGTACCGAAATTCAGAAGCATACTCCACTTCTACGGGAATCCGTGCAAGCTCTTCAATAAGGTATTCTCCAATGAGCGCGCTATGCCAGGAAGTCCCACAGGCGGCTATGATGATTCTGTTTGCTTTACTGATGCGGTTGATATTTTCTTCCAATCCACCTAATCGAACCCAACCTTCAGTAGCGTTCAGACGACCCCTCATACAATCTGAAATGGTATGAGGTTGCTGGTATATTTCCTTCAGCATAAAATGCTCATAACCCCCTTTTTCCAGTTGATCAAGACTCATGTCGAGCTCATGAATAATGGGTTCCTGCACTTCGTCGTTGTTGATGGTGGAAATTTCCAGACCTTTATCTTTGCGTAATACAGCAATTTCTTCGTCATTCAAATACACCACCTTGTTGGTGTATTGTATAATTGGAGTGGCATCAGAAGCAATAAAATTTTCATTTTCACCAATCCCAATTACAAGAGGACTTGATTTACGTGCTCCTACCAGTTTATCAGGGTCTTCTTTATCCACAACTACGATGGCATACGCCCCAACTACTTTACGAAGTGCCTTACGCACCGCTTCTTCAACAGGTAGTCCTTCACGATTTTGAATTTCTTCAATCAGGTGAATGAGCACTTCCGTGTCGGTTTCGCTTTCAAAACGATGACCGAGCCGGGTCAAGGCCTCTTTTAGTGTGGAATAGTTTTCAATAATGCCATTATGTATGATTGCCAGACGGCCATTTCCTGAAATGTGTGGATGCGCGTTGATGTCGTCTGGTTTTCCATGTGTCGCCCAACGGGTGTGACCCATACCAGTGGTAGCAATAAGACCCATTGGATCTGTGAAGTCAGATAATTCCTGGACCTTACCTTTCTTTTTATAAATATTCAGACCTCCATTAAGTAAGGCTATTCCGGCAGAGTCATAGCCTCGGTACTCCAGGCGCTTAAGCCCTTCCAGTATGATCGGATAGGAATTTTTATTGCCCAGGTACGCGACGATGCCACACATATTAATGCAATAATACTATTTAAAAACCTTATTCAGAATAAGTTAAAATCAGTTTTGCCCTGTATTTATCCCCATTTCGGCCATTCAGGAACAATCTGGCTGGAGATTCCAGCTTCGCAAAAGGAGCCAGCACCAAATTGATATCCGATTTTGATTTCAAGGCTTTTTGAAAATGCCTTGTAATATTCATTTTATAAAGATAATTTGTTTTTCCATTCTCCACTTCAGAAATGGGATATCCCCCAAAAGCCCTTTTGTATTGGGACTGACTGCCAATCGCTAAAGCTACATCCTCAATTGCAACCCTGCTTCCACTGCTTTGATCAAAGACTTCAAGCAGGCTTGGCAAAGGGTAATTTTGAACTTCCAATCCCGGCAGATCTGCTACATAAAACTGAAGAACAGCATAATTAATTAACTTTCCTGACCATTGCGGCTGATAGGGCAATTTGAGTTGGAAATCCCTGCCGGCAGTACCCTGAAGACACAGCAGACTGTCGCCTGAAATGGAGCCATTATAACATCCTGCGGCGGTACTGGTTCCTGGATCCCTTTGATAATAGGGCGTCTTGACGGCTAAACTGCTCATGTAAAATTCGGTCCTGAGCTTGGTATTGCTGCTGTCTTTATAATAGATACTGATTTTACTATCGCCATGTTCGGGCATCACAGAAATATATCCATTGCCCTTTTCGCAAATAAAGGCCAGTCCATTGAACGATCTTGTAAAACTGTCCGAAGTAAAGTAAACGGTATCTGCAAAAGATCGCAAAACCGACATGAATTTTCCAGTGTCCAGGGAAATTCGCAATTGAGGGAAGACCTTTAGAGTTGTCGTATCCTGCAGAATTGTAAGACTATCTTTTCGATTTGGTATAAATTCTGTAAGTGCACCAAATTTCTGCGAATAGTCCACAGGAAGCGCAAAATTAGAGTAATACGATGCAGTGCTGTTGTATGCCGCCTTCAAACCATACACCCCTATGCTCATTGGCTCTGCGTACTTTCCATAAAACAAGCCTGTATCATACCGCATGGAAATAACAACCGAATCAACGGGGTATTTTAAAAAGTCCAGAACCTTGGTGGGAATAAAACGCAACTGGGTACCAAAACCTGCAGAGGACTGTCCAAAAAGAGGATCATCCATCTTTCCTATTGGAAATGCACGGTTCACAAAGCCTGATGCACCTAAAGTTGAGAAATTATTAAATGTAAGGATAGAGTCTTCAGCAGCGGGTCCGGCAGTAAAATCATAAATGGCATCTCCTTTTGCTTGCAACCAGTCGGAATCCAGTAAGTCCGATCCAAATGAATCAAATTCGTTGCAAGCCATATACGTCAAGGCAAGGAAACCTGCAAAGCAGGCCCAGCGAAAGGGGATCGTCTTTAGATTCATGAAATTAAACTGTTCAGCTTATAACGCCTTACTTAATCAGATTCTTATAGAAGTCCATATAGGACGTCAAAAATTCTTCTTCTTCCGTCTTTATAAATGGCTTTTCAGTCAATTCAATGGCAGATATCAAATTTGCATTCAGACTTTGACTGCCCTGAATGATGCCATCGGCATATTGAATTGCACCTTTATCCAAATTTATTCCGGTTCCATTTTTATAAGCCAGCAATTGTTCTGGTTTGAGGTTGTTGATGGCAGCCTTTTTCAGAAAATCATCAGTAAAACTGGATTCTACTTTTTGATCGTACACTGAAAATACAACTTTGGAATTTTTGAAAACGGGATCGTTTTTGTAGCTGGTCTTTAAGTAGAATGGAATCAAGCTGGTCATCCACCCGTGGCAATGCACAATATCAGGCGGCCAGCCAAATTTCTTGACCGTCTCCAGGGCACCTTTGCAGAAAAAAATCATCCGGTCCTGGTTGTCTGGAAACAGTTGACCCGACTCATCTTCAAAAACGGACTTGCGTTTAAAGAATTCATCGTTGTCGAGAAAATAAACCTGAATCCTGGAACCTGGCATGGAAGCCACTTTTATAATCAATGCAAAGTCGTCGTCATTGATAATGATATTCATTCCGGACAAACGCACTACCTCATGAAGACGGTGCCTTCTTTCGTTAATGACCCCAAAACGTGGCATCAGAATCCGAATTTCCATACCCCCATCCTGTGCGTGTGCGGGTAACTTTTGAATCAGCGAGCCAATTCCGGAAAGATCGAGATACGGCTCCATTTCCTGAGTGATAAATAAGATCCTGGTTTTACTCATGAGTATACGACTGGTTTTCCAAATTGGAGTGCAAAGGTACAAATTTTTAAGGTATGTAGAAAATCTGGCCGCCGTAAAATGAATAAAAAATTGATTTTCAATATTTTAATCAATGCTTGCCAGAAGCAATTCCTTCTGATTCAGGTCCGCATCCACCAACTTAATCTTGATTTTATCGCCAAAGTGCCAGTTCGTACTGGTACTTTCAGAACGGGCCTTCATCCGGCTGCTGTGCAGTTCAATATCTTCCTCGATCTGCCCAAAAGGCAAAAAGCCTTCGCAGCCAGTTCCTATCAGCTCGACAAAAAATCCGCGGTCATTCATACCTACGATCCTTCCATCAAAGTCTTCGCCTACCCTGTTCTTCAAAAACAGAACCTGAAAATAGCGATTGGACAATCGCTCGGCTTCCATTGCCTTGCGCTCCTGATTGGATATGTGATCACAAATCCGCTCAAGCTGGGCCGGATTCATGCGAAGATTTCCATCGAGATTGGCATGCAGGATCCGGTGTACCATCAAATCTGCATACCTCCGGATGGGAGAGGTAAAATGCGCATAATTGGGAAAGCCCAGGCCGTAATGGCCAATATTCTCTGTACTGTATGCTGCCTTTGCCATGGCGCGAATTGCCAGGGGCTGGAGGATTCTATACTTTTCATCTTCGCGTGCCAATGCACTTAGCCGGTTGAGAGACTGGCTTACCCTCTTTGGTGTGCTGAAATCCAAATACACGCCCAACTCTTTAGCGAATGTTTGGAATTGTTCCAATTTGTCCGGATCCGGGGTATCATGAACGCGATAGACGAATGGAATTCCAGGTGGTTCTTTCACCTTATTATGGATATAGGTGGCTACATATTTGTTTGCCAGCAACATGAATTCTTCGATTAGCATATGAGCGTCCTTGCGCTCCTTAACCTCCAGCGATACCGGCATTCCTTCTTCGTTCAAACGAAATTTAACCTCCTCAGAGTCAAAATCAATCGCACCATGTTCGAGTCGCAATTTGCGGTAATGCTTTGCAATTTCATTGAGCCTTAGGAGCTCCTTTTCAAAAGGATCATTGGCACCTTCCAAAACGGCTTGCGCCTCTTCGTAGCTGTACCTCTTTTTAGAATGGATAAGGCCCTTCCCGATCCAATGTCCGGTAATCGCCTTCTTTGCATCCAGGGTAAAGATCACTGAAAAACTGTATTTGTCTTCGTGGGGTCTCAATGAACACAAATGATTCGATAATTTTTCAGGTAACATGGGAAGCACCCGGTCTACGAGGTATACAGAATTACCCCTGTACATGGCTTCCTTGTCCATTGCAGAATCCTCAACTACATAATGCGCTACGTCGGCAATATGGACGCCTATCTCATAGGTTCCATCCGCCAACTCCTTAAACGACAAAGCATCGTCAAAATCCTTTGCATCGAAAGGATCTATGGTAAAAGTGATCAGGTCCCTAAAATCTTTCCGCATGTCTTCGGGATGAACTTCTTCGGAAATATAATTCAGGTCTGCAAGTATCTTTTGATTCCACTCTAAAGGAAAGCCCTTATCGGCTAAAATGCTCTGCATCTCTGCGTCGGTCGCATTTTCCTTCCCATGGTTGCGAATGACTTTGCCCTGCATGAGATCATTAGGTTTCTCACGGTAGCGGGTAATCTGCACAACCACGCGGTCAAAATCTTCTACGGGAATGCTTTTGGGAATGTCCAGGATTACTTCAATTACCCGGTTTCCACTTTGTGCAAAGCCAATGGGCTTGCCATTGAAAAAGCGGGCGATAGCCACCAGTTGCGTCCGGGATCTCTTTAAAATTTTCTCCACCTTTCCTTCCGGACGACCACGGCTACCTTTAACCAATTGCAACTCCACAAAATCTCCGTCATCCGCTCCCCCCATGTTTTTCGGTGAAATATAAATGTCGCGTTCAAATTCTTTGCAAATCAAAAATCCATGACCTGCCTTGGCTCGGTCCACATAGCCCTCATACGACCTGGAACCTGAGCTCTTTACCCGTCCTGGATCCAAGGCATATTTTCCGGCCTCCGTCCGGTATAGCATTTTGCGCGAAGTCAATTCATCAAGCATGGCCACAGCCTGCTCCACATGTTTGATGCGTAGCTTTTTTATGATCTGAAAAGCAGTATATTTTTTACTGTCGTGGTGGTAAAAAAAGGCTAATATACTTTCTCGTAATTGGTTTGGGTGTACACCCGTTGATCTTCCAGGTTTCTTTTTTCTTCCTTGCTTTTTCTTCTTCATGAATTGATTTTGCCCTGACTTAGATGTGCAGACTCGACGCTCTTATTTGTCCATCCGGAAGAATGTCCAGGCTCCATTTCCGGGTATCCTGCGTCATGATTTGGTCCTCTTTTTCGCTTAGATTTGTTTCGACAATATAAATTTCTGCGTCTTCATTAATGTGCGCCATTTTTTGCAGGACCCTTTCGTCTTTAGTAAAAAAACCTGCTATTTCCGACTGGCTCAGCGCCTGACCTTGTTCGTTGTAATTCACCAGGTAAAAACTATAATGCATCAATCTTCCGGACCAATACACCACATGATGGAGTTTCTCCATACCGGAAAACTGAAAACATGGCAGAAATTCCGTGAACTCATCGATTTCAAAAGGCAGATGCGGAAATATAAACGCCTGAAGCAGGGAATCCGGCAAGGGATCGTTGCTCCTTGTATAATCGTGTAAATCCCCATATTGTATGGTAAGAGGCAAATCCACCTTTGGGAAATAACTTAAAAAATCAGCAAATTCCTGCGACATGTACTCGTTTCTGTAAGTTCATAACAAAGATACCCGCTACTCGGGTTCATTTGCGATTAATTATTATTCAAAATCCAGGAGTCCAACACACGGAAAGACCTGCTCCTCAAGCAATCACAGCTTGCATGTACCCTGGAAGCCGTTTTTACGGCAAAGGGTACACCTCCAATCCTTGTTGCGGATCGAGACCTGGAAGTTCCCACGGGATATGCCCCATCGAATGCAATACACTCTTTTGGGGCCATTCCTGCCTCAGGGATGCAATTCCGGTTCAACACCCCGCCTTGGCCACAAGCATTGCACCCATCCGGTGGATGAACTAACGTTAGTTAGCATCGCCCTTATTGCGCAACCTAATATTAAACAGCGCATTGAAAGACAGGTGCATTTTTGCTTCGGCAAGGTATCCATCAATAATATATCAAGTGATTTTACTCATTCTTCTACGACCATCAATAAATCAATTCAAATTTTAGTTTGAAATGTACCCATATTGCATTGCTATGAGAACATCCCTTTTATGACAAAATGGTATAGAGAGCAACCTATCAAGCAATGGGCTGAAAGCGAGCGGCCCAGGGAAAAACTGATCCAAAAAGGAAAAGCCTCCCTCGATGATGCAGAATTGCTTGCCATACTGCTCGGATCTGGTACCCGGAAAATGAGTGCCTTGCATCTGGCACAGCATATTCTGGAATCCTGTCAACACAATCTGATCGAATTGGGTAAAATGGATTATGCCCGATTGATTAAAATCCATGGTCTGGGTCCGGCCAAGGCCCTCATGATTGAATCGGTCCTCGAACTTGGCCGTCGTCGTCAATATGCAGAGGCAATCGAAAAGAAGCAGGTACTCTCCAGCCGCGACGCGTACCTGATCGTAAAATCCAAAATGGAAGACCTACATCATGAGGAATTCTGGGTTCTCTTTCTGAATCGTTCGAATAAAAAGCTAGGTCTGGAGCGATTCAGTGCAGGAGGGCTTACGGGCACTGTAGCAGATACCCGCTTGATTTATCAGCGGGCTTTGGAACTGCGGTCCACGGGATTGATTCTCGTCCATAATCACCCTTCAGGCTCTCGCAAACCAAGCAACCAGGACCTCGATCTCACCCAAAAAATGAAATCCGCAGGACAGCAATTGGAGATTTCCGTTTTAGACCACCTGATCATCACTGAGGATAATTATTTTAGCTTTGCAGATGAAGGGATGCTGTAATCCCTTTTTTACTTTTTTGAACGCCTATGTCCGGTTATCATTCCTTGAAAAGACTCATGCAGTTTGTGTCCCCCTATAAGGGCTGGTTCTGGCTCTCCGGGATTATGGCGATCATCATGGCCCCTCTGAACGCATGGATGCCCTACCTGGCGAATGTCATGGTGGACGATCATATTATGAAGACTGATATGGAAGGCCTCCGTCGTCTCTCATTGATCTATCTCATACTGCTTCTTACCTTGTCCGGACTTCGGTACAGTTTCACCCTACTGACAAATACCATGGGCCAGCATATCATTTTTGACTTGCGAAACAAAGTGTATTCACATCTGCTCTCCCTGCGCTTGTCCTATTTTGACCGCACACCTGTAGGTACAAATACTACCAGAGTAGTCAATGATTTGGAAACAGTGAACTCCGTTTTTTCAGAAGGGATGATAACAATTGCAGCTGATTTGTTGGCATTGTTTACCGTGCTTGCATTGATGTTTTGGACCAGCCTCAAGCTAACATTGATTTGCCTGGTTACCTTTCCTTTGCTGCTGATATCAAGTTACATTTTCAAAGAAAAAGTCAAAGCTTCTTTTCAAAGGGTCCGGAGCCAGGTAGCCCGAATGAACGCATTTTTACAAGAGTATATCAGCGGAATTAAAACCGTACAGATTTTTACAGCCGAGGATCGCGTAGAAGCGAAATTCAGAAATATCAACAGGGATTATACAAGAGCTAATCTCGATGGCATATTTTATTATGCCGTGTTTTTCCCAGTCGTTGAAATTATAGCCGCAGCTTCGTTGGGTTTTATGGTGTGGTGGGGCGCCCAAGGTGCCTTGGAGGGAGAGGTAACCATCGGGCAATTGGTTGCATTTCCCATGTACCTCACAAGACTATTTCAACCCGTCCGGACCCTGGCCGACAAATTCAATACACTGCAAATGGGGCTTGTCGCTTCAGGCAGGATCTTTGAAATACTGGACAATACGGAGGTCCAGCAAAATGAAGGCACCATAGCCTCTGGCTCTTTAAAAGGGGCACTGGAATTCAAAAAGGTCCATTTTAGTTACAATGGAACAGACGAAGTATTAAAAGATATCTCATTCCGTCTTGAGGAAGGACAAACACTGGCCATCGTCGGAACAACGGGCTCTGGAAAAACCAGCATCATCAGTTTGATCAACAGGCTTTATGAATGGGATCGCGGCGAAATCCTGTTGGCAGGCCATTCGTTGCGATCCTATAAACTGGAATTTCTTCGCAGCCGTATTGCAGTAGTGTTGCAGGATGTTTTCTTATTTCAAGGGACCGTTCTCGAAAACATGACCTTGCGAAACGACCGGATACCTTTCGATACGGTGGTAGAAGCCAGTAAAAAAATCGGTGCACATCCCTTTATTATGGAACTTCCTTTGACGTATCATTACGTCATCGCAGAACGAGGCGCCAATCTTTCCTTAGGACAACGACAGCTCATTTCCTTTGTCCGTGCTTTGCTTACAAATCCGGATTTATTAATCCTGGACGAAGCAACGAGTTCGCTGGATTCAGAAACAGAAGCCGTGCTTCAACATGCCATTGAAACCTTAATCGAAAACCGGAGCTCGATCGTAATTGCCCATCGTCTGTCTACGATTCAACATGCCAATAAAATCATCGCCCTCGAGAATGGAGAAATCATTGAAATGGGCTCATCGTCTGAACTTTTAAATGCGGAAACGGGTTTATATAAAAGATTATACGAAACGTATTTTAGAGATTTCGACACGGTCTCATAAAGTACTGTTCTGCCCGCTTTCATATTATTATTTTGTTTAATACAAATTTTTTAACTTTGTGGGAGCCATGAGTTCCTTTAAAACATATAGTTATGCTTCAGGCCGCTCCCCCATGGAGCGGATCGTAGGAAGTATTTTATTCCTGCTTTTTATTTTCCTGTTATTCTACTTATTCTTCCAAATTTATAAACTGTTGTGGTTTGCAGTGCCTGTCTTACTGATCATTTCCCTGATCATGGATGCAAGGATAGTGGGTTCCCATTTTAAAAAAATTGGAAGTGAAATAGCCGCCCATCCAATCAGCGGCCTGCTGTATGCAGGAATGAATCTCGTTGGTTTGCCTTTTATTCTGATCGGCCTGATTTTTAAATCCTGGATGCTGAAGAAAGTGCAATCTGCAAAAGAGGAACTCTACAGCTCCAAAAACAATGACCTTGGATATACAAGCTATGAAGAAGTAGACCTTGAACCGAATTCTCAGGACAACAACATTAAGAAAAAACAATTGGCTGATCATCGATACGATGATTTGTTCGAATAAGTCCTGAGCTGTGATTACCCTGTTCCTGATTTCCCTTTTTCTGACTTTTGGCTATGTTTTATTGCTCGTCTATTTTAGCGTTCACTGGAATCGTATTCCCACTCCAAAAACGGACTCAAAATCCCTGGCATTGCATGCAAGCATCCTCATTGCAGCTCGAAATGAAGAGGAACATATTATGGCATGCGTTGCGTCCTGCCTTAAACAACATAACCCTTATGGTACATTTGAAGTCATCGTTGTGGATGACCAATCAAATGACGAAACCCACGACCTCCTGAAAGAAATCAAAGACCCTCGGTTCACTTTGATGCGTCTCGGCGTCTACAAGAAAACCACCATCAAAGGATCCAAGAAAAAGGCCATCGCTTATGGAGTAAATCATGCAAAGGGGGATGTGATTCTTACTACCGATGCAGATTGCATTGTTCCTGAAAATTGGCTTGCAGGAATGCTATCCTATTTTTCAGATCCGAATCTGCATCTCTTATGCGGACCGGTGCGAATCTCATCACCAAAAAGATTTTTAGAATACCTGCAGGCACTGGACTTTTCAGCAAACGGATACATAAATGCAGCAGGCCTCCAATCAAAGTCACACGACCTATGCAACGGCGCGAATTTGGCTTACCGTACGAAAAGTTTTTTAGAGAATGAGGTATATGACGACAACTACGATATCTCCTCAGGGGATGACGTTTTTCTGCTTCAAAAATTCCGTACTAAAATGCCCCAAGGCATTCAATTTGCTAAAAATCCGGAATTGATAGTGGAAACCCAGCCCCTTTCTTCAATGGCTGCTTTTTTTCAACAACGCATGCGGTGGGCAGGTAAGATCAGTCACATGCAAAGTACACGCCTGAAATTCTTGAGTGCCTGGGTTTGGTTGCAGCGCCTATTCCTGCCACTGAGTCTGGCCTATAGTCTCGTGCATAAACAATATCTGTTTACAGAGATCCTTTTAGCCTCACTTCTAATCCAATGGATAGCTGACTACCTGCTGCAAGTGAATGCAAACCGCTTTTATAAAAGCGGCTCCTGGAAAGCCTGGTTTCTACCTGTTGAAATTGTGCATGGCTTTTATTTTATCTTAGTAGGAGTCCTGTCCTGGCTCCCTATGGAAACAAACTGGAAAGGACGTAAGGCCTGATCCAAATGAACCCTACCTATCCCCCTCGTACGCACTTAAGTCAACGTGTTTATTTTTGCACCATGCAATTTCATGGTTTACTTTTTTTAGTTCTAGCGGGCCTGTGCCTTTCCTGTGCCAACATTCAAGGGATATCCGGCGGACCCGAAGATCTGCAGCCACCAAAGCGAATTGCCGAATTATCAAGCCCGGATCAACAGATCCGGTTCAATGCACGTGAACTTTTCATCCGATTTGATGAATGGGTACGTCTGGATAATCCAAATACACGCATCAGTATCAGTCCTGCAACCACATATCCGCTTGAATTCAAATTAAAAGGAAAAACACTGGTGATCCGCTTCAATGAAAAAGAAGTGTTGAATCCGAATACCACCTATACCCTTCAATTTGGCGATGCAATTCGCGATATCACAAAAGGTAACATTTTACTCAATCTGAAATATGCCTTTTCCACAGGAGAATATATTGACTCCCTCACCCTGCAGGGTACGGTTATAGATGCCTTTTCACAAAAAGCCCAGGGAAAGGTTTTGGTAGGTCTCTACAGAAATTTAAACGACACCGCATTTGAACGCAGCAAACCATTTTACCTGAGCTGGACCACCGAAAGTGGAAGCTTTACACTCGAAAATCTCAGCCCTGGTTCATACAAGCTTTATGCACTTGCTGATAAAAACCAAAATTACTTTTACGATCAAAACACGGAAGCCATTGCCTTCCAAACCGAAGTCATCGAGCTATCAGGGAAGCAGCATACCCCCGCGACATTACAACTATCCGTGCAGGATTTTCAGCTGAACATCAAGGAACAAAGAACTGCTCCGGGATTTGCAAAAATAAGCTATACGCGGATTCCACGAGTGATGCACATTGAAAAACCAACTACAGACAGTGTGCAGTATGCCCTGCTTCAGGACAGCCTGCTTGCCTGGAATGCTTCGCGGAATACCCAGATTTTGATCGTACGTGCAGAGGAACGAAACGATAGTCTGCAATTATCCCCATTCAGGGATTCTCTCCAATCCCAGCCTTTGAAGTTAAAAATAACGAACGTTCGTTTGCTTCCCGGAACAATGCCGTCTTTTATGTCCAATGTTCCCATCAAAGGGCTGGACCTCAGCCGGATCAAAATTTCAGATTCCTTGCATTCAATCACGGGCTGGCAGCTTGATTCCCTGGATCCAAGGTTGTGTTTCCTGAAAGGAAACTTTGCAGCCGGCTCACAGATGATCATAAGCCTTGACAGCGGTGCGGTTACAAGTTATTTTGCTGTACAACACACACGGGATACAATGCGCTATTCATTTTCGGAGCCGAAAAGCCTTTCTTCCCTGAACATAGAAACCAATTCACTGGATACAGGCGTTCAGTACATATTTCAATTAATTACGAATGACCGGGTTGCAGAAGAACGAGTAGTTCATAAGACGGACAGCCTCTCATGGTATTCCTTTGGTTATGTCCTGCCTGGAACATACAAACTTCGCATCATCAGCGATTTGAACAAGAACCTTCGTTGGGATCCTTCCGATTTTAAAAATAAAATACAAGCCGAACCTGTCCGTTATTATGATATTCCCGAACTTAGGGCAGACTGGGACTTGCGTCTAAACCTTAAAAATTAAGATGATACTAAAAACAGAAGGACTGGTAAAACTATATGGACAACGAAAAGTAGTAAATGGCATTTCTATTGAATTGCATCAAGGCGAAATTGTTGGACTGCTTGGACCAAATGGTGCCGGAAAGACAACGACTTTTTATATGATTGTCGGTTTTATCACGCCCAACGAGGGATCCGTTTTTCTGGATGATCAGGAAATCACCAGGGATGCCATGTATTTAAGAGCACGAAAAGGTTTGGGCTATCTACCACAAGAACCTTCCGTATTCCGCAAATTAAGTGTTGAAGACAATATCAAGGCCATACTAGAAATGAGTGGCTTGTCAAAGGAAGCCCAAAAAGAAAAGCTGGAAAACCTCATCGCAGAATTTAATCTTGGCAGGGTGCGAAAAAATTCGGGAGACTCACTTAGCGGTGGTGAACGCCGCAGAACAGAAATTGCAAGAGCACTGGCTTCCGACCCTAAATTTATTTTACTGGACGAACCGTTTGCAGGTATAGACCCCATCGCGGTAGAAGACATTCAATCCATTATTGAAAAACTGAAATCAAAAAATATTGGCATTCTCATCACGGACCACAATGTACATGAGACGCTCTCTATTACGGATCGGGCATATCTCATCGTTGATGGAAAAATACTGATGTCCGGTACCGCAGATGAACTCGCAGCCAATGAAACGGTGCGACGTGTTTATCTCGGTCAGAGTTTTGTATTAAGGGAACGAATTCAGAAGCATGAAACACCTTAGTATAATCTTCCTTGTTCTATTTTCCATTGCTTGCGGAGAACCAGATGAAAAGCTGGAACGAATTGCAAGAGTCAGGGCCGACAGTCTTTTTCAAAATGAAAAAAAAGAGCTGGACTCCCACCTGGATTCCATATGCAAGGCAAGGAATTTGTCAGAATTCCAGCGCTCGCTGGATTCGATAGTAGAAATCCGTAAAAATGAAATTTTAAAACTTCAACAGGATTTATAATGCATATTCGGAATCTACTGGTGATGATGTTGTTGATTTTTTCCTGCAAAAACGAGGAAACAAGAATATCTGAATTAACCCGGCAAAAAATAGAGGAGTTGCGAAACCAGTATATTGCCGATAAGACAAAGGCATGTGAAAAGGGATTCTTTGAAAATGTGGAGCATGTTGCAGATTCTATTTTAATCGATCTTGCAAAGAGGGCAAAATACGATACGCTTACCATTCCGCATGATACCACCCGACCTATGAAACCGGAAATTCAATTTCCCCGGTTTAAAAAACCTGTAAAACCTGAACTGGAAACTCAAAAAAATTAAGGAACGTAAACAACAACCCCTTAGTGATTGCGAATTGCAATTTTTGGAGATGCCGCTTTCATTTCATCGGTAGCCCGTGATTCAAATTTCTCAAAATTCCGGACAAAGAGTTCCGCCAATGCGTTTGCCTGAGCATCATATGCGGATGAATCCGCCCAGGTATTGCGGGGATTCAGGACTTCAGAAGGAACGCCGGGACAAACCGATGGGTAATGTAAGCCAAAAATGTCTTGTGTATGGTATTCAACCTGATCCAATTCGCCCTTCATCGCTGCATGAATCATTGCCCTGGTATACGCCAGTTTAATGCGGCTTCCTGTTCCATAGGCTCCCCCGGTCCATCCGGTATTCACAAGCCAGATTTTAGGTCCGTACGCGTCGACTTTTTTACCCAACATGTCGGCATATTGGGTCGGGTGCAAGGGCAGAAAAGGCGCACCAAAACAATTTGAAAAAGTCGCTTTCGGCTCAGTAACACCAGCTTCCGTACCTGCCACTTTTGCTGTATATCCGGAGATAAAATGGTACATGGCCTGGGCCTTATTCAATCTGCTGATCGGAGGAAGGATGCCGTAAGCATCGCAGGTAAGAAAGAAAATATGTTTGGGATGGCCTCCTACCGAGGGTTGTTTTGCATTATGAATATGTTCCAACGGATATGAGACCCGTGTGTTTTCAGTGATAGTTGCGTTGCTGTAATCAGGTGTGTTCGTCCCAGGTTCGAACTGAATATTTTCGAGGATAGCACCCGCTTTAATGGCTCTGAAAATTTCGGGCTCTTTCTCTTCCGAAAGATCTATACATTTTGCATAGCATCCCCCTTCGAAATTAAAAACCCCCTCATCAGACCATCCGTGTTCATCATCTCCAATGAGACTCCGGTGAGGATCTGCAGAAAGAGTCGTTTTACCGGTTCCCGACAATCCAAAGAAAATAGTACTGCTGCCGTCGTCGCCAATATTGGCGGAGCAATGCATAGACAATACATTATGTTGAATAGGTAAAATAAAATTAAGAATCGTGAAAATGGATTTTTTTATTTCGCCTGTATATGCAGAACCACCAATCAGGATCTTTTTAGACTTAAAATCAATGATAGAAAAATTGTGTTGACGCGTTCCATGTTCCGCTGGATTGGCCTTGAATCCCGGTGCGCAATAGATACACCATTCCGGCTCAAAACCGGATAAGTCACTGGCTTCAGGACGAATAAACATATTGCCTGCAAACTGTGCACTCCAGGGATATTCTGCAAATACCCGGATCCTGATTCGATAGCGGGAATCCGCACACGCATAGGCATCTTTTACAAACACATCCTTCCCTTCAAAGTATTGGCAAACCTGTGTCGCAAGGAGGTCAAATTTGTCTTGCGGAAAGGGTTTGTTAAACTTATTCCAATCCACCTGATCATGACTGATCTCATTGTCTACAGTAAATTTATCCTCAGGGCTTCTCCCGGTAAATTCACCGGTCCTGATGCACAGCGCTCCTGTATCACTTAATTCACCAAGACCTCGTTTCAGACTTTCTGCGACCAGATCCGCCTGACTCAAGTTACAATATTGATTTGCCGTATTTTTTATGCCATACTTTTCCAAAGGAAAATGAGCAGAAATCGTTCCGTAAAAGCTCATGTAAAGCGGTTTGAATGTAAACTTATAATCGGCAAATGTAAGATGATTTAAAATAGCAGTTACAATCGTTTAACGTATCATTTAAGTCATTAGGAAATTCTTGGCAATTGAATTGCCAGATTGGTTCCTTTCCCCATTTCTGAGGATTTGACAAAAATTTTACCCCTGTGGTAGTTTTCAATGATCCGGCGTGACAATGACAAACCCAAGCCCCAACCCCTCTTTTTTGTAGTAAATCCAGGTTTGAAGATGTCCTTCCATTGGGAGGCGGGAATCCCTTTACCCGTATCTTTTAATTCCAATGTTGCCCAGGGACCTTCCAGGCTAATTGCAATTTGAATGCTCCCCTCCCTGCCAATTGCATCCAATGCATTGCGAAGCACATTTTCGATGACCCAGGAAAACAGATTGACATTAATTTCTGCTTTGATACCTGGGTTTTCAGGGGGATCCAGCTGAAACTGAACGTCCCTAGGTGCACGCGCCTTTATATAACTCAAACTGTTGGCCAAAACAGGATACAAATCGGTAGGGACCAACTCTGGTTTGGATCCAATTTTAGAGAACCGATCTGCCACCAGTTGCAATTTTTCAACATCCCGTTCCATTTCAAGAATGGTCTCCGGATCCGCTTTTTCCTCGGCCTTAAGAGCTTCAATCCAACCGATTATTCCAGAAATGGGAGTTCCTAACTGATGGGCTGTTTCTTTCGCCATCCCTACCCAAATACGATTTTGCTCTTCCCTTCTTGAAGCATTAAAAACCGCATATCCAATTGCAGCATACACCATCAGTAAAAAAAATTGTACAATGGGAAAATAGCTCAAAAGGGTAAGCGTAAAGGGGTATTCATAATAAATAGTATAGTCTTCTGAAACCAATGGTGGAGGGCCGGAATCTTTTAATTTTTGAATCAATCGCGTGGTGTCGGTTCCTTCCGGATAGTTGTACAAATCAACAGCCTGATTCCTGTTGATGACTACCAGTTGCAAATCCTGGATAATCGTATAGAGCATATCCAATTCGTAACTTACATCTTCTCCTTCGTGCAGATTGGCAGTATTTGTTATTTCAACCAGGGTCTTTTCAAATAATGTGATCTTTTTTAGTTCAAGTGAGGAAAGCTTGTCGGCCAGATAATGAGAATAAAACAAGGGCATGAGAACAAAGACCAGGCCTACTAAAACCAGGATCATTTTCAATCTGCCAGATCTTGAACTAAGGATCATAAGCGCTCAAACGAGTGATCTTGTGATTAATTGCTTTCTTTCACAAAATAATCAGAAAATGCTGCCAATGAATGCTTTCTGCACTGTAGAACTAAGGAGCCTGGCAAGGAAAGGCGGATATAAGCGGCATCAGATATAAAAATCTGGCATTCATCATGCTCTTGAGATAATTTTTTCAGCCTTTCATCGCAGGAGGTTCACCTGAATATACGTCACACATATCAAGGCACGATTTGAAGCTTGGCATATTTCAGGATAATCTTGCGCTGTGGGTTGTCGATTTCTGAAAACTGAATTGTAGCTACCCTGCTTTCTTTACTTCCTTCAATGAGTAAAACTTTACCTCTGCCAAATTTTTGATGTAAAACGACCATACCACTTTGAATTTGATCTGCCGGACTTGCCACAAAGTCTGAGATCTGGGTTGGACTAAATTTGGGTTTGGATGCCACCCATTGCTGACGTTTTAGAGGCCTGTCTTCTGTAAGATCAAAAACGGCTCGTGTGGTTTTATCACTTTCTATGCGTTCTTCAGAAATCTCTTCAATAAACCTGCTGGGTTCGCACATGCGCAAGTTGCCAAACAGGTAACGCGTATTTGCATAGGAAAGCACCAGATGTTGCTTTGCACGCGTTATGGCTACATAGAATAGCCTGCGTTCCTCATCAATTTGCTCCGGATCTTTTACGGAAAGATAACTGGGAAACAAATTCTCCTCCATCCCGACAACCATCACTGCACTGAATTCCAAACCTTTCGCAGAATGTACTGACATGAGTGTAATAAAATCACTTTCTGCTTTCGCTTCATCGAGCTCGGAGATCAGTGAAATGGTTTGAAGATAAGCTCCTAAAGAACGGTCGTCTGATTCTTGCTCATCGTACTGATCTTCTTCTGTAAAGTTTTTTATACCGTCAAGCAGGGAAGACACATTTTCAAGCCTTTGAATTCCTTCATTTGTGATGTCTGACTTTAGCTCATTGGAAAGACCCGATAATTTAAAAACATAATTAGCAGTATCATAGGCATTGGATTTTTCAGCATGCCGATGGAGTTCGCTCATTTGCAGTTTAAACTGCCTGAGCTGGTTCATGGTCCGCGGCGATGCATCCAAAAGTTCTATAGCCTCCCACAAGGAACCATTTTGGTCAGAGGCGATGGCACTGAGTTTATCCAAAGTAGAATCGCCAATACCCCTTTTCGGATAGTTGATGATGCGTTTAAAGGCTTCGTTGTCCTTTGGGTTAACCACCAATCGGAGGTAAGCCAAAAAATCTTTGATTTCCTTTCTCTGATAAAAGGACAATCCACCAAAAACCTTGTATGGAATATTGATCCTGCGGAGCTGTTCTTCAAAAATGCGCGATTGCGCATTCGTCCGGTATAAAATCGCAATCCCGCTGTTTTTTATGTGGAAGCGGTTTTTAAGCTCCAAAATATAATCCGTTACTTTTTTACCCTCTTCTACATCTGTTGCACAACGTATCAGTTTGATTTTGTTCCCACTTTCCTGTTCCGTCCAGATTTCCTTTTTAATCTGCTTGCTGTTATGGGTAATCACATCGTTGGCAGCCTGGACGATGTGCGGGGTGCTTCGGTAGTTTTGTTCCAACTTAAAAATGCGGGTATCCGGAAAATCATTTTGGAAGTCGAGAATATTTTTGATCGTCGCTCCACGAAAGGAATATATACTTTGCGCATCGTCGCCGACGATGCAGATGTTTCGCGGGCTGTTGTCGTAGTTTACCAGTTTTTTAATAATGGCATACTGCAGGTAATTCGTATCTTGAAATTCATCTACAAGTACATAGCGAAACAACCGTCTGTATTTTTCAAGGACACCATCCGGATTTTCCTGGAACAACCGGAATAGTTGCAAAAGCAAATCGTCAAAATCCATGGCTCCTGCACGAACACAATTCTGTACGTATTTTTTATAAATTTTTACCGTATCCGGCATTCTGTTCTCCCGATCCTGGTTGAGCAACGCACTATCGCGTTCATACATAATGGGAGTAATCAGATTTGATTTTGCCGAAGAAATTCTGCTGCGAACGGCGTTGACATTGTATTCCTTTGGATTCAACTCAAACTCCTTTATGATTTCCGAAATTGCACTTTTGGTATCATCGGTATCGTAAATGGAAAATGAAGATGGATATCCGATTTTAGGAGCTTCTACACGCAATATGCGGGCGAAAATACTGTGAAATGTACCACACCATACTTTGCGAACCTCAGGCCCTGTAAGATGACCGATCCGTTCCAACATTTCGCGAGCCGCCTTATTTGTAAATGTGAGCGCCAGAATTTGCTGAGGCTGAACCCCTTGCTGAATGAGATACGCCAGTCTGTAGGTAAGCACGCGGGTTTTGCCGGAACCCGGCCCTGCAATCACCATGACAGGACCTTCGGTCTCCGTTACTGCAGCATATTGAATGGGATTAAGTTCCTTCAGGAAAGTGTTCATGTGTTCTACGAATTCGCCCGCAAGATACGGATATTGCACGAGTGGAGAACTGCGCATGCGGTGAATCCAAGCCTTCCAAAAAACAAATGACATGTCTTAAGACATGTCATTTGTTTTTTTAGTTTTGCCCCCGCTTGGACAAAATCACAAAAAGTCACATCGCCCTTTTTATCGTTGCACTTATCTACGGTGCAAACTACAGTATCGCAAAAATTCTGATGGATCCCGGACTTATTGGACCCAATGCATTTATTTTCTATAGGGTACTTTCAGCAGCTTTGCTTTTCCTTTTATTCTTTCCTTCTTCCTGGAAATTGGAAAAAGAGGATCTTCCCGAAATGATACTGTGCATGGTGTGCGGTATCGCAGCCAATCAATTGCTTTTTTTCAATGGTCTGCACCTTACCTCTCCGGTGCATGCTGCATTAATTATGGTTTGCACACCCATCCTGGTGCTTATTCTGAGCTATTTTGAAGGAACGCATTTACAAAAAATCCAATGGTTGGGATGCGTTCTAGGGCTGACAGGAGCTGCTTATCTTATTGCATCAGGAGCCCCTGCAATCAATAGACAAGCCAGCCTTAAAGGGGATCTGATGATTTTCTGCAATGCCTTGTTTTATGGATATTACCTGATACGGGTACGACGTCTTATTGCAAAATATGATTCCTTCAGTGTTCTGAAATACATGTTTCTTTTTTCCGTAATTCCCATATTTCTATTTGCACTTCCGGAATTAAAATATGCTTTGTTCCCTCTTTTTGGATTTCAGGAGTGGATGGCCTTTGGTTTTGTATTGCTTGCAACTACATTCCTTGCCTATCTCCTGAATGCATATGCACTTACACATTCCTCACCCGAATTGGTGAGCGCCTACATCTATTTACAACCACTAATCGGAACTTTGATTGCCATTGCTGTGAAAAAGGACCATTGGAATGGTTCCTATGGACTTGCAGGATGTCTCATTTTCGCGGGTTTGTACTTAAGTGGAAAAAAAAAGTTCCAAAACTGAAAAAAAAATGCAACTTGAATTAAAGTGTGAATATTAAGCAGTTATAGAAATTCAATTTTCACATTCAATTTCCGCTTAACGTGTAATGATTTGGATGCGTGTAATTTCTCAAGATTATTGAATAATGTAATACGTTCACTGAAATCCAAAAAAACAGGGTGCCTCGGCGCATTTTGGATAAAAGTCTTACATTTACAACGCATTTAATAATCCCCCTGAGGAAGATATGCCGAAAAGAACGAAGCCGGATCATATACTCTCTAAACTCATCACTGAATTTGAAGAACAAGGTCATCTCCTAACCCGTGACCATTGGGAGGAATCTGCTTTCCTTCGTCTTATCCAGCATTACGAAAAGCAATTTCAGTTTGACAAAGCCTTAAGTCTTACAGATCAGGCCCTCAGCCTCTACAAGTACAAACCCGATTTCTATTTAATCAAAGCACGTTTGCTGATGTCATCACAGCAGGCTTTGTCTGCATTATCTGTACTTGAACAAGCATATGCAATTTCCCCTATGAATCAGGAAATCTTTTTTCTGAAAGCAAAAGCATGTGCTTTATCACAACAATTCAATGAAAGTTTAGGGATCATTTCGGATCTTAAATGCACCATCCACGAAACCGATTTGCCGGAATTACTATTGGTTGAAGCATTTATTTATGAAACTATGAAGGACTTTAATAAAATGTTTGACACATTGCGAGAAGCCTTGTTATTAAATCCCAACAACCATGAAGCCTTAGAACAGATATGGGTCAGCGTCGAATTTTCCAAAAAATATGAGGAAAGCGTTAGACTCCATCTGGATATAATTGATAAAAATCCATATTCCTACCTTGCCTGGTATAATCTTGGGCATGCCTACAGTTGCCTGGGAGAATATGAAAAAGCTGTTGACGCTTTGGAATATTCCTTTTTGATCAATTCTCATTTCGAACAAGGCTATCTGGACTGTGCTGAACTTTGCGTTCAAATCAATAAATACGAAAAAGCACTGGAATGCTATCAGGAAGCCCATGATATTTTTGGTCCTGATGCAGAACTTGCTGTATATATCGCAGAATGCCTGATCAAGTTGGGCCGCCATAAAGAAGCAAAGGCAAAACTTCAAAAAGCAAGTTATCAGGATCCTTATAATGAAGAAACCTTTTATTATCTGGGCCTCTGCCTTCACGAAGAAGGAAATTATGCGAAAGCCATCAAATCCTATCTAACGGCACTCGATGTCGATGATCAACGCGAAGAATTTCATGCTGCAATAGCATTGACTTATGAAAAAATTGGAAATCTGAAAAAAGCAGAACAGCATTATAAGAAAGCTGCCAACTGTGGAATGGAACAAAGCCAGTATTGGACCATGCTGATCAGTTTTCTATTGAAAAATAATTACACCGACAAAGCTGAAAAATACTTGGTGCGTGCCGACAAATACAGCTTTGGAGCAGATCTGCTCTATTGCAAGGCTGCATTTTACTTTATAAAAGATGCACGGACAGAAGCAATGGAATTCATGGAGGAAGCTTTAACAGAAAACATTGAACTGCATCCTATCCTGTTTGAAATACTCCCTGGACTTAGAGAAGACAAGGAAGTAAGCAGCATGATTCGCTACTTCAGTATCTGATCCAAAAAATATTTTTAGTAATTTATTACCCTCGATTAATGCAGGGCGGATATTTTCATTTTCACGTCCTCTGAGGGCCGGTCACCACGTTCTGTCCGAACGGAGGCAATCCGATCGATTACTTCCAGACCTTCGATAATTTCACCAAATACGGTGTACTCCATATCCAGGAAAGGTGTGCCACCTAAAGACTTGTATGCAGCTCTTTGATCATCTGTATATTTAATACCCTTGCGATCTTCCATTTGATCCAGCGTTTGATCGTTTTGAATACTTCCCTGCACAATATAAAACTGAGAACCTGAAGATTCCTTTTTGGGATTTACCTGATCACCGGTACGAGCTGCAGCCAGGGCTCCTTTCTTATGGACGCATTTCGATGTAAACTCTGCAGGAATCGTATACCCCGGACCCCCACTTCCCAACATCTTGCCTGCTGCTGCACCCTTTGAGTTGGGATCACCGCCCTGAATCATAAATCCACTTATAACCCTGTGAAATAACAAATCATTGAAATAACCCTGCTCTGCTAATTTGAAGAAATTGTCCCGGTGCTGCGGGGTAAGATCATACAATTTTGCAATCATATTTCCCAAACTCGTTTCAATGGCAACGTAACATCCTTCAGGAGGCAACACTTCAATTTTCTGCTGATCTGTTTTCATTTTATTTCCTTTAAAGGTTTTAAGTGTAACGTGATAAATGCCCGAGCGTGTATAGAGGTGCTGCGGGTTCCTTTCACTTGAAGAACTTCCATCACCAAAATCCCACTCGTAACGATCAAAATCAACCGGGCCACTGGTAAATGATGCTTTAGCAGGCAACTTCACCTGTTGGTTAGCAAGACGGAACAATGCCGTGTTACTTGCACATGATTGGAGGAATAAGGCCAATGACAGCCACAATAAAAATCGGTTCATAGGAGGATAAGAATTTAGTTAGATAAAATTCAGAGCATGCGAATTTTCATTTTAATATCTTCAAGAGGACGGTTGTTTTGGTCACACTTCTGCTTGCAGATCGCATCTATTACATCCAGTCCATCTACGACTTCGCCAAATACAGTGTAGTCCCCATCCAAAAAGGGAGCACCACCCAATGTTTCATATTTTTTAATTTCCTCAGGAGTGTATTTGATATTCTTATTCGCCGTCATCATGGTAATTTCTGCCTGGGTTACCGGTTTCCCCTGAACAATATAGAATTGTGAGCCTGAAGACGCTTTCATCGGATTGGCCTGATCTCCCAAACGTGCTGCCGCCAATGCCCCTTTAAAATGATATTTTCCAATCTCCGCAGGAATGGTGTAGTTAGGGCCTCCATTGCCAAGCATGATACCGGAAGGTGCATTTTTAGAAACCGGATCACCACCCTGCATCATAAAATGCATAATCACGCGATGAAACAACAAATCGTCATAAAATCCTTGTTTGACAAGATTGAGAAAATTCTCTTTATGCTTTGGAGTGCTGTCATACAACAACACCTTCATGTTGCCGTATTTGGTTTCAATAAGCACCAGGGTGCCTTTGAGTTTACTTTGATTACAAGAAATCAAGGTGAACACCGAAATAAAAAATAATACTACAATTTTCTTCATGCTATCTACATTTTAACTTACTTGCAATGTGGGGCCCTTATGCTCATCGGAAGCGAGGGATTCCTGCTGAAAGTAAGCGATTACCTGTGTTTTCAAATATACCTCTTGCTCTTTAACTCCTTTGATGTGGAATGGCCTGACCATTTCATAGTGTGGCCATCCATCCTGATCATTTCCTTTGTATTCATAATATCCCTCCTGACTTAACAGCCGGCAGGTCGCAATATGAAGAAGATCGGTCTTCTCCTCTTTGGAAAACCGGCCTTCCTTGAGACGTCCCAACTCCTGAATACCAATGAGCAATAATATGGCATTCAAATCAGGGAGGTCCTTGGTACCAATGCGATCCTTGACAAAATGCCGGATGCGCAACCATTCAAAATCCAATTGCCATGCTTCCATGTGCCGCAAAAATAATCAATTTATTCTTCATGAAAAATGGGCTTGATTTCTCCAATCTTCCTGCTCGGAAGCTGGGATGCCAGCCAGCCTATTGACAATACAGTAATACTTACAATAATAAAATCTGTCCATTGCATGGCAATCGGGTAACTGTCGATGATAAATTCTTCAGGCACTCCTATTAACCCATATTTGCGTTGCAAAAAATAAAAAAGGATGGCAAGTGAAAATCCAAGCACCAGACCAATGAAACAAATAAGCAAGCCCAGCAAAATAAAAACCCTCCTTGCAGAACCATCTACCATTCCCATCGATTTCAATACCGAAATATCAAAGCGCTTTTCCAGCACAATCATCCATAATGTCCCTACTATGGTAAAAGATACAAGTAACAACGTCAGGCAAAATAAAGAGTAAAACAACCATTTCTCCAAACGCATGATTTTCATAAATGCTTCATCCTGCTTATATCGATCCTTCACTATAAAATCATTTCCCAATATCTGTTCCATCTTCCTGATTACCTCATTTGTATGAGCCCCCTTTTTGAGTTTTATTTCGTACGCGCTAATAGCCTTTGGTTTATTCAACATGTGTTGGATAAACGCTAGGTCCGTAATAACGGTGGTGTAATCCGATTCCTGATGAAAATTAAATACAGACTGGGAAAGCAATGAATAATCCCTATAGGAATTGATAGTACTTTGTTCTCCATTTTGATCCGGAACAAAAACACGAAGTGGTTCATGAAAATTACGAAGATTGAGTCCAAGCTTGTTCCGTAAACCCATACCCACATTGGCATAATGGATGGCCCCTGCTCCAAGTGCAAAGTTACCTTCAAGAATTCCTTCGCGCACGGAACAAACCTCAACATAGTTGCTGTCCACACCGCGAATCAAACCAAATTCCTGTGCATCACTATACTGGAACATGGCCACCTCTTCCATACTCCTGCTGAGCTGGTCTACTCCGGCTATACGCATAAGATTGTTGTACACTGCGGGATCCTCAGTAAAATGTTTGCCCTTGCGCGCAATGATCTTGATATCCGGATTATGCTTACTGAACATTCCAGACAGCAGTACTTCAAATCCATTAAATACTGACAAAACAAGAATCAGTGCAGCAGACCCTACCGCAATACCAAAAACAGAAATCCCGGTAATCCAATGTATAGCCTGCGATGATTTGCGGCTAAACAAATAGGTGAACGCCAATTTTACTTCCAGATTCATTCCTGCATACTATAGTGATAATTCCGATTCATGCTTATATCAAATTAAGGTACATTCAATTCCTGCCTCTGGAACAACGAACGATAAATGAGGTCCTGTATTTTAGTCCTGTAGCGTTCTTTATGTAAAAGATTGATTTTAGAATCAGGAAAACTGCGATTTGACAAAAAAACGTAATTGATTTTTGCATCCGGATCCAACCAGGTACACGTCCCCGTGAAACCCTGATGCCCGAAGGTCCTTTTGGATGCCAGTGAAGAAACGTATGCTGTAGTGCTATCCACCAATTCAGGCATGTCAAACAATAATGCCCTCCTGGAAAATTCCGGATCGCGACGCAGCGCTTTATCGAGGGAAGAAAAGGTCAGTACTTCCCTGTCGGTTATATATCCCCGGTTTAGAAACATCTGCATGATATATGCCACTTCCGTTGCGTTTGAAAACAACCCGGCATGTCCGCTAATACCGCCCATCATCGCAGCACCCATGTCGTGCACAAATCCCTGCACCCGCTGCCTTCGCCAATAAGTATCGTCTTCAGAAGGCGCAATTTGTTGAACCTCATAATGTTTGCTGAGGGGATTGAAGCAGGTATACCGGAGACCGAGTGCATCAGCAAAATGCGATTTATAATACCGGTCAAATTGTTGACCCGTAATTTTCTGTACCAATTTGGGAATAAAGTAAAATCCCAAATCGGAATACAGGTATTTCCGCTCCTCCTGCAATCGAGAAGACAGGATCTGTGCCCATATACTGTCGCGATAATCAGTACGCAAATAAAACCGATTGCAAATGGGAATGGAAAATTTCCTACTTGGTATGCTGTCGTAATAACTTTGTATGCCATATCCATTGGAGGACTCCACGGCAGGAAGTGTCGATTTATAAAAAGGAATCCAGGCCAGAAGTTTTCCCTGATGTAACATGAAATCCTTCAAGCTTAACCCTTCTTTATTGGTCCCTTTAAACTCTGGTAAATAATCAGAAAACCGATTTGTAAACTGAATTTTTCCGGCATCTTCCAACTGAAATAAAACAGGTGCTGTGCAACATACCTTCGTCAGGGAGGCAAGATCATACATGGTCCGGTCTGTCACCAATTCCGTGGAGTCATAGGTAAGATATCCATAGGATTTCCGATATACGATTTTGTTGTTACGTGCTACCAGAACCTGACAACCTGGGGCTGCCCTCCGCGAAATAAGCTCATTCGCAATCGAATCTATGCGGTGCAAACTATCGCGGTTCATACCCTGCGCTTCAGGAACTGAAAAACCCATTCGCATCATGGAAGGTCGTTGAATACCTTGCCCTTGCATCACATTTGATATTTCCAAAGGAGACCTTCCGGATATTGGATCCGTGCCAAACAGCATTTGAGCAGTAATATCTCCGATGACTTCATGATCTTCAAAAGCAAGAAGCACACTTGCGCTTTGAGGAAGATACATGCTTACATATGGACATCCGAATAAAATCACAATGCTTTTCTTTTTCTGGATAATGGGATTTAACTGCTGCAATAATTCAGGCTTCAATCCAAAATGCAATCGCGACTTGTAGTTGAGCTTGTGTACATGAATAATCAGAAGATCTGCTTCCAGTATGCAATCCCTGATGGATGTATCCATCTGCGATGTATCGCTAATAAAATAGTGGTCAATCTGGGCATAGTCCTCAAGTCGTTGTTCAAATTTCATGGGACCATTCAAACCAATACTGAGGCCAACGATTCTTGCCGGGATATCCTTTATGGGCACGAGTGATCCGGGATCGCGTACAAGACAAATGGCATTCCGGTACAAACGATCGTTCATTGCCTCCGCTTCAAATTGCAGCTGGCGGAATTGAATGCTGTCAAATGCAAGGGTCGCAGTACGATCCAAACCTAGTTTAAACTTTGCAGCAAGAATACGTTGAAGTTTTTCATGCAATGCTTTTTCACTGATTCGTCCATCAGCCAATGCTTGTTTTAAAGCCTCCAATGCCGCTGGTACGTCTTCACTAAGCAAAAGCATATCATTCCCTGCCTCAAAAGCACGGACTGCAATTTCTGCAGCGGTAAAATATTTTGTTACGCCTTTCATCTCCAACGCATCGGTAATGATCAAACCCTTGTAGCCATATTCCGCACGCAGGATACCCTCGGTGATGGAAGCGGAAAGTGTTGCAGTCACATGTGCACCGGTGTCTAAACTTGGAATCCTCAAATGACCCACCATGACAGCTGCAGGTTTTTGATGTATGAGTGCAGAAAACGGGAAAAGTTCAAGGCTGTCCAGGCGGCTTCTGGAATATGGGATCTCGGGAACATCCATATGGGAATCTACATCCGTATCACCATGGCCGGGAAAATGTTTCAGACAAGCCAATATCCCTCCATCCTGCATTCCCTGCATATATGCAAAAGCCTTTACTGTCACCATCAAATGATTTGATCCAAACGAACGTTCATTAATAACAGGATTATTCAGATTATTATTGATGTCCACGACGGGGGCAAAATTCATATGAATACCCAGGTTTTTGAGCTGCGCTGCCACCAACCGGCCCATCTCGTAAATCTGTCGATTATCGCGCAGGGCCCCCAGTGTAATTTGCTTCGGAAATTTTACGACATCCGTCAATCTCATTCCCGCTCCCCACTCTGCGTCCATGCTCATCATAAGGGGAATTGATGCCGCATTCTGGTATTGCTGAATGCGATGTACCAAATGTGGGACGGTTCCTTTAAAAAAACACACACCACCCACATGGTAATCGCGTATCTGATTGATTACCACTTCCGCCTGGCTGTCTGCCCCATTTGCATAGGAACGGATTATAAACAACTGCCCGAATTTTTCATCCAGACTCATTGTCGAAAGCATACTGTCTATCCAACGCTGCTCTGCAGTTTGTGCATGTACGTGCAGTTGACTTATCAAAACAAATAAAAGGAGTCGCAGTCTCATTGGCCGGGCATTCCATTCCTTTTCATGATCTCAGGATCAAGGGTTTTTGCAACTTGAAACATGGAATCAGCTTTTGTCGCATCTCCTGAGTTCTTATATGCTATTCCAAGATTGAAATAGGCCTGTCCATTTTTGTCATTGATTGCTATCGCCTTCCTGAAATATGCAATAGCAATCTCATTATGGCCTGCTGATCCCTCTGCAACACCCATCAGGATCAGCGATTCGGAATCCTTGGGATTCATTCCCAATGCCTTTGTGATGTATTCTTTTGCTTGCTCCACCTTTCCGGATTCACCCAACTGTCGGCCCCGTTCTCTCAGTGCCTGTTGCAAATTTTTAAAAGAATCCTCATCCTCAGGCAAGGTTTTTAAAATAAAATTGTATCGCTCAATGGCTTTTTCGTAGTTCTTCTCATAATAGTACAGGTTCCCCATTTGCAAATGCGCTTCAAAATACAAGGGATGAATTTCCAATGCCTTTTCAATTTCGGGCCTCGCTTTTATAAGAACCTTCCGGATTTCCGCCGTGTCCTTTATTTTGGGCAAGTCTTCAAGTAAAACACCTCCCACCGCATTATGGATTTTTGCGCTCCGTGCCGAAGTCTTCAGGTCACTGTCAAACAAGGTTTTATTGTCGTGCCAGGCAGGATTACGAACAATTGTAAGTATCGAAAAGAGAAGCAGCACCGGAGTGAGCTGCATAAATACTCTCGGCCATTGACCTTTATTCCATCTTTGCAATATGAATACACTTCCCACAATAAATCCAAATGAAGGCATAAATAAAAACCGCTCACCCATATTGGTCCCAACCGGAAATAAAATGTTGCTGACCAGAAACAAAGGCATCAGATAAGCTAGCCAGGAAAAAAGTAATTCGGGAACCTTGCGATACCTTTGAATGGCAATAAATGAAATCCCCCCATATAACAGAATACTGGCTATTGATTTTAATGAAAACAAGCCAAGCATGGGGATTTGCTTGGGGTAATAATCATGGGTCAGTGGATGCGGCCAAATCAGCAATCTTAAATATTCAAACAAACAGTACGTTATAATGCCTGCCTTTTCAACAATATTCATGGGCTGGACAGCCCCTTTGTCTACCTTCAAAAAAGGATTGTTCATCAACTCCTGAGAAAGCTTGTTGAATGGATTGAATCCGAGACTGTTTCCACGCAGTACTAAAAATAAAAGTGCAAATCCACCTAACCAGGACAAGGGCCTCATGATTTGAAAAAGACTCAATTTGCGGAAAAGGAATACCCCAAGTGGAATGATCGCCAGAAATGTGATTGCATGCTCTTTCGACATCATTCCTGCAAAAAGAAACAATCCCGAAAGCCATAGATGTACCTTTCGTTGCTCATCTGTATACAACAAAAATTGATGAAAGGCCAATAATGAAAAGAGCAGGGCCAGTGTTTCATCCATCCCTTTTATATTGGCAATGCATTCCGTATGCACCGGATGGACAAGAAATACAGCTGTCGTCAGGAATGCAAAAGGTACCGATTGTTGTTGCAGCTTTTGTGAAAACAAACGCTGCAGCAGAAGATACATGACAAGACCCAAAATCCCGTAGGCAATAATGGACAACAAATGGTATATGAAGGCAAAAGGCCCAAACAATTCATAGACTAAAGCAAAAACCACCAGACTCATAGGTCGGTAACGTCCCCCTGCGACCAGTTTTTCTTTTCCTTGTTTTTTGAAAAAACCATAAAAGGAATCCTTGGTCAGTAAGTCAGGTATTCCGGCTACGCCTTCCTTCACAAATTTGTTTTCTGTAATGACAATACCATCATCCAATACAAATTCATGCCCTAGCGTATTGCCATACAATAGAAAGGGGAGTAGAAACAGGAGCGCCTTCTGCCATTTTACATCAAAGAGCAGACGGTCGATAAAGGATCCGGGTGTAGCTGACATCCTTACAAAGATCGTTATTCCATCGTACTAAACACGTTTTGCACGTCTTCGTCCTCTTCGATTTTATCCAATAATTTGTTGACTTCCTCTTCCTGTTCCGTGGTAAGTTTTTTTGTGGCAGTAGGGATGCGGTCAAAACCTGAGGAAATGATGTCGATGGAATGGGCTTCGAAATAGGCCTGAAGGCTTCCAAATGCATCAAAATTGCCATACACAACCAATTCTTCGCCATCCTCGCTTAATTCTTCACATCCGGCATCGATGAGCTCGAGTTCAAGCATTTCAGGGTCCACCCCTTCCTGTTTCCGGATACGGAATATGCACTTGTGTTCAAATAAATATTCCACAGAGCCCGAAGTACCAAGACTTCCTCCATATTTATTGAAATAGGACCGGATATTGGCCACAGTGCGCGTGGGGTTATCCGTTGCTGTTTCTACGAGAACAGCGATACCATGCGGAGCATAACCTTCATACGTCAGCATCTCCAAATCCTTTTCATCCTTGGATGTGGCCTTTTTAATGGCTGCTTCCAGGCGGTCTTTCGGCATATTGCATGCACGGGCATTCTGAAATGCGGCCCTGAGTCGTGGATTGCTGTCCGGATTAGTACCGGAAGCCTTTACAGCCATAAATACTTCCTTGCTGATTCGGGCGAACTGCTTGCTCATCTTGGCATAACGGGCAAACATTTTATGTTTCCTGACTTCGAATATCCTTCCCATAGATCAAATTTGAAGGGCAAAGATAGCCAAACGGCCCTTAATAGGCAGTTCGTTGGTTTATTTTAATCCGGCACGCTTACTCTGAAGTTTCAATGCGGCCAACCGGATAAATGCGATACTCAGGTTCTGCATACCGGCTTGCGGAATAAATATACTCAAGTTGCGCTTGCGGATTCTTCGCAAATTGTTCATCCTGCCTTTTTTTGTTCTCAAATGCCTCCTGGAGTCCAGGTTTGTCGGAAAAAATTTCCGGAATTTTTTCGACAAAGAGATAATCGCTGAAGTATTCCTTGCGCTGTAGAATGCCATCGAAAAAATTCCAGGCAAAATAGGAATCCGGGGCCTGTGGTTCAATAGTTTCCATGAGAAAGCGGATGCCCTCCTGATCACTGTATATTATATAATCGCCTTTAAAATACATGCGCTTTTTTTGGAGTTTTTCAACCTGCACTCCACTATGCACATAATGACCTTCATAGGGTTGCGAAGGGCTTTTGAAGTCTGTAATTTTATAAAACGTAGCTTTTATGAGGCTGTCTTTCTCAAGTCGTTGCATCTGGACCCCATTCCACTTCAATCGCTGAATCACCTCGTCGTAGGCTGCCGGAATAAGGTAAGCGACGGGCTTAGAAACCGTCAAAACTGCTTTTCCAGCATTGTAATAAGGAACCGCTTTTACATAGGGATTTTGACGGTCATAGCTCCGGTAGGACGCTCCTGTATAGGGGCTTTGCTTCATCTCCATGGTATATCCTGAAAACATCAGCTTGTCCACGCGATTGGTGTCCAATTCCCACTTGAGATCCATACTCTTCAGTTCCCGGGCTGCACTTTTGGCTTCTCTCCTTGCTTTAAGTAATTCATCTTTTTGCGAAGCCAGAACAACTGTAAACTGATGCATGCACAATCGGTGTGCATTGACCCGCGCAGAATAAGGCTTTAGCATGTGAGATTCCGTGAGATATGCCATGCAATGATGCGTAGCAGCATATCCTGAAGAATAGCGAGGACTATCCATAAAATCGCGAATACCATCCTGAGGATCGCCCTCGATATAAGGAGAAGTCTCCAAACCAGCAGATCGTAGATTTTGTAAAAAAGCAGGATGGAATTTCTTGTACATAAAATTTCCAAGCTCCACTTGTAGCTTATGCCTCTGCGAACTGATCAGTGTCATGAGATATGGGTAATCCGCGCCATCCGTAGTGTGGGTCTCAACAAATAAATCAGGATCCCATTCTTTGAAAATATGAATGAAACTTTCTGTAATGCGGCTGTCCACCTTGATAAAATCCCGGTTGAGATCAAGGTTTTGTGCAGTTCCACGAAATCCATATTCATCCGGTCCATTTTGATTTACACGGGTCGTGCTATTGCGCATCAGACTTCCACTCACATTGTAAATCGGAATAATGACAATACACACATGGTCCAATAGTTTCTGCTTAGCGGGATCCATTACAAGCTCCCTTGCAAATAGCATCGCTGCGTCAATACCATCCGGCTCACCAGGATGGATCCCGTTGTTGATCAAAAGCACCGCTTTTCCCGCTTTGCGACACTGGGCTGGAGTAAACTGCTTATTACTGCTTAAAAGAACCGTATGGAGAGGATAAGAAACGTCCGTTGATCCGGCTTCAATCACCTTGACCAATTTGGATTTTTTTTCAAGCTGCCTGTAAAATGAAATACAATCCTCGTATCGCGTTGTACTGTTGTTATTCCGTTCAAAAGGTGTCTGCAGATTTTGGGAAAAAGATGAAAACACAATTCCTTGAAAACAAAAAGCTATAAGAATAAAACGGCAGAGAAACATGGACATGTTCGCAAAAATTTGAGATCAAAAGTAAACTATTCATCAGAGGAAATGAATACTATGTCCTGCCATCACAAATTATTAAGATGTATAATGGCTACATACCAAAAAATTCAGAAAACTGCTCTTTGGAATGATTTCGTTATGATCGGCATCATAAAAAATTCCGAGGGTTTTAGAAGGCTGGTAAATGGCACTCTTAAAAGGATTGTAATGTCCGTTGCAAACATTGCATAAGAAAACATAAATAAGTCCATATGATCCATTAAAAACCCTTCGTTAAAATGCCTTGTAAACAATTTCTAATTGTCATTCAATGCTCCTTTCTTTTCCATTTTCAAAGAATAGGTACGCAACTCCATAGAAATGGATAGTTCAGCTTCATTGGCATTAAACTGTGGCTGGTTAACATTCATTTAGGTCTTAAATGGAAGGCCATGGATCTGTTCTGCCCGTCGATTTTCCTTCTTGATATTTCATTTTCCTCTTTCTCCCTATCTTTAACACAAATTAAAACGCTATGCCTGTCAGACGACCTTTCAATATCCAAAAATGGGTGGAAGAACATCGTTCCGAATTAAAACCACCCGTTGCCAACCGGAATCTGTACCAGGAGGCTGACGACTTTATAGTTATGGTGGTTGCAGGTCCCAATGCCCGTAAGGACTACCATTACAATGAAACGGAAGAATGGTTCTACCAATTGGAAGGAGACATCACCGTACGCATACAGGAAGATGGAAAGCCGGTCGACATTCCAATCCGCGAAGGCGAAATTTTCCTTTTACCTGCCAAAACACCCCATTCCCCCATGCGACCCGCTGGGACGATAGGACTTGTAATCGAAGCCAAACGCAAGCAGGAGGATAAAGACGGATTGATCTGGTTTTGTGACCAGTGCAACACCAAACTCCATGAAAGCTACTTTCATCTTGAAAATATTGAAAAGGATTTCCTTCCGCGTTTCAAAGAATATTACAACTCTATTGAAATGCGTACCTGCCCGAATTGCGGGAATACTATGGAAGCAGATCCCAGATTTACAGATCCTTCATAAAAAGATTTGGCATCCATCTATTTTGCTTCCGACGTTCATCTGAAACCGTCCACGCGGGATCGGGAAAAGAATCTTACGCGCTGGCTGGATGAAGTCATTCCCGATATGGAAGCGCTTTATCTGGTTGGAGATGTCTTTGATTTCTGGTTTGATTACAAGACCGTAATTCCAAGGGGTTATGTACAGCTCCTCTCCAAACTTACCGAAATTCGCAATCGCGGAATACCTATTTATTTTTTTACAGGGAACCACGATATGTGGATGTTTGATTATTTCACGACAGAACTTGGCATCCCTATTTATCACGAACCCATCGAACTGCTTGCGCAGGGAAAAAAAATCTGGATTGGCCATGGCGATGGTCTTGGTCCCGGAGATCATGGTTATAAATTCATCAAACGCGTTTTTAAAAATCGTACAGCTCAATTCTTGTTTCGCTGGCTCCATCCTGACCTGGGCACCGGCCTGGCTTCTTACTTTAGCTCAAAAAGCCGCGAAGCTCAGGATGCCGTAGAACATTTTCTGGGACCTGAAAAGGAATGGCTGATTCAATACGTTGAAGAAATGAGCCTTCGTTCCGATTTTGATTATTATATATTTGGACATCGCCATCTTCCGATCTTTTACAAGCTTCAAAATGGTAGATCCCATTATGTAAATCTGGGTGACTGGATCACATTCAGGTCCTATGGCCGACTACACAATGGAACATTAGAACTTCTGTTTTATGAAAATGAACATGGGAAGATTTATCCTTAAATTTTTCCTTGCTATCATCGCGTGCACCGGGATGAAAGCCCAAAGTCTATTACCAGTACTAGACACCCAGGTTCACGCAAATCAGGTGTACCTGGATCCTCTGAACAATGTATATCTAATCGATGAGGTTCAGCATCAACTTCGAAAATACAATCCTGCATTTCAGCTGCTGGCTCAAACAGATATAGACCGGGGATGGGATCAGGCACAGCTGGATGTTACAGACCCATTTAAAATTTTACTATTTGCTCCCGGCGAATACCGGATACATGTGCTGGATGCGAATCTTGCCAAACTGAGTTCGTTTGACGACCCGGACCTAAACCAACAGGCCAGTCTCTGCTACCTCAGTTCAGAGGAAATTGCCCTTTTTGATGGAAGAACATTGAAAATAAAGAACCCCTACTCCGGTAAGGAATTGACAGGAGCGCAACTGGCTCAATTTCCACCCACTGACAAGCCAGGCAAACCAGCAAAACTCATCCGTCACCGGGATGCAATCTATCTCTTTCGCCCGGGTCTTGGCATCTTCCGGTTTACCAGCCAATTATTTGAGGACCGCAGCTGGCCGGATGCGGATATGGCGTATATGGATCTCTCTGGCGACCAAATCCTCAGCCTGGATGTAAAAAACCAGCTGCGCTGGCATGAACCCGTGGGATGGTCCTATAAGGCTCTGTATCAGACATCCTCACCTGTCCGATCCCTGGCCTCAAATGCCCGTTTTATTGCTCTTATTGAAGGAGATCACTTGAAAATCTTCCAAATTCGGGACTAAATTTCGACCTTTGCAGCTTCGCGACTAAACATAACACCCACACATTCGTTTTTAAAGAATAAGACCTTTCGATATGATTAAAAATATACTGTATTTTTTTGTCTTAATGATCCTTGGAACAGATGCACAGGCTCAGGCAAAACGTTTTATTTTTTTGGAACATTTTACCAATTCCCGCTGTGGAATTTGTGCTTCTTCCAATCCAGGCTTTTACAGTCTTCTTGAAAATTATAAAGGACAATACCACCATATTTCAATTCACCCTTCCATACCTTATTCCAGTTGTCTTCTGTACCAATCCAATAAAGAGGACAACACAGCGCGGTCAAGCTTCTACAGTATTTTGGGTACACCAACAGTGGTGATCAATGGCTTAAATAAAAAATCTGCCGGCTCTATCACCGCTTCCACATTGAATGCAGAATTAAATAAAACTTCGCCTATACAAATCCTGGTAAAGGAATCAGGTGGAAGTACGAGAGTTGCAGACATTGAAATAAAAACCGTAGGTGTGAAACCTGGTGGTAACTATCGACTGTTCGTTGCTTTTGCGGAACGCGTGCTGAACTACGCTTCTCCAAATGGTGAAACAGTCCATTATGATGTCATGCGTGACTTTATGAGTGCCGTCGAAGGCGAAGATATACAACTTGCTGACAACGGTGCATCCATTAAGAAAAGCTACACCATGACTGTTCAACCCAGCTGGATGGAAAATCAGATGTATGCCATCGCATGGGTACAGGATATGAACAGCAAAGAAGTTCTAAACAGCGGTACCAAATTCGACATCGTAACGTCTTCTGACGATTATGCTCCAACAAACTTCAACATCTACCCAAATCCGGTAAAGGATGTACTTGAGATTCAATGGCCCAAGGCACTGAAGGAACATGCGCAGATTACGGTAACTGGATTTTTGGGTAAAGAATTGTACTCCGCCTACCTCGCTCCTCAAAGTACCATTTTCAGATTACCGGTATCGAATTATCCGTCAGGCATTTATTTTGTCAAATTGGAATCCGGAAATAACCGGGTCATCCGTAAATGGATAAAACAATAATTGTGAACAACTGTTAGTTTTTCGAAAGCCGTCATTGAACCTCTGTGACGGCTTTTTTTTAAAAGTACGATGCTGCAAACAAAAGGCCTTCAATTCCGCTATCCTGAATCTCAAAAGACCCTGCTCTTTCCGGATGTGATGTGCACTGTTGACAGGCCTTTGCTATTATTGGGGCCTTCCGGTTCCGGAAAGACAAGCTGGCTGCACCTCATTGCAGGATTGCTGCAAGTTCAGGCCGGCGAAATATTCATTGGAGATACCAGAACAAGTCATTTATCGCAAAAGGAAATGGATGCCTTCCGGGGTCAACATATTGGACTGGTATTCCAAACTCCCTATTTCATAAGTGCCCTGACAGTATTAGAGAATATCCTGCTGTTCCAAAAACTGGCACATGGCAAAACCGATAAAAAGTTTGCCCTGGAACTTTTAGCATCACTTCAGCTCGAGCATCTTACGGGTAAAATGACGCAACAATTGTCCCAGGGAGAAGCGCAACGGCTCAGTCTTGCAAGGGCATTGATTCACCATCCTTCCTTGTTGCTGGCTGATGAGCCAACTTCCTCACTGGATGATGAACGAGCCAGCCTGGTTGCAAAACTGCTGATTACCCATTCACAGGAAATGGGCTCTACACTTGTTGTCGTTACCCACGATGCCCGTCTCAAGGCAATATTCCCAAATCAAATCCAACTGGCATGAATGGACTTTTTCTGGCCTATCGCAATTTGCAAAAACGTCCATTGAACACCTGCTTCAACATTGTGCTCATTGCTTTGACCTCCGGATTGATTTCGCTCAGTCTCATTATTAATAAACAATTTGAATCGCACTTTACAAAAAACCTCGGTTTCGCAGACCTGGTTATTACTGCAAAAGGAAGTCCACTCCAGGCGGTATTGTGCAACCTTTTTCATATCGACGTTCCTACCGGCAATATACCTCTTTCTGAATGTAAGGTCTTTATGTCTCCAAATCATCCGCTGATCAAAACAGCCATTCCCCTGGCTCTGGGTGACCAATATGCAGGTTTTCGGATTGTAGGTACTACTCTCGAATATTTCAATGCGTTTCAACTACAAGTTCAACAAGGATCATTGTTCCAATCTGATTTCCAGGCTGTCATCGGATCGGAAATAGCAGCGCAATCAGGATTGAAACCCGGTGATTCATTCCTTTCCGGTCATGGCTTGGTCAGCGATTCATTAAGCACACATGAACATACAGATCAACATTTTACCGTGACAGGAATACTCCATCCGTCTGGAACCATTGCCGATAGACTAGTTTTCGTAAGCATCTCTTCTTATTGGATGCTGCACCATGATGATCTGGCAGAAAACCACCTGGAACACCATCATGGTCCTCCCTGCCTGACCAACATGGATATCGTTCAAACAGAAGGTGCAATCACCTCTTTGCTTTTGGAGTTCAAGGGTACAAATATTCAAAGCTTGAATTTTGGAAGAAACATTAATGAAAATACTAATCTGATGGCAGCCAATCCTGCCATAGAGCTTAACAGACTCTACGAATTAACTGGAACAGCCAGTGAACTATTGGAACTGCTCGTACTTCTATTGATCATACTTGCATTTCTCAGCCTGTTTATCAGCTTATGGCAAGCGATGGAAGAACGCAAATATGAAATAGCACTCCTCCGTCTGGGAGGTGCAAGTCCTTTTCAATTGTTGCGTTGGAACATGCTTGAATCCCTGATGCTTGGTTTTATTGGATTGGTATTGGGAATTGTATCTGCACATACACTGCTTCTTTATCTTAGCCCCGCATTGAAATTGGATTCCCGCTACGGAATTACCGGAAATCAGTTTTATTTTGAAGAAGTCCTGATCTTGCTTATTGGATGTTCGCTCGCAGTTTTTGCAGCTTTGATTCCGGTATTTCGTGCACTCAAAAAAAATATCCATTATACCTTAACAAGTGCATAAATGAATTTGGATATCTTTTCTTATAGGTTTTTGATGCCCGGTTTTTATAATAAAACAATTTCAACATGAACCATTTCATGAAGACGATCTTTTTGCTGGTAGTATTTTTAGGAAACCTGCAACTTGATGCCCAAAGCATGTGGCCATCACTTAGTAAGGTAAGTTATAAAAAAGAATACGACGCACTCCTTGGCATCAAAGTTGACAAACCCGTATTTAGTCCGGAAGTGCGTCAGTTGTCCGGTAAATACATTCGTCTCCGTGGTTATATCATACCTACAGATGGATTTAAAAGCCATACGGAATTTGTATTTTCTGCATTCCCATATTCCAATTGCTTTTTCTGTGGCAAGGCAGGACCGGAAACAGTTATCGAAGTGAAATCAAAAAAACCGATTCAATATACCTCGGAACCCATCGAAATTCAGGGAAAACTCATCCTGAATGATAAGGATATCAACAGGCTTATGTACCTCCTTGAAGAGGTAGAAAAATTATAATCCAATTATTGTAACAAAGGGCTCTGAGTATCTTTTTCGAGCACAAGCCTGTAGCCAACCATGCCAAGTAGTCGTTCGAGGGTTTGCAACATTTCATCCCGTCGCTGCGCAGCCCTGTCCAGCAAATGTATTTCCGTGGCCTTCAATTCGATAAGTTCTTTTGCTTTGTTCTGAAGTTTCGTGAGATCCTCCGCTGAAAAGGAATTAAAGCTTCCTTGCTGCATGTCAAAATAATCAAGTTTGTGATCAATGTGCAAAATGACCGGATTGGGGTTTAAACGGATGGTAATTGTTTTCGCTGCTTCATCCAACTTCAATTGACCGGTATCGATACGGACTCCTGCCGTAACCTTGGCGGTCACCCGCATTATTACCGATTTGCGGAATGGCGAAATGTCCAACCACTGATACTCCTTGTGGGTGTATAATTCGCTGAACTGCGCTTCCACCGTGCCGATCTCGAGAATATCCTTGATCCGTTCCAAAAGTACTGTTGCACTTGCTTCTTCGCGAACCTCTTTTGAGCGAGCTCCCTTTTGAACTCCCAAAAAATAAACTGCCAGAAAACTAACAATCAATAGTACGATGATAAAAATATACTTCAACACTATCTTACTTTAGATTCAAGAGGAAATTTTAAATTGGAATACCCGGCCAAAACTGCCTTAACCGAACCCACAATCAAAGGCGATTCAATCATAACAGGAATCCTGTTTTGATCTTCTCCAATCCAGATATGAAGACGGGCTTCATCGCTGAAGACCTTACCGGAAACGACATCCGCAATAGCATGTATGGCTTTGAATTTTCCGTCATCCTTGATGTCAATGTTCTTCAACTTGTCTTTTAATTTTACCGATAACTCATACTTTTCGTTGTCCAGGATTAAGTTAAAGGAAGTTCTTCCTGTTTGTCTGAACTGTTCCATATCCGTATTGCGGAGAAAATACATACAGGAGATCAGATCAAAATAATCTTTATCTAGATCCATCTCACTCATGGTGAGATTGTTCATGTCCTTACCCGCATAGCTGTATGCCTTTCTGTTTGCATAGTCAAAGACGATCTTTTCATAATGCCTGTAATTGCCTTGATGGATATCGCGGATGTACAATTTTGGCAATCCGGATTTTTTGTCAATGTAGGAATGGTACTTATCTCGCACTTTGTAAAACCATTCGTAGGACGAATACGTCTTACCGGTAACATCCAGGTGATACACATCCCCTTCATCTTTGATTTCAAATTGCACCTCCCCTGCTGTGAGCCACACAAAGTTCCAGTTGTAATACACTCTGTAGGTCAGTCTTTCACCTCCCTGAAATGTAGAACCCGGATCATCTATGTGCGATGATTGGAAAGCACTGAAAAGCAGCAGGAATGGGATAAGGATAATGAATTTCATGTCTGCACTCGTATTCCTTCATTAAACAGGAAGCAGCAACCAAGCATTGCAGGTACTACCTGATTTAACAAATAAATAAATCCCGATACGGATACACTGGCCGCAAAATCCAGGCCGAGAGCGGGAAAAGCACACGCTGCCACAGCCATTCTGCTTAACACTGTAAAAACTCCGGGTAACGGAATCATACTTATGATGGCATAATACAAAGCAGCAACTGCAAAAATGTACATCCATGATTCGCTTGAAAATCCGGACAACAACAACACTAGCTGAATAAGATAGAACACATATCGAAGCGCACTAAGTCCCGCCATAGGCACAAGAAATGTTCTCCATTCATGCAAAATTATATTCCCGGAAACACCTGTAGCAGTGTGATTCCGATAGGTCTTATCCATCTTTTTAAAAGATAAAAAAGCGATCGGGATGAGCATGCCAAAACAGAGGCAAACAGACATGAAAAAATGGCTTGTTGAAAATACAGCTTGTGTAGCTGAAAAATGGATAGCCAGAGGGCCACTAAAACAAATTGCTCCCGATAAATTACAAAGGTTTTGAAGTGCTGATCCTGCAAGGATACCACGTAAATATTCAGCAGCACTTGGTACAGATGAAATTCCACTGATCAGGGAGCCGGCCCCACATGGAAGAAACAAGTTTATGGCAAAACCTTTGCAAACTACCTTCATACTCCAAAATAAACTCCGCTGGTTTGCGAGCGCCTTCCGCACCTTCAAAATTTCACACATGAGATTCATTGGCATAATGATGCAGGCTGCAATAATACAACTAACAGGAAATTCCCCGAAACGCCCTATAATACCTAACTGTTCAGGTATCATAATGAGGATCAGAATACCTGATGAAATACCTAACAATAGGCTAAACCATCCACCCGCTGTCTGCGCCTGAACTAATAAACGATATGCCCGTCCGGTTAGCCCGCTATTTACTTCTGATGAATAAGCGTATTTTTGCATCTCATTCATGTACGTCAAATTTTGACAAAACCACAACGCATTTTAGGAATAGACCCAGGCACCAATATCCTTGGTTTTGGAGTCCTTGACATCAAAGATAAAGAACCTGCTGTTCTGGTATTGGATGTCATTCATTTAAAATCACATAACGAACACCAGGAAAAGCTACGGGAAATCTTTTTAAGTGTCCAGGAAATTATTGAAAATTATCAACCCGAATTGCTGTCGATTGAAGCTCCTTTCTATGGCAAAAATCCACAGAGTATGCATAAATTAGGACGTGCTCAAGGTGTTGCGATTGCAGCAGCCATGGTGATGGGTCTGGAGATCTTCGAATTTTCTCCCAAAAAAATAAAGAAGGCAATCACAGGAAATGGAAACGCAAGTAAAGAACAGGTAGCACAGATGCTCGAATCCATTTTGAACTATAAATTTGAAATTAAATATCTCGATGCAACGGATGCACTAGCTGCCGCACTGTGTTTGTTTTATCAGATTGATAAACCTCAGGTAAACAGAAACAGCTCTTCCAATTGGAAAAAGTTCATCACTCAAAATCCGGAAAGACTCGCCTAATATTTTTTAAATGCCGTGGAAATACGCTCTGCAAGGGAAGCATATTCCTCCGGATCAAATTTCAGCCGTGGATTGCTGAAATTTAAATCTCCTATGTGATTCAAAGGAACCAAATGAATATGCGCATGAGGCACTTCCAGGCCGATCACACTCATCCCAATTTTTACGCAAGGAACAACTTCTTTAATGGCCTTTGCCATACGCTTCGAAAAAAGCATCATATCTGTTAGCAATTCGTCAGGAACATCGAAAATATAGTCGATTTCCTTCTTTGGGATCACAAGTGCATGACCTTTGGCTAGCGGTTGAATATCAAGAAAAGAAAAACAATGTTCGTTTTCTCCCAATTTGTAACATGGGATCTCTCCCTGAATGATTCTGGAAAATAATCCCGCCATTACGCTGTAATTTCTAATATTTCAAAAATCATTTCACCTCCTGGAGTGCGGATAATAGCTTTGTCACCTACTTTTTTACCAAGCAAACCCTGACCAATGGGCGAAGTAACAGATATTCGGTTTGCTTTCAAATCTGCTTCTGCCTCCGAAACAATCTTAAAGGTCATCTGCTTATTTACTTTGTGGTTGTGCACCCGCACATTTGTAAGCATGACCACTTTTGAAGTATCAATATCATTCTCATCGATGATGCGGACATTCATCAGCTTCTTCTCAAATTCATTAATTTTTAACTCAAGCATTCCCTGTGCATCCTTCGCTGCATGGTACTCCGCATTTTCGGACAGATCCCCCTTCTCCCGGGCCTCGGCAATAGCCCTGGCAACTTCCTGACGACCTGTTGTTTTAAGATGGTCCAGCTCCGCTTTTAGTTTATCGTAGCCTTCCTGCGTCATGTAATTCTGAGTACTCATTATATCAAGTTTAATAAAAAAACAAAAGAACGTTTGCTGATGTAACAGAAAACGTTCTTTATGGTTGAATGAACTTTATTCTTATATGCACATGATGCCCCAGATTTGATATATATCAAAAATCCAACCGTAATCCAAACTGGTGGGTTCCATTGAATGGATCGGAATGACGATATGCATAATCAATCGCCAATCTGTTTTCTGATTTCTTTTTAAGTGGAACTGATATAGAAATGCCCGCAGCCAAACCTGTATGTGCAGATTTGTTTACATCGTTTGAGCTTGAGCCCAACTCATATTTGTAGGATGCACGCAATGCAAAATAATCCGTAAGCTTTGTATCCACCCCTGCGCCAATTTCATCCCGACCAAAAGAGTTGGATGTAAAATTGATAATCGGAGTAAAATGAATTTGCTCGCTTGGCATAAAGTCATATGAAATACCAATATGCAGCTGAGAAGGCAATTCATATTGGCTGGTCCGAACGCTATAGGTGATGTCTGTATTTTCCGGACTTTTTAACTGTGTAGAAAGCCCGTCTCCGCTGAAATTCATAGGACCTCCTATGTTTCGCAGAGAGATTCCAAATTTAAAATTGTTATCAGTTCCGGTAACATATTGCACTCCTGCATCAATAGACATTCCAAATGAACTCAAATCCTGAATAGACTCAGATACCCCACGGAATAAAATTCCTACAGATATCTTATTGCCAAAAATATGCGAATACCCGATTCCTATATTGCTGAAGCTTGGTGAATACGTTGCACCCGTTCCTTCAGGGGATCCTGTAGTGGTTACGCGGATATCTCCAAAATTTAAACTCATCAACGTGATTGCGAGTGAACCACTTGCACCCAGTTTGGTGGCGAATCCTGCAGCATTTAAGGTAATTCCACTTGGATCCAGCCATTTGGATTGTGCAATGCCCAACTCCCAATTATTCATTCTGGAAATACCGGCAGGGTTTAGCATCATGGCTTCAATACCTCCCACACGGGATGTATTCAAACTTCCCAATGCGGCGCTGCGGGGCCAGGGGTTCATCAACAATTCATAAGCACCTGCTTCTCCCTGGCGATCGGGATTCCCTGCAAAAAGGGCGCTTCCAGCCTGACAGAACAGAATCAGTATTGCGAGTAGTTGTTTTTGCATATCGTTGCGTTTTTCAAATTTTATGAAAGCGTGTTGCCCCGGCGACCCAAGGCAACACGAATATTCTTTTTTACAATCCCGATGGATCAAATTTACGTGCCACACCAAACCATTTCACAATCTTCTCAGCTCCCGTAGCATTGTCCTTAATGTGAATAATATAGGCACCGCTGGATACAGGGATACTTTTAAAGTTGGTAAGATCCCATTCCAAATCAGGTGTAATTTGCTTTTCCGGAATGCCCGGATTTGAACCTGTGCGCTTCAACGGCACTTCATCCCGTTTGTATTGCTTTATAAACTTACCATCTACAGAATAGATCGTAACGTTACAATTGGCAGGAAGGTTGGTGATCTTAACGACATTGCTGAATTGGCCCGTCTCATAACTTGAGAATCCATAATATGGATTAGGAACAACGTTGACATTGTCCAGTGCATTTTCTACTTCATCCTTCTTTACAAGAAGCTGTGCTTCCTTTCCAAGGATTTTGAAAGTATAAAGATTGTGTCCTTTGTTTTCATTTGTACCCACAGTATACTGGTATGGGTTATCTACGCGAAGCCGTACCGTAAGATCATTGGGTATCAATCCATCCTTGTATGAAAGCAATTTTGCATCCGGATATAAGGCGGTCATGCTGCACCATGTAAAATCCCGGAATAACCTGTTTTTATCCGCGATCTTTGTAGAATTCAATCCTGCACGGAATGATCTGCAAGAGTCGTACGGGGTCTTTGTCACATAAATGTAATGATGCCCTCCAAGGCATAATCCCAATCGCGAATTGAAAATATTAATCGGACAAGCCTGGTTTAAAATCACATATTCATCGGTTGGGTTATACATCATGTCATCGCCGGTGCGACCCTTCTCGAGACAACCATCGAGGAGTATATTGTCCGTAGAGTAAAAGGAATTCTCGCCAAAGAAGATGTTCACACGCTTTCCTGTTTCCACATCCACGGCATATCCCGGAAACCATGCATAACCAGTGCTGTCTTCATTGGTATCAATATCAGGCAGGCCATCGTTATCATTGTCCTCTTTGGTGACAGAAGGCTTTTTCTTTATTGCAAAATTCTTCAATCCGCTCACAGGGGAAGTGGAAGACTCTCCCGCATTTGCGTTCCATGTCTCAACAACCACACAACGGCTCCACTTGCTCTTATCAGAAGTGAACACGATATCCACATTATTCAGGTCAGACATCTTCATGGAACCCTGCGTAACCTTTGAAAGCGGATCAATCCAAACAGGTGTTAGGTAGTTGGTATCTGATGGAAGCTTGTAAGGATACCAGCTTCCTTCAATTTCTCCTGTTCCCAAATTTGAAAAACATTCCTTAGGATCCAGGGAATAACGGGTCTGACCCAAACCGGTAAGAATAAAATCCGTTATACCTGAATTGTTGTCCCGTTGACCAATAAGCCATTTGGTGCCATTTGGATTTTTATAATCATAGTACAATCCTTCTCCGATAACACCACATGAATTGGTAGAATCACTTCCGGCATCAATGGTCTGCCCCAGCGCTACTGAAATTCCGAATTTGCTCAGGATCTGTTCATTGAATCGATTGATATCAGATTCTGAAGTTACCGTTTCATTTGTATTCAGATTTTTCAGTACCCAATTGACAGGATCATCCAATTTGGTATTGTTGAGATTGCTGTCTGTAAATCGAAGTTCATAGTCTCCGTTTTTCACGCGAAGGGGATCGTAAATTTTGATGTCGACCGGACCACTTCCAGCCTGGTACTCAATCTTTCCATCAAAACCAGGCGTCAGTATTTTATCATACATTTCGGGCTTTAAACGCAAATCAGCACTTCCTGCACCAACGCCATCATGGCGGGTGATTTCAACACCATCGCCATACTTGGCATTCAAACTTTCGTACACCTGTGGTCGTGGAACGGCAGTATATGGTTTACCGTCGCCATTTGGTCCAATATTCAGACGGCCAGGACAATATTGCGTGCGTTGTCCCAGGTTGTCCACCAGGTTGTAATTCTTATAATTATTATACCCATACGCAAGGGCTACGAAGTAATACTTTTTGTGGTTGATCAATCGCCGGTCACCTTTTGCAAATTGATCTTCCGTAATTTTAAAACTATGGCGGATACCTTGATTAGGTCCACTTACTTTTTCCACCGGGCTATACACAATGGGGTGCGTAGTTGGATCCGGACTTGGATTTTTTGATCCAACCCAGTTGAACACTTTTGTAACCTTATTTTTAAGATCCACAGTAAAAATCTCGCGCACTTTCGTAGGATCCGCTATGGAAGCTTCACTCAAAGTAATCGAAGGATCCGCAACCTGAAAAATGCGATACCCTTCAAAGCGATAGAGTGTATCCGTAATACCGGATGGAAGTCCAAGCCCTTTACCGGCATAGCTTTCCTGAAAGTTATTAGAGCCAATGTCGTTGGTCAAAACCATGATCAACTCGCGATCAAGTTCAATAAAATCTACATCCGGTGCATCCGGTCCATCCTTTAATTTAAAACAGTTGTCAAACAAATCCTGTGATAGGTTGTCTGCTGCAAAGAGTTCATCCAATGAGGGACATGGATAATTCTGATCAGGTACAAAGACCACACCAATGATCAACTCATTGATAGCACCTGGTTTAAGTTTCATGGGACCTGTTGCCTGCAAAGTCCGGCGATCCCCTTCTGAAGCCTGTGTAGAACACATGCTCCATCCGGAAGGATCATTCGGTTCACCTGTCAAAGCATACCGTGTGGAGTCCTGAGAGCCCGGATTATAACCTGTACCACCATTGGTAAGCGGGGTACCATCTCTCCAGCGTCCTGTGATATAACGGTAATATTCAATTGCCGTTTGTGGATCCGTTGTAGCAGCCGGATGATTACCGCCACCACTTGGATTATTGTAATACATAAAGGAAGACATACCGATTTCACGACCTGCAGTATCGAGAGGTCCACGGAAATAGTCTACACCCAACACCGGAATTTCCGTACAATAGGTATTGATACCTCTGTCGCAGTTACATCCATTGTTGCCATCGGAAGCATCAATATTATAGATGAACATAAGACTTCTGTCTTTATTGCAACCTATATAGTCATCAGAATAACAACCCAGGTCGGGATCTATCCACATAGCAAAATAACAATCTAGAAGATCCTGGGGCGCACGGTTAATCAACTTATAGCGCTGGAAGGTCATGTCATTGATTTCATCACCTGTATTAAAACCAAATGCCTGCACCTGGACTTCCATACGGATAGGCTCGCCATTGGAGTTTGTGTGAATGCCCCCATTGTCGTTGTAAATCCAGAAAATCATTTGATCGGGAAATACAGGATCGGGACACCCGCGAATATCGATAATGGGGAATTCTCCTTTTTCTGGTTGATAAATCCCATCTTCGGATTCCGGCCATTCATAAAACAATCCTAAACCTTGTGGATACAATTGAGGATCTGGTAATTCGAAATTGTATTTCTGTGAGAAAAATTTATTTCCACGAGCAGGATAATACAGGACATCTTCCGGAATCTCATCAGGTGTAAGATCTCTGACCCCACGTACCGCACGGAATGCCTTCTGCTGTTCGCGGATGCTGTTGCCGCTTACGGAAAAGAACTGGTCCCATTTTAAACAAACGTCCATATCTGTTTCTCCTTTATTGGTCAGAGGTCCTGGCCAGCAATCATTTGCTGTTGAACTTCTGTAGGATTGTGCCATCATATGAAGATTGCCTGCCGGATCATATCCTCCAACCCATACAGCACCTGCAAAGATTCCGGAAACTTCTTTTTTTCCGGATCCCGGCTCGACTTTTGGAACAATATAACTGCCCTTGTTCAAATCCCACCAACAGTCACCACCATTCAAAAGACGGGCGCGTACGTTGTTGATGTCAAGGTCAATTTGCTTCGTTGCTGCCGCACAAGAACCACCCCGGAACTGCAGTGTTCTGGTTGCTTTGTTCTTATTGTAATTTGCACCAGGCGTATGCGCCCATGCAAACTGTGTGAAGCAGGTAATGAGTAACAGGATGATGAAAAAATATCTCATGTTGCTTATTTTTTTTAATGATTGAGATTAAAATTCCAGGATGGCTCCAATAAAGATCCTTCTGGGAAGTGTAAAATTATCGGGGTTGCGAACCAGGTAATTGTATTGATTTACAAAATAGTCGATGTAAGCTTCCCCATAAGTATTAGTAACGTTATCCAACTCGGCAGCACCGCGTTCTGAGTTTAAATATCCATCGTCCTTGGGATCTCCTGATCCTCTGTAAACTGCAATGACATTCTTGGTGTCAAATACGTTTTGAACGCGGAGATACACATTCAGATCAAGTGGATTGCGGCCTTTTACGATGGAAAAATTCTTATCCACGCGCAGGTCTACTCCAAAATTCCAGGGCAAACGGGCACCATTGATGTCTCCACGGAAACCGGTACCACCATAACGCACAATCTGAGTACCCGGTGAATATGGTCTTCCGGAAGCCGTGACAATTTGCATGTTTATGCCGGCATTCGCAAAGATGTCCTTGCCAAATAGACGGGGACCATTATATGCCTTTCCGGATTGATATCTGTAATCCGCCGTAAAGGCAAAACGATGACGCTCGTCATAATTGAATGGAAAGATATTCCGGATGTTAATTCCCTTTTGGGTCAAACCAGATTGAGACTCAGGATCTGAACCCGTACCATCTGCAAATTGCAAGGTGTAAGCCGCAGTAAATTCAAAATTTCCTGTCCTCCTCAAATCATAAGAAAAGTTGAATCCCTTCACTGTACCAAAGTCAATGTTGCCATAGCTGTCATACGTTCCAACTGTGGCCACGCGGCTATAGGTAATTCTATTGATCATATTCCGCAACTCTTTATAATATGCAGAAATTTTAAGCGCAGAAGAATTGGAAATCTTCTGTTGGAATCCAACTTCATAGTCAATCGTTTTACTTGGTTTCAAGTTTGGATTGTTCGCCGGAGTCCTGCCCTGATCATTAAAATAATAATACTCAAGAGGAGATACGTAAGAATTTGAAGTAGGTCTTTGAACCAGGATGTCGTAATGCGCGAAGAAGTTGGAATTGTCTGAAATAGGGAATGAAAAGGCCAGACGAGGCATGAAATTATATTGAGGTTTATAGTCCTCAAATGATTCATCCAGTTTAAAGCTCGCGCGCTTGATGGAACGAATCGTATCTTCTGGTTCGATGTATGCTGGAAATACAAGGTTACTTGAGAAGATCTGATCGGATGAGTTTACAGGGGTACCAGCTGAATTGTACCACTGGTCGCCATCGCGATAGGCCTTGATGGTTGTGGAGCGTTCTCCTGTAATGTATACCTTATAGTCATCTCCAATGGAACCTGGTTTTGTGGTACCGTTGTTTGCATGGAATGATTTGGCATCCTGGATGCCATATAGCGAATAAGGATCTTTGAGAACTTTCGTATTGGCATCATAATAATCCATCCGCAAACCCAAACGGAATATGATGTCCTTGAAGGTAAATTTATCCTGAATATAACCTCCTGCGTAAACAGGAGAAAAAGGTGCCACGGTGAAGGCTTTGTTTCCATTGGCATCTACCGTATAAAAATCTTCAAACTTGACATTTCCGGTAAGCTTACCTCCAAGATAATTAAATCCGGAATATCCAATGGCTCCCTGATCTGTGAGCTCCTGCGCGGAGAACATGTCCAGCGTCAGATCTTTATTGGTCAATTCGTTTACGTTCGCATAAATGTAAACCGCTGAATCGATTGGGATATTTGGAAGTAGTTTTCTGCGCACCTCCCTGTAAAAGCGGGATTCAGACGATGGTGTAATGATGTTTTGATAAAGGTCACCACACAAGGAATCAAAACCCACAACAATATTCGTGTCGACACCTGAGATATGATTGTTGGTGTACAACCGTGCCAGGTTCCACAAACCAAATGGCGCAATAGTCCAGGATCTGGAAACGCGTTGTTCGTACACCAAACCAAACTGAATATTGTGACGCCCACTTTTGGATCCTCCCGGTAAAAAATCAAATCCACTGGTAATCTGCAAGGTGGTGAGGTCATTATCCGTTTTATTGTACCTGTTGTACATCCCTCCCACATTGTTATTAAGTCCGGACCAAAGGTTGTCATAAGACGAACTCAACAATCCGTTAAAAGCCCTGTATCCGTCGAGGAGTTGAGGATCTTCAATGGTCAGTTTGTTTAATGCAGCGTACGCCGGATTTGGACTGTTTTGAGGCTCAAACCCGTCAACTAAGAATGTATATCCTGAATGCACACCTTCGCGCGTAACGCATTCATAATGTCCGGGAAATCTGCCAATGTATCCATAATCAAAATAGCGATTTTTGTGTCTCCAGTCCTGGGTCACACTTTTCGATTTCTGTATACCACCCTGAATCGTATAAAATGCATTTTGAATATTCGAGCTGGCGGAAGCTGCTCCATCCGTATTAGCATTTAGATCGGTCAATCTACCCAAACGATGACGCATGCGCACGTTGAGACGATAGACCTTTGCTTCTGAAACGGGATTGTTTTCCCAGTTTAATAAGGTCCAGGATCCCTGGCCTGTAGTATTTCCATCACCCGGATTAAAGCGATCATTTACATCGGAATAATTTCCTGAAATGGAAATGTCAATATTATCAACAGGTCTGAAATCGAGTTTTGCTGTTATGTCGTAAGCAGTATTTTGCTCATTTGGATTGTAATTCAATTCTTCTATGTCCGAAGGATCTAAAAACTGTCCGGCAACGGTAGGAGTTCCTCCAAAAAGTCGAAGTGGGTCATTTTCCAACCTCCTGATTGCACTTTCCTTTGCTCTGAACAAGGAATATGCAGGAGGATCGTCGTCTTTCTGGTAGTTATACTGACCCGCAATGCGGTATCCCAAAATAGTCCGCCCGTAGGTCGAATCCGTCAATTTTTTCTTGAGGATTGGTCCACTCAGATTGACATTTAAGAGGCGATAGCCATAGGGATCAAGACCTTCTGAAGTTTCTGCCTCAATACCACCGCTAAACTTGGCAGAAGGACCTTTACTGGTAAGCGAAATGATACCTCCCGTTACGTCGCCATATTGCGCTTCAATACCTCCGGTAACAACCTGAAGCTGTTCCAGTTCCGAGGTAGGAATTTGCCTGCCCGTAATGCGCAAGCCATCCAGGTAAAAGACCGTAGCATCCGAACGACCTCCACGGATATATGCCGCCCCACCGTCCACGCTGGATAATCCAGCCGAGGTCGCAGCAACCGCAGTAATGTTCTTTACCGGCATGTTTTTGATCTTTTCTGCAGTTATTACAGAACCCTGGGTCGTATTGTCCTTTTCAATTAAGGGCGCTTTATATTCGGTTACTTCCACCACATTCAACTCCAGTCCTGAAGACATCTTGATGTTGAGTGTGTTCACCTTACCCGCTAACACATTGATACCGGTCACCTTTTGGGGATTGTATCCGACATAACGTGCTTCCACATCGTATTTACCCGGGTCGAGCTGCACACTGTAATTTCCATCAAAGTCAGACACAATCGTGGTCACCTGAATTCCGTTTTTATACAGGATGATGGCACATTGAATAAGGGGTTCTCCACTCTCCTTATCAGACACTTTTCCGGACAGGGCCGTTTGAGCCTCTGCCAGCATAGTGGTCATTAGGATGGCTTGGAAAATGAGGATAATTCGTTTTATCATAATGTGAATTTGTGAATTCAGTCCTAAAAATTTTTCGCAATGTTAAGAATTTCTAAATCCATTTCAAACAACAAGCACCCCTAGCTTTCCATTTTATTGGTGCATGCACAATCTATCAATAAGATCAATTAGATCAATCGGTTGTTAATCAGGGCTTTACTTTTTATTTGTCAAAAAAGGCATCTAGTTTTTGAAGCATAACTTCGGCAATTTTCCTTTTGGACTGAAAGGTCCATCCGGCAATATGAGGACTCAGGACCACCTGTTCAAAACGAAAAAGTGCATCATACATTTCTACCTCCCTGACACTGTATAGCTGAGGATTTTCTTGCTCAAACACATCGAGACAAGCACCCAATACTTTACCCGAATGCAAGGCATCAATGAGATCCTCAGTTCGGACCACAGCCCCTCTGGACGTATTAACCAAATAGAAAGGATTCCTGCAGGATTGAATAAAATCCTTATCTAAGAGATGTTTCGTTTCAGGGCTTAGGGGTAGATGTAAACTGATCAGGTTAGCCTCCTGCCTGATTTCCTCTACATCCCGGACTCTTTCAAAACGCGAGGGAAGTTCCAAATGCTGCTTGTATTTATCAAAAACAAGGACTTTAACATCAAATCCTTGCAGTAGGCGGCCAAAGGCTGAACCGGTATGACCATACCCAATGATGCCAATTGTTTTACCCTGAAGTTCCTCACCGCGATTTGCCTCGCGGGACCAGATCTTTTGCCTGACCTGACGATCGGCGCGATTCAAGTTCCGGAAAAGACTCAGGATCATGCCAAGTGCATGCTCGGCTACTGCCTGGCAATTTGCCTCAGGTGTGCTGATCAGCTGAATTCCCTTTGCCCCTGCCAACGGAATATCCACAATCTCCATGCCCGAACCAAGACGTCCTATCCATCGCAATCGGGTTGCCCGTTCCAGCAAGTCCCGGTGGGCTTTTATTTTCGTATTGATCACCAGTCCCTCATATGCTGGAATCTGTGCTATGGTTTCTTCCAGACTGATAAGGGGTCTGTAATCTGTTTCCCAGCCTCTCTCAGCCAATCCTGAAAGAAGCAATGGATGGACCTGATCCGTTATCAATACGCGTCTTGCCGACATCATTATTCCTCTTGATTCATATTAAAATTACCTGCATTTTTAACCTTATTGAAGATAAGTGTAGAACGAGCTTGAACTCTATCCAAGGTTTCATAGGGTATGGCTTATCTTTGCCCAAATTTAACATTTAATGCCAAAAGACAATTCGATCCGCTCGGTTCTCATAATTGGAAGCGGACCTATCATTATAGGGCAGGCTTGTGAATTTGATTATTCGGGAACCCAGGCTTCCCGCTCTTTGCGGGAAGAAGGCATAGAAGTAAGCCTAATTAACTCCAACCCGGCTACCATCATGACCGATCCGGTCACGGCTGATCATATTTACCTGATGCCGCTGACTATAGACAGCATCGTCAAAATTCTGGAAGAACGGCAAATCGATGCCGTGCTCCCAACAATGGGCGGCCAGACTGCACTCAATTTAGCCATTGAAGCAGACAAACAACAAATTTGGAGCCGGTATGGCGTGCGCATGATTGGCGTAGACGTCGATGCAATTGAACTTACTGAAAACCGCGAACTGTTTCGGAAACATATGATCAAATTGGGTGTAGCTGTGGCACCCTCCCAAATAGCAAATTCCTTTCTGGAAGGCAAAGAAGCAGCGCAAAAAATCGGATATCCACTGGTTATACGTCCTTCATTTACATTGGGAGGCACAGGGGGAAGCTTTGTGCACAAAGCAGACCAGTTTGATGAGGCCCTACGACGTGGATTGGATGCCTCACCCACACACGAGGTACTCGTGGAAAAAGCAGTTCTGGGATGGAAAGAGTTTGAATTGGAATTGCTGAGAGACTACCGGGACAATGTAGTTATCATTTGTACCGTGGAAAACCTGGATCCCATGGGAATTCATACTGGTGATAGTATCACCGTAGCCCCCGCAATGACCCTATCTGACACGGGATTTCAGAATATGCGGGATCAGGCTATACGCATGATGCGCTCCCTTGGACATTTCTCAGGGGGTTGTAATGTGCAGTTTGCCATGAATCCGGATACAGAGGAAATAATCGCCGTCGAAATCAACCCCAGGGTATCCCGGTCTTCCGCTCTTGCCAGCAAAGCAACAGGATATCCCATTGCTAAAATAGCAGCTAAACTGGCTATAGGCTACAGTCTCGACGAATTGCAAAACCAAATCACCGGGTCCACTTCTGCTCTGTTCGAGCCCTCCCTGGATTATGTTATTGTAAAGATGCCACGTTGGAATTTTGAAAAATTCCACGGAGCAGACCGGCGCTTGGGTTTGCAGATGAAATCTGTAGGAGAGGTGATGTCTATCGGTCGCAGTTTCCCCGAGGCCCTTCAAAAAGCTTGTCAGTCCCTGGAAAACGATCGCCATGGCCTGGGAGCTGACAAAAAAGAGTGGATCAATACACAAGACATACTGGAACGTCTGGAAGTGGTCAGCGACGATCGCATATTCCGCATTAAAGATGCACTCCGCCTTGGAGTCCCGGAAAAAACAGTGCATAAACTCACCGGTATTGACCCCTGGTTTATTAAAGAAATCAGACACCTGGTGCAACTTGAAGACCAGCTTCTGAAATATAATTTACCGGAAGATATCCCGGCGGGTTTCTTCCTGGAACTAAAACAACACGGGTACAGCGATGCACAGATTGCCTGGCTTTTGCGCGTGGAAGAACAAGATGTCGAAAAACAACGCAGAAAACTGGGTATCCGCAGAACCTACAAATTAGTGGATACCTGTGCTGCAGAATTTGAAGCAAAAACACCCTATTTCTATTCCTCTTTCGAAACTGAAAACGAAAGCAGTAGCAGCGAAAGAAAAAAAATCATCGTGCTTGGATCAGGACCTAACCGGATTGGCCAGGGCATTGAATTTGACTATTGTTGTGTGCATGGAGTGCTTGCTATAAAAGAAGAAGGACTCGAAGCAATCATGGTTAATTGTAATCCGGAAACGGTCTCCACAGATTTCGATATTGCAGATAAATTGTATTTCGAACCAGTCTATTGGGAACATATTGAAGAAATCATCGAACACGAAAAACCTGAAGGCATCATCGTTCAGCTGGGTGGGCAAACCGCTTTAAAACTGGCTCAAAAAATTCATGAAAAAGGAATCCGCATCATCGGAACCGACTACAACAATATGGATATTGCTGAGGACCGCGGACGCTTTTCTGATATGCTCAAGGATATGGGCATACCCTATCCGAAATACGGAGTTGCGATGGATGCCGACCAGGCACTCGATGTGGCACGACGAATCAGCTATCCGGTTTTGGTAAGGCCGAGTTACGTGCTTGGAGGTCAGCGCATGCGTATCGTGATCAATGATGAAGAACTGGAACGCCATGTACTTTCCATTTTTAAACATATGCCCGATAATAAAGTCCTCATTGATCAGTTTCTTGAACGTGCCAAAGAAGCTGAAATCGATGCAATATGCGATGGCGAAGAGGTACATATCATGGGTATCATGGAACATATCGAACCAGCTGGCATCCATTCCGGTGACAGCTCTGCCGTATTACCTACCTACAGCTTAAGCGAGAAAGCAATTAATACCATGATCGAATATGCAAGGGCCATTGCATTTCATTTGAACATCCGTGGCCTTATCAATATTCAATTTGCCATCAAAGATGACCAGGTATACGTTATTGAAGCAAACCCAAGGGCATCTAGAACTACCCCATTCATCGCAAAAGCGTACGGCGTACCCTATCTGAATATAGCAACCAAGATCATGCTTGGAACGAAAAAACTGAAAGACTTTGACATCGTCCAAAAATTGGATGGCTATGCCATTAAGGTGCCGGTGTTTTCTTTCAATAAATTTCCGGGTGTGGATATTAGTTTAGGCCCTGAAATGAAATCTACTGGCGAGGCAATCCATTTTATCAAAGACCTGTACGATCCCTATTTCCGGGATATTGATTCCAAGAGAAATATGTATCTCACCAGATAAGATAAACGTGTTCGTGCATCGCCATGAAGCTGCATCTTCCATGCTGTTATCAAGAAATCAGTAAAGGAATGAAACCATCATTCGCATACCCTGCGCATTGTTGCGAATAATTACACCGTTCTTCAAACCATGGTTATTTTGTATTTGAGGAATTGAATGTACTCTTACAGAAATGCCTTGCTGCTTTTATCAGGCGTTCTTAAAAACTTTATCAAAAAGATCCAATAAGCAGCGAAGCAACTTAGATCTCATGAAGATGACATTCCACATGCAGCTTTTATTTATTTTGTGGAAGTTAAATGCAGACATGAAAACGAAAAAGGAAATTGTTGAAAACTGGTTGCCCAGATATACGGGAACTGCATTGAATGAGTTTGGTGAATACATTCTGCTTGTCAATTTCAGTCTCTATGTCGAGCTATTTGCAAAATGGAATAAAGTTGAAATTCATGGCAAGGATCGCTCTATGATCAACGCTACAGCAGACAACATCAGCATCATTCATTTCGGAATGGGCAGTCCCAATGCAGGAACTATTGTAGACCTCCTGACTTCAATTAAACCAAAAGCCATCCTTTTCCTTGGTAAATGCGGGGGCTTGAAATCCAACAAAAACAAAGTTGGAGATTTTATCTTGCCCATAGCGGCCATCCGGGGAGAAGGAACGTCTAACGACTACCTGCCGCCCGAAGTTCCTGCCTTGCCTGCTTTTGCCCTACAGAAAGCCATTTCAACCACCATACGCCAATATGAAAAAGATTACTGGACAGGAACAGTCTACACTACGAATAAGCGCGTTTGGGAACACCGGCTGGATTTTAAAAAATACCTGCTTCGCTTGCGGGCACTGGCTATTGATATGGAAACCGCCACAATTTTTATTGCTGCATTTAAGAACCGGATTCCGGCTGGAGCATTGCTCCTTGTTTCAGATCTCCCTATGATCCCTGAAGGGGTAAAAACAGAAGCCAGTGACCGTGTGGTCACGGAGCACTTTATGGATCTGCACTTGAAAATCGGGATAGATGCCTTGCGAAAACTGAGAGACAATGACATCACGGTCAAACACCTCAGATTCGAAGATTAAGCAGTTAAGGGAAGCAAACTTATTGTCCCAGTTTCTTAAATATTTTTGAAGAAACATCCTCGCTCTCCTTGAAATAAAGCAATCCCGCAGAGCTGTCGAAAATAAAAAGATAATTTTCTTCCACGCCCAGTTCCTTAATTGCTTTGTTGATCTTATCGAGAATAGGCTGTACAAGCTCCTGCCGCTTCTTTTCAAGTGAATTTCGGACAGACTCGCGATAATTTGACAACGCATTGTTGTCAAGTTCCAGTTCAGATTGAACTTGTTTCTGTTGATTCGTGGTCAAACTTCCCGCCTTCATATCTATTTGATACTTCTTGACCTTTTCCTGGTATTTCGTTAGCATTTCATCCCCGGCTTTATTCAGCGAAGCTTCATATTGACGTAAGGTTTTTGAAGCAAGTTTGGCCTCCGGCAGGGAATCTATTAATTGCACAGAACTTAAATGCCCTACCTTCTGGGCATAAGAAGTACTAACAAAAAAGGCAAATAAAATTAGGAACGAAAGCGAGGTAACCTTCATTAGGTAAAACTTTTAATATGACAGATGTTTCAGTTGTTGTTATCCGAATCGAGCTTTTTGCGATCTGCATCGCGCATTCCCTCCCGGATTTCACTGGAGATGTTGTTTTTAGCATTATTGAATTCGCGGATGCCCGTTCCCAGGCCACGCATAAGTTCGGGGATTTTTTTGCCACCGAACAGCAATAGTACGATGAGGAGGATGACTATGACCTCCGTTGTTCCTAGGTTTCCCAATAGTAAAAGATTCATGTGGTGAACAAATTAAAACTCAAAGTTATCTTTTTAATCCAATTTCGCGGAGCCTCTCGTCCAAATAATCACCTGCCGTGATCGGAGCATACATAGCTTCCTGCCCAACAGGCACACAGGATTCAATGCATTGCAAGTCCATATCGCTTCTGGGGTGAAGAAAAAAAGGAATGGAGAGCCTCGGTATATGCCAACTTTCCCTGGGTGGATTGACTACCCGGTGTGTCGTCGATATCAGGTAATTATTCGTAAGCCGCTGCAACATATCCCCTACATTGACTACAATTTCCTGGTCTTCCGGAATCACATTTTTCCATTCTCCATCCAGGGTGAGGACTTGTAGCCCTCCGGAAGATGCCCCCACCAGCAAAGTGATCAGATTGATATCTTCATGTTGCTCAGAACGGATTGCCGATTGCGGCTCTTCGGTAATGGGAGGGTAGTGGATAGCCCGTAAAATGCTGTTTCCGTTTTTGATTCGCGGATCAAAATACGTTTCTTCCAAACCAAGGTGCAGGGCAATAGCTCTCAATAAATGAGCACCGCTCTGCTCGAAGGTCTTATAAAGCTGTGTTCCTAAAGAACTGAATTCCGGGAGTTCCAGTACAGAGATGTTATCCGGATATTCCTTTTTGATAGGATCTCCATCCAGGACCGTCTGCCCTATCTGAAAAAATTCTTTTAGGTCTCCAACCTTGGAGTGTTTCGCATGTTCCTTGCCAAATGATGTATAGCCCCTTTGCCCGGCCAACCCCGGGATTTCATATTTTGATTTGATATCCAGGGGCAATGAAAAAAATGCTTTAGAGGCGGCATAAAATTGTTCTACCAACTGCTTGGGAACTCCATGATTAACGACCCCTACAAAACCAATTTTATGAAATGCCTCCCCCAGTTTGTCCACAAACGCGGCTCTCTGAGCAGCTGTGCCACTGACAAATGCATCCAAATCGACTAAAGGTATTGCTCTGGAATTCATAGCTACTGTATCAGGCACAAATATCCTGAAAATCTTAACAATAACGCCTGAAACTGCCTAATCGTTCCTTGGCTTAAATCGGGCGCGCTCTAATACTTGTTGACTTTCTCCAGGAATCAGTAAATCAACGGGACGGATTCCCGGATTTTGATCCATATAGGATTTTATGATTTCATAACCAATAAATGCTCCGGTTCGACCTGGAGCTTCATCAGGCATCCCGGGGGAATGCGGACTCGGATTTATATACTTGTTAATTTTCAATAACTGACTGGAATACAATAAATTATTAGATAAGAAGTAGGACCAGATATCCAATCTGTTTTTTCTGCACCAGTTTAGCTGAGCGCCTGTCATTTCAAAAAGGACCGTATCAGGAGTGGAGGGAAGCAACTTGGTGAGGAGGTATATCTTTTTTCCCCTTTGAACAATATAATCGAGTAGTTGCTGCGAAGGGGCAAGTGGAACGCGGTCTTCCAGCCAGGCATCCCAGGTCTTGGATACCAGGTGATCCTTATTAAAGCTTCGGCTTAGGTATTCTGAAAAAGCAGGATTTTCGGGATCCAAAGACTTGTAATCCATTGCACTACCCAGAAAAAATTCAAGGCCTATACCCAAAGCATCTTTTCCTTTTTCTTCTTCAAAAATAAAATTGGCATATGCAAAATCTGACACCAGCGTATAAAAAACAGGCTCTGCAAACTCCGGGAAGTAATACTTGAAAAATTGCAAAGACCTTTTCAATTGGTCTTCTATTGGAGAAAAATCTGAAAAGGCTCCAGAAACCTTTTGAATACAATTACGAACCTGGGGGTCCTGAATAAACTGCCGCAAACCCAGTAGAAAGGCTGGATCCTGGGCCGAAGAATCGTACGGAAGTTGCAGAATCTGCTTGAAATACAAGTCGCAAAAGGCAGGATGCTCCCTTCTTAGTGTATCCAATTTTTGCAACATATTTGATGAATCCATTTCAAATACCATCTTGTCAAAGCGAACCACTTTTACGACGGGATGTATGCCAGATACATCCGGTATAGCTTCTCTGCTGTCCGGTTTGCAGGAAAATATACATGAAATGACAAAGCATGCAAAGAGTATACAGCAATGGTCTAATCGTTGGTGATTCATGATCTTATATAGGATGTGGACAAAACGGAAAATGCCTTTGGACATGATCCGGATTTCATTTCAATAAGCTTAACAATGGTAAACGAATTGCTTGTAAAAATACTCTGGTAGCTTGAAATAGAATTGTCATAGTTTTACATTTCAAAAAGGGCAATGCTATGATACACTTTCATTACCGAAAACTACTATGCAGTCTTTGGCTTTGTCTGAGTCTATCCGGCTTATATGCCCAGGAACTGAAGTTCTGTATCCTTACAGGACCAGCGATCAGTTGGATGGATGCAAATAAAAATGTCATAAAATCAGGCACCGGAAGATTGGGATATACCATCCATATCCAGGGAGAATACTGGCTCACTGACCGGTATGCACTCACAGCAGGGTTGGGATTCTTTTTAGGTCAGGGCGGTTCATTGAAGTATTTGAAAGGAGGAGATATCCTTAAAAGTGCAGAATTGAGCGATACCATCTACCACCACATCCCAAAAGGATCAGATATTACCTATAGAATGAATTATGTCGATTTTCCTTTTGGATTTAAGTTGCGAACTGCTGCTTACCGCAGCGTCCGTCTTTATATGCAGATTCCGGAATTCAGCTTATCCTTCCGGACAAAAGCCAGAGGAAACATTGAAGCTCCACCACTCCCCTATACCAAGGATGAGGACTTCAGAGGCCTTATTACCTTTATCAATTTGTTCTATGGAATCACTATCGGACTGGAAACAAAACTAACACAGGACATTTCCCTAAATGGTGGAGTTCGCTTTTATCAATCCATTACCGACGTAACTAATGATTCCGGGGTGTACACAGATGGAATCAAGGAAAACTCCAAAGGCATTTTATCCAATCTTAATTTTCGCGTAGGAATTATTTTTTAATGATGAATTCGTTTCAACTCCAGACATTCATAAAAGATGCCTTGTTTGAAGATATAGGGCAAGGTGACATTACTTCAGAAGCTTGCATCCCGGAAAACCAAAGAGCTAAGGGTCGTCTAAAAATCAAAGAAGATGGGGTGATTGCAGGAATTGATGTTGCAGAAGCCATTTTCGCTTTCGTAGATCCGGAATCGCATTTTAACAAAATCACGAACGATGGTTCGATTGTTCACACCGGTGACATTGCTTTCGAAGTAGAAGCTAACACGCGTGCGCTCCTGAAAGCAGAACGACTGGTACTTAATATAATGCAACGCATGAGCGGCATCGCAACCCTGAGTAACCGCTTTCATACTGAAGTCGCAGATTTACCTGTTACCTTGCTGGATACACGGAAAACCACTCCCTTGAATCGCTATTTCGAAAAATGGGCCGTAAAATTAGGAGCTTGCGAAAATTACCGCTTTGGTCTGTTTGATCGCTTTATGATTAAAGATAACCACATCGAAGCCAGCGGATCTATTACCAAAGCCATCGATGCAGTTCATACCTATATGCAAAGGAATCATCTCGAACATCTTGGGATTACGATTGAAGTTAAAAACCTTGTGGAAATTGAAGAAGTATTGATTCGTGGAGGCGTCCACCAAATCATGATGGACAATTTTGAACGACCCTTGCTGAAAGAGGGTGTGGCGATGATCAACAAACAGTTTAAAACCGAAGCTTCCGGGGGAGTAAGTCTGGAAACGGTAAGGAAAGTTGCCCTTACGGGCGTCGATTACATTTCCATAGGTGCCCTGACACACAGTGCCGGAAGCCTCGATCTTAGTCTGAAGATACAAAGATGAATCAGGCCGGATAGGTGGCAATCAACATGATGACCAATAATAGGGTCAGCAGGCTTACCAGCCAAAACCTGACGTCTTTGTACAAAACAGCTGGGGTCTGGTTTGTCTTCATACGCTTTCAAGATATTAGTATAGAAAAATGGTTTCCAGTTCGTTAATCGGAAGACCGAACGAGAATTCTCTAAAAATCCTCGTGAAGCAATCCATTCACTTTTTTATCTCGGAACGAATTCAATTGAAGGTGATGAGATAGTTTCAAAAACCATACCATAGCATTATTATATAATATGAACCATTTTCAGGGCTTTCTGAAGCTCATATTAGAAGAATACAAATACCGGCGGCAAAAAAGCTTAAAAAATACCCTCTTTTAGTAGCTTTATAAATACTGTTTTATAGAGATATGAAATAAACTATTGCCCTTTTATGGAGAATATGGTTATTACAAGCCTGCTCACCACCCTATCTTTAGTTTTTCTTATGCATTGAACATGAAACGAATCGTCAGTCTGAACGCAAATGGCCTGAGATCGGCCATCAACAAAGGATTCAGGGAATGGATCCGTGAAAATCCCTTCGACCTTGTCTGCCTCCAGGAAACCAAAATGGATGAAAGCCATGCAGACCCGGATTATTTTGCAGCCGAATCTTACCATTCCTATTGGCATTGTGCTGAAAAAAAAGGATACAGCGGCGTATTGATTTTAAGCAAACAAAAACCCAACAAAGTCGTGACGGGTTTCGGAATACCGGAAATAGACCGGGAAGGCCGCATGCTTTTGCTTGATTTTGATCATTTCAGCATCTGCAATTGCTATTTTCCCTCCGGCTCTTCGAGTGAAGAACGCCATGCCTTCAAAATGAAGTTCCTTGATGCAGTCTATCCTTTATTTGTGGATATGGCGAAAGAAAAAAAGAACCTGATTGTTGTTGGCGACTATAACATCGTGCACCAGGGAATCGATATTCATAACCCGGAACGTAAGGACAATCCCAGCGGCTATAGGCCGGAAGAACGTGCCTGGCTGGACAAATGGTTTACCGAATTATTCCTGGACAGTTACCGCATTCTCTATCCCGATAAAATTGAATTCAGCTGGTGGAGCTTCCGGGCAGGATCTTACGGGAAAAATAAAGGGTGGAGAATTGATTACCAGTCCGTAACACCCACCCTCAAATCCAAAGTCCTGGATTTTAAACACCTTCGCGAAATCCGGTTTTCAGACCATTGTCCCCTGGAAGCCCATTACAAACTTTAAGGCTCCAAAAACTGAACATTCTATCACTTCATTTGTATTTGGTATAAATCGAAATATGTCCACACCACAAACGAACCAAAGCGTTTTATTGCTCTATACTGAGCAAACGCCTAATCCGGAATCACTGAAATTCGTGAGCAATCAAATGCTTTATCAGGGTATCGCGGATTTTAAGGACAAATCTCTCGCAGAAACCTGGTCTCCACTGGCAGCCCGGCTGTATGAAAAAGACTACGTGCAATCCATTTACATTTCCAATAATTTTGTGACCATAACCAAAAAACCGGAATTCGATTGGCATGAAATCATGATTCCCGCAAAAGAATACCTCAAAAGCTTGATCGAAGGAGGTGTCAAAGCAATCAATGAAGGATATGCGGAATTTATGAAAGAGCAAGCACATGCGGAGCTCTCCGATCAGTACGATGAAAAAGACAGCGAAATCGTTCAACGGATCAAGGAAATGATTCAAATGTATGTGAAACCGGCTGTGGAAATGGACGGAGGCAACATCGAATTCAAAAACTACAAGGAAGGAATTGTTACCGTTATGATGCAAGGCAGTTGCAGCGGCTGCCCTTCCTCAACTGTGACGCTCAAAGCAGGAATTGAAGGTCTCTTAAAAAGAATGATACCGGAAGTGCAGGAAGTAGTAGCAGAAGCGGTGTAACCTGAATCTAACATTTGTTAGTATTCTTTTATTTTTCGCTCAGGTACCGGGCTTCAATAGGCATCCTTCGCCCCAATCCAAAAGATTTCGTCGATATCCTCAGCACAGGTGGTGACTGGAATCTCTTAAATTCAGAACGGTTCACCATGCGCAACACCCGTAATACAAGCTCCTCGTCATACCCTTTTGCAATAATTTCACGGGGCCCCTTTCGTTTTTCAATATACAAATAGAGGATTTTATCCAGGATGTCATACTCTGGTAAAGAATCACTGTCTTTCTGATTGGGACGAAGTTCTGCAGAGGGTGGTTTTTCAATCGTTTGAATGGGAATGACCTCCTTCTCTTGGTTGATCTGGCCGGCCAATGCATATACCTGCGTTTTGTATACATCCGCCAACACCGCAATGCCACCACATAAGTCCCCGTACATGGTTCCATAGCCCACCGCCATTTCACTTTTATTGGTCGTATTTAACAGGATGTAGGAGAATTTATTGGAAAAGGCCATGAGCAACATCCCGCGAATTCTGGCCTGCAGGTTCTCTTCGGTCACATTTTCAGGAAGCTCCTTGAAATACGGTGCAAGGGTTTCTTTATAACTGGCAAATGTTTTTTCTATGGGTATAATGGAATATGCTATTCCCAGACGCTCCGCAAGCTCCACTGCATCTGTTACAGAAGCTCCAGAGGAATAAGGGGACGGCATCAGCAATGCCATAACATTATCCTTTCCAAGTGCTTCAACTGCCAAAACGCAGGTCACTGCCGAATCAATACCACCGGATAGTCCAAGAATGGCCTTCTGAAATCCCATTTTCTTAAAATAATCCCGGATTCCCAACACCAAAGCTTCCCGAATAAGGGGATACCTGGATTTGGCTTGTTCCCTGTTTTGTCCTCCGGCGATAACATCATCCAATGTATAGCTACGGATACCCTTTTCAAAAAAAGGAAATTCATCAAAACAGCTTCCTCCGGGAGAAACCACCGCAGACCCTCCATCAAACAATAAATCAGTCTGTCCTCCAAAACAATTAACATAGAATAGAGGTATCCGGTAACGCAGCACATTTGCACGAATGACATCCAGTCGGTCGGAAGCATGCTCATAATCAAAAGGAGAAGCCGATAAATTCAAAATGAAGTCCGGTTTTTCTTCAATGAGCAGGTCCATGGGACAGATAGTGTACAAGGGATTTTCATTTCCAAGATTCCAGATGTCCTCACAGATTGTTATTGCAATTCTTTTATTTTTGAACAGGACGGTTTTAAAACTGCGATTGGGTTCAAAGTACCTGTATTCATCAAAAATATCGTAATTGGGAAGCAATGCCTTATGCGCTATGTGATGGACTTTCCGCTGGTACAGAAAGAAAGCAGAATTGTGCAGGTCTTTTCCTTCAATTTCCGGGTTGACCGTTGGAGCTCCAACCACGATGGCAATCTCCTCGCTCATTTCGCACAAGCGGTTTACCACATCCATGGACTGCCTTATAAAATCCTTGAATTCCAGAAAATCACGGGGAGGATACCCACACACACACAGTTCACTGAAACAAATCAAGTCTGCCTTATCTTTTTTGGCAGCATGAATTGCATCCCGCATTAACTGGAAGTTGCCTTCGAAATTTCCAATGTGGTAGTTCAACTGTGCAAGGGTGATTTTCATTTCAAAAATTACTTTGCAAAATAATGCAATTGTGGCTTTCGAGCTCTATTGTGCTTAAAAACACAGCCGCTCCAGGCACGCAAATTTATTGTATTTTTGGGCCTTCAATTATGGACCCATTCCTAGTATCCGCTCGAAAATACCGCCCACTTAAGTGGTCAGATGTGATTGGACAGGAACATGTTGCCCAAACATTGAAAAACGCCCTCGCAAAAGGTCAAATTGCCCATGCTTTCTTGTTTTGTGGTCCCCGCGGTGTTGGCAAAACCACCTGCGCCCGGATTCTTGCAAGAGTACTCAACTGCAGCCATCCAAGCACAGATTGGGAACCATGCAATGAATGCGATTCCTGCAAGGCCTCCATGGAAAATGCCTCTTTCAATATTTTTGAATTGGATGCGGCTTCCAATAACTCTGTGGATGACATACGCGAATTGGTAGATCAGGTGCGCTATCAGCCACAGGCCGGTAAATTCAAGATCTACATCGTAGATGAGGTACATATGCTGTCCTCTCAGGCTTTTAACGCCTTCCTGAAAACACTGGAAGAACCTCCACCTTATGCCAAATTCATTTTGGCAACCACTGAAAAGCACAAAATCATTCCTACCATTCTAAGCCGATGCCAGATTTATGATTTTCGAAGAATCGGTGAAAAAGACATCGTCAGGCAGCTCCAAAAGATTTCAGACAAGGAAGGCCTGCTCGTAGAAGAAGAAGCCTTGTACCTGATCGCGCAAAAATCCGACGGTGCCATGAGGGACGCACTTTCCATGTTTGACCGCATCAAGAGTTTTGCAGATAAAAAAATTAGCTACAAGGACGTTGCTGAAAACCTCAATGTACTCGACCATGAGTATTTTTTCAAATTCATAAATGCCTTTTTGCTGGAGGATGTAAAAGCAGGAATGATGCTCGTAGATGAAGTACTTCGTTATGGCTTTGAACCAGAGGTCCTGTTGGAAGGTCTGGCAGGTCATGTTCGCAACCTCATGGTGGTCCAGGATCCACATATGCAATCCCTTTTTGAAGGTAGCGAAGCCCTGCTGCAGGAATATAAACATCAGGCAGAAGCTTGCGAACGCTCCTCCCTCATTGGCTGGCTAGATATTCTGAATGAGGCTGACCTCAACCTAGGGCGGGCTCGCAACAAGCGCCTGCATACGGAAGTGGTCCTTGTAAAATTATGCTACCTGAGTCGCAAAAAACTTTTGCAAATAGCAGATGCTGATCTGCCGGAACAAAAAAAAAAACAATAACTGAGACAAAAGCTCCTGCTGATATTCCGGAAGCACCCAAAACTGTTGGTATAAAACAACAGCCTTCCGTTGAAAGTCTGCCCGCTGAAAAAGATCCCTTGAAAATTTCCATTCCACGAATTGGGAATTTTGATCATTTAAAAAAACAAATCGCAGCAGAAGAAAAACAAAGGAAAGAAAGCCTCGTTCCGTTTAATGAAGAAAGTGCAACAAACTTTTGGAATCAGATCCTTGAACAGGAAACCAATCTTTCTTTGAAAACTTTACTGAAATCATCAAAGTTTCATGTAGAAGCACACTCCATAAGAATTATGGTGGCAAACATCATCGCCCGCGAAACCCTGCGTGCTGAATTAAAACTTGATGAAAAACTCCGGCAAACTTTTGCAGACAAAAATATCCTGTTCCACATCGAAGTGGATCCGGCACTTGCAGAACCGGAAGAAAAAAAACCCGCCAAACTTTATTCAGCTCGCGAAAAATGGGATCTGATGGTGGAACGCAATCCGAAATTAATTCAGTTTAAAGAAAAACTGCAACTCAAACCCGATGAAGATTAATTCCGTATGATGTGGATATTATTCAGACCCCTGTTTTTTTTATTGGATGCAGAAAGAGCACACTACCTGGCCATGAATGCCCTGCACCTTTTTCTGAAAATACCCGCAATCGGCTGGTTTATCAGGAAATCCTTTGAATTTGAATCTCCTGCATTATCTTCCACCTGCTGCGGTATGACGGCAAAAAATCCAATTGGACTTGCTGCAGGATTTGATAAAAACGGAAAATGGTTGGACCTGCTGGCCACACTGGGCTTTGGACACATTGAAGTAGGAACGGTAACACCTGTTGCACAGAGTGGAAATCCTAAACCTCGATTGTTCCGATTAAAGCGGGACCACTCTATCATCAATCGCATGGGTTTTAATAACGATGGGGTGCAGCTTCTTAAAAAAAGATTGATCGCCTTTCATAAACCAGAGGGACTCATCATTGGGGGTAACATTGGAAAAAACAAGCTGACTTCAGAGGAGGATACGGCAGCAGATTACCTCTTATGCTTTCATGAATTATTTGATGTGGTGGATTACTTTACCATCAATGTAAGTTCACCAAACACACCGGGACTTCGAAAACTCCAGGATAAAGAACCTTTACATGCCCTTTTGTCTGTACTGCAAAGTGAAAATCAAAAAAAGGAACACCCGAAACCTTTGTTCCTTAAAATTGCACCGGACCTGGACCCGCAGGGATTGGATGACATACTGGAAGTCGTCCTGCTGAATTCATTTGATGGTATTATTGTAAGCAATACCACCATCAGCAGGCCTTCTGAATTGTACGAAAAAGAGGTTGCAAAAGAAACAGGCGGACTAAGCGGTGAAGCCTTGCGGCCAAAAGCAAGAGAATGTTTGCAGTATCTTATTTCAAAAGCGAACAATCGTTTGTCTTTCATCGGAGTGGGCGGAATCATGCACGGAAAAGATGCACAGGACCGCATCGAGGATGGAGCCGATTGGATTCAGATATACAGTGGAATGATCTATGCCGGACCCTGGATGATCCGTAACATAAAAAAATATCTGGCAGCTGCAGCGGTCAGCAAAGACCATTGATACCACCCATGGTTATCACATGGTGGAAAGTAATGCTGCTGCCTTTTCAAGATCTTTGTTCTGAAACAATTCAAGCGCTTTCCTGTGAATGTCTTCTGTTTCTTGCCCAAGGTACACACTCAATTGCGGGTCCTGCTGAATAAGCGCTATGGCCTGCTCCCTTGAAGGCAGTGCCTTCATTCCGGATAATGCACCAATGATCTGCGCAGTCAATACCTTGCTTTGCTTTACATGTTCCGGCAATCCGGGATATCCAACCACAGGAAGATGTTGTGACTGTGGAAGGCTCATAAGTGCCGCACCGCTTGCTCTGACATAAAATGCCCTTCCCATGCGACCCATCAAATCGATTTTATCAGGATCAATCCGTTCATTTTCATCCAGAACATCCTCGCGTATATGCATACAAAGCACTTCACAGATGATGAGGTGGCCGGCACCTCCATGCTCCCCTAATGTGATGATTTCCGTAACCTTGCATTCTAAATTTGCAGGAGACTCAACGACCAAAGGCGGCCTGACATGCACCGATGGAACAGGTGTCAGCCCGGATTGCTCGAACTCACTCACCTCTTTTGGAAAATCAACACTGCACACCATCATTTGCCGGACAATAGCGTAATTAACCACATTTACAACACACTCCCGGGTATGTTGCACATTGTACAAAGTATCTTTAGTAGTGTTGTTTTCTACACGCCGGTTGGAAGAAAAAATCAGGATGGGCGGATTCGAACTAAATGCATTAAAAAAACTGTAGGGTGCCAGATTTGTATGGCCCTCTTCATCTACGGTACTTACAAATGCAATCGGACGTGGTGCTACTGCACCCAGCAAATACTGATGTAAGTCTTTTGTAGGAATCTCGCCCGGAGTAATTATTTTTTTCATTCGATGTTTTACAAATGGAAATTAAGGTCACATAAATAATACCCATGATCTTCAGCAGGTATACTTCAAAACAAATGTACTTCGGTAAATGTACACTTGTTTTAAATTTAAAAACAAATGCGATTACCTGCTTTGTTGTCAACAATTTCTATGCACAAGGGTTTGATACATACCTGAAACATTAACTCACAGCATAAATCAACACCTTGAAATCATCTCTTGCTTTTATTGGCCTTCTCCTTTTCGCATATCTGGTCTATTATTTTTTTTTCAAATCCATGCTGGTCACCGGTCAGGATGCACCTGCCTTCAAATCCATGGATATGCAGGGCAATACCATTGAACTCAGCCAATTCCGGGGCAGCTATGTGCTTTTGGACTTTTGGGGATCCTGGTGCGGCCCCTGCCGAAAAGAAAACCCCATTTTGAAACTGTTTTACTCAAAATACCACGACAAGGAATTTAAACAGGCACAGGGATTTGAAATATTGGGTATCGCCCTCGAAACCCGCATGGAAGATGCCCAAAAGGCCATCCTGGCTGACGGTTTAACCTGGCCCCATCAGATCATAGATACCAATCGCTTGGACGGAGCACTGGCCAAACTTTATCAAATACGGAGTATTCCCACAAAATACCTGATCGGTCCGGATTCAAAAATTGCACTGGCAGACCCCTCTATTGCCGAATTAGATGCATTTTTGGCCTATCAATTAAAGAAAAACTGACAATTTGACCTGTTTTATTGAATGGCAATATAATTGAAGCTGTTTCATACGCGCTTTAACATGTAGATATATGCTGACAAATGATCAATTAAATGAAAATCCGGAGGTGGAAATCAATAATCCGGATTTCAATTCACAAACTGTGAAGGAAGAATCCCTCAACACAACGGATGAAAAACCGAATGAAGCGGAACTGCTGAAAATCGAACTCGAAGAGCAAAAGGATAAGTACCTGCGTCTTTTTGCAGAATTTGACAATTACAAGAAAAGAACACTGAAAGAAAAAATTGAACTTACAAGAAATGCAAGCCAGGATCTCATCCAGGACCTTCTTGTAATTCTGGATGATTTCGACAGGGCAAAAAAACTTTCAGAAGATCAGGGAAAACCCGATATATTCCCTGAAGGCATGCGCCTGGTACACCATAAATTGCTTGGAATTTTACAGACCAGAGGCCTGGAGTCCAAAGAATCAGACGGTCAGGTTTTTGATCCGCAATATCACGAAGCCATTACCGAGGTCCCCGTAGAGGATCCATCCAAAAAAGGAAAAGTAATAGACACCATCGAAAAAGCATACGTGTTAAATCATAAAATGATTCGATTCGCCAAAGTCATCGTCGGTAAATGATAAGGCTTACGAAAAGCCCAAATTAAAAAAATGGCTAAAAGAGATTATTACGAAATATTGGGAGTTCCCAAATCTGCGGACGCGGATACAATTAAAAAAGCATACCGCAAGGTGGCTATGCAATTCCATCCTGACCGGAACCCGGGCGATAAATCTGCAGAGGATAAATTCAAGGAAGCAGCTGAAGCATATGAGATCCTGAGCGACGCTGACAAGAAAGCCCGTTATGATCGCTATGGACATGCCGGTGTTGACCCAAATGCAGGCTTCAGCGGTGGAGGTGGTGGCATGAGTATGGATGATATCTTCAGTCATTTCGGAGATATCTTCGGCGACTCCGGATCTCCGTTTGAATCATTCTTTGGCAGGGGCGGAGGTCGTGCACAATCCGGCAACAAAGGAAGTAACCTCCGGATCAAAGTAAGTCTGAGCCTTGAAGAAATTGCTTCGGGCGTTACTAAAAAAATTAAAGTCAAAAAACAACTCGTCTGTAAAACCTGTCATGGCCTCGGAGCCAAGGATAGTAAGTCGGTAAAGACATGCAATACCTGTAATGGGCAAGGCTATGTGCGCCAAATCAAAAATACCTTCCTCGGTCAAATGCAAACGACAACTACCTGCCCGACCTGCAATGGCACCGGCCAAACGATTTCAGTAGCCTGTCCCCAATGCAGAGGTGCCGGCCATGAAATCGGCGAGGAAACTATCGAAATTCAAATTCCTGCAGGTGTCGAGGATGGAATGCAATTGTCCATGCGGGGTAAGGGAAATGCCGGAAGCCAGGGTGGACCAGCCGGAGATCTGCTGATAAGCATTGAACAAAAACCTCACGAATATTTCAGCCGCGAGGGAAATAATATCTACTACGACCTCTATCTGAATTTTGCAGATGCCGCCCTGGGAAGCCAAATGGAAGTACCCACACTTCAGGGCGTTGCGAAAATTAAAATTCCGCCAGGTACACAGGCCGGAAAAATATTCCGCCTCAAAGAAATGGGCTTGCCAAGTGTTCACAACTACGGAAAGGGAGACCAACTGATACACATCAATATCTGGACTCCCAAATCATATACCGCTGAAGAAAAAGCAATTCTGGAAAAACTTAGGCACCTGCCCAATTTTCAACCAAATCCGGGAAAAACAGAGAAGAGCTTTTTTGAACGCATGAAAGAATACTTCAGCTAATCCACTTCCCCATGGGACATGCAAAGAGAACTACCATTCAATACTGCACGATCAGCCTGTGCCTGCTGCTGTTCTTCTCATGCAATTCAGATGGACTGTATCGACAAAAAATCAGTATTCCTGACAGCAAGTGGAGCTACAACAACAGCTTAAACTTTTCATGGAATATCAAAGACACCTTGCCTTCATACGATATGGAACTGGTCATCCGGCATGACAATCAACTTGCATATCGGAATGTGTATGTGAAGACCTATACACACTTCCCGGATACCACAGAGAAAAAGCAACTACTCAGCCTGGAGTTGTTCGACGAACCGGGCAATGCCTACGGACAATGCAGTGGAGGAATATGCACAACTCCAATTTTGTTGCAATCCAAATTGCGCTTTCCTCAGACAGGAACGTATCATTTAAAAATTGAGCAATATGGCCGGGATTCTATTCTGGCCGGAATCCAGGATTTCGAACTTCGTTTAAAACGAAATTCTGATTGATGGCGATGTGCTAAACTGCTTCGCCCGTTTCCTAAATATCCAGGCCTTCAATCTGGAAATTTTGCCCTCAAATCTCAGAAATACATGCATGCCCTAATTCTCTCAGCTGCAGGAATACAGAACAGTTAGTGCGTAAATAAGCATCTAACGAACGTTCGTGTTTCTCGAATTGAGAACTGTGCTTACTTCCTATATGCTTTTTTCCGCCCGGAAAGAGCCGCAAGAATACCCCTGCACAAAAAAGAGAAGAGCCGGAATGTGCTCCGGCTCTCATGTTTTGACATCAGTTCTTTTTCCCCAGCATCATCAACTCACTAAGTACAATCTCGGTGAAATACTTTTTCTCGCCGTCTTTTCCATCAAAACTGCGGGTTGTAAGTCTTCCCTCAATCGCCACTTCGCTGCCCTTTGCAAGGTATTCCTCAACGATGTCTGCAGTTTTCCCCCATGCCACAACATGATGCCACTGTGTGTCAGTGACCTTCTTCCCCTCTTTATCTTGGTATTGTTCATTGGTAGCAAGTGTAAACTTGGCCATCTTCGTTCCTTTTTCCAATTGCTTGATCTCAGGATTGGCTCCAAGATTTCCTATCAAGCGGACACTGTTTCTAAGGTTGTTCATACGTGTTAATTTAATTAGTGAATAATAATTTCCATTGCGCTGTACAGATGCAAACGGACCACAAGTAAAATAAATAAATACCCCCTGTAAATAAATTAACCGCATAAAAACGACTAAAAGCAAAACTAAAATTGAAATGCTTTGCGACCTTGTCATTCATTTTACAAAAATATACGATCATGAACATCCAAAAATCATGCATGCTTTGCGCAGCTCCCCTCTTCGGCAGGACTGACAAAAAATTTTGTAACGACCATTGCAGAAGCCATTTCTACAACATCAAAAACAAAGCAAGCGAATCCCTCATCCTCAAAATCAACAACCACCTCCGGAAAAATCGCCTTCTCTTAAAATCTACAATCGATACGCTCCATAAAAAAGAAATTCACAAAGATCATTTACTGAGTTTGGGCTTCTTTCCCGATTTCTTTACCCACATCAGCACCACAAAACAAGGTCATACATTTAAAATGTGCTATGACTATGGATTTCGATTTCTCCAAAATGAAAAAGTACTTATCCGTAAATTGCCATCAAAAGATATCCCATCGCGTATTTATGATTCAATTCGAAACACTCATTCTGAAATTCCTTAAAAAAGGGGAGAAAACAGGCTGGTCCTACGTTGAAATTCCTCAGGACATCGCCAATAAAATTTTACCTGGTGTAAAAAAATCTTTCCGGGTTAAGGGTCGAATCGACACCATCGAAATTTCTGGTATGAACCTGCTTCCAATGGGGGAAGGAAATTACATCTTACCGCTTAATACATCACTTCGAAAATCACTCCGGAAAAAACAAGGCGACAAACTTACACTCCAACTTGAATATGACCCCAGTGCATATGCACTCAATGCAGAACTTCTGGAAGCTCTTGAATCAGACCCGGCTGCCATTGCACATTTTAAATCCTTGAACAATTCACACCAAAATTATTTTTCAAAATGGGTTGAAAGCGCAAAAACTCAAAAAACCCGCTTTGAAAGAATTGAATCCTGCTTTTTGGCCATGCTTAAAAAGCAGAACTATGCAGAAATGATCCGCAGTCGCAAAAATAACGCGGAGCCCTTCTAAAGAACACTGCGTATCAAGCCTTCCCTCGAACTTTTTCTAACTTAGCTTTTCCTTTTTCGTTGATATCCCGAAGGGCAAATACAAAGGACAAAATTGTATGTAACTGGTAAGCAACAATACCGCGGCAAGTATCAGCGCAACAGTGCCTGCAGTCCCCGTAATCTGTCCCGTCATATACAAAATGACAATAAGCGCAGCAATTAAAAATCGTATTGCGCGGTCTGTAATACCCATATTCTTTTTCATAACATATTCATTTCTGTAAATGTAACAATAGCAATGCCTGCAGTATGTAACCTAAGTTACCTATTAAAATACCAGATTCCCGGTAGTGTATTCAAACTTTTCCATAGTGCTCCAATAGTGTTGACAAAAGAGGATCCAAACGGTCTCCAAGCGATGGTCCAAAATCCATTTGAGCGTATCCGGGATAGGACCTGGACAGCGGAATGTCCTTTTCCAGATTGAGCAGATCCTGGGTAGTTGAATAAAATAATTTTTTTCTTGTAAGCTCCTTTGCAAGATACTCTTGCTCAGGTTGTCCCGGAGTAGGAATCAAAAGTGCATTTTTTCGAATGACACTCAGATCCAGAAGAGTGGAGTATCCGGATCGGCTTACAATCCAATCCGATGCACACATAATTTCGTTCAGCTCATTTCCGGAAATCAGATCCCTGATGTCCAACGATCCTTCAAAATTTTGGGCTGCTACTTGAATAGACTTTGCTTCCCGGGTTCCCCGAATCAATATGCATCGCACGTTCCCAAGATGATGCATTTGCTTCAGCAGGATTTCTTCGAATGCAGTGCGCTGCGGTTCCGGTCCGGATAGCACAAATGCGTAATCGTAGGCAATGTCGAGGTCCATTTTTTTAAACCGGCTCAGAACACCAATAAAGTAATGTTTCGTGGACCTAAATGTATGCGACAGTGCACCAGACAAGTTGATTTCGCCGGCAACATCCGGTACCCATATCTGGTCAAACATCATATAGAAAAACCGCATCCAGACATCGCTCATCCATTCTGATAGAAAGTTGTCGAGTGGAAAATGTAAATGATGCGTTATAATAACAGAAGGAATCCTTTTTTGAGAAGCGCCCAGCCTGGCATCTGAAACAATCATGCCAATACCTTCCTCTTTACAAATTCTTCGAATGGCAAAATGCTCCCTGACAATGGCAATATGCATCTGAATCAACTGTAAGCCCATATTCAGATACATGTTCTTGAAAGGATAACGCATGCCATAATCCGGTAAGTCCAGTACCCGCAAATCTGGAAATTCCATCCGCAGCAATTCGGATCCTGCACCCGAACTGGCAAGTATCACCGGATATCCCCTGGATAGAAAATACCGGATTACAGGGATGGTGCGCGTAACGTGACCAAGTCCCCAGTGTTGCGGACAAATCAATACTTTTGGAAGTGCTGGCATGCTCTGAGAAGGCTCATTGCTGGCATAAATATAGCTGGACTCCTGAGAAGACTTTATTAATTTTTCTTAACCTTTCAGACGAATCTCCTCGTCCGGCCCATCATAAAATTTAAACTCAATAAGGGGCATGTCCTGATTTTCCCGGATTTGAATCCATTTCATATACCGGAAAAACCATTTCCATGGAAAATTATACAAACCCTTTTTTAAATAGGCTGCTATGTATGGATGCACTTCGAGAATTAGTTTCCGGGTGGGACGTGTACTCAATACAAAATCAAGATCTTTCTCCATTTGTTCTACTAAAAAAATCGAGGCATTCACTTTACCGCTTCCGCCACATGAAGGACATATTTCTGATGTGTCAATCTTTAATTCCTGCTTCTCCCTCTGCCTGGTGATCTGCATCAGGCCAAATTTACTTAACGGCAAAATGGTATGCTGTGCCCGATCATTTTCCATAAACTTCTTCATGGCATGATACAATTCAAGTTTGTTTTCATTGCTTTTCATGTCAATGAAATCAATAATGATCAAACCACCGATATCCCGCAAACGCAATTGCCTTGCAATTTCTTCTGCAGCTTCCGTATTCACCTGGATGGCTGCTGTTTCCTGATCCACGCGCTGCGACTTTGGGCCACTGTTCACATCGATGACGTGCATGGCTTCCGTATGCTCAATGATGATGTAGGCTCCGCTTGAAAGCGTGGATGTGTTACCAAATGCAGCTTTGATCTGGCGCTTTACACCGTAATGATCAAAAATGGGCTTACTGCCTTTATAAAGTTGAACAATACTGGCTTTTTCCGGTAAATTATTCTCAAGGTAAATTTTTATGCCGTCGTGAATGTCCTTGTCATTGACCACAATCCTGGTAAAACTGGGATTCAAAAGGTCCCGTATAATGCTGGAGGTTTTGTCCAGCTCGCTCATGAGCTTGATGGGCGGTTTGGCACGAAATAACTGCGCATGCAATGCTTTCCAACGCTCGCACAAGGCATTGATTTCTTCGTGCATTTCTGCAACTTTTTTACCTTCCGCAGCAGTTCGTACTACAATCCCAAAATTTTTGGGGCGTATAGATTCCACGAGATGAAATAAGCGGTTGCGCTCTTCGGCATTGGCGATTTTCTTTGAAATCGCTATGCTGTTGTTGAAGGGTGTCAATACTAAAAACCGCCCCGGCAAGGTAATTTCACAAGTCAGCCGATGCCCTTTGGTGGAAATGGGCTCCTTTAAAATTTGCACTAAAAGTGCCATCCGCTTTTCAGTGACTTGCGAGACCTTTCCGTTCTTTGCAATTTCAGCTTGTAACTCAAATTGATCTAACAAAGGGGAATTGTATTTCCCGTCAAGCGAGTCTTGTGTAAAACGAACATTGGAATTAAACAAGGGACCCATGTCGGTGTAATGAAGAAAGGACTCTTTCCTGTGACCAATGTCCACAAAAGCCGCATTCAGCCCGGGCATAAGCTTCTTTACCTGCCCGAGAAAGATATCCCCGACATTGTATTGGGTATTTGATTTTTGCTTGTGGAGCTCAACCAACTTCCGGTCCTCAAGCAATGCAATCTCAACAGAACCTTGTTGTGCTGAGATAATCAGTTCTTTTTCCATGCATCATATATCATGATGCGAAATGCAAGCGAACATCACAATGCAGATTGGCTCGTTGCCAAATCCCCTTTTCATTTCAAGCTTCAAATTACGTTTCGGAACAGTTCTTCTCCCACGCTCCTAATTGAGGCTTCGAAATGCAAAAATCTATTCGGTTTGGGTAAAACAGGTACAGTCTTAACACACCACGGTCCCTTCCTTCGGGAATCCCATGGTGGATACTATCAGGGTAAAATCTTCCATTGTGGAAAACGCCTGCATCGCGCAGTGTCCATTTTACTACCTGTTTTTCTTCTTGTGCCTGTTCTTTCTCAATCGCTTCTTCCGCTTGTGCGTAGCGATTTTATGTCTTTTTCTTTTTTTACCGCAAGGCATA